>JAQAJJ010000005.1:128975-136560 GCA_028278675.1 Candidatus Azophilus lithoversatilis
TCGGCGTCGGCGGCGTGCCGTTCTGGGGCAAGCTAAGGGCTTCCAAGGACTACACTGCCCTAAACTCAATCGCATTCTTAGGAAAATTATGCAAATCAAATTATGCAAATCAAACTATGCAAATCAAATTATGCAAATCAAACTATGCAAATCAAACTATGCAAATCAAACTATGCAAATCAAATAAAGTAGGCAAATTTCCGGTAAATTCGCACGTTTCCTCGAGGTGGCGGCACGACAGAATAGCCAGACGACCAATGTCAGCGCCATCGCAAGAGACGCGGGCGTGGCGCGAGCCACCGTGCAAAGCCATTTCGACCTGTTGGTGGAGAGGCATTGATTGACGATGTGCGGGTTCTTCCCGCCAGGGACTTTCTGAAGCGGATGTGGGAGGGGGGCGTTTTTGGTTGATTCAGGGTGCTGCCGAGACAGTGGCCGCGATTTGCCTGGCATGAATTCCAAAACGGAACAACGATGTAGAATCGGTGCCAACCCAACCGCCAAGAAGCAGCGTCGCCATGCCCAATTCGCCCAGTCCCGAAGAGATCCGCGCCCTGGTCGGCCACCGGTTCCCCGGCGGCTCCTACACCATCGCCCATTGGGAGAACTTCCTGCTCACTGAATGCACCGGCGCCGAGCCCCTGCCGGACGGCTTGGCACACCCAGTCGCCCTCTTCCACGTGCCGATCCTCGGGGCCAACACCTCCATCAAGGAGATGTTCACCCTCGGCCAAGCGGAGTCGGACTTCTCCATCGGCATCGAGAGCTATGTCTGGGAGATTTTCCAGCCGCTGCTCGAGGAAAGGCGGTACCGCATCACCGGCGAGGTGGTCGAGGCCGATCGCCGCAGCGGCGATGGGCGCATCTTCGACCGCATCGCCTTCCGTTTCGAAATGTTCGCGCCAGACGAGGTCCTGAGCGCCCGGGCGACCATCACCTGGCACTACCGGCGCAGCTTCCATCGAACAAATGGAGACAGCCCAGCGGCTGGCCCGTCGTTCCTTCGGCGTCGGCGGCAAGCCGTTCTGGGGCAAGCTAAGGGCTTCGAAAGCAACCCATCCGAACAGGCGGACCTGAACAAGCACGTCGAGCCGGTCGAGGCACCGCCGACCGCCGCCGAGCCCTTGGTGTCGCCTAACGGCGTGCGAGCGGGCGATGAGGTTCCACCTTGGGTCATGGCCCGGGTGGCGCCAGAGCGGATGCGCACCATGGCCGCGATACTGCGCGACCCCAACCCGGTGCATTGGGACCCCTCGGTGGTGGAGAAGCTCGGCTTCGGCCACCACACCATCAACCAAGGCCCCCTGGGCCTGAGCTACATGATCAACATGCTCCATGCCTGGACCGGCCCGCGCGCCATTCGCCGAATGGTCATGCGTTTCCCGTTGGTAGTGCTCGACGGCGACCACATCACAGCCCGCGGCCGAGTCACCGGCATCCGCCAAGCGGACGGCGAATGGATCGCCGATTGCGGCGTCTGGCTGGAACGGGAAGGCACCGAGCCGCCCCTCGAAGGCACCGCCAGCGTGGCGCTCAGCTCGCCTTGAGCGCTTCGACCTTCCATTCGGCCTAAGCAGCGTCCCGGCGAGGCTCCGCGTGATTGCCGCCAAGCACTATTGACCAGCTGCCGATGCGCTGCATCTCAGTTGATCTCGAAGTCGACCCGCGCAGCCAACGCATCTTCGCGCTCGCTGCGAAAAACGAAACCACTGGAGCTGAACTCAGCTTCACCAAGGAGCGCTTGCGCACCCTGGACTTGGAGGCGGCGCTAGGGCAACTCGACGAGTTTGCCGAAGACGGCGACTGCCTGGTGGGCCACAATCTCATCGAATTCGATGCGCCCCACCTGGAGGCGGCCGCACCCGAGCTACGCCTCCTCAGCCTGCCGCGACTGGACACCCTGCGCCTCAGCCCGCTGGCCTTTCCCGCCAATCCCTACCACCACCTAGTGAAGCACTATCAAGATGGGGGGCTGATTCGGGGACAGATCAACGATCCCCTTCTGGATGCCGGGCTCACCCTGGAATTGCTCAGCGACGAACGAGCGGCACTGGGCGGCAAGGATTCCGACCTGCTCAGCGCTTGGCACTGGCTAACCGCCCAATCAACCAATGGCGAAGCGTTCAACCGCCTATTCGCCGAGGTGCGCGGCGCACCCTGTCCCACCGATGCCCACGCCCAAGCGGCCCTTGATCGCTGCGTCCAGGAGAAGGTCTGTGCCACCCACAGCCGAGCAGCGATGACCGAAGCCCAAAGCGGTTGGCCGCTGGCCTATGCGCTGGCTTGGCTGACCGTCGCCGGCGGCAACTCCGTGATGCCGCCATGGGTGCGACATCAGTTCCCCAAGGCTGGCGAATTGGTTCGGCGCCTACGCGACCAGCCCTGCGGAAGCGCCACTTGCGATTGGTGTCGGGAGCGGCACGACGCCGCCAAGGAACTCAAACGCTGGTTCGGCTTCGATGAGTTTCGCGCAGAGCCTGCCACCGAAGACGGCCGGTCCATGCAGCAGGCGATCGTTGAGCTGGCCATGGCCAGTGAGCCGGTCATTGGCCTGCTGCCAACCGGTGCGGGCAAGTCCCTGTGCTACCAAGTGCCAGCCCTGTCCCGGTATGAAAAGACGGGTGCCCTCAGCGTGGTCATTTCGCCACTGGTGGCGCTGATGGCCGACCAGGTCGCCGGCCTCGAACGGCTCGGCATCAGTTCCTGCACCACCGTCAACGGCATGCTGTCGATGCCCGAGCGGGCCGCCGCCCTGGATCGGGTGCGCTTGGGCGATGCGGCCATCGTTCTGCTCTCGCCGGAGCAACTGCGCAATCAAGCGGTGCGCTCAGCACTCGCCCAGCGCGAGATCGGCGCCTGGGTTCTGGATGAAGCCCACTGCCTGTCCCGCTGGGGCCATGACTTCCGACCCGACTATCGCTACATCGGCCGCTTCATTCGGGAACGGGTGGGGCTGCCCAAGCCTGGCGGCCCGGCGGACGTCCTGGACGACTCACGCCCCGCGCCACCCCCGGCGATCTGCCTCACGGCGACTGCCAAGCCCGACGTGATCGCCGACATTCAGGCCCATTTTCGGGATGAGCTCGGCATGGAACTGGCGGTCTTCAATGGCGGCTCAAGCCGCGAGAACCTCGAGTTTGAGGTGTTGCCCTCGGATTCCGCCCAAAAGTTCGACGACATCCACCAGCTGCTTGAAGCGCATCTGCCCACCGCACGGTCGGGTGGCGCCATCGTCTATTGCGCCACGCGGCGGCGTTGCGAGGAGGTGGCCGAGTTCCTGCAGCGCAAGGACTGGGCGGCGGCGCACTTTCACGCCGGACTGACGCCGGATGCCAAGAAGGACGCCCAGCAACGCTTCATTGACGGCAGGCTGCGGGTCATTGCGGCCACCAACGCCTTCGGCATGGGGATCGATAAGCCCGACGTCCGTCTGGTGGTTCATGCCGACATTCCCGGCTCGCTGGAGAACTACCTGCAGGAAGCGGGGCGCGCCGGCCGGGACCGGCAAAGCGCCCGCTGTGTGCTGCTCTACACACCCGAAGACGTGGAGCGGCAGTTCGGCCTGTCGGCACGCTCCCGACTCAACTGGCGCGAAATTCAAGGCATCCTCAAGGCATTGCGCAATTTGGACGGCAAGCGTCAATTGAGCGGCAAGGTGGAGGCGACGCCCGGGGAGATCCTGCTCGAGGACGAGGATGCCGCCTTCGAGCGTGACCGGCACACCGACGACACCCGCGTCAAGACCGCCATCGCCTGGCTCGAGGAATCTACCCTGCTCAAGCGCGAGGAGAATCGCGTTCGCGTATTCCCCTCGTCGCTGCAAGTGCGGTCCCGAGACGAGGCGCGCGCCCGGCTGGCAGCCAACAAGTCCCTCACCGAAAGCCGCCGCCGGTCGCTGCTGAGGCTGGTGGAGACACTGATCGCCGCAGACCCCGACGAAGGCGTCTCCACCGATGAACTTATGGGCGTCGCCGGTGTGGACTCGTCTGGCATTCGCGCCGCCATGCACGATCTGGAACAACTCGGCCTAGTCACCAACGACATGGTGTTGACGGCCTTTGTTCATGCCGGCGCTCCCAGACCCTCCTCCAAGCGTCTGCTGGCAGCCCAGGATCTGGAGATGGCGCTCATCGATCACATGCGCGAAGCCGCGCCAGACTTGGTCAAGGGCGAAGGGCAGGACCTCCATCTTCGCGTCGCCTCCCAACGCCTCAAGGACGACGGCCTGAAGGACGCCTTGCCCAGTCGCCTGATGCGCATTCTGCGCAGCATCGCGCAGGACGGCCGAGGGGAGGACCGGGCGGAGGGCGGTTCCGGCGGGAGCATTGACGTGCAACGTCCCAATCGGGAACGGGCCCGGGTGACGCTGCGGCGGGATTGGGGGGCACTGGCGATAACCGCCGGGCGGCGGCGCAACGCCGCGAGCCTCCTGCTGACCCACTTGCTGGCGCGGTTGCCGCCGGGCAAGCGGGGCACCGATCTGTTGGTGGAAACCACCTTGGGCAAGCTGCGCCAAGCCTTGGCCGAGGATCTGACGCTGAATAGCGAGGGCCGGGATCTGGGCAAGCTCCTCGACCGCGCCCTGCTCTGGCTGCACGAACAGGAGGTCATTCGGCTCAATCGCGGTCTCGCTGTGTTCCGTCCGGCCATGAGCATTCATCTCGCTGAGCCGACAGTCCCCACATCCGAAAGACGCCGCCGCGGCTTTACGGATGCCGACTTCGAACCCTTGAAGCTCCACTATCAGGAGCAGGTGCTGCAAGTCCACGTCATGGCGGAGTTCGCCGCTCGCGGGTTGGCGGCCACGGCCGACGCCGTGCGCTTGGCAATGGACTACTTCAGCATGGAACGGCAGGCTTTCCTCGATCGTTGGTTGCCTGACCGCGAGGCGGAGATCGCTCGGGAGACCACGCCCCAGGCTTGGCAGGCGATCGTAGACCGCTTAAGCCCAGCCCAACGGCGAATCGTCGCCGACGACCGGGAAAGGACCAACGTGCTGGTGCTCGCCGGCCCTGGTTCCGGCAAGACCCAAGTGCTGGTGCACCGCATCGCCTACCTGATCCGGGTTCGCCGCCAAAATCCCCGCGGCATTCTGGCCTTGGCCTACAACCGCCACGCCGCCATCGAAATCCGCCAGCGCCTTGCCGAATTGGTGGGGGAGGACGCCCGGCCCATCACCGTGCTCACCTGCCACGCGCTCGCCATGCGACTGGTGGGCGCGAGCTTCGTCGCCATGGAGCGTTCGGACAACGAAGCCCAAACCGATGTCTTCAAAGCGGTGCTCCGCGAGGCCACGGCGTTGCTGAACGACGGGAACCTGCCCCCGGAGGAGTCGGACGCCCAACGCGAACGCATTCTGGACGGGTTCCGATGGATCCTGGTTGACGAATACCAAGACATCGACCAAGACCAATACGAACTGATCTCCGCCATCGCCGGCCGATCCCAACCGGATGAGGACAGCAGACTCACCCTGTTCGCCGTCGGCGACGACGACCAAAACATCTACAGCTTCATGGGCGCTTCCGTGACCTTCATCCGCCGCTTCGAAGAGGATTTTGCCGCCCGCCCGGCCTGGCTCACTGAAAACTACCGCTCCACCGCCCACATCATCGAGGCCGCCAACCACCTCATCGCCACCGCCGGTCACCGGATGAAGGCGGAGCACCCCATCGAAATCAACCGGGACAGACGACGGCAGAAGCCCGGTGGTGAGTGGGCGGCACGGGATCCGGTCGCACGAGGCCGGGTGCAAGTGCTCGACGCCGGCAGCGATGATCGAACCCAAGCTCTGGCGGCGATTGCCGAGTTGCAGCGCTTGGAAACGCTGGCGGCCGAAGCCGGTGACTGGGACTGGCGGCGCTGCGCCATCATCGCCCGACAGTGGCGAACGCTGGATCCCGTGCAGAGCCTGTGCGAACGAATCGGCCTACCGGCGCAGCGCGCCAACGACGAAGCCAGCTATTTCTGGCGGCTGCGCGAAACCCGGCGGCTGCGCGACTGGCTTGGGGATTCGCCCAACCGACTGACCAATGTGGCGTCCATGGAGGCATGGGCGGAACACCAGCCCACAAGCACCTGGATGGATTGCCTGCGTGAGGCGATTGAGGACTACCGGATCGAAGCCGGCGCCACGGAGACCTCCGTGGAGGGCTTCACCGAGTGGCTGGCCGAATGGGGCCGGGCCTTCCGTCGCCGCCCGAACGGCTTGCTGCTGCTCACGGCCCATCGCGCCAAGGGCCTGCAGTTTGACCATGTGATCATCCTCGACGACGACTGGCGCCGAACCGGACGAAGTGAGGATCCCGACGCTTGGCGACGCCTCTACTACGTGGCCATGACCCGCGCCAGAAAAACGCTGGCGATGGCGCGCTTCGGACGTTCGGCGCCCACAAACGCTATGCAGGTACGCGACGAGCGCCCGCCCGCTTGGCGCAATGCGCCCCCACTTCCCGAACTGCGCGGCCTCGGCTCCGTGCTGACCCGCCCGGCCACAGCATTGGGACCGATTCCGCCCGAGCTCGCTTTTCGCCGACGGGTTCTAACCCTCAAGGACATTAATCTGGACTTCCCCGGCCAAAGAGCTCCAGGGAACCGGATTCACGGTACGGTCCGCGGGCTCCACGCCGGAGACAAACTCAGCGTACGCCAAGCGAACGACCGCTGGGAACTCGCCACCACCGAAGGGCTGCTGGTCGGTCGCTTGGCCCAAGCCTTTCGGCCCGAAGGCAAAGTCCACTCCGCCCGGGTGCATGCCGTCGTTCATCGGCGGCGTGAGGACAGCACCCCGGACTTTCAGGCACGGCTGCGGTGCGATGAATGGGAAGTGGTGGTGCCCGAACTAATCTTCCACTGATTCAAGCGACTACCGCCTCAAAACCATGAAATCTCGGCGATAGGCGCCAAGTTTTCATGGTTCGGCCACGTGAAAGGCGCCAATGTTGCGCGCCCGCTCGCTGAACTCGATGCCGATCAGGTGGATCGGCTCGCCGAGGTGGCGGTACTTGTCGGCATAGCCGCGCTCCACCAACTGCCCCAGGGCGGCACCCTCCTCGACGCGTTCGGCCACCTTGAACTCGAACAGGTACACCCGTCCATTGAAGCGCATCGCCAAGTCCAGCCGACCCGCCGACGAGGCGTCCTCGACGGTCAGGTCCATCCCCAGCGACGCCAAGGCAGCGTAGAAGACGCTGGCGTAGTAGCCCTCGAACCGGGCGATGTCGTTACGCCGGTGCCAATCCGACGGGATGCCCGCAAACACCGCTCGCAACTCAGCCTCCACTGCGGCCAGATCGTCGGCGAGAAAGTGGTCATACAGCCGTCCCGCCACCAGCGCCCGGTTCTCGCGGCCGCCGGCAAGGCGCTCCAGCAGCACGTCGTTGAGGCTCTGGCGCACTTCTCGATTCGGGTAGCCGAGCCGGTAGCGCACACGCCCTCCCCGGTACGTCGACTCCTCGACGGTGAGGTAGCCGGTCTGGAACAGGAGCGCCTCAATGGCGATCTCCTCCACGTCGAAGCTCGACAGCATGCGCTCATCCGCCTCCAGGCCGTCCAGTTCGAACGTGTTGATCCCGCGACCTGTCAG
>JAQAJJ010000050.1 GCA_028278675.1 Candidatus Azophilus lithoversatilis
CCGTCAGCCTAGGGTCCGAGTAGTCCGCCGGCGTCGCCTCAACTCGGCAACTTAGCCCGCGCCGTGCCGAACACCCGGGTCTCTCCCGCGTCGTTGGTCACCGTCAAGTCGATTTCCACTTCGCCGGTGGCTTCGTCGAGGTCGGTGACCACACCGTTGATGTGGCAGGGGTCGTCCACGATCACGGGTGCCCGGAAGACCGTATCGACGTACAGGATTTCCGCCTTGGGCGCCCAGCGGTGGATCATCGCGGCCAGGAAACCTTGGCTCATGATGCCCGGCACCAGAGCGCCCGGCAGTCCTTCGGCGCGGGCGGCTTCGTGGTCGGTGAAGCGCGGCCCGAACCAGTGGGCGGCCTTGACGAAGCGGGTCACGTTGGCGAGGCGGGTGTCGGGGTCGAAAACCGGCAGGGTGTCGCCAAACTCCACGTCCGTGATGCGATTGACGGTCACTCCTGCGGGCGCTCCCGAACCACGCTGCTGGTGTCCGCGGAGGCCAGCAGCTGGCCTTCGGGGTCGAATATCTCCATGCGGTTGACGAAGAACACCATGCGCCCGGAACGGCCGGTCTTGGTGTAGATGTCGTGCATGTGGGTTTTGGCGGTCAGCTTGACGCCGGGACGAATGGGGTGATGGCAATGCACGGCCTTGCCGGCATCCATGCCCAGCCCCACCACTTTGGGAAAGCCCTTGGGCCGCCGCCGGCTTGGATGGAGGCTGGCAGGCAGGGTGGGCGGAGCTTGGAAGTCCGGGTCGGACGGGTCGGTGAAGCATGGCGAAACCTCGCCGCAGCTGGCGGCGTAAGCGGCCGTCTCCTCAGCGTCCAGCGTGACTTCCACCTCATCGAACACCTCGTGCAGATAGGCCGCCCGCAGGGCCTCCACGTCAATCGCGTTGCTCATGCCTGCTCCCGGAAACTCAAGGCTTCAAAGCCGCCGCCACGCAGCGCTTCGGCCAATTCGGCCTCGCTGCCCACCGCGCCGTCGAAGCGGGTGGCGCAGCGTCCGATGTGGCTGACGATGTGGGCGTCGCTGCCGCCGATGCCCTGATAGTCCTGCTCGGTGGCCATGGCCGCGGCGATGCGGTCCTCCTCGCCACGGCTGCCGCCGTTGAAGATCTCCACGATGCGCACCCCTTGGGGCACGCCCAATTCATCGATGTGCGCCGCCATGCCCACGCGCTTGCGCCCGGGGTGGCAGGGCACCGGAACCGCGCCATGGCGTTCGGCCGCTTCGATGACCTGGGCGAGCGGCAGGTGAATGTCGGCGAAATCGAACGCCTGAGTCAAGGCCTCGGTGACGCCGAAGACCAGCACGTGACCGTATTCGGTTTCCACCTCGCTGGCCTTCAGGATGGTCAGGCCGAACTGGCGGGCTAGAGCGCTGTAGTCGGATGTGAAGTCGAACTGGCGGTGCTCGGTCAGCACGAAGCCTTCGATGGGCAGGTCCCGGGCGCGGATCCACTGGCAGTAGTTGGGCACTTTGGCCCGTCCGTCGTCCGAGACCACGGAGTGCGTGTGCAGGTCGAGGATCATGGCGCTGCCGCCCGCCGGGCGCCGCGTGCGCCAGCCACGCGTTGCCACTGCCGGTCGAGCTGGCTGTGCAGCTCATCGAGCCCGGCCGAATTGTCGATCACCACATCCGCATGGCGCCGGCGTTCGGCGTTGCTGGTTTGGGCATCGAGCCGCGCCCGCACCTCGTCGGCGGTGAGGCCGTCGCGGGCCACGGCCCGCTCAATGGCGACTTCCGGTTCGACGGCCACCACCCAGACCTCGTCCAAACTGCGCTGCCACCCAGCCTCGACCATGACCGCGGCCTCCAGCACGATGACGCCATCCGGGCGCCGCGCCCGCTCCGCCTCCATTTCCAAGTCGGCCAGGCGGCGAATTTCCGGCCAGACGATGTCCGTGAGCTTTTTCAATTCACCCGGCTGGCCGAATACCTTGGCACCGAGCGCGCGGCGGTCGATGGTGCCGTCGGCGGCGACCACGGCGTCGCCAAAGACGCCGACGACCTGCTTAAATGCGGCGGTCTTCGGCTCATAGGCCCGATGCCCCAAGCGGTCGGCGTCGATGACATAGGCCCCAAGCTCGCCCAGATACCGCGCTGCAGTGGATTTTCCGGAAGCCATGCCCCCGGTCAGGCCAATAGTGAACAAGACAGCCCCATGCCGATGCGAAAAACGGAGTTTAGCGGTTAAGATGGCCTGAAGGTAGGGAGACCGAAGACGATGCGGAACCAACGAACGAGCGCAATCGCCGAACCCTTCGTGGCGGATGCGCCGGAACTCACCGAAGATCTGGACCAAGCCAAGCAGGATCTCGACGAATTCGGCCTTTGCCTCGTCGCCAACGCCCTCACCGGCGAAGCGCTCAAGACAACAAGGCGGCGTTTGGTGGAGCAGGCGGCGGCAGAGGCTGAGCGGGGCCTAGATCATCGCGACGGCGGGGCGAACCAGCGCATCATGGACGAGTCCGGGCGCTTCAAGGCCGACGCCTTCACCACCGCCAACGGCGGCGTCAACCAACGCCTGTGGATGCTGGCCAACAAGGGTGCCTGCTTCCGGGACCTGATCGAGCACCCCTTGGTGGATGAATTGGTCGGCCATGTGCTCGGCGCGGAGTTCATCCTTTCCACCCTTTCGGCAAACATCACCAAACCCGGCGGCGTGCGCATGGGCCTGCACACTGACCAATGGTGGATGCCGCAGCCGGTTCGATCCGGGGGCACATTTGGGCGGGCCTCCGAGATAACCCGCATGCCGACGCCGGGCTTCATCCATCCAGACCCATCCCTCGGCATCGCGCCGCCAGTGGTGGCCAACACGATGTGGATGCTCAGCGACTTCAGCCCGCAAAACGGCGCCACCGAAGTTGTTCCCGGTTCCCATTTGAGCGGCGCGCACCCACATCCCACGGAGCAGGGCGACTACCCGATTTTCCAACCCAAAGCGCCGGCGGGCACCCTCATGGTGTTCGACGGCCGGCTCTGGCACGGCACGGGTGCCCATGCTGGCGGCGGCGACCGCCTCGGCGCCCTCGCCACCTTCTGCTGCCCGCAGTTCCGCCAGCAGGAAAACCAAACCCTCGGCCTTGACCGGGCGCTTTGGAGCCAGCTATCGGACAAACTTAAAGCCCGACTCGGCTTCAAGGTGTGGAATGCCTACGGCCGCATCGAGGGCGAGTTCGGCGGCATGGTGGCCCCGGAACCCGAGCGCATTGGCGAGTTGAAGCCGAGCTAGGTGAAGGAACCCGTGAACGAAACGGCAATCAATGGTGTGGCGCAGCCCCCGCTTTTCCCCGGGAGTGCACCGAACCAAAGTTCTCCGCAGCCAGGTTGTGCCTATGCCCGTGACGGGACAACGATTCACTTCGGTCCAGCGGAAGACAACTACGGCGTCTGGCCGACACCCGAATGCATCATCGCCGACGGCCCCTACGGCGTTGATGGATTTCCCGGCGATACCCGTAGCGCCGCATCCCTCCCTGATTGGTACAAGCCTCACGTTGAGGCTTGGAGCAAGCATTCGCGGCCCGGAACTACCCTGTGGTTTTGGAATACCGAGGTCGGCTGGGCCACCGTCCATCCGATTCTGTTGGAGCACGGTTGGGAATATCGTTGCTGCAACACATGGGACAAAGGACTCGGCCATATTGCCGGCAATGCCAACACGCGCACGCTGCGCAAGTTTCCAGTTGTGACTGAGGTGTGCGTCCACTACATCAAGCGAGCCCGCTTCGAGGTCAATGGCGAGTGGCTGACCATGCAGGCTTGGCTGCGTCACGAGTGGCGCCGCACCAAGCTGCCGCTGCGCTTGGCCAACGATGCCTGCGGTGTGCGCAACGCGGCGACCCGCAAGTACTTGACCGCCGACCACCTCTGGTACTACCCGCCAGCCGAAACCTTCGTGAAGCTTGCGCGCTATGCCAACGAACACGGCGACGCGGCGGGCCGTCCCTACTTCAGCACCGACGGGAAGGACCCGATGACAGACCAGGAGTGGGCCAAATTGCGGGCCAAGTTCAAATGCGAAGTCGGCGTGACCAATGTTTGGCAGGAGCCGCAGGTCAGCGGCGCGGAGCGAATTCAAGGTGTGCGCAGCGGCATGAAGTACAAGTTCCGCAGCCTGCACGGCAGTCAGAAACCGCTGAAGCTCATTGACCGGGTCATTCGAGCTTGCACCGATCCGGGCGATGTCGTTTGGGAGCCATTTGGCGGCTTGTGTCCAGGTGCCGTGGTGTCCCATGCATCGGGCAGGCGTTACGCAGCTGCGGAAACCAACCCGGAATTCTACGAAGCGGCCGTGCGCCGACTGGCGGCCTCATGACCAGCGACGTTGAGCCGCCGCCACCGCTGAGAAGTCTTCCGGGGGACGATTGGGAACACATCACTTAATCGTCGTCGCGCCGTGGTCTCTAGGGAATGTCACCAGCGGGTCACCGATGCTCTTCGAGCCGTTTGTGGAGTCCGCCAAGTTTGCCGCCGCATACCGAAATCATCACTGGCAGCACGTCCGTAAAACGCAGCTGGCTACGGAAATTGAACTCTCCGAAGGCGTAGCCCCGTATCCGAACAAGTCAGATCACATTCTTGATCGACTGGAGGTGGACGAGATAGCAACCTAAAGGGGGCTGATGTCACGCCCGGGTCAGTTCCATGTAGCCGTCCGGCGGTTCATGCCCGACAAACGTCTTGCCCAAGTCCTCATAGTGCCGGTACGAAATCAGGGCGTGGGTTGCGGCTTGGTGCGCGTCCCGCAATTGGCGTTCCAGAGGGCTGTCCATGCGCGAGCCGGTTGTGCCTGCGGTGTTGTTGAGCATGCCGACCACCTCGCGGCAGGATTGCGCAGCGTGGGCGCAGGCCAATAGGGCGGGCCAAAAAATGTCCCAGTCTGGCGCTAGGCGTCCGTCTTGGCTTGGCAACGGCCCTAGGTGCGCCTCCAACCGGTCCTGGGTGTCAAGCACAAAAGTGCGTGCGGCCATCAGCGTGGCTTGCGCCTGGCCAATTCGATATTGCACTTGAGCTTGGTCCTGGAGCTTCGATGCCACACCCCAAGGTGTCTTGGCTTGGGCCAGTTCGATGAAGGAATTGAGTGCGCCGCGGCACACGCCGAGCGCCACGGCCGCCTTGTTGTAGATCGCGTGGGTGGGATTGCGATAGGTCGGGTTGGCCCAGGTTTCGCTGGGGGCCAGCGATCGAAACGGCAGCAGGTGTTCGGGGCGAACGTAGCAATCCGCCATGAGCACGTCGTGGCTGCCGGAGCCGCGCATGCCCGCCGTGTCCCACGTGTCGACAATTTCGAACTCGCCCCAAGGCACCATGAAGGACGCCTGCGCGGGTGCGCCCGTTGCCTCGTCGATGACCATCGGGCCCATCAGGTAGTTCCAAGTCGCGTTGTGGCAGCCGCTGGCGAAGGAGCCTTGATAGTTCAGCCGCCAGCCGTCACCGTCCCTGCGGGCGTTTCGTCCTGGGTTGGGTCCGTTCGCGGGGCCGTGGCCGGAGCACACCAGCGCGTGCCAGTCGTTGAAGATCTTCTCGACCAGCGGCAGGCCCATGCGGCGGATGACCAGTGAGTTGATTTCGGAGGAAATTTGCGCACACCATCCAACCGATCCGTCGATGGCGGAAACCGCCTCGACCACCTCAATCTGCTCGCGTGCGCATAGGTTTTCGCCGCCGAGTTCGAGGGGCAGGGCAAATCGATAGAGGCCCTGGTCGGCCATTTCCTTGGAGGCCCAAGCTGGCAGGTGCCGAGTTCGTTGCGCCTCATCCCCCGCCGCAGCGAGGGATTCCCGCATCTTGGCGATGCGTTCCAAGATCGGCGTCTTGGCGATCTCATCGCGACGTTTAAGAATCTCTGGACGAATCTTCAAATCCGCCTGTTGGCTGCTGTTTGCATCTTCCAACATTGCCCCTCCCACACTTTCGTCCGGGTCGATTGTCGCACATGGCGGCGAGATCCAACTGTCAGATCGGCGAGTCCTTCGGGAAATTCGGTGCCCGCTTCTCCTGCAGGGCCTGCAGGCCCTCCCGGCCCTCCGGCCCTAGGAAGCCGAGCATTTCGAGGGCCGTGGAGGCGTCGAAGCTCGGGCCCGCCATGCGCAGCCAGTTGTTGAGGGCGTACTTGGTCCAGCGGATGGCGTTGGGTGCGCCGTCGGCGATCTTGGCGGCCACTTCCAAGGTCTTGGCTTCGAGTTCGCCGTCTTCGACGCACAGCGACAGCAGGCCGATGCGCTCGGCCTCCTCGGCCGGCATCCGATCGCAGGTCATCAAGTAGTACTTGGCCTTGGCCATGCCGCAGAGCAGTGGCCAGAGGATCACGGCGTGGTCGCCGGCGGCGACGCCCAAGCGGGTGTGGCCGTCGGTGATGAAGACCGACTTGGCGGCGATGGAAATGTCGCACAGCAGGGCCGCCACCAAGCCGGCGCCCACCGCTGGGCCGTTGATTGAGGAGATGGTCGGCTTGCCGCAATTGATGAGGTTGTACACCAGATCCTTGGCCTCCTTCCATGTGTTGGCCAAGGTGCGGTAGTCGGTGGTCATTTTTTCGATCATGCCGAAGTCGCCGCCGGCCGAGAACGCCTTGCCCTCGCCGGTGAGCACCACGCAGTCGATGCCGTCGTCGGCGTCCACCTCGCGCCAAACATAGGTCAACTCCCGGTGGCCTATGATGTCCAAGGCGTTGTATTTTTCCGGTCTGCTGATGGTGATGCGCAGAACGCGGTCGGCGGGATAATCGAATTTCAGGCGTTCGTAGCCTTGGTAGAGTTTGGACGGGGAGGGCATGACGGTCTCGCAACTGAAGGAGCTTCCATTTAGCCGCGCCGCAGCTTGGGTTGCAACGCGCACCTTGGCCCTTGGGGGCCAAGGTTCGATCGGAGTTTCGCCATCGCGAAACTCCGCGTCCAATTGGCTGGCAGGCGGTTCCATATGCTTCTGAACCCAGACATTCGGTGGTGGGAACCCATGGCGGCGTTGCTGGTCTTCGCCGCGGCGGGCTGCGGCGATGCCGTCCCGCCAAGCGCTCCAAAGGCGCCCCCTGAGTACATCGGCTCGGCGGCTTGTGCCGGGTGCCATGAGGCGCAACACCACGCTTGGCTCGGCTCCCATCATCAGCGGGCCATGTCGGTGCCTTCTCCAGCAACGGTGGTCGGCGACTTTGACGGCGCCGCCCTCCGTCATGGCGAGGGTTTGACGGAATTTTCAAAGGCCGACGGCCGCTATGCGATTCGCACTGAAGGGCCGGCTGGGGAAATGGGGAGCTTTGAGGTGCGCTACACCTTCGGTGTGGAGCCCTTGCAGCAATACCTGCTGCCTATGCCGGATGGGCGTCTGCAGGCTTCCAATGTGGCTTGGGATTCGGTTCAAGACCGTTGGTTCCATCTGCGCCCCGGTGAGAACGTCGGCCATGACGACGTCCTGCACTGGACCCAGCCGAGCCACAATTGGAACTTCATGTGCGCGGACTGCCACTCCACCGCGGTTTCCAAGGGCTATGACGCCAAGGCCCATCGATACGAGACCACTTTTGCCGAGCTGTCCGTGGGCTGCGAAGCCTGCCACGGCCCCGGTTCCGCCCACGCGGCGCCATCGGAGGGGAACGCCAGGCCGGCGCTCGCCTTGCGGCGCGGCCAACAGGCCGAAATCAACGCCTGTGCGCCGTGCCACAGCCGCCGCAGCCAACTGGCCGACGGCTTCGCGCCGCCGCGCAGCTACTTCGACCACTATGCGCCCGCACTGCTTGAAGCGGGCCTCTACCATGCGGATGGGCAGATCCTGGATGAGGTCTATGTCTATGGCTCCTTCCTGCAAAGCCGGATGCATGAGGCGGGCGTGACCTGCAGCAACTGCCACGAACCGCACACCGCCGAGTTGCGCACCCCGGGCAATGCCCTGTGCGTCGGGTGCCACAACGAGGCGGGCCATCCGGACTTTCCGAGCCTGCCGCTCGGCCGCTACGACAGTGCGCGCCATCATTTGCACGAGCCCGGCAGCCCCGGCGCTGAGTGCGTCAATTGCCACATGCCGGCCCGCACCTACATGGTGGTGGACGATCGCCGCGACCACAGCTTCCGGGTGCCGCGCCCGGATTTGAGCGCGGCCGCGGATGCTCCCGATGCCTGCACGGGCTGTCATCAGGATCGAGGCCCGGAGTGGGCGCAAGCCATGCTGGAGGAGGCCTTTGATTCGCCGTCGCGAGACCACTTCGGCCCGGCATTCGCTGCCGCCCGGGCCGGCCTTGGGGAGGCGGAGCAGTCGCTGGCGACGATTGGCGGCGACTCCGAACAGTCCGCCATCGTGCGGGCCACGGCGCTGTCGCTGATGGCCCCCTACAGTCGGGCCGCAAGTGGGCTGGTCTTGGAGGCGGCGCTGCATGATGCCCATCCCTTGGTTCGCATCGGCGCTTTGCGCGGCGCGGCCCGATGGCCTCCCGAGCGCCGCTGGCGGGAGGCCCGGCACCTGCTCGGCGATGCGCTTCTCGCGGTGCGCACGGAGGCGGTGCCGTTGCTCGCTCCGGTGTTGAATCGCTTGACCGGGGGAGAACGGGCCAAGCTTGAGGCTGGCGTCGCGGAGTATCTTGAGGTTCAGGCGTTCAATGCTGACCGCCCCGAAGCACAGACCAACATCGGCAATTTGCAATTGGCCATCGGCGCGCCGGCCCAAGCGGAAGCGGCCTTCGCCGAAGCGCTCAGGCTGAATGCGCAGTGGGTGCCGGCCCTGCTGAATCTGGCCGACCTCTACCGTGCGACGGGCAGGGACGGCGAAGGGGACGAACTGTTGTTGCAGGCGTTAAGAACGACGCCGGATTCTCCAGCGGCGACCTTGGCCCGGGGGCTGTGGCTGGTCCGCCATGGCCGGGATGGCGAGGCCTTGCCGTTGTTCGCCCAAGCCATGCGGTTGGCGCCCGATGTCGTGCGCTACGCCTACGTTTACGTGGTGGCCCTGCATTCGGTGAACCAGTCTGAACGAGCGCTTGAAGTGGCGGACGAGGCTCTGCAGCGCTGGCCAGACAATCAACAACTGCTGCAGGCGGCGTTCGGCATCGCTCGGGATTTGGAGTTGGATGGCAGGATGGCGGCGTACCGAAAGCGATTGAGTCCGGCACCCAACCGCTGATCGTTCATTCGCCAGCCAACGAGCCGATCAGTCGCGCAATGGCCACCTGCCTGCCGTCCGGGTCGGTGATGATCCCTTCCTCTTGATGGAGGACTTCAAGGTCCGGCAACAAATCGCGGAGTTCACCGGATTGGACGCGGAAGGCGGGGTTGGCGGGGCCGGCGACGGGCTGGTCGGTGGCCAAATGCTCCTCGACCATCAAGATGCCATCGGTTGCCAGCAGGCTGGGCAATCGCCGAATGACGTCCGGGTTGAAGTAGCGGAACAGGCAAATCACGTCGAATGGGCCGGACACCGTAAGGCCGTCGTCCAAGTCATGCCGAATCCAGGTCACTTTCAGGCCTTCGCGCTCGGTACTGGCGGCGGCCCGCTTAAGTCCTTCGCTTGAGACGTCAATGCCCGTCACCTCGAATCCGTGGCGGGCCAGAAACAGGCTGTTGCGGCCCGCGCCGCAGGCGAGGTCCAAGGCCCGGCCGCGGCTGCATCCGCAGCCGGGCGGCAGGCGGCTGAGCCAAGCTTCGAGCAGGGCGCTGGGGTGGGTGCGTTCGGCGAAGGCTCCGGAGCGGTAGCGCTCATTCCACTTCGCTTGGTCAGCCTTGCTCATGGTCGGTAATTATAGGTAATCTCCGTGAGCGGACTGGGCAGATGAGGGGGATCTATGGAACTTCTGAATGTTGCGGGCCTCAACTGGTGGGCGATTCTGGTGGCCACCGCCGCCGCCTTCGTGCTCGGCGGCATCTGGTACGGGCCGGTTTTCGGCAAGGCGTGGATGGCGGCGATCGGCAAGACCGAGGATGACCTCCAACCCTCGCCCATGCCTTTCATCATCAGCTTTTTCACCGCGCTGTTGACCTGCATCGTGCTGGCGATGCTGATCGGCGGCTTGGGCATCGCCACCTTGGGCGGCGGCATGGCCATGGGCGCATTGGTGGGCGTCGGCTTCATCGCCACGGCGATGGCGTCGGACACCGCCTTTTGCGGCTGGGGGATGCGCCTGTTCTTGATTCAATCCGGCTACCGGGTGGTTTACAGCATCATCATGGGCGGCGTTTTGGGGGTTTGGCCCTGATGCGCTTTGGGGCCATTGGGATAACGCAGTGGCCAACCGGCCGAGACCCTTAGCGCCTGCTGTTTTCGCTGGCACCGGTCGGGACGGGCAATGAACTCGCTGATGAGCGATCTCCTGGAGCGCCGTGTGCCCCAAATCGTGGCGATCTACATCGGCATCTCCTGGGGCCTTATCGAGTTCGTCCAGTTGATCGTCAACGAGTTCCTGCTGTCGCCTCACTGGACCCGAGTCGCGTTGGTGACGGCGCCGCTGCTGTTGCCCAGCGTGCTCATGCTGGCCTGGTTTCACGGGAAGCCCGGCCGCGACCGCGTTTCGGCTACCGAGGGAATTGCCGTCGGGGTCAATCTCGCTGCCGCCGCCGCCGTCCTGGCGCTGATGTTTGGCGGGGTCGATCTGAAAGCGGCGGTGACTCGCGTGACCGTCGAAACCGAGGACGGCCGGACGGTCGAACGCTCGATTCCCAAGACCGAGTTCCGCAAGCGCGTTGCAACATTCGCATTTGACGGCGGGCCCGGACTCGACGATGACGATGCGTGGCTATCGTACTTCGTGCCCGTGGCGCTCGACCTTGATCTGGCGCCGGACGATTTCTACGAGCCCGTGGAATTCGCTCAAAAGGCGCTGCAGGAAGCCGGCTTTCAGGATCTCCGCAACGTGCCGTTCGCGCTCAAGCGCCAGGTCGCCAAGGACCGTCACACGGAGTTCATCGTCTCGGGCGTGATCGACCGCTCAAGCCAAGCCTACCTTGCCACCATGGCCGTGCATCGGGTTGACACCGGTGTGTTGGTGGACGAGGAACGCTACGAGGGACCTGACCTGCTTGGGCTTGTCGACGCGATGTCCGTGGACCTCAAGATGGCGCTCCAAATCCCGTCGCGTGACGAGGTCGACGACCTCCCCCTGCATGACCGACTGACCCGAAACAGCGCCGCAATCGAAGCTTACGGTCGTGCCCGGCAGGCGCTTGTCGTCAACTCGGATCATGGCGCTGCCATCAAGCATTTGCGCGCCGCCACGATAGCCGACCCCACGTTCGCGTTTGCCCAGTCCGAGCTGGGGCTCTCGTTGCTGGGCGACAATCAGGCCGCGGAGGCCGCGAGCGCCATGCGCGCGGCGCTCGACCACATCTACAAGTTGCCGGAACGCTACCAGTTTCCCGTCAAGTTGGGCTACTACCTGGTCGCGAACCAGCCATCGAAGGCTTGGGCAATCGCCGAGATGTGGGCCGAACTCTATCCGAATGATCCTTGGGCGCTGGAGATGCTGGCGGAAATTCAGGCGCTTCAGGACAACCGCCAGGAATCGCTAACGACGCTGCAGAGGCTTTTCGAACTGGATCCCGGCAATGCCGACCTGCTCAAGCGCATCGCGACGCTGCAGGAGCAGCTCGGCGACGACGAGCTGGCGGTTGCGACTCTTGAGCGTTACGTGGCGCTGTTTCCGAGCGACCAAGCGGGCCACACGGCGCTGGCCGCGCTCCTGCAGCGCCAAGGCCGTCATGGCGCCGCCCGGGAGGTGCTGGATCGTGCCCTTCTGCTGGAGCCCGATCGTTCCGGGATCACGCTGGCATTGGCGGCCTTGGACCTTCATGTCGGTCGATTCGCCGATGCCGACGCGGGCTACGAGCGCGCGCAGGCGTTGGCTGAGACGCTGCAGGAAAGAGCGGCAGCGCTTGATGGGCTGCGGCAACGTCATGTGTTTCGGGGCGAGATGGGCGGCGCGATTGAGGCGATGAACGCTTGGTCCAACGAGGCTTCCCTATTCATGTCGCGGCTGGACTTGGCCGAGGCGCGCCTCAACCGCGGTGACATCATGACCTACTTCGATGCGGGCCGCGATGCGCAAGGCGTGGCGCTCTTGGAAGCGCTGCAAGCCGAACTGACGGCGCTCCATGCGCATTTCCACATTCCCGTTTGGAAAACCTACATCGCTCTCCAACGCGATGATCTCGCCGCGGCCCGGGAAGCGCACGACCGGGCACTGCGCGGGATGGAGTCGCTGCAGCTCTATGCGGCTCGCCGAACGCTGGCAGCGGATGCTGCCAGGATAGACGAACTGGCTGGTGACTATGCCTCGGCGTTGGCCAATTACCGGCGCGCCGTGGACATCGATGGGGTATCGACGCCGCATCGATCGATCGGTCGAGTGCTGCGCAAGCTCGGACGGTTGGATGCGGCTGAAGCGACGTTGCGGGAAGCGCTCCGGCTCGTTCCTGCGGATCCAAGGAGCCACTTGGAATTGGCCCGCATCCTGGAACGGCAGTCAGACGCCGCCGGAGCCGTTGAGCACCTTCGGTTGGCGCTCGCGGCATGGGCGAGTGCCGACGGAGGCTTCCAGCCAGCGCGCGATGCGCGGCAGAAGCTGGCAGAGCTGCAGGGGCAAGCTGCAGGGGCTAGGCCTTGATACTGGTTTTAAATACAGATATTCTGCTGAAAAACTGTATGCAAAGCCAGTATTTTGACCTCCAATCTGCAACAGCTTCTATCCTCTGCCGAACTCTGGCGCGCCCGGGACCTGCCCGGCCATGCCCGATATGAGCAATCGGCTGGGCTGCCCACGGGGTTTGATCAGCTTGACCGGCTGCTGCCCGGTCAAGGTTGGCCGCGAGCCGCCTTAAGCGAAATTCTCTGTGACAGCGCGGGCATTGGCGAACTCGGCCTCGTAGCGCCCGGCTTGGCTCGTTTGAGCCGTGAGCAGGCGCGCTGGATCACTTGGATCAATCCGCCCTTCATGCCCCATGCGCCTGCCTTGGCCGCGGCGGGCATCGATGTGAACAAAGTGCTGTTGATTCGCACTGGCGCTGCGGATTCCAATGGTCAAGATGCCCTTTGGGTGCTTGAGCAGGCCTTGGAGTCGGGGGCTTGCAGCGCCGTGCTGGCTTGGCTGGACGAGCTCCGCTTGCGGATTCCAGATTTGCGGCGCATGCATTTGCGCGCTCAACAAGGACGCGCTTGGGCCGTTCTGTTTCGTCCCGGCTTAGAGTCCCGCAACCCTTCCGCGGCGGAGTTGCGGCTGCGCATCCGCGCCGCCGACCTATCTTCGGAAGGCGGGCCGCGCCGCCTGTTGCTTTCGATCCTCAAACGGCGCGGTGGCTGGGGTGTGGATGACCTGCCCTTGGAGTTGGAGGCCGGCGATGAATTGGAAGCCCTGCTGCGGCTTTGGCGTTGCCAAAGGAGCCTTCAGCTGGCCCCAGAACGGCACGTCGCTGATGCCGAAGGAGCAACCAGCCAGCCGCTGGGCTGTCTCCAATTGCTCAATGGAAGGGCAGTGCGCTGAAAATGCTGTGGGTGGCCGCGCATCTACCCCAGCTTGGCCTGGAGATTTTCCAGCGCCGCCATCCGCATGGCGTCCAACAGCCGATGGTTCTGGCGCAAGATGGGCAGGTGCGCCTTGTCGATGAATGGGCGCGAAGCGCCGGCGTCGCCATCGGCGCCAGTTTGGCGACGGCCTTGAGCATCGCCCCGCGATTGATTTATTTCGAGTGCGACCCCGCCGCGGAGATCGAGCGCCTGCGAATCCTAGCCACCATGGCGCACCGCTTCACGCCCACGGTCAGCGTGGCGCCCCCGGCCGCCTTGCTGCTTGAGGTGGCTGGCAGCCTTAACTTGTTTGAGGGTTTGGGGCCGTTGCTGGGCGGCCTGCACCGGGCCGTTCAACGCTTGGGACATGACGCTGCCTTGGCGGCTGCCCACACGCCCGCCGCCGCCTTGGCTTTGGCCGAGGCGGGATTGGCAGCGCCCTTATCGGACTTTCCGGATCAAGCGGAATTGACGCAAAGGGCTTGCGAAGCCCTGGCCGGCGCACCGATCGCCTGCACCGAAATCGAAGACCGCAGCATTGAGCGCTTGGCCGACATGGGCCTTTTTGAAGTCGGTTCGCTGATCCGGCTGCCCCGTCACGAACTCGGCAAGCGCTTCGGCCCCGGCTTGGTCGAAACCCTGGACAAGCTCACTGGCGCCATCCCCGACCCCCGCGCCTCGGAGCCGTTGCGGGAACGTTTCCACAGTTCGGTGCACTTGCTTGAATCGGTTTCCAGCAAGCCGATTCTACGCCTGCCCATGCGCCGTTTGGCGGTGGAGCTTGAGGCTTGGCTGACCGCCCGGCAGCTCGGCGCATGCGCTCTGCGCTGGTTTTTCAAACCCTTGTCAGGCCGTTCGGCAAGCCGTTCCACGGTACTGCCCGTGCGCTTCGCCCAACCTCGAAGGCGGTCCAACAGCCTGCTGGAGATCAGCGGATTGGCCTTGGACCGAATCGACTTGCCCGCAGAGGTGATGAGCCTGTCCTTGGTCGCCGATGCCGTGGAACCCATTGCCGAGGCTGGCTCAACGCATCGAGATCTGTTGGGGGAAGCCCTTAGCTCGCCCCAGTGCGGTGCGCCGCTAATGTCGAAGGAACAACCCGCCAGCCGCTGGGCGGTCTCCGTTTGTTCCATGGAAGGCCCCCTAGCGGACCAAGCGCCGATGGATTTCGTGGACCGGGTAACGGCTCGGCTCACTGGCGAGTCCGTGCGCTTCACGCACGGCAGAGGCGTGCGCGTTCTACGCCAAGTTGATGACCATCGCCCGGAATGCGCAACCGCCCTCGCGCCCGCCGCCCTGCCAAAAATAACTCAGCCGCCTTTGGCAAGGCCATTGGAAAGCGCGTTCCCGCAGCCCATGTGGCTCCTCGAATCCCCCCGCCCCGTCAATCCCGAACGCTACCGAATCCTGAGCGGCCCCGAACGCATCGAAACCGGCTGGTGGGAATCCCCGAACGGGCTTGCCCGCTCGACGGCAAAGCCGCTTGAAGGGGCCGCTAGCCGTGATTATTTCGTTGCCTCAGACTCCGGTGGTGCCCGTTGCTGGTTGTTTCGGTCCCGAGCCCTCGGTTGCGAGAATACCGAACAATGGTTTTTGCATGGCTACTTCGCCTGAGTTCGCGGAACTATACTGCCGGAGCAACTTCTCGTTCCTGACCGGAGCCTCCCACCCCGAGGAACTGGTGCGCGAGGCCCACGCCCTGGGCTATGCCGCCATCGCCATTACCGATGAATGCTCGGTGGCCGGTGCGGTGCGCGCTCACGGCGCCGCCCGAGACCTCGGCATCACGCTCATTATCGGCAGTGCGTTCCGGGTCGCCACGAACGGCGGCGCACCGGTTGACATCGTGCTGCTGGCCCCTACCCGGCGCGCCTACGGACAGCTTTCCGAACTCATCACCCAAGGCCGAACTCAGGCACCGAAGGGCGAATACGAACTGCATCTCGATGATTTTAAGGGCCGGGCTGACGATTGCCTGGCCTTGTGGGTGCCCCGGGATGCGGCCATCGACGAACTCCTGCTCGAAGGCGGGGGAGTTCGCCAATGCTGTCCGCGCCTCTGGATTGGCCTAGGGCTTTTCCTCGATGGCTGCGATCCCGACCGCATGGCCAAGGCGCTGCGCCTGTCGATGTGCCTCGACCTGCCCGTCGCCGCCGCCAACAACGTGCTCATGCATCGGGCGGAGCGCAAGCCGTTGTTGGACACCCTCGCCGCCATTCGCCTCAAGCAGCCGGTCAGTAAACTCGGCACCCAACTGACGCCCAACGCCGAACGACATCTGCGTCCGCTTGAGACGCTGGCCGGCCTGTATCCCGAGGACATGCTCGCTGAAGCCGTCCACATTGCGGACGCCTGCCATTTCTCCTTGGACGAACTGCGCTACGAATATCCCCGGGAACTGGTGCCCCAAGCCATGACGCCCACCGCTTGGCTGCGCCAGCTCACCTACGAGGGTGCGAGCCGGCGTTGGCCCGGCAAGCTAGGGCAGGAGGGCGTTTCCGATGCGGTCAGGGCAACGATCGAGCACGAACTTACGCTCATCGCCGAACTGGGCTACGAATATTACTTCCTGACCATTGAGGACATCGTCCGTTTCGCCCGCAGCCGGGGCATTCTTTGCCAAGGGCGCGGCTCGGCGGCCAATTCCGCGGTCTGCTACTGCCTGGGCATCACCGAGGTTGATCCGTCGCGCCAGCATTTGCTGTTCGAGCGCTTCATTTCCAAGGAGCGGCAGGAGCCCCCGGACATCGACGTGGATTTCGAGCACGAGCGCCGGGAGGAGGTCATTCAGTACATCTATGGCAAGTACGGGCGTAACCGCGCCGCCTTGGCCGCCACGGTCATCACCTATCGGCCGCGCAGCGCCCTGCGCGATGTGGGCAAGGCTTTGGGGCTAGATGCCGGCTTCGTCGATCTGCTGGCCAAGTCCATGGCCTGGTGGGACCGTCGGGACCAGTTCGGCCAGCGCCTGGCCGCCGCGGGGGCGGATCCGGACAGCCCGTCCGTGCGCCGCTACATCGCTTTGGTCGATCAAATTCTGGGCTTTCCCCGGCATCTCTCCCAGCACGTCGGCGGCTTTGTGATCTCGGCCGGTTCCTTGGCGCAGCTCGTGCCCATTGAAAACGCCGCCATGGATGAGCGCACCGTGATCCAATGGGACAAGAACGACTTGGAATCGCTGGGGCTTTTGAAGGTGGACGTGCTCGGCCTCGGCATGCTCACCGCCATTCGCAAGACCCTTGATCTGGTCAACGGCTTCCATAACCGCCAAGGTCCCGAAGCCTTGACCATGGACTGGATTCCACCGGAGGAGGCGAGCACCTATGAAATGCTGCAAAAGGGCGACAGCGTCGGCGTCTTTCAAGTGGAGTCCCGGGCGCAGATGGCCATGCTGCCGCGCCTGCGGCCCGAGTGCTTCTACGATTTGGTCATCGAAGTGGCCATCGTCCGGCCCGGTCCCATTCAGGGTGACATGGTGCATCCCTATCTGCGCCGCCGCGACGGCAAGGAGCCCGTCACCTATCCCAACGAGGCCGTGCGCAAGGTGCTGGAGCGCACCTTGGGGGTGCCCATCTTCCAGGAGCAGGTGATCGAGTTGGCCATGGTCGCCGCCGGCTTCACCGCTGGCGAGGCCGATGAGCTGCGCCGCGCCATGGCTGCGTGGCAGCGCCGGGGCGGGCTTGAGAAGTTCGAACGCAAGCTCATCGACGGCATGCTGGCGCGGGGCCACAGCGAGGACTTCGCCCGCCGGGTGTTTGAGCAGATCAAGGGCTTTGGCGAATACGGCTTCCCGGAATCCCACGCGGCGAGCTTTGCGCTGCTGGTTTACGTTTCCGCTTGGCTCAAGCGCAATGAACCAGCGGCCTTCTACGCGGGCCTCCTCAACAGCTTGCCCATGGGTTTCTATTCCCCCTCCCAGCTAATCCAGGACGCCATCCGCCACGGCATCGAAGTCCGCCCCGTGGACGTGCAGGCCAGCGGCTGGGATTTCCGGCTGGAGCCTTCAGCCGGGGAGCGCGAGGGGCCCGCCCTCAGCCCCAAAGTTGCTTTCGAGCGGAATCCTTCGGACCGAGGACGTCCCGCCCTCGAAAT
>JAQAJJ010000051.1 GCA_028278675.1 Candidatus Azophilus lithoversatilis
TTCGGATCGGTTCGCAGGTTTTATCCCGGTCATGGTAAGCGACTTCAAGCCACCGAATTCTCCGTCTAGATTCAATTCATGTTCCCACTCACCCCATGCAGTCGTGGGCGCTAGAGCTTGGCCAATTTGATCTCTGTGGCCCCTCGTTTTGACCTTGAAATGAACATTTCGGTTGATGCCGAACCCACCTATCGGCGTGTGCGGCAAGTGTTCCCGAAACAGACGCACGATGAGATCGCGGAGCCGGACATAGGGCGCTTGAGTTGAATCGACCGACAAACGGTTCGGTCTGGCCTGCAACAACAGCCAGTCCGACCTGAATGAAGTAATTTCGGGGTGTGCGAGCATCAACTCCGCGTTGTCGGCTGCGTCTTTGGGCAGCAGCCCCTGCAGGGCAAACCAAGCGGGTGTAAGTATTGCGGGATTGAAGTTGCCCACGATAACGAGCGTCACACTCCCGATTTCCGGTTCAATCCTCATGTTGCCCGCTGCCCAACGGCCCGCCCCCCCACTCTTTGGCTGAATTCTAGGTGAGTATGGACGCTTCCGGCAAGGAAGGAAGAGAGGCTCGAGTGACGCTCACGCGTGAGCCCAAGTCACCCTCCAAACCGCAAGGGAGAAAAAGGCGCGAGGTCGATGGCCAGCGAGGCGCCGCTGATCTGGTCGGCCAGCGCCTTGGCGGAACCCGCTGCCAGGGTCCAGCCTAGGCCGCCGTGGCCGGTGTTGGCGTAGACGTTGGGGGCGCTCGTTGCGCCGATGATGGGCAGGCCGTCGGCCGACAGCGGCCGCAGCCCGGCGAATGGCCGGATGGCGCTGCGGTCCATCTGCTTGGCGAATTCCGGCAGCACGGCTTCCACCAGCGTTGCCATGTAGTCGATGCGACCGTGATCGATGCGCATATCGAAACCGCAGAAATCCGCTGTGCCGGCGACGCGCAGCGAATCGCCAAGCACGTTGATTCCGGCGTGAACCCCCGCATCCGCGATGACGTGGCGCGGCCGGTCCGGCCAGTCGCCGAGCGGTATGGTCAGCGAGTAGCCCTTGGCCGGAGCGATGGGCAGCCGAATCCCAATACAAGCCGCCAGCCGCCCGGAGTGCGCACCGGCAGCGAGAATCAGTGCGTCGGCGCGCACTTCATGGGTGCCGGCCCGGATTGAGACCCGATCGTTGTTCGCCGCAATACCGGACACTTGCTGCCCGTACTCGAACTGAACGCCCGAGCGGGAAGCCAACTCGGCCAGGGTCTGCGAGAAGCGGTAGGAATCGCCGGACTCGTCATTGGGAAACACAATGCCGCCTTCGAGCGATTCGCCGATCGGACGCAGGCAGGGTTCGGACTGCAGGATCGCGTCCCGGTCAACGCGCTGCCATCCGGCCCCGTTGTCGCCCAAGCGGTCAAGGAGCGCCGCGTACCCTTCCAGGGCTTTTTGGTGCCTGAATACGAACAGGCTTCCGCAGGCGCGATGGGCGTAGTCGATGCTCGTTTCCCGGCGCAGAGCGGCCATGCACTCCAACGTGTATTGGGCCAGCTCGCGGTTGAGCGCCACATGACGAAAAAACGTCTCGGCGTTGGAAGCGCGCAGGAAGCGGATGCCCCAAGGCAGCAGCCGCAGGAGTTCGGTGGTGCGCAACAGCTTGGCCGCGTTCTTGCGGTTGCGGCCCAGGCTCGACCACCACCACTTCGGCAGTGCGCCCAGGATGCCCGGCTGGTTCCAAGGCTCCGGGCATTCGGCCTGCAGATAGCCGCCGTTGCCGAAACTCGCTTCCAGAGCCGGACCGCTGTTGCGCTCCAGCACGGTGACCTCAACCCCGGCCTTGGCGAGGTAGTAGGCGGTGCAGAGGCCTTGCAGCCCAGCGCCGATGATCGCGACCTTCAAGTTTGATCGGCTCCGTCCAGTGCGCGGGCGAAGCCTATCAGATGCGCTGCAGCAATCGCTTGCCCTGTTTGGTCACGACCCGTTCGGCTCGTTGCAACGCGGCATAGTCCCCGTACAACCTTTGAAACGACTCTTGGGTTGGCCGCAATTGCCGCAGCAACTTGGCAGCGACGTCCTGAACCTGGTCCAAGAGGAAACCGGGACGTATCCCGCATTGTTGTGCGAGCGCTTCCCAGTGCTTCCGGGAAACGACTGCAGGGTTTCTTTCATCTCCCACGGAGAATGCCAAAATTCCGTGACAACGATGCTTGACTGACGGCTGGTGCGCTACCTGCAGTACGGAAAGGGCGCCCGCGCATTCCCCGCCGATGGCACTGAGCAGGTTGAAGTCGGTATTGGGGATTTTCAGATCGCGAACGATCCGCTCACGAACGCCTCCCTCCGGCAGTAGATTGGCAAATACGCACGAGACTTATTTTGGAGTGGTGCCATTCGGCGGTTTTACGCGAAACTCCTTCGTAAAATCGTCAATCAGTTGCAATTCTAGTTGGACATTTGTGGTTGATCGCGGTCCTTTCGCCCCTTGGCCTCGAACGGAGCCCGGACCGAAGCGCGCGACACGGCTTGCGGCGAGCCGCTCAGGCGTAAGCCCAGGCCGCCAGCCCCAGAAAGACGAAGAAGCCGGTCACGTCGGTGATGGTGGTCAGGATCACGCCCCCGGCGATGGCCGGGTCGATGGACAGGCGTTTGAGGATGCTCGGCAGCAGGCTGCCGGAGACGACGGCAACCACTAGGTTGATGACTAGGGCAACCGCAATGACCATGCCGAGCAGGGGGTCTTGGAAGGCGACCAGGGCCGCGACCGCCACGAGACTGGCCCACAGCAGGCCGTTCAGCAGGGCGACGGCGAATTCCCGGTTCATCAGCCAGAGGAGGTTGGCGCGGTTGACATGGCCGAGGACCATGCCCCGAATCATCAAGGTGAGCGTTTGGGTGCCGGCGATGCCGCCCATGCTGGCGACGATGGGCAGCAGCACCGCCAGGGCCACCACCTTGCTGATGGTCGCCTCGAAGACGTTGATGACCGCCGCCGCCAGGAAAGCGGTGATGAGGTTGATGCCGAGCCAGATGGCGCGCCGGCGGGCGGACTTCATCACCGGGGCGAAGGTGTCCTCGTCCGGGTCGAGGCCGGCCCGGGCCAGCGCCGCCTCGTCGGCGTCCTCGGCGATGACGTCCACTACGTCGTCGATGGTGATGCGGCCGAGCAGCTTGCGCTCGTGGTTCAGGACCGGGGCGGAGACCAAGTCCTCGCCAGCGAAGATGGCAGCCACTTCCCGATCCGGCATGTCCACGGGAATGGCCCGGGAATCGGCCTCCATGACCTCGCGTACCGTGACGCTGGAATCCGATGTCAGTATGCGCGACAGCGGCAGGGTGCCCACGTATTCGTTGCGGCTGTTGACGACGATCAGCGCATCGGTGTTCTTCGGCAGTTCCTTGCGCAAACGCAAGTAGCGCAGCACGATTTCCAAGGCATGGCGCGGATGCACCGTCACCACGTCCATGTCCATCAGGCCCCCGGCGCTGTCCTCCGCATAGGACAGCACTGATTCCAGCCGCTGGCGCGCCGCTGAGTCCATGGAGTTGAGCACCTGGGCCGCGATTGCGTCCGGCAACTGCTGCAGCAGGTCGGCCTGGTCATCCACATCAAGATCATCCGCAGCGGCCACCAGTTGGGCGGTGTCCATGCCTTCGACGATCTCGCTGAGCACGTCTTCGCCCAAGTGCTGCAGCACTTGACCGGCGGCTTCCTCATCGATGAGATCCCAGATGTAGCGCCGCACCTTGGGCGGCGTTGCCTCCAGCAGGTTGGCCACCTCCGGTGCTTTGAGGGAGCGCAGCAAATGGCGCTGATCGCCCAAGGTGCCTGCCCCGTAGGACTGCAGCACCTCGCCGAATCGCTGTTCAAAGTCCGTCGGCATGGGTTCCCCGAATTGCTCGAGCGTCGAAGCCGTGCGTCAATGAGCCAAGTGCCCGGCCGCGGACCGAAGTTCCATCGGTCTGCAGCATCCGGGCTAAGCCTCTTCGCCGAACCGGTCGTTGATGAGCTGCCGAATCGCGGTGAACGCCGCCGCCTCGTCCTTGCCGGTGACGCGCAGTTCCAGCGTGGCGCCCACCGGGGCGGCGAGCAGCAGGACGCTCATGATGCTCTTGGCATCCACTAGGGTGCCGTCCCTGCCCAGTTGGATGTCGCAGTTGAAGGTCTTGGCCAGATGCACCAACTTGGCCGCTGCTCGGGCGTGCAGACCCAACTGGTTGGTCAGAGTGACTTGAGTTCGCTTCATGCCGAGGATTCCCCTTCAGCGCCAGAGGCCGGGCGGGCAGGGCTGACTTCCCGGTGGCGCACCAGAACATTGGCATAACGCTGCGCAAAATAAGCGCCGAGCTGTTCCGCCAGGTGGACGCTGCGGTGCTGCCCGCCGGTGCAGCCCAATGCGACGGTCATGTAAGTGCGGCGGTTGGCCTCGAATCGGGGTAGCCAGGCATCCAGGAAGGTGATGATGTCGCCTCGCATTTTGCCCACCGCTTCATCCTTGACCAGAAAGTCCTGCACCGGGCGGTCCAAACCCGTCAGCGGCCGCAGCGTTTCCATCCAATAGGGGTTGGGCAGGCAGCGGACGTCGAAGACCAGATCCGCATCCACGGGCACGCCGAACTTGAAGCCGAAGGAGCGAAACAGGAGGTTCAGGCCCGCTGGCCGTTCGTCAGCGATGCGCTCCTTGATCAGGCCCGCGAGGGTTTGACCGGCCAGTTGGGTGGTGTCGATGGTCAAGTCGGCCACCGCGGCGATGTCGTTCAGCAGAAGGCTTTCAGCGTCGATCGCTTGGTGCAGGTCCGTCTCGTCGTCGGTCAGGGGATGCCTTCGGCGGGTCTCGCTGAAACGCCTGACCAAGGTGGGACTGGAGGCGTTCAGGTAGATGATCTCGCATTTCACCTGCTCGTCGCGGTCGAGTGCGGCGCGGATTTCCGGCAGTTGAGCGATGCCGGCGCTGCGGGCGTCGATGCCGATGGCCAGATCGCGACGGCGCAGCATGGGATCGATGGTTGCCTCGCCGACCAAGGACGTCAGCAGGGCCACCGGGAAGTTGTCGATGCAGTGGTAGCCGGCATCCTCCAAGGCGCGCAGCGCCGTGCTCTTGCCGGACCCCGAACGACCGCTGATGATGATCAGCTTCATGGGGCCGCTTGCCGAGCGTCCGGCAGGGGCGCGAGCCTTTGCGCGGCCTCCGCGAATCGTTGCTTGAGCGCTTCGGTCGAACCCGCGCTGCGCAGCCGAGCTCGCTCGGCCGGATTGTCGAAGATGCGGGCCAACCCGGCCAGCGTATCCAGATGGGCGCTCGGCTCATCCTCGGGCGCGATCAGTACGAACAGCAGGTCCACAGGCTCGCCGTCGAACGCGTCGAAGCTCACCGGACGGGTGAGCGAGAGCAGTGCGCCCATCAGCCGCGAGCACTGCAGGCGGCAGTGGGGGACGGCGACGCCCTCCCCGAGGCCAGTGCTGCCCAAGCGTTCACGCTCCATGAGCGCCGTGAACAACGGCCGCGGGGAAATGCCCCGGTGGGCCTTCGCCAGAAGGTCCGCGGCCAATTCGAGAACCGCCTTGCGGCTGTTGGCGGTGATCCCCCAACCCACGCAATCGGCGGGCAGAAGGCTATCCACTTCGAGCATGGCGCTGTCCCTGCGTCTCAAGAAAACAAACCAGGCGATGCCTCAGACCAGCGAGTGGGAGGTCGCCCGGCGAAAAAGTTGACTCATTTGGCAACCTGCAATCCGTATCCGCCAATCCGTATCCGCGATCAAGCAAGCTAGCCGCGGCCGTGATGCCGCTCGATGACCTTCTCCTTGTGCTTGATCACTTGACGGTCCAGCTTGTCAAGCAGCATGTCGATAGCGGCGTAGAGGTCGTCGGCCGCGGCGTCGGCGAAGAGCTCCGCGCCGCTCACATGGGCGGTGGCCTCGGCCTTTTGGCTGAGCTTTTCGACGCTCAGAACCACATGCAGATTGGTGATGTGGTCGTAGTGCCGTTCGAGTTTCGTGAGCTTGCTGGTGACGTAGTCCCTTAGGGCGCTGCTCACGTCGATGTGGTGTCCGGAGATGCTCAACTGCATAACTTGCCTCGCGATCAGTCTCGTTCATTGGATGCGGCAAACCTTCGGTGCGCCGTTGGCGCGCTGCCTCCTACGCCAAGCGCTTGCGCATGTTCGATGGCGGAATGGATATCGACTCCCGGTACTTGGCCACAGTGCGCCTGGCGACCTTGATGTTCTGGTCCTCCAGTATTGCCGCGATTTTGTTGTCGCTCAACGGTTTTCTGGGATTCTCCCCGGCGATCAACTTCCTGATCAATGCCCGGATGGCCGTGCTGGAGACTTCCCCGCCGCCGCTGGTGCTGACGTGGCTGGAAAAGAAGTACTTCAGCTCGAAAAGGCCGCGGGGGGTGTGCATGTACTTGCGGCTGGTCGCTCTGGAGATCGTGGACTCATGCATGTCCACTGCCTCGGCGATGTCGTTCAGCACGAGGGGCTTCATGGCCTCCTCGCCGTCGGTCAGGAAGTCCTGCTGCACTTCGACGATCTTGGTGGCCACCTTGAGCAGGGTGTCGTGGCGGCTCTGCAGGCACTTGAGGAACCAGCGGGCTTCCGTCAAGTGGTCGCGTAGAAAGACATTGTCGCGGCTGTTGTCGGCGCGCTTCACCAGGCCTGCGTAGCCTGAGTGGATGCGCAGCCGCGGCAGGGCATCAGGATTCAACTCCACCCGCCAGCGTCCATTGACCTTCTTGACCACCACTTCGGGAACGACGTACAGGGTCGGCTCCGCCGAGTAGGCGGCGCCGGGACGGGGATTGAGCTGTCCGATGAGGGCTGCGATTTCGGCCAATTCCGCTTCGCCGAACTGTGACCGACGCCGCAGCGTGGCAAAGTCCTTCGCTGCCAACAGATCCAGATGCGCTTCAACCAAATCGATGGCCTCCTCGCGCCAAGGGGTTTCGGGGTCGAGCTGCTGAAGCTGCAGGCTCAAGGCCTCGGCCAGGGTGCGGGCCGCCACGCCGGGCGGGTCGAAATGCTGCAGGCGATGCAGCACCTCGGTGACCTGGTCCGCGGAGACGTCGAATCGGCCAGCGAAGCTGCCGGCGATTTCGGTCACGCTGACGCTGACCATGCCGTTGTCGTCGATTGCGTCGATGATGACCGTTGCGATGAGGTGTTCAAGGGGCGGCAGCCCGGCCAAGTTGAGTTGCCAGCGTAGATGCTCCTGAAGGGAGTCGCCGGGATGGGCGCGTTCAAACAGGTCGCGCTCCTCGGCGGCCGGCGCTGACGACGGCGGAGTGGAATACACATCCTCCCAACGGGTGTCGATCGGCAGGTCTTCGGGAATGGCGTCGCTGCTCTCCAGATCGAGTTCCGGTGTCTCCGGGGCGGCTTCGTTTCCTGCTGCTGAGGCTTCCTGGGCGCTGGCCTCCTGCGCGCTGGCTTCCTGCGCGCTGGCTTCCGGCACCGCCTCGTCGGCCTCCGGCGAGGCTTCGTCAAGTTCCAGCATGGGATTGGACTCAAGGGCCTCCTGGACCTCCAGATCCAACTCCTGGGTGGATAGCTGCAGCATGCGAATGGCTTGGCTGAGCTGTGGCGTGATGACTTGCTGCTGTCCGAGGCGCAGCGTCAGCGACTGCTTCATCGCAAGCCCTTGGTTTGCCCCGGAACGGCACGCCGCCGACGCCGAAGGAACAACCCGGCATCCGCTGGGCTGTCTCCATTTGATCCATGGAAGACAGCGATGGCGATCAAAGCCGGAAACTCTCGCCCAGATAGACGTCGCGCACTTGCTCGTGGCCGAGTATCGCTTCGGCGTCGCCTTCCGCGATCAGATGGCCCTCGTTGACGATGTAGGCCCGGTCGCAGATATCGAGGGTGTCGCGAACGTTGTGATCGGTGATCAGGATGCCGATTTTGCGGGCGGCGAGATCGCGGATCTCCTTCTTTATGTCAGCGACGGAAATGGGGTCCACCCCGGCGAAGGGTTCATCGAGCAGCATGAAGCGCGGCTCGCTGGCCAGTGCCCTGGCAATCTCCAGCCGCCGCCGTTCGCCGCCCGACAGGCGTTCGCTCAAGGACTTGCGCACCCCGCCCAGGCGGAATTCGGCCAGCAGTTGCTCGACCCGCTCCCTTTGCGCCGCCTTGCCGAGGTCGCGGCGCAGCTCCAGAATGGCCTTTAGGTTGTCCTCGGTGGACAGCTTGCGGAACACGCTGGCCTCCTGGGGCAGGTAGCCGATGCCGGCCCGGGCCCGCATGTGCATGGGCGCTTTGGTGAGTGACTGGCCATCGAGCGCCACCTCGCCCCCTTCGGCCTGCAGCAAGCCGACGATCATGTAGAAGCAAGTGGTTTTGCCGGCGCCGTTGGGACCCAGCAGGCCGACGATCTCGCCGCTTGAGACCGCAAGGCTTACGTCATCGACCGCGATCTTCTTGCCGTACGCCTTGCGCAGGTGGCGGGCCTCCAGGGTGGCCATGCTGCGCCCCCTAATCGCCTTTGTCCGGGCGCACGATCACGCGGACGGGACCTTGCCCCGTGGCTTCGGCGTCCACGGTTCCAGAGGCGATGTCGTAGTGAATGATCTCGCCGGCCACATGATTTTTCGCCTGCGCCAGGCGCGCCTCACCCGAAAGCTCGATACGCTCCCTTCCGGGATGGTAGGTGATGAGCGATGCGCTGGCCCTGACCAGGCCGCCATCCTGTGCCGAGCCCTGCCGATAGCGGGCGGGTTCGCCGCTGGCTGTGATGCGCACGAGGCGAGCGTCGAGGTAGTGGACGGTCAGGCGCTCGCCGGTGACCTGCAGGGTGCCCTGCCGCACTTCGACCCCGCCCAGATAGACCGCGCGGCCGTTCGGCTGATCGAATTCGGCAGCTTGCGCGCGGATGTGCATGGGCTGTTCGGCATCGACCGGGACCGCGAATCCGATGGCGGGCGCGCAGGCCAGCATGAGGAGCGCCGCCCATCGGGCGTCAACGCCTGGGCCAACGCTCAAATTGCTCCGGCAAGACAATGGTGTGGACTGGTCCATCGGCATCCGCTTGAAGGTTTAGAATCCTGCGTTCCAAATCCGCTTTCAGCCCTTGGGCGAACGTTTGGTTCGCCTCGGTTTCGATCATAACATCCCGGTCGGTTTCGGCGTATCGCGGCTCCGGGCGGACGGTCAGTTCGGCGGTGCGCACGGTGGTGTAGCTCCGTCCCGGAACGGTTTGGTGCAGCACCACCTCGCCGCTCAGCACCAGCAAGCCTTCGCGTTCATCGGCTCCGTTGCCCAAGTCGCGGAGATCGCCGCGGTGGGCGCTGACCCGCCAAGGCGGCGCCGTGGGGCTGTACAGGCTGAAGTCCGGGCCGACGAGATGGGTGTGCCGTTCGGCGTCAAAAGTGCGAAATTGCTGCGCCGCCAAGCGGTATTGAAGGGTGCCGTCGTCCTGGAATTGACTGATGACGGCGCTATCCATGTAGATGTCCGGCTCCCCCGCAAGTTCCGCAGGCGGCTCTCCCGGCCGCACGGCGCCCCGCCAAGGCGCCAGGTAGAAGGCCATCAGCAGCAGGCCGACTGCGAGCAGAACGCCGGCGGCTAGCTGCCTCATGGTTCGCGCAAATCGAGCAGCAGTCGGCAGACTTCAGCCGCGACGCCCCGGCCGCCGGCGCTGGCGGTGACGAACTCGGCTGCAGCGCGCGCTTCCGGCTGGGCATCGGCTGCGGCGACGGGCAGCCCCACCCAGCCAAGGACTTCAAGATCGGGCCAGTCGTCGCCGACGTAGGCGCACTCCAGAGCGCCGAGGCGCAGCTCGGCGGCAAGGCTCTGGAGCGTTTCAAGCTTGTCTTCGACGTTTTGAAAGATGTGGTGGATGCCCAGCTCCCGGGCGCGCTTGGCGACCATGGGCGACGCACGACCGGTGATCAGCGCCACCTCGATGCCGTGCTGGAGCAGCCGCTTGATGGCGGCGCCGTCATGGACGTGAAAGGACAGCATTTCCGTGCCGCTGGAGAGATAGTGGATTCGTCCGTCGGTGAGGACGCCGTCCACGTCGAAGGCGACTAATTTTATTGATCCCGGGACGAGACTGCCGCTTGAGCCAACTTTTGCGCCCGGCGACCGCCTATGAGTCAGTCTGAGCCACCGCCTCGTTAGCTTGATCGGCGGATCGTTAAGCCATCGCATGGCGAACCAGCAGCGTGTTGTACCCCAACCAGCACAGCAACATCACCGCGCCTTCAAAGCGGGTGATGACCGATCTGGAATTCACTGCGTAGGCGAACAGCGCCAGCAACAGGGTCAGTGCCAGCATGGTGCCGCCGTCGCGCCAGAACGCCGCTCTTTCGATTTGGGTGGTGGCCATCAGGCTGGGCACCGCCAGCACCGCCAGAATGTTGAGGATGTTGGAGCCGACCACGTTGCCGATGGCGATGTCGGTGTGGCCCTTGATGGCGGCTCCCACGGTGGCCGCCAGCTCCGGCAGGCTGGTGCCGATGGCGACGATGGTCAGGCCGATGATGAGATCGCTCACGTGGAGGCGCTCGGCGATGTCGGTGGCCGCCCACACCAGCAGCTCCGCGCTGGCCACCAGCAGCGCCAACCCGCCCAACAGCCAGGCGATGCCATGCCGAGTCCGCATCTGCGGCAGTTCATCGAGCTCCTCCTGAATGCTCTCCGCAAAATCCGGTTGGCCGGAGGAATTGCCGAACATCAGCAGATAAAGAATCAGCGCCAGGCCGGCGAGCAGCATGAGGCCATCAAGCGGCCCCAATTCCTGATCGAACATCAGCAGCAGGGCGAGCAGGGTGGCGCCCAGCAGCCAAGGCAGTTCCGAACGCCGCACCCGTTTGGAGAACGGCAGCGGCGCGACGATGGCGGTGACGCCCAGCACCAAGCCGATGTTGGCGATGTTGGAGCCGATCGCGTTGCCCACCGCCAGCAAGGGATTGCCTTGGATGGACGCCGCCATGGCCACCAGGATTTCCGGGGCGGAGGTGCCGACCGAAACGATGGTCAGCCCAATGACCATCTTCGAGACGCCCAGATTGGTGGCGGTGGCGCCCGCTCCGGACAGAAACTTGTCGGCGCTCCAGATGAGCGCTGCGAAACCGACGATCAGTGCCAGCAACGGCAACCACATGGCGATTCGTTGAGCCCTGCGCGAGGTTGGTGGAAGCCAACTTTAGTCGGAGTTCGCCCAATAGTCAGCAACGTTGGCGGATATGGCGGGCTGCCGCGGCCGGATATTGCGATGCGAGGCTTCAACTCACCCCAGTGCGGTGCGCCGCTGAGGTCGAAGGAACGACCGGCTCGGCACTGGATCCTCCCCGTTTGTTTCATGGGAAGGAAGGGTTTCATGTATGGGAAGGAAGGGTTTCATGTATGGGAAGGAAGGGTTTCATGTAAAGGAAGGGTTTCATGGAAAGGAAGGAAGATGGCGGAAAAGGAGGACCCAAACGTGTAATCTTCGCCATCGGCTGCGGGATGCCTCGTCTTGAGTTGGGGAATGCCATCGAGCGTCCGGCGATCTTCAATGTCGCTCCTCAGTTCGAGTTTGGTGGAGTGTGGGAAAATCAATGAGCAATTCGACAAGATGAGTGTTCGCCTCACTCGGCTGGCTAGGTTTGCGGTTTGTCTGGGCGCGCTGGCGCTTGCCGCCGGCATGGCGCGGGCGGCGCAGTTCGAGTCCGCTCCCCATCAGCTGGTCGCCGACGCCTCCACCGACCTGCTGCGGCTCATCAAGGAGGGTCGCAGCTACGCTGACTCCGACCCGGAGCGTTTCTTCATCGCTGTGGAAGCGTTGTTGGCCCCGGTAGTCGATTTTGAGGGCTTTGCCCGCCGCGTCATGTCGGTCCACTACAAGCAGGCCACGCCGGAGCAGCGGCGGCGTTTCGCCGAAACCTTCAAGTGGGGCCTGGTGCGCACCTATTCGCTCGCCCTGACCGACTTCACCGATGGCGAGGTCATCGTGCTCCCTCAGGACGGCCCCCCGCGCCACCCTCGGCGGCGCAACGTCAAGATGGAAATTCATCGCGGCGGCGAGGTCTATCCGGTGCTCTACGCCGTGACCCAGAGCGCCGACGGCGGCTGGCGCATCGGCAACATCGTCATCGCCGGCGTCAACATCGGCCTCACCTACCGCAGCCAGTTCGCGAGCGTGGCGGCGGATGCCCGCTACGGCGGCGACCTTGACCGGGTGATTGACGCTTGGGTGAGGTTCGTTTCCGGGGAGAAGGCCGACGGGGAACTGGAACGCAAACCGGACGTCGAAGGCATGGACGCCTAGCCGCTTCGGTGCGAGCGGGCCAGATAGGCGCGCGACTGCATCTCCAGCAGCCGACTGCGGGTGCGTTCAAACTCAAAGCGGTGCCGTTCGCCAGCGTAGAGGTCCGTGACGGGCGCTTCCGCGGACAGGATCAGCTTGACGTTGCGGTCATAGAACTCGTCAACCAAGCTGATGAAGCGGCGGGCGGCGTCCTCATTGGCCGGCGTAAACCGCTTTACGTTGGAGATCAGCACCGTGTGGAAGCAGCGGGCGAGTTCGATGTAGTCGTTTTGGCTGCGCGGCCCCTCGCACAGTTCGCTGAACTCGAACCAGGCCACGTCCGACGCCAGCCGACGTGCGTGGATGGCGCGGTTTTCCACTTCCAGCGGCGCATCGCGTTCGCCGGGCTCCGTGGTCAAGTCGGCAAAGCTCGCGTTCAAGGACGCTTCAGCTTTGCCGCCGAGGGGCGCATGATAGATTCGCGCCCGTTCCAGCACCCGCAGGCGGTAGTCCGCTTCGCCTTCCAAGTGGTGGATGAGCGTGTGGCGCTTCAAGGCTTCGATGGCGGGCAGGAAGCGCCGCCGCTGCAGGCCGTTTTCGTAGAGCCGGTCCGGTGCCAAGTTCGAAGTGGCCACCAAGGTCAGCCCCCGTCGAAAAAGCGCCTGCATCAGTTCGCCGAGAATCATCGCATCGCCGATGTCGGCCACGAAGAACTCATCGAAGCAGAGGACGCGGGTGTGCTTGGCAAAGTCGTCGGCGAAGCCCTGCAGCGGGTCGGCGCTGCCAGCGCGGTGGTTGAGTTCGTTGTGCACCCGCTGCATGAAGCGGTGAAAGTGCAGTCTGAGCTTGCCTCGGTGGGGCAGCGTCTCGTGGAACAGATCCATCAGCAGGGTCTTGCCCCGGCCGACGCCGCCCCAAAGGTACAGGCCGATCTCGGTTTCCGGGTGCCTGAGCCAACGCTTGATGAGCGGCCGCCGCCGTTGCCGGCAGAGCCGTTGGTGTAGGTCATCAAGCAGTTCCACCGCTTGGCGCTGGAACGGGTCCTCGGCCAGTTGACCGGAGGCGATGAGGGCTCGATGGCGTTCAGCGGGCGACATGGCGTTCGGAGGGGCTGGGTGGGCCGTTGCCTGGCCGCATGTGGCAAATCGGCCTGCCGAGCGAACGGGCGGTTGCCAACGAAGATGAGACTTCATATTGGCATCTGGGTTCTTGTTGCGGATGGTGAACCATGATCGCCCCGATTTTAGCCGCAGGCAGTCCGCAATGCGGTTGACGCGGCAAATCGATTGCCGTGGCAAATCGCTTGCCGTGGCAAATCGATTGCCGTGGCAAATCGCTTGCCGTGGCAAATCGCTTGCGGAGGCAAATCGCTTGACGCGGCAAATCGCTTGCCGAAATGCGGTCGTCGCGGCCCGGTTGGCCAGGGAGACTTGCGCAATTGCATGTTCTTCCAAGCCGGTGCTCGATGCACTGCCGCCACCGACTGTGGATTTGCCCGCGACAGTCGCCGGTAGGCAAGCCGCGGCGTAGAATGGCTCCGTGTTCACCAAGGCTGGCGGTGGTAGTTGAAGGACTCATCAAGCGCTTCGCTGATGCGGGGGGTTCGCGGTTTGGCGCTGGGCTGCTGCCTCGGCGCCGCGTCATTGGCATCGATTCCGGCGCACCCGGATGGCCTCGCGCTCTCGCTCGACAACGCGGATCTGATCGAACTCGTCCAATGGGCGTCGGCCCTTACTGATAAGACCATCATTGTCCACCCGAACGTGCGCGGCGAAGTGACGGTGATCGCCGGCGACCCCATGACGCGTGCGGAAGCCTACGATGTCTTCCTGTCCGTTCTTCGAGTTCATGGCTACGCGGTTGTTGAAGACGCGGAATCGCTGCGCATTCTTCCGGCCGACCGCGCTCGGCGGGAGGGTTTGCCGTTTCGTGGCCTTAGCCAGCTCGGCGAAGGCCGCCCGGGCGACCCTGGATGCGCGCGATCGGGGCATCGAGGTCGATCAAGGCCAGCTCCAAACCAAGCCCGTCCGCGTGGACGTCCCATTGTCATACTCGCGGAGCCACGAGGTCTTCATCGTGGACGCGGACGGCAACGCGACCGTCTACGGCAGCTCGTTTGACGGCTACTCGATGAACTTGCACGCCGCCGACCTCAACCGGGACGGGCTGACGGACCTTGTCCGCCAAGTGGCATCGAACATCGTCTACAGCATTGCAACCGAACTGAAGTTTCACGCCGAGATCAGCGCGGGCACCGGCTTCGACACCCGCGATCTCGGGATCACGCTCGCGTACGAGGACGTGGCCTTCCTGGGCCTGGCGGACCACAACGGCGACGGCCACCCGGACTTCACTTGGCACGACCGCGAGGCGGAGCGGATCTACGCCTACCTTTGGGATCCGGCGTTGGGCAAGTTCGACACCGGCTCGGGCGCCAAGCGGACGGTGTTGACCACCGACGGCAAGAAGAAGCGCCGGGACCTGTTCGTGGACATGGACGGCGACGGGGGCGCGGACCACATCCACCTGAACCTGAAGGAGTCGACGGCCCAGCTTCGCCTGAACGCCAACGCGGGTGCGCTGCCCAACGCCGTCACGAAGATCACCAACGGCCTGGGGGCGGAGACCAACATCACCTACGCGACGCTGGCGCAGTCGGACCACTACACCCGCCTGCAGTTGGGCGGGGAGACGGTGTCCACCCACGTCTGCCTGAACAACGCCTTCATCAGCGGCGTGTGTTTCGACTACGTCACCACGACGGTCGGCGCGTCGGACGTCGAGGACTTCTACGAGGCGCTGAACGGCGACTGGGACCTGCCGTCGGGCGCCCAGACCCTGGGCCGGCAGGGGCCGGTTCTGGAGCTCCGGGGCGCCGTTCCCGTGGTCGAGCGGGTGTCGGCGAGCGCGCCGACGGGGAGTTCGGCGACGGCGGAGAGCGCGGTGAGCCACTACTACGCGGAGGCGAAGCTGCACGGGGGCGGGCGTGGGCTTCTGGGCTTCGCCCAGTTGATGACCCGCGACGAGCAGTCGGGTGTGAAGGTGACGACCTTGTACCGTCAGGACTTCCCGTTCATCGGCCGTCCGCTGCGCACGGTGACGCGGTCGCCGTCGAACCACGTGCTGGGCGAGACGTCCACGACCTGGGAGATGCGCGGCTACCAGTCCGGCTGGCCGGCGACGGCGCGGGACTCGGGGACGGCGTCGCTGGGTCCGCTGCTGGTTCATGCGGCGGAGTCGGTTGAGAAGGCCTACGCGCTGAAGTCGAAGGGGGCGGCGGCGGGCGCGCTGCACCGGACGGTGACGGTGACGACGGCGGTCGATGCGGACGGCAACGCGACGGAGGTGAAGTCGGTGACGGAGGGGTCGGGGAGCAGCCCGCCGGGTTTCGAGACGCGCACGGTGAACACCTACGGCCCGTCGGCGTCCGACCGCAAGCTGGGGCGGCTGACGAAGGCGGTGGTTTCCAAGCGGCGGCGGGTGTCGGGGACCTGGGGCGCGGCGCTGACGCGGACCAGCGGGTTCGCCTACTACGGCCAGGCGGGCTGCGGGGTTTCGAGTTCGGCGCACGCGGGGATGCTGTGCGAGGAGACGGTTGAGCCGGCCGGCGGGGCGCTGAAGTCGGAGAGGACGCACCGCTACGACGCCTTCGGCAACCTGGTGCGCACGGCGGTGAGGGCGCGGGGTGACGACGGCACGGAGGAGACCCGCTGCGACTTCGACGTGCGGGAGCACGATTCCCTGGGGCGGCTGGTGAAGGTGGAGCGGGACTGCCTGGGGCGCAAGGTGCGCGAGGTGTCGGAGCGGGACGCGAACTGGGGCCTGCCGACGGCGGTGAAGGTTTACCTGAACGCGGGTGCGACGGCCCACCGAACGGAGAAGGCGGTTCACACGGCGCGCGGCATCGAGGTGTTCCGGGCGCCGGGGACGGGGCATTGGGAGACGGCGGTCCGTTCCAAGGCGTCGCACGCGCAGTGCCCGTCGCGGACCGCGGTGCACGAGGTCCGCAAGGCGGCGGGGGGATCGGAGTCGGTGTCGTGCCTGGACGTTCTGGGCCGGGAGGTTCGGGTCTCGGAGCTGGGCTTCGACGGGTCGTGGTCGCGCAGGGAGGTGGAGCACGACGCGTCGGGGCGGGTGTCGAAGGTTTGGTCGCCGCACTGGTCGACGGACACGTCGTGCCGGAAGTCGGGGACGGGTTCGGACGCGCACCGCCCGTCGACGAAGTGCGCGACGCAGCGGGCCTACGACCTGCTTGGGCGGCTGTTGAAGGTGACCCGTCCGGACGGCAGCACGGAGGCGATCGCCCACGACGGCCTGACGACCGACGGGCTGACGACCACGTTCACGGACGCTAAGGGCCACGCGAGGAGGGAGGTGCGCAACGCGCTGGGCGAGCTGGTGGAGGTCGAGGACGCGCTGGGGGGGACGGTTGGGCGCGAGCGGCGCGCGGACGGGCACGTGGTGAAGGTGGTGCGGCGCAAGCCGGCCTCGGACTCGACGGCGGCGCCGTCGAAGGTGGAGTGGACGCTGGTGCGGGACGGCCTGGGCCGGGTGACGACCTCGACGGACCCGGACCGGGGGTCCTGGAGCCACGAGTGGAACGGGTTCGGGGAGCTGGTCAAGCGCACGGCGCCGTCGGGGCGCTACGCGACCTTCACGCACGACGCCCTGGGCCGGGTGACGGCGCGCAGGGAGCACGGCGGCGCGGGGGGGCTTGAGCTTGGCGCGGCCTGGGTCTGGGACACGGCGCCGAACGGCCTGGGGCGGCTGCACAAGGCGTCGGAGTCGGTGAGCGGCTACCTGCGCACGCACTCCTACGACGCCCTGGGGCGGCCCCGGGACGCGAGCACCGCCTACGGGGGCGCGACCCACTACGAGCGCACCACCTACGACCAGCACGGGCGGGTGTTCCAGAGCTTCGACGCCTCCAGGGAGTCGGCGTCGTACACGGACGGGGGCGTGCGGCATGTGTACAACAGCCGCGGGCACCTGTGGAAGGTCCAGGACGCGGTGCTGTCCGGCTCGACGCCGCGCGCGGTGTACTGGGAGGCGAAGGAGGCCGACGCCCTGGGCCGGGTGGTGAAGGAGGCGTTCGGCAACGGGGCCGTGCGGACCCTGGGGCACCACGGGAAGACCGGCCGGCTCC
>JAQAJJ010000052.1:0-7545 GCA_028278675.1 Candidatus Azophilus lithoversatilis
GGCTGGGGCCGGACGGTCGGCATGCGGACATTGTCCTTGATCAGTTCGCGGCGGTGCTGCGGGGCCACTCGGCGGTGCTTGGCTTGGAACTGTGGCGGGAGGATGATCGGCTCCGCTTCTTCGACCCCGAGGATGGCGAATACTTGCTGAGTTTCGAGGAGCAGAACTTGGCAATGGAAGAAATGGACCGCGCCCGCCTTGTCACTCAGTGAAGGGCGCTCTGAACCAGCGCCGATGCGAGGGCGGGACGCCCTCGAGCCGAAGAATCCCGCTTCGAGCGAAGGCCGTCGGGCCAAAAGACAGGACACTAGGGAGCCTAAGCAGGCTCTAAAAGAGGTACGCAAAGCGCCTCGTGCTCATCCCACCGAATCTTCACCCGCATTCCGATGTGGACGCTTGACGGGTCTTCAACACCCACCACGTTCGACACCAGGCGCGGGCCTTCGTCAAGGTCGATCCAAGCGACGGCGTAGGGCGCCATGCCCCGAAAGAACGGATGGTAGCTCTGGCGCACGATGCTGCAGGTGTACACCGTGCCCTCCCCGGCGGATTCCTTCCACGCCAGATTGGCACTCAGGCAGCCCGTGCAGCGGCGGCGCCGGTAGAACACCACCGTGCCGCAGACAGCGCATTGCTGATAGGTCAGCCGCTGGACCTTGTCCAAGTCGCGCAGATTCGGCAGCGGCCGGGTTGGATCAGCCATTGTTCAGTCCTTCCCCAAGATGACGGTGCCGGCGCAGTGCCGGCTACCCAGCATGCCGCCGTTGCCGTGGGCGACCGCCAAGCGGGCCCCCTCCACCTGGGAGCAGGACTCCCCGCGCAATTGGCGCGCCGCTTCAATCAGCAGAAAGATGCCGCGCATGCCCGGATGGTTGGACGACAATCCGCCACCATCCGTGTTCAACGCCGGGCCATCGCCGGGACGGTCGAAGCGCAGGCGACCGCCGCTGACCCAAGCGCCTCCCTCCCCCTTGGCGCAGAAGCCAAGGTCTTCGAGGATGGTGAGCACCGTGATGCTGAACGAGTCGTAAATCATGGCGACGTCGACCTCGTCTGGCCGAACGCCGGCCTCACCAAAAGCCACTGGGCCGGATTGGGCAGCGGCGCTGGTGGTGATGTCGCCGCCATTCTCCGGATAGGCCGTGGCCTCGCCCGCGCCGAGCAGCCAGACCGGCGGCTTGGCGCAATCACGGGCCACATCAGCGGCGGCGATGACCACCGCGCCGCCGCCATCGGAGATCATGCAGCATTCCAGCAGATGCAGCGGATCGGCAATCATCCGGGAGCCCACCACGTCGGCCACCGTGGTTTCCCGAATGTCGAGAAACTCCAAGTCCTCCATGGCCTTGACCGCCTCGGGGTTGCGCATGGCGTGACCGCGGGTGGCCACCGATATCTCGGCAAGCTGTTCGCTGGTGGTGCCGTAGTCGAACATGTGCCGTTGGGCGACCATGGCGTAGTTGGCCACCAGCGTCATGCCGGCGAAGTTGTCCATGTTGTCGGCGGGGTGCCCGCCGCCGCCCCGACCACCGACGCCGATGGCGTGCGCGTTGCTGTGGGCGGTGGAGCCGTAGGTGAGCAGGGCGACCCGCGCCTTGTTCGCGGCCAGATCGCGCTTGGCGTGGGCGGCGTGGAATTCATAGGACGAGCCGCCCACGCCAGTGGTGTCGATGACCTTGGGCTTGAGCCCGAAGTACTCGGCGATGTTGAGGCCGGCCATGCCGCCGCCCTCTCCCGCGTCGTAGATGGCATCGACATCGCAAAGTCTAAGCCCTGCGTCCTCCAGCGCCCGGGCGGCGCACTCCGCTTTGATCTGCAATGGGCCCAACGCGCCTTCCACATCCCTGGAAGGGAACTCATGAATGCCAACGATGGCGGCGTCTCTTGCTTGGGCGACCAAGTTCTTTCCTTACTGATTGGATGTGATCAAGGCACCGGCGCCGATGAGCGCCCCGATGTCGGCCTCGGAGTAGCCCAGACCGCGCAGGATCGGCTTGGAGTGCTCTCCCAAAACCGGTGCCGCGGCCCGCACATCGGCTGGCGTGTCCTCGAAATGGGCGGCTGGCCGAGCCAAGCGCACTTGGCCGTAGCCCTCGAAATCGTAGATGCCCACGGTGTCGTTGGCGATGATCTGCTCATGGTTCAGCAAATCCAGGCGGGTCAGCAGGGGCGCTGAGGGCACGCCTTGGGCGTCCAAGCGGGCCAGGATTTCATCGCGGTCCCAGCGTTCGATCTGTTCCGCGGTCATCGCCTTGCGCTCCCCGGCATTGCGAAAGCGGGCCGCCGTGGTGGCGAAGCGCGGATCGTCGATCCACTCCTCCTTGCGCAACGCGGTGCAAAGGCCGCGCCATTCCTTGTCGCTGATGGCGCCGGCGGTGATGTAGCCGTTTTTGGTCTCGTAGATCAGATCCATGGTGCCCTGGTACTTGGTTACGTCCACCTCATCGCCCACGTAAACCAACCCGCCCATGCCTTCCGGCCAGAAGAAGGCGATCATGGTGTCCAGCATGGAGAGCCGGATGTGCTGGCCCTGGCCACGCTTCTCGCGGGCATAGAGGGCCGAGGAAATCGCTTGAGCGGCGGTGAGCGCCGTCACTTTGTCGGCGATGATGATGCGAAACATGCGCGGTCGCCTGGTGTCCCGGTCGGCCTGTATGTCGGTGGCCCCGGAAAGCGCCTGAATCACCGGGTCGTACACCCGCTGATGGGCGTAGGGGCCCTGCTCGCCGAAACCGCTGATGGAGACGTAGATGAGCCTCGGATTGGCGCTGCGCATGGCGTCGGCGCCTAGGCCTAAGCGGTCCATGGCACCGGGGCGGAAATTCTGCAGCAGCACGTCGGCGGAAGCGATCAGCGCTTTCACCGGTTCCAAGGCTTCCGGCTTTTTCAAATCGACGCACAGCGAGCGCTTGCCCCGGTTGCAGGCAAAAAAGCCCGGCGGCAGGCCGTTGCGGCCGTTGCCGATGCGCCGCATCTCATCGCCGGCGGGGGACTCCACCTTGATGACCTCGGCACCCTGATCGGCCAGCATCGCCGCCGCCACCGGGCCGGACACCATGGTGGTGAAGTCCACCACCCGCACACCATCAAGCGGGCCAGCCATCAAGCCGTTCCCAGCGACAAATCAATCGTCAAACACATAGCGATTTTCTCCGCTGCTCGATGAGACTTCCCGGCAGTCGATGGTCGATGAACGGCATTTGCTGTCGTCGCGCATCCGCATGAAGCCGTTGCGGTAGCCGAAGATCGGCTTGATGAAGCGCATGGCGGCGGGTTCGCCGTTCACGAAGCCGGGAATGAAGTCGTTGCCGTTGATGTAGCGCCGGGCGTAGCGTCGGGTTTCCCGCGTGGTCCATGCGGTGTCCACCAGCTTCAAGTCCCGAGCCTTGCCGGTCTCGTCCATTTGCGCTTCCACCCACAGCAAACCGATGTCGGCGCGCGGATTGAAGCGATTGCTGCCGTAGCGTTGGGGGGCAATGTAGTTGACGCCAAAGGCCTTGGCGTTGGTTCCGTGATTGGGAATGACCGCAGTCACCCGCTGCCCGTCCTGGCTGCGGAACAGCACGGTGAACAGAACGAGCGCGTTGACTCGTTCGCCATCCACCTCTGCCGGCACGAATGTAGCCCGCAGCGCTGCCCGCTCCACGGCCTCGAAGAACGCATCGGGCACCTCCCCATCATCATAGCAGCCCGCCTCGCGAACGGCGCCGCCGAGCATCACCTTGGCCTCGCAGCGCAGGTAAAGGGTATGGTCGCCCGCCACGTCGGGATGCTCAATCAGCTGAGCCAAGGACGTTTCGTGACTGCCGATGCGCGCGGGGACCACATCGGCGCTCAAGGCCATGGCGGCAGTTAAGCAAAGCCCAACTGCGGACAAGCCGCTCCACGCTCGGCTGCGAATCCAATGCGCCACGGAACCGGCACGACCTCCAAAGGAAGCTAGAAAGTGGGGTAGCATACATCCGCTTGGGCGCTCCGTGCCAACCCAGTACGCTGGCGTCCTGTTCGACCCAAGGAGAAACTCGAATGGCCACAGCCGAATCAGCAGGCGCCGCCATCTACTACGAGAGCAGCGGCAAAGGTCCGGCACTGTTGTTCGCCCACGGCGCAGGCGGCAACGCCGCCATCTGGTTTCAGCAAACCGCCCACTTCGCCGACCGCTTCAACTGCATCGCCTTCGACCATCGCGGCTTCGCCCGCTCGCCGGCGCCGCCAAGCACGTTGACGGCGACTCAATTCCGGGACGATGCGCTGGCTGTTCTCGATGCCGCAGGCGTGGACCGCGCTCATGTGGTGGCTCAATCCATGGGTGGCTTCACCGCCCTGCGCCTGGCGCTCGACGCCCCCGATCGGGTCGCCTCGGTAACCCTCTCCGGCACCTCCGGCGGCCTGCCGAACGAACAGCCGAGCGAGGCGCTCAAGGCGCTGGTCACCGGCAACGCCAGTAGCGGCATCGCCGCGACCATGGCCCGCGCCACCAAGGCGGACAAGCCCAAAATGACGCTCTACGCCGCAATTTCCGCCTTCAATACGGCATTCTCGTTCGCCAACCTCGCGGACTTGGTCAGGGACGGCGGGCCGAGCTTGGCCGATGCGGGCCGCATCGCCTGCCCGGTGCTGTTCGTCGCCGGCCTGGAGGATCCGCTGTTTCCGCCCAGCTTGCTGGCCTCCTACGTGCCGCACTTCCCGAACGCCCGCATCACCGTGGTGGATGACGCAGGCCACTCGCCCTACTACGAGCAGCCCGAAATCTTCAATGCGCTGCTGGACGACTTTCTGAATGGCCAGGCGACCTAAGCGATGGGCAGGAACATCAGCCACGCGGTCCGCGAACTCTGTTTGGCATTGCCGGAAGCCGAGGAGCGGCCCTCCGGGGGCTCCCCGGACTTTCGAGTGGGCGGCAAGACCTTCGCCACCTACGTCATCAACCACCACGGCGACGGGCGGGTGGCGTTGTGGCTGAACGCCCCAGAAGGTGCGCAAGCCTTCTACGCGGAAAACGAACCGGAACACTACTTCGTGCCGCCCTACGTCGGCCCCAAGGGCTGGCTCGGCGTGCACCTCGACCGGGGCCTGCGCTGGACCACCATCGCCGATCGAGTGCGCGAGGCCTATGAAAAACTGGCGCCCGAAAGCCTCAAGGCGCACCTGCTTGAGACCCCCGACATCGAACCGCCCAGCGAGCCGCTGCCTCTTGAGGAATTCGACCCCATGGCAAGGCCGCGCGCCCAAGAGGTGCTCGGGACGCTCCGGGACGCCTGCCTGGCCCTGCCGGAAACCACGGAAGGCACCCGCTTCGGCGATCCGATTTTCCGGGCCGGAAAGAAGGGCTTCGCCCTAGCGCACAGCCGGCGAGGACGGGTCCGGCTGCAGTTTTGGGTGGGTGCCGACCGCCAGGACTCGCTGTGCTTCGATGAGCGCTACCGCATCCCGGCCTACATCGGCCACCAAGGCTGGATCGAACTCGATGCGGAAGACTTTGCGGACTCGGATGAAATCGCTGCGTTGGCCTTGGACAGCTACCGCCACTACGCGCTCAAGCGAATGCTCAAGGCGCTGGACGGGTAGTGCAATCCGGGAGAGTTCGCGACGCTGCTCCCGGGTGACGGCACAGCCGACGAGGGTTGGAGGAAGGGTTTCAGGGGCCCCTCTGCCGCTGCTGTGCCAAGCACGCCTCAAGCTCCGCGACGCGGGCCTCCGCTGCCTGACGGCGCACGGCCTCCGCTTCCGCCCTCGCCGCACTTTGCCGTTGGGCGCTCAGCAACTTTTCGCGGGCGCTCAGCAACTCATCGTGTGTGGGCAGATCCTCGCCGGTCGCTGGATCCATCAGCCGCACTTCCTTCCCGAACTGCCGGAACGTCAGCCCCAGCACCTCGCTGTGCAGCGTCCAGACCCCCGCACGCCGCTCAGAAACCAAGGGCACATACACCCCGTTCCGAAGCCGGAACCCTTGCAGGGGCGGCTCATAGAACTCCGCCCTCGGGTCACAGGCGAAGTACTCCTTCACGCCCATCGTTTGGTAGATGTCCTTCTTCTCCTTCAGGTCACGCTTCCAACTGCTTGGCGACGCCACTTCCAAGGCGAAATCCGGCGGCTTCGGCTCCTCCCACAACCGGTAGCTGCAGCGCGGCAGGTTCCGGGTGCCAATCACTACGAACAGGTCAGGCGCCGCCACCGCCGCCCGGTCGCCCTCCTTGGCGTAGATCAGCAGGTCGCTGGAGACGTACACGTTGGACCGGCCCGCATACCAGTGCAGCCGCACGGCGGCGTCGAAGTAGCGAATGGCATGCCCTTGGAAGTCGTTCTCAGACATGGGCTTGCCGTCGGAACTGGGGTACTTGGCTTCGGAACGCCGTTCCCGTTCGTGGAACTCGGCCACTAGGCGCCGTTCTTCGGCGGACCTTGCGGAGTCGCTCATGGGTTCGCTCTCCATGGCTTGGGGGCGGATCAACAACGTAGCACGAAGCCGGTCGGGCCGCCAATTGGCGAACTACGCGCCGTGCACGGGACGTGATTGCTTGGGGAATTGTGTAGCAAAATGCACAGAGAGCTGACTGGGCACATTGAAGGGCTGCCTTTCCCGGCCTGTACGTGGGGGGACTAGGAGGAATTCTGTATGCTTAGCCACATGCCCGCGTCATCTGAATCCGGCGTTCACGTCAGGGCGGTCCGCTATCGGGTGCTGCCCGGCACCCGGGCCAAGGCCCGGCGTCTGAACCGGCTTGCTGGCTCCTGCCGGTACGTTTGGAATGAAATGCTCGACCAGCAGGAAATACTGCACTACACCGCACGAATGTTCGGCGGGCGTGCGCCGTCGCCCACCTTCTTCACCCTTGGCAAGTCGTTCACCGAGCTTCGCCGCTCAAACCACGCGCCCTGGCTTGCCGAGCTTCCATTCGCAGTCGTTCGATACGCGCTCAAGCGCCAAGCTGACGCTTGGCAGCGGTTCTTCAAGGGCGAGGCCGGGCGCCCAAAGTTCAAGGGCCGCAGCTGCGGGATGGGCTTCACCATCCCCGACAGAGTGCGCATCCGGGACGGACGCATCGCCGTGCCGAGGACCGGCGAGTACCGGCTGCGGCGGCGGGGCGGCAATCCTCATCAGGATGGCATCCCCAAGCAGGCCGTGTTCAAGCCCGAAGGGAAAAAATGTTTCTGCACGGTGTTCTACGAGGTCAAGGGCGAGGATCGCGTGAACGAAGGCAGCGCCGTCGGCGTTGACCGGAACGTCGGACAGTGCGCGTTGAGCACGGGCGAGATCATGCGGATGCCGGACCTGTCCCGCCTGGAGGCCCGCAAGCGGCGCTACCAGCGGCGGATGGCACGGCAGGTCAAGGGCAGCGGACGGCGTCGCCGCACCCGGTCGAAGCTTGCTAGGGCATCGAGGCGCATTGCCAACGTCCGCGCCAACTGGTGCCACCGCGCGAGCCGTGGGATCGCCGATGCGGCGCACACGGTGGTCATCGAGGACCTGCGGACGAAGGCCATGTCCAAGTCGGCCAAGGGCACTGCGGAAAGCCCCGGATCGAATGTCAAGGCCAAGTCCGG
>JAQAJJ010000052.1:7624-24973 GCA_028278675.1 Candidatus Azophilus lithoversatilis
CGCAAGCCTGCCATGAGTGCGGGCACGTTGAAGCGGCCAACCGGCCGAGCCAATCAACCTTTCGATGTCAGGCCTGCGGACACACGGCGAACGCCGAGTTGCGGAGCAACTCGATTGCGTTGCCGCGGCAACGCGTAACGCCCGCCCGATGAACCGTCAAACAGGTGGCGAGGTCCGCCAGGCCGCTTAGCGGACTGTGCGTGCATTTTGCGACACAATTCCCCATCTACGAGTATCTGCTGCCGCTCTACATTTCCGTCGTGTTTCAGCGCTATCGCACCAAGGGAACGACCGGGGCATCGCGCCCGGACATACAGCGCCGGCGCAAGCGCCTCCGGGAGATCCTGCCGACGGCGGTCCAGTCCGATCCCCTGTTGTTCGAGGCGCTCGATGCCATGCTGAGCATCGAGTTCTGGATCACGCTACGCCGGGACCAGCGTCTTCCGGTGGAGCGCGCCACTGAGGTGTTGCGCCACGCAGTCGCACGAACAACGCGACCAACCAGCCAAGGGTGAGGGACGCTTGGTTGGCCCGGCAGCCGCGATACGGCCGGCGGCGCCGCACAAACTTCGCCATCTGCTTATCCCGTAATCCGGCGCGAATCACGCTCCCCTTGCTCTACGGCGGGGGAAAACGGTTATGATACGCCGCTTTCACATCACGCTCCCCAATCAAGCAGCGGTTGAGGTATCACAACATGCCCACACTCACCTACATCGAACACGACGGAACCGAGCACAGAGTCAACGCTGAGTTAGGCGCATCCGTCATGCGCGGCGCCATCGACCACGGCGTGCCCGGCATTGACGCCGATTGCGGCGGCGAGTGCTCCTGCGCCACCTGCCACGTCATCGTCAACGACGAATGGATGGCGGCGGTGGGGCGCCCGGACGACACCGAAGAAGCCATGCTGGACCTGAACCCCGAACGCGAGGCCAATTCCCGGCTCTCCTGCCAAATCGAAGTCAGCGATGCCCTCGACGGACTGGTGGTGAAGCTCCCCGAATTTCAGATGTAGCGCCGTTGAGCGCATTGCCACAAACGCGGCGATGCCACAGACCAACGAGGGGGCGGTCACCGGGCGCAAACGATGGCTCAGGCGACGGCTTTGTCCCGCGATCAGCAAAGTCAATGAGGCGATGTCTCAATCACCCCGGTTGCCTCCTCCCACGCCCGGGTGATGACGAACTCCTGGTTGAGGCCACCGACCAAGGGCAACTCGAAAAGCGCCTCATAACCCGCATCGGCTTCTAGATCAGCATCCCGCAGCGTCTCATCCAAGGATTTGCCGGCTGTGGCAGCGTCCTGGCCGACTGCCGCCAACTCCGCCATGAAGGCTTGAAAGCCGCGCAGGCCCTGCTCGTCGGATAGCGGCCCGTGGCCGGGAATGATGCGGGCGTCGGGAAACGCCGCCATCACCACGTCCAAGGTGCCCCTCCATTCCCGCACCGAACCGCCCGCCTCCAAGTCGATGTTGGGGTAGAGGCGATTGAAGTACAGATCACCCATGTGCAGCACATTGTCCTCTTCGATCCAAGCCACGAGGTCGCCGCCGGTGTGGCCGCGCCCAGGATGCAGCAGATGCAGGGTCTTGCCGCCGATGCGGACGATCTGCTGGTGGTCAAAGGTCTCGTTGGGCAGCAAGGCGGCGGCCTCGCCGGTCCAGAAGTCGGCGTCGAATTCCTGGATGTATTCAAGCGTGCGGTCCGTGGCCACCACCCGCGTGCCGGCGTCGAAGGCCGGATTGCCGTGGGTGTGGTCGAAGTGGTAGTGGGTGTTGACGATCATGACCACTGGCTCGCCGGTCAGCGCTTCAGCGCGTTCGCGAATGGCCTCGCCTTGGAATTGAAACGTCATGGTATCGATGATGACCGTGCCCGCGCCGGTCCTGACCACGCCGACGTTGCCACCGAACCCCGTGATCATGGCCACATCCGCGGTAACGGCCACAACGTCCAGCTCGGCGGCTTGGCGAGCGAGGATGAAGCCGACGCCCGCGGCCAGCACCACAACTATGGCCACGGCCATCAAGAACTTGCTCATCTTCTTCTCCTTTCCCCAGCCCCTGCCCGCTTCCCGCGTTGCAATCTGCTAATGTTGGCACGTTCCCGCCAGATAGGAAAATGCTACGACCATGCGACTGAAGGACAAAGTGGCGGTCATTACTGGCGGCGCCAGCGGCATGGGTCGGGCGACGGCGCTCCGCTTTCTGGCCGAAGGGGCCAGCGTGGTCATCGCCGACTACAACGCCGAAACCGGGGCCGACGCCATGAAGGAGGCTGCCGACCAGGGCTTCGGGGAGCGCACCCGATTCGCGCGCACCGACGTGGCCGTGGAGGAACAGGTCGAGAGCATGATCGCCACCGCCATCGATGCCTTCGGCCACCTCGACATCGTGTTCAACAATGCCGGAGTGGGCGGGGCCATCGGCCCGTTGAGCGAAACTCGAACCGAGGACTGGAACTACACGTTCGACGTTCTGGTGAAGGGGGTGTTCCTAGGCATCAAACACGCCGTGCGGGTCATGCAGGCCCAAGGTCGGGGCGGTGTCATCATCAACACCGCCTCCGTCGCCGGACTGAGCGGCGACGCCGGTCCCATCGCCTACTCCGCCGCCAAGGCTGCGGTCATCAACCTAACCCGCGGCGCCGCCGTGGAGTTGGCCCCGGACCGCATTCGCGTCAACGCCATCTGTCCCGGCTTCATCGCCACGCCCCTGGCCGAGCAGGGACGGCCGGAGTCCACCCGCGCCGCCTTCGCCAAGTCACAGCCGTGGCCGGACTACGGCCGCGGCGAGCACATCGCCGGCGCCGCCCTGTTTCTGGCCAGCGAAGATGCCGAATTCGTCACCGGGGAGGCGTTGATCGTCGATGGCGGCTTAAGCGCCGCCGGACCGGAACTGTCGAAGAAATTCAGCCACATCTCAGCCCGCGGCGCGGGCAAGGCCGGCATCACCCGAGGGTCCACCGGTGAACCGCCGGTCCTGCGGCGAGTTTAGGATTTTTCCGATCGCTGCCTATTTCTTGTCGGCAGTTCGATAATCCCCAAAGGCTTGGTCCCGCTTGCTCAAGGCTTGGGTCAGCCCTTGGCGCATGTCGGCCAGATGGGCCTGGGTGGATGCGGTGAAGGTGGCGAGCTGCTGCATCTCGGTGCCGGCGCGGATGCCGGCACGGATGCCCATGGCGTCCATCTGCCGATGCACCGCCCGTTTGTTGATCTGCTGCAAGTCCGTGGGCGTCATCGCCACCCGCTCGGCGATGCCCAAAACCCTCTCCTCCAGTTCATCCTCCGCGAAGGCGCGGTTGGCGAAGCCGCTGTCCGCCGCCTCCCGGCCGGACATGTGGTCGCCAGTGAGCATAAGCTCCATGGCCCGGCGCAGGCCGACGATCCACGGGTAGAACTGATTGTCCGGCGGACTGATGGCGCGCACCACCGGATAGCCGATCTTGGCGTTTTCCGCCACATAGACCAGATCGCAGGCGGTGGCGAGCTCCGTGCCGCCGGCGAGGCAGTAGCCATGCACCTGGGCAATGACCGGCTTGGCCAAATCCCAGATCTTGAAGAAGCCCTCCACCACATGGCGCGGCCAGTTGGCCAAGCCGCCAGCGGTATAGAAGGGCTGCTGCTGGCGCACGTCGGACTTTAAGTCATAGCCCGCCGAGAAGCAGCTGCCTGCCCCGCGAATGACGATAACGCGCACGGACTCATCCACGTCTGTCGCCTCCAAGGCGTGAAACAGCTCCGTGCGCAGTTCGTTGGACAACGGGTTGCGCTTTTCCGGCCGGTTGAGGGTGATGCGCCGAATGCGTGGACGCGGCTCGTCAACGATGATCTTCTGGTAGTCCATTGGGCCGCTCCTGGGGATTTGGGTTTGCAGCCTACTGCCGCAGTTGAAACTGATCGGCGGCAAACGCATCAAACGTACGCTGCACTGCCTCCAGGGATGCGCCGATGGGCGCGACGATGTGGGTGTGAACGCCGCCGTCGGCATCCGCCTGAACGCGCTCCCGGATTTCCTCCTCAGTGCCGATGATGGCGATCTCGTCGATCAGGGCATCGCTCAAGGCGCCGGTCGTGCGGGCGCGGTCCTTGGCCGCCCAACCTTCGGTGATCACGTCCGCAGCCTCCGCATGGCCCGACCAAGCCAGGAACTTGTTGTACACCGGCGTGGCGTAATAGGGCGCGAAGGCGGCGCGGAACAGGTTGCGGGCAGCCGGCTTGTCGTCGGTGGCCAGCACCATGGCGCGATTGACGATTTCCACTTCCCGCCAGTCCTTGCCCGCACGCTCAGCGCCGATGCGCACATGCTCCATCATCTTCGGCAGCGCACTCTTCGGCCAAAGGTTGAAGATCACCCCATCGCCCACCTCGGCAGCCATTTCAATCATCTTGGGCCGCAGCGCGGCGATGTAGATGGGCGGCGGGCTTTCCAAGGGCGCTTGGCGGTAGCCTCGACTGTTCAAGGTGGCCCCTTGGAAATTCGACTTCTCGCCGGTGAGCATGGCACGCACCATGAGGGCGGTCTCCCTGACCCGGGTGACGGGCTTATCGAGGGCGATGCCGTTCCAAGCGCCCATGATGGTCTGGCTGGAGGAGCCGATGCCCATGACGAAGCGGCCCGGCAGCAACTGGCCGAGCACGTTGACGCTGGCGGCGATCACCGCCGGAGTCCGCGTGTAGACCGGTGTCACGGCAATGCCGATGCGAATGGACTCGGTGTGATGCGCCACCGCCGCCACTTGAGTGAGCGTGTCCGGAGCGCCCGAATCGGAAAACCAGGCGTCCGGATAGCCGTTGTCCTCCGCCCACTTGAGCCGCTCGACCGTATGCCGAATGTCCGGGCCGGCCGGTAAGGTCACTGCCATTCGCTTCATGGGCACCATATTCGACCCCTCCTAGGTGACTTCCACCGTCCTAAAGCATCGCCTCCGCCACCACTGCCAAGGCTTCCGGCTGCTGGCAGCCGAGCAGCATGCTGGACACCTCGCCGCGGCCTGCGGCTTCCCGCCAACGCTGCAGGCGGTCCTTGATGCGGTCGGCGGGGCCGACGAGATGGCAGGCGTCAATCAGCTCGGCAGGCACCTCGGCCATGGCCTCGTCCTTGCGGCCAGCGAGGTAGAGATCCTGGATCTTCACTGCCGCCGCCTCGAAGCCGAGCCGCTTGGCGTAGTCGTTGTAGAAGTTCTTGCCACGCGCACCCATGCCGCCAATGTAAAGGGCCATGCTGCCGCGAATGGGCATCATGCACTGCTCGACGTCGTCGCCCATCACCACGGTGACGAACGGGGCCACGTCAAACTGGGTCATGTCCTTGTCGCCCGCTTTGGCGAAGCCGCGCTGGATGGGTTCCTTGAAGACGTGGAACTGGCCGGGGTCCATCCAGACCGGGAAGAAGCCGTCGGCCACTTCGGCGGCGGCCGCCACCCCGGCAGGGGTGATGCTGGCCGCGTAGATGGGGATGTCCTCCTCGCAGTGCAGGATGCTCTTCAGCGGCTTGCCGAGGCCGGTGGCGCCTTCGCCCGCATAGGGGAGCTGATAGAGGCTGCCATCGAAGGTGGACGGTGCCTGCCGGGCGAAGATCTGCTTCATGATCCGCACGTACTCCTTCAGCCGCGTCACCGGCTTGCCGTAGGGCACGCCGTGCCATCCCTCCACCACCTGCGGCCCGGAGGCGCCAAGCCCGCAGATGAAGCGCCCGCCGGAGAGTTCCGCGAGGCTCATTGCGGTCATCGCCGCCATGGCGGGCGTTCGGGCCGGCATCTGCATGATGGCGGTGCCGACCTTGATGGTCTCGGTCTGTGCCAACATCCAGGTTGCGGTGGTCACGGCATCCGCGCCATAGGCCTCCGCGGTCCAAACCGATTCGTAGCCCAAGCTTTCCGCATGGCGGACAGCGTCCATCGGCAAGCTCAGCTTGCGGCCACCGTATCCGCCCAAGATGCCTAACTTCATTGTGTCCCCCTGTGTGTCGAACTAAAGTAGCGGACGAGGCAATGCCTCAGACTCGCGAGAATGCGGCCACCGGGTACAAAAGATGATTCCTTGGGCTGCCCATTCCCGCGATCAGGAAAATTAGGGGCGCAAAATAGCAATCCTAAACACTCGGCACAACCGAAGAGCCGAAATTAATGAACGAAGCCGAATCTCAGGAAATCGCCGAAACGCCAGCAGGTGCGGACAACGGCCAAATCAGTCCGCTCTCCATTCAGGCGGCGGCCTTGGTGCGCTCCATCGAGTCGCTGTCGTCGGTCTTTTGGATCGGCTTCGGCGGCACTTTCCTGTCGATGCTCTTCGCGGGCCTAAGCCAACTGGAGGCCAATGCCGCCACCGACTACATCTATCTCGGTGAATACCAGGTGCCAAAGTCCATTCTGCCGCTGATCTCCGTTGGCTTCGCTGGCTTCACCTTCTGGCTGACCGGCAACCGCATGAACATGCTCAGCGAGGCGCTGCGCAGAAGCCATCTGCCCGGCACCACCGTGCATGAGATCTTCCGCCTCAATCCGCCGGTGCTCAACATCTTCGACGCCGACAACGCCGTACCTTGGAAGCCCACTACGGGCATCAACGTGTTCATCATCAATTGGTCGATCTTCTTCGGCAACAGCTTGGCCCTGACTTGGTCCTCCGCCCTGCAGCAAGGGGCCTCCTTCGGCAACTTCGACGTGGCGCTTCTGGTGCTGTACCTCGCGCTCACGGTCCTGGTGCTCACTTACGCCAGTCGTGCCACCGGGCCGCCGCTCGCGCGGATACACCGCACCCTGCACGGCCAAAGCTTGCGAGTGGGTTGGCCGCGGTACCTGATCGCCGGAGGGATTGTCGCCACCGTGTTCATCATCAACCATTGGAACCAGGTGCGCGCCCCGATGGAGCAGTCCGACAATCTGATCGGTCCCGCCATCGGCAATGCCATCGACGGCGAAACCCTGCTCCTGCGCGGGGTGGAGGTGCAGCTATTCGGGATGGACGCGGTGGAGGTCAATCAAGTCTGCCAGGACGCCGAAGGTGCGGACTACCCCTGCGGCCGCCGCGCCACCTACGCCCTGCAGACGCTGCTGCGCCAAGGCGCGGTGGTCTGCTTCCCGTTGTTCGCCGTCAACGAAAACCGGGTGGTCGCAGTTTGCGAACTCGCCGAGGACGGCCGGGGCATGCCCTCGTCTCCAATCGACTTCATGCGCGAGGGGCGCAAGCGCAACCTCTCGCGGCTGATGATCGCCCAAGGCCATGCCTTAAGCATCGGCATCGGTTCGGAGTACTTCGGTTCCGATCAGAACGAGGCGCAGCGTCAAGGCATTGGCATTTGGCAGGGCTCATTTCAACCCCCCAGCGCCTGGCGGCGGCGCTGACAGTCGATTCTAGGAGTCACGCATGGCAAAAAAGGGTTCCCGAGGCAAATCCGGCCGACGTAGGCAAAGCGCCCAGGAGCAACGAATGAGCATGCTGCGTCGGACCATTCTCGGCGCCATCGGCGTTATCGGCGCGGGGGTGTTGGTCTGGGGCCTCGTGTACAGCACCGCATCGGTGGACAGCGGCGAAATCGTCGAAGGCAAACACTACGAGGTGGTGGCGGATGCCCCCCGACGCCGACCGGGCGCACCGGTCACCGTGACCGAGTTCTTTTCCTACGGTTGCGTCCACTGCCGATCCTTTGATCCACTGATCGAGGACTGGCGCGAAGGCTTGGGCAAGGGCGCGACCTTCGAGCGGGTGCCGGTGGCGTTTTCCCCGGAGTGGGCCGTACTCGGCCAAGCCTACTTGGCCCTGAAGCAGGCCGGAGCCCTTGCGCAGAACCACGAACGGCTGTTTCGGGCCATCCACGACAATGGGCGGCAATTTCTGGGCGCCAGCCAAATCGCCGACTTTGTGGACGGCCACGGCATCAGTGGAGAGACCTTCCTGGAGGCCTACAGCTCGACTGAGGTGCGCCGGGCCTTAGCCCGGAACGAGGCGCGACAGAACCGCCTAGGCATCTCCACCGTCCCCAGCCTTACCGTCGCCGACAAGTACCGCATCAACATGGACGTCGGCCGTCGTCATGCCTTGGCGGTGGCGGACCATCTCGTGGCCTTGGAACAAGCCAACGCAAATCCCAAGGCGGATTGAGCAGTGGTGAACGGTCGTGCGGCTCCCCGTCCGCAGCGGCTATTCCTGCAAGGCCGCACGGGCTTCATCGACCGTGTCGAATACCTTCAGAAAGCGTACGAATCCGCTGACTTCCAAGACCTCCTGGATACGATCGGCGACGCGGCACAGCACGATTCGCCCACCGTCGGCGTCGGCCTTCTTGCCGGCGACCAACAAGCCGCGCAGGCCCGCACTGCCCATGTAGGACAATTCGCCGCAATCGAGAACCATCCGGCCACCGCCTTCACTCACGGCTGCAACCAAGCCCAATTCCCAGTCCCTGGCCACCCTCGAATCAACACGCCCAACAACCGACACCAGCACAACCCCTTCAGACAAGCGCGATGCAGTAATTTCCATAGCGATCAACAACCCAACGCAGAAAGACAGAGGATTGCTATTCTAAGCGTCAATGCGCCAGGCAGCTAGCCAACATACTTCCGAAAGGCGGCAAAGGCCTGTTGCTGGGCGTCGCGAAGCCGTCCCTCCAGCGCATCGAAGCCGTCGCAGGCCAACGCATTGGCCAGTCTCGCCTTGAGCGCGTCCGGAGCGTCGCGCACCGGAGCGTCCTGACTCCAGGTCAGCCGCAGGAACGCCTCGACTCCCCGCTGGAGCCGCACAGCGCCAGCCAATGACTGGCCCTCATCCAAAGTGATGATGCCAGCGTCCGCCAGAGCTTCGAATGCAGTTGCCAAACCATTGGCCAAGACGACGGCGGACCGGTGGGCATGGGACCATTGCAGATGCCGAGCGGTGATTTCGAGGTCGCGAAGCCCCCCGGAGACGTCGCGCAATTGGAAGGGGTCTTCATTAGTGGTTTCAGTGGCCCGGAACGTGCGCATCGCAGCCATCGCCCGACCCAAACGGGCATCCCGAGGTGCCCTCAGGACGCGCCGGACCGCCGCTGCGGCGCCTTGCATGGCAGCAGCATCGCCACCGACCACCGCGGCCCGGCTCAAGGTCATCAGGTTCAACAGGCCCCCGCCCAGCTCATCGTCCTCGATGGGAAGGTCGGTGGCCGAAGCCGCCGCAGCCGCCTCCAGCACGGATAGCGGCATCAAAGACAGGTCAGTTTCATGGGGGGCGCCCGCCGGGCCCCTTCTGCGCAGCGCGGCGGCCAGCCGTCGCGCCACCCGGCCGTGGAACCGCCCGGCCGCTGTGGCCCCCAAGCCGTCTTTCACGGCATCAAAGTCGGCCACAAGAAGCAACTGCAGCGGCGACCCAAAGGTCATCTCCTCGGCACCCAAGTCGCCCAGCGCCACAATGGCGCAGCCCCGCCCCGTCGGTTCGCCGCGGCGACGGCGGAGATCGGTGGCCACTTCGCCGTATAGAACCTCGGTGACGGCGCGGGCGATGTGCGACCGAGACGCACTGGCCTCATCCAGCGTTATCAGGTTTTGCAACGCCTGAACGCCCACCTGGAATTGGCGGTCATCTGCCCAAGCCGCCGCACGGTCAACGCGGTCGCGAAAGCTGCCGCCTTTGCCAAGACGCTCTTCAAGCTCCGCGACTAACGTTGAAGGGGCCGGCATCGGCAGGAAAAAAGACGGGTCCAGCGCCGCCTGCAGCAGATGCGGGTTGACGTCGAGCAAGTCCGCCATGCGCGGCGCAACGCCCATCACGACGGCGACCAGGTTCAACAGCCAAGTGTTGGCCCGGAGCATCGGAAACAACGGCAAGTCATCCGGCAGCCGGGACAGGAAGGCGTCGAGGCGAACTAGGGCGCGGTCGGGGTCCGACGTCTTGCCCAGGGCCTCGACGATGTCCTCCAGCACTTCGCCCAAAATGGCGCGCACGCCATCCGCAGCAGTCGATGGATGGCGACCGGCCAGCCAACCGCGCAAGATATTCACACCGGGCTCAGGTCCGGCAAATCCCGCCGCCGCCATCGCCGAGACCGCGTCGGAAATCCCATGGCCTCCGGCCAGAATCGCTTCAGCGATTCGGCGTTGGCGTTCCGGCACGTTGAAGCGGGCGCGATAGAGCGCGTGAACGCGGCTGAACACCTCCCCCAGCACAGTGCCGAGTTCCTCCTTGGAAGCAAGTTTCATGAACGCGGCAAGGTGCTCCAGCCCGTCATCGGATTCCGGCAGGGTCTGCGTCTGATTGTCGTTGACCATCTGCAGCCGATGCTCGACCCGACGCAGCAGTGCGTAGTCGGCCTTCAACGTCTCGGCCTCGTTGGGCATGAGATAGTACTCCCGCTCCAGGACATCGAGCATGGACGCCACCCCGGCGTCCCGCAGCCGGCGATTGCGGCCTCCGTACGCCAATTGATGCATGTGGACGAAAAACTCGATTTCGCGGATGCCGCCGCGGCCCAGTTTGACGTTCTGGCCCGCCAACTTGACTTCGCCGTGGCCATGAAAGTCGTGGATCTGCTCGCTCATTGAGCGAATGTCCTCAACGGAGCGAAAGTCCAGCGCTTGATCCCAAACGAATGGCTTCATGCGCTCCAGAAATTGCGTCCCCGCTTCCAAGTCACCCGCGACCGGACGAGCCTTGATGAACGCCGCCCGCTCCCAAGTGCGCCCGCGCTCCCGATAGTAGTCGAGCGCGAAGTCGGCAGTGATCGTCGCGGGCGTGGAGGCCGCATCCGGACGCAGGCGCAGGTCGGTGCGGAAGACGTAGCCGTCGGCATTGCGCGACTCCAGGACGCTCACCATAGCGTGGGTCAGCCGGGAGAAGTGGTCGCGGGCGGTCTTCTCGCCTTGATAGCGGACACGCTCGGGGTCATAAATGGCGATCAGGTCGATGTCGGAGGAATAGTTCAGCTCCCGAGCGCCCTGCTTGCCCATCGCCAAAACGAAATAGCCCCAACGACCTTCTTCCGCAGCGGCCAAGTCGCCTAGGGCTGCACTCTGGGCCAGCAGATGCGATACCGTCAGGCGCACGGCGTGATCCGCCAAATCCGACAGCAAACGGGCGCAGCGCATGACGTCCCAAATGCCAAAGCAGTCGTAAACCGCGGCAATGAGGGCTACGCGGTTGCGGTTTAAGCGTAGAAACCGCATCAATTCCGCACGGCTCATGCTAGGGTCGGCCCGCGCAAGCTGGTTGAGAAGGCGGGTCGCAACAACATCCGGGGGGTCGGTGACCAACGTTTCGGTGAACGCAACATCGCGCAGCAGCAACCCGCCAAGGAAGGGGCTGTTGCCAAACAGAAACGCGAAGAAGCGCTGGGCCGCCGATGAGTCCAAAGCGCCTTCAAGCGCCCCGGCACTGGCCCGCGAAGCGGCGCCGCGCAGGCGCCTGATGCCCGCTTGGGCGCCAGCCTCCCGGAAGGGCCTTAAGCTCTCAAAACTTGGCTCAGCCGCCGCCAATGCCAGCACGCTTCGCGCCGCGCCGGGCTTAGAGGGATGGGGTTGCGTTGCCACGCAAAGGATCCTTGAGCAGGGGTCAAGTGGACAAACGCATGAAGTTATCAGACAGCGGATCCAAGTTGCGGAGCAGCTTGATCATGCGCTTGCGCATGCCGTCGCCTTACGGCGACGGGCGCTCGGCGTAACCCGGTGGACGTTTGCCATGCTCGTCGAGCAGGTCAAATTCCTCGCCTAGATCCTCAACCCATTGAATGGTGCCGGTGCGCGACATCAGGTCATCGCTCGTCAGAAGGGCGCAAACCGATCGCCCGACGAACAGCGGCGTTTGCGAGTCGGACAGGTCCATGCCCCGCTGGGCGGCGACGTCCTCGATGAACTCCGTGGAGACCGAACCGGGATAGAGCGCCACTGCGGCCACGCCCTTGGGTTCGAGTTCGACCGCCATGTCAGCGGTCAGCCGGTCAAGCCCCGCCTTGCCGGTGCCGTAGGAGCACGAGAAATGATACTTCTGGCCACCTGGGGAGGAGACGTTGACGATGGCGGCGCCCGGCCCGCCCTTGAACAGCAACTGCGCAGCATGCCAACTGGCAACGTAGTGGGCGCGCAGGCCGATGCCCACTTGGTCGTCCCAGATTTGCAAGGGGTGGTCCCAGAAGCCACCGCCCCAAGCGGGCGGGTCGGGGATCTTGTATACATTGTTGATGAGGTAGTCAATGCGGCCCGCCTCCTCGCCAACTCGCGCAAACAACGCGCCGATGGCCGCATCGTCGCCGTGGTCGCAGCGAATGGCGCGCCCCTCGCCGCCCGCCTCGCTCACCATCCGGGCGGTGGTGTCGACGGTGCGGTCCCCCGAGCCGGTGGTGCGTCCGGTCACATAGACGATGGCGCCCTGTTCGCCCAAAGCCCGGGCGATGCCTTTGCCGATGCCGCGGCTGGCCCCGGTCACCACGGCCACCTTGCCTGAAATTGAAGACGGCATGCGATCAAACCCCTGGATTGGATGTAGGACCGCTAACTTATCAAGCATGGCGCTCCCGGAACAAGCGCGGCCGAAGGCCGCGCATGCTCGGGTTCAGAAACATATCGAAGTCAGTCCCACTCAACGAATGCGGAGTTTCGCGCCAGCGAAACTCCATACGCGACCGTCAGGTCGCGCATTGACCTTTTCGACGCGAATCCCGAAGATGGCGCCCGACATCGACTTCAACGGGTGATTCGGGCAGGCTTGATGCGGACCGTTGGCTACGGTCTGGCTGGTTAACGCCCCACTGCTCGCGCTCGAAGCTAACCAGGGAGGCAACATGGGATCCAGACTCGAAGGCAAGGTTGCGGCAATCACCGGCGCCGCAAGCGGCTTTGGCGCAGCCACGGCACACTTGTTTGTGGCTGAGGGCTGCAAGGTGGCCTTGGGCGACATTCAGGAGGACGCCGGTCGAGCGGTCGCTGCCGAACTCGGCGATGCGGCGGTGTTCACGCGCTGCGACGTCACCGCCGAGGAAGACGTGGCCAACTTGGTGGACACTGCGGTCAGCGCTTTCGGCAAGCTCGACATCATGTTCAACAACGCCGGCATCGTCGGCGCGGTCGGTCCGATTGACACCACGCCCACCGAGGAATGGAAAGCCACCCTGGACATCCTGCTCAACGGCGTCTTCTACGGGGTCAAGCATGCCGCACGGGTAATGAAGCCGCAGGAATCGGGGGCCATCGTCAGCATGTCCAGCACCGCCGGCATCCTCGGCGGTTTAGGTCCCCACACCTACACGGCGGCCAAGCATGCCGTGGTCGGCCTCACCAAAAGCGCCGGGGCGGAACTGTGCCGTTTCGGGATTCGCGTCAATTGCATCTCACCCGCCGGCATGGCCACGCCGATGGTCGCCAACGTCAGCACCGGCGACCCCGCCGCCATCGAGGAGACCAAGCGGAATCTCGCCGCGGCTTCGCCCTTGAAGGGACGGCCGGGATTGGCCGAGGACGTGGCCAACGCGGCCCTCTGGTTGGCCAGCGACGAATCCGGTTACACCAACGGCCACACCCTCACCACGGACGCCGGCATGACCACTGGCTCATCGGCGAATCCACCCGCCTTCGACCAATACCAGCCGATGATCCGCGAAGCCGGCAAGAGCGGGTTGTAGGCTCATGGCCAGCGCCACAGACCTTGCAATCGCTCGCCAGGAGATCGAGTACCTGCGCCGCCGCTACGCTCGGGCTACGGACCTGATTGGCGAAGGGACCGCGGATTCGCTGGCGCAGGGCCGGCGCATCTACCACGAAATCTTCACTGCGGATGCGCGCATATGCACCTCTTCGGACGGCGAGGTCCAGCTAGAGGCCAGCGGACCGGACGGCTGGGTGGACGTGGCGCACGAAGCGCTCAAGGAGTACGTCGCCACCCAACATCTGGTCGGCAGCCAGCTCGTGGAGTTGACTCGGCTGGAAACGGAAGCCAACGGCCAAGTGACGGCAGGCGAGGCGACCATGACCAGCTACCTTCAGGCTTGGCATGCCCGCGCCGACAGCGTGTGGATCTTCATCGGCAGCTACGTGGATCAAGTGCGCCACTTCGACGGCGTGGGTTGGCAGATCTACGACATGGAGCTCATCCAACTCTCCGGCGAGGATCGGCCCCTAGGGAGCCTCTGACTAGGGTGGCGGGCTAAGTTCGGCCTGCAGGGCAAAAGGTGCCTTGGCGTCAGCAACGGCCAGGGGCTCTGAGCGCCACTGCCAGTCGCCGGGATGGGCGGTGGCGGTGCCGGCGCGGCTGACCCGCACCACCACTTCAATGTGTTGCGCCATCGACAGCGGCACAGCGGGGTTCATGCTCACCGCATCGTCAAGGCGAAAGGTGTCCGGCAACTGCGACACCGGACGCCGCAGCACAGCGTAAGGCATGCCGCCTCCCGGCGGGCGGGCAATGACGAACAGCGTGGCGCCTTGGGGGAGCGGGGCCTTGGCGGTGACCGACACATCGATGGCGGGCAGCATGTCGCCCAAGCGGGCGCGGGCCTCGGCGAGACCGGTCAGCAGCACCCTTCGGGACAACGGCTCCAGCGGATTGGACAGCGCCCGATTGAACAGCGCCACCGCTTCCCGGTACTCCGCCCGGCGAAAGGCCTCAAGTCCCAACAGCTCCAAAACCATGGGCTGATTGGGCGTTTGCGCCAGGATGCGCTCGGCGATCGCGGCGGCACCCTCATCGAGCCGTCCACCCGCAGCGAGATAGCGGGCCTGCAGCCAATGCAGATCGACGCCCGGATCCTCGCCCGTCAACGCATGGGCGCGCTCGAAGGCCGCCGCGGCCGCGCCATAGTCCTCGTCGACCATGTAGATCCGGCCCAAGAGAAACCAACTGCCGGCATCCCCCGAACGCTGCTGCACCCGATGTCCCAACAGGGCGCGCCAGCGGTCGAGTTCGATTCGGTCTTCGGCGGGATCAAGGCGCATCACCTCTGATGCGTCCAAGAGCATGGGCGCATCGGGTTCGCCGATGCCCAAGTAGAGCGCGAGGGCCGCCAACGGGGCGGCAAGGCCAGCAACCAGCCAGGCCCGACCCTTCGATTCCTTGGCCGCAAGGCCTTCCATGGAACAAATGGAGACAGCCCAACGGCTGGCGGGTTGTTCCTTCGGCGTCGGCGGCGTGCCGTTCTGGGGCAAGCTAAGGGCTTCCAAGGAACGACCGGGGACGCCGCCGCTGCGGCCGGGTTGTTCCTTCGGCATCGGCGACGTTCCGTTCTGGGGCGAGCTAAGGGCTTCGCCAAATTCATCCAACAACGCGCGGCCCAGCTCGGTTTCCAAGGCCTGCCGCTCATCCGCCTCCACAACCCCGGAGCGGGCCTCGTCGTCCAGTTCACCAAGCCGCTGTCGATACAGCTCGCGCAGCGTCGCGGCCCGCTCAGCCCCGCTCCGGCCGCCAAGAAAAAACGGCGTGGCGGCGAACGCGGCAGCTGCTAGGCTCAGCAGCCCAGCCAATAGCCAAAACATCAGGATTCGTCCAGTATCTTCGCCAAGCGCAGCTGGTCCGCTTCACTCAGACGGGCGCTGCGCTGGTGAATCAGGCGCCAGGCAATCAGCCCAAGCCCCGCCAAGGCAAAGAGAATTGGCCCGCCCCACAGCAGCAGCGTAGCGGCCTTCAACGGGGGGTCGTAAAGCACGAAATCACCATAACGGACTTGCAGATAGTCCCTAACCTCCTCATCGGAATACCCCTCACGCACCACCAGCCGGTGCACTGCCGCCCGCAAATCCTGGGCGATGGGGGCATCGCTGCCCGCCAAGTTGGTGTTCAGGCATTTGGGGCAGCGGAATTCGGCGATCAGGGCGCGAAAGCGCGTCTCCAGCTCGACATCGGGAAACTCATAGACATCCACCGGGCTGGCGCCCCAAGCAGGCAGGCAGCAGAGCAGCAGGGCCAGCAGCCTAACCCGCATCGCCGCTCTTCTCCCCGCCATCGACCGGCACCCCCATTGCGGCCAAGCGGGGGGCGATTTCCCGTTGCCATATGTGGCTGTCGATCGCGCCTACCTGCTTGAACACCACCTCGCCGCCGGCATTGAGCAGGAAGGTCTCCGGCGCACCGTACACGCCCAACTCAACGCCCAAGGCGCCGTCGGCATCGATCAGGTTGAAGTCATAAGGGTCGCCGTATTCGTCCAGCCAACGCCGGGCCTTGGCCGGGTCGTCCTTGTAGTTGACGCCGATGATGCGCACCGGGGCCAGGGTGCGGATGCGCAGCAGTTCGTCGTGCTCAGCCTTGCAGGTCGGACACCATGTGGCCCAAACGTTGATCAGCACCGGACTCCCCAAAAGGTCAGCACGACGCACTGGACCGCTCCCTTCGCCGTCAAGCCGCTCGGCTGCAAAGTTCGGGAAAGGCTTACCGATCAGCGCCGATGGCAACCGATGGGGATCATCGAGTTGGAAGCCGAAGTAGCCGATCGCCAAAATCAAGGCGAAAAGGGCCAAGGGCACAAACAGGCCAAGGCGGTTCATGCCAGTGCGGATTGGGCGCCACCAACGGCGCTCCGGCTTTCGATGCGGCGGCGCAGCCGCCGGTAGCGCTTGTCGGCAACCGCCGCAATCCCGCCCAAGGCCATCAGGATGGCCCCGAACCAGATCCAACGCACAAACGGCTTGACATACACGCGAACTGCCCAATCGTCGTTGGCCAGCGGCTCGCCCAAGGAAACATAGATGTCCTTGAAAAAGCCCGCGTCTATGGCGGCTTCGGTCATCACTGAGCCGCTGGCAAAGTAGCGGCGCTTCTCGGGCGCCAACCCCAAGCGGCGTTCCCCGTCCCTGATCGCAAACAGTCCGCGCTGCGCTCGATAGTTGGGGCCTGGCGCATCCACCACGCCATCGAAGCGAAAGGTCACGCCGCCGTGGGTCGCCGAATCGCCCACTGACATGCGGATGTCCTTTTCCACCGAAAGCTCATGAGTCAATGCAATCCCCAGCAAGCTCACCGCGAATCCAATGTGGGCCAAGGCCATGCCCCAGTATGCCAAGGGCACGGAGGCAGTCTTGAGCCGCAAGCGCCGTGCGGCGTCAACGGCATGGGTGCAGACGATCCAGAGCCCCAATCCAACTGCCCCGGCCGCACCCCAAGACTGCAAACCCTCATGCAGCCAGGCTGCCAGAACAGCCAACGCCAGGCTGGCACCGAAACACCCAGCGAGACGGCGGCGCAGCCGCGCGAAACTCGAACGCTTCCAGCTAAGAAAGGGCCCGATTCCCAAGGCCACCGCAGCGGCCAGCATGAGCGGCACGAAGAAGCGGTTGAACCACGGAGGCCCGATGCTGATCTTGTCGCCGCCGGTCACCGCCTCGTAAGTCAATGGATACAAGGTGCCCAGCAACACCACCGCCATCGCTACGATCAGCAGCAGATTGTTTACCAGCA
>JAQAJJ010000052.1:24979-25402 GCA_028278675.1 Candidatus Azophilus lithoversatilis
ACCTCAGCGGCAGCGGCGCTGGCCCGTACTCCGAAAAGTCTCAGGCCGCCTCCCACCACCACGGCGAGGAAGCCGAGGATGTACAGCCCGCGCGTCGGATCCACGGCAAAGGCATGCACCGAGGTGAGCACCCCGGAACGCACAATGAAGGCACCGAGCAGGCTCAAGCTGAAGGCCATGAGCGCCAACAGCAGCGTCCAGGTCTTAAACGCGCCGCGTTTCTCCGCAACGGCTAGAGAATGGATGAGGGCGGTAGCGGCCAACCAAGGCATGAAGGAGGCGTTTTCCACCGGATCCCAGAACCACCAGCCGCCCCAGCCGAGTTCGTAGTAAGCCCACCAACTGCCCAACGCAATGCCCAGGGTGAGGAACGCCCAAGCGATGTTGGTCCAAGGCCGCGACCAACGCGCCCAGGCGCTGTCC
>JAQAJJ010000053.1 GCA_028278675.1 Candidatus Azophilus lithoversatilis
GCAGGCGGCGGATTGGATCGCTGGTCTCGTCGGAAGACTCGGTTCGTTCTGGAAGGAGCCGGAGGTGTGGCCCGAGAATGTCGTGTTTCGTCGGTATTTCGAGGGGCGGCTGACGAGCATCCAGGTACGAAGCGGGGTTCGGGACTAGCGAGGAACGCTGGCGAGCAGCGTCGTCGCGGCGGGCACGTTGTTCGTTCCAAGAGAGGTTTGCTGGGTATGGTATGCGAGGGAATCTACATCGACGACGCAGGAACGCCGGGAAGTCAGTCGAAGTCGGCGTTTTTGAGCGAGTCGCGTAAGTCCTGGTGCGCGGTAGCTGTGCCGCGCGTTTCTGGACCGGTGAGCGTCGCGACGGGGATGCCGTTGTCCGGGATCAAGCAGGACTAAACGCTCAGCCTGGTCCGTGCGCGCGCAGCCGCCACCACAGCCGCTATCGCGCGCATCCTCGTGCGAGTGGTCGCCGCGACGAACGCCTACGAGCACTGCGGAGGTTGTCCCTTGACGGAGCCATCCGCGGTTGCGCACGGAGACGGGCGCGAAGCGCACCCGGCCCCGGCGAGCGTCCAGCTCCGTGTGCGTCCCGCGACTGTTGAAGGAAGGGCGACAGAGGGCCTTTGGGCCATCGGGTCGGGCTGTGGCACCGGTCTTGGCGCAATGACGAACGGTTTGTGGGACCACGGGCCAGAACGGCGGGAGACGCGGGGGAACGCGATGGGGCGATTCGTGGCCGGCGGGCGGGTTATGGAGGCCCGCATGTGGGACCAAACGGGGAACCTTTCGAAATACCAACTAAATTAGTCAAATAAAACAACTAGTTATAGACTGAATATGGCGGAGAGGGAGGGATTCGAACCCTCGATGCGTTGCCGCATACACACTTTCCAGGCGTGCTCCTTCGACCGCTCGGACACCTCTCCGGGTTGGCGCTTGCTGGCCGGCCATGGGGCTTTGGCCATGCCGGGCCGGGCGGCGATCCGGTCCAGCCTCATCCCGGCACACGCTTTGGCTGCTACCGTTGCTCCCTTCCGGGCCTGGCGGGGTTCACAACCTGACGTTGCGGGAGGACCGGACTGGACCGCCATCGATCCGGCCATCCGGGCAGCGCAGTCTAGCGGAAGTCGGTGGGCAAGAATAGGCGGCGGTGGACAGGCGATAGGCGGCCCTCAACTTTGCAGCGCCTTGGCCACGCCGCGGGGGGTTGGCGAAACTGCCCCAGCCAACCTTCGCCCAAACGACTGGCGCGACCGGATCAACCCTCGGGGCCGCGTTGCTGCTCCAACTCGCGAATGCGCGCCTGCGCGGCCTCAAGGGCACGGTGCCGTTCCTCGGGGTCAGCAGGTACTCGCCCCGCTCCGGGTCGAAGAAGCGCAGACGACCGTCCTCCAGACGAAGGTCCAGTCCCAGAACCTCGGAGAAGCGGCGCTGGCCGCCGCCGCGCCGCTCAAGCGCCAACTCCCGGTACCTGCCGTCCGGCCCCAGCCTGCGGCCCTTGAGTTGGGATCAAGGTAGTCCCCGGTCGGGTCGAACTGCCCGTACTCGGTCGCCCCAAGCCGCCCGTAGAGCCGACGCTTGTCCTTCTTGTCCTTCTCGTCCTTAGTCCCGCGTACTCTTCGACGTCACCTCCAGGATGAAGTCCGGCGCCTTGCCCTCCTCACACATCTTCCACAAGTCGCGCGGCTTGTCCTTGCGCACGCCGCAGGCCACGAAGATGTCCGGCGACACACCGCCCTGGGGTTGCCCTCCTCGTAGTACATGAAGTTGTTGCCGCCCACGCAGGCGTCATCGCGGCTGGCGTGGCGGAACTCCAGCACCGCCCCCGCGTCGATGAACACCTTCCGATGCCCGAAGGTCTCCGACATCGGCTCATCGTCCGAAAGGGAGTAGTGGACGGGCGGCGGCGAGCGGCGCGGCGGCGGCGGCGCCCCGGCTGGGGTTCGGCTTGCGGCATGGCGGGCTCCTTGGCGGGCCGTTGCTCAACGCCGCCGACGTTGGCGCAGCGCCGCCGGTCACCGAAGGAGTTTCGCGCAGCGAAACGCCAATGCGACCGTGAGGTCGCACGGGCATCGGCCCGTTCCGTTGGCTTCGGAACGGGTGATTCTGATGACGAAATCAAGGGGTTACTGTGGGCCAAGGATCACGCGCTTGTGCGAGGCTTCCCCCCTGCGCCAGCCAAGGCGCACAGGAATTTCAGACATTTCGCACGGCAATCGGCCCACGCGGAAACCTACCCGCAGAGGGGGCAACCTTGACATGGAGGGAGCGCCGCTCCGGCGAGCGCCCTCGTCTTGAATCAGGGTGGTTCCACGGCCGTGCGGGAGGCATCTGCGGTGGGTCTGCCTTGCCTATTGTCTCGGCAGGCGGCGCTTTGGGGAAGTGTCGTTCTCGTTGGACCGGTAGGGGTTGATGTCCAGGCCACCGCGGCGCAGGAAGTGGCCGGAGACGGTGAGACGGGTGGGCTGGCAGCGCTGTTGGATGTCGATGTAGATGCGTTCGATGGCATCTTCGTGGAAGCAGGCGTGCTCGCGGAACGACACCAGATAGGCCAGCAGCGATTCGGCCACGATGCGCGGGCCGGTGTAGGACACGAGGATGGAGGCCCAGTCCGGCTGGGCAGTCACCGGGCAGAGGCTACGGAACAAGTCGGTATGCCAGGTTTCCAACACCAGCTCCCGTGGCTGTGCCCGCTGCAGCAACCCAGGGTTGCACTGGTATTCGAATCGGGCGGGGGCAAGTCCATCGAGGCTTCGGCCGGGCAGCCCTTCCTGCGAAACCACCAGGTCTGAAAGCCCCGATACACGCACCGAGACCGCCGCTCCGGTTGCGGCGCCGAGATCGGCCGCCAGCATCTCAGCCACCTCGTTCGGATGTCCGAAACGCACCTGCGCCAAGCCGTTCAGGTACAGCTTGAACGACTTGCTCTCCACGATGTTCGGCGACGTGCAGGGCACCCCCACTTGCAGCCCTCCCACCTGGGGCTTACCGCTCTCGTCCAGCCAAGACAGCTCGTAGCCCGTCCAACGATCCTCGCCGCTGAAGGGCAGGGTCTGCTCCGCAATGCCGAGCCGCCGCCGAGCGTCCGCCCGGGCTATCGGGTGCAGCGTCTCTGGGCGGCGGCCTGAGACGGGCGGCGAACGGCGGCCGAGGGGCATATCTGTTGAGGACACGGCGGGTAGGGTTTCCTGAATCGCTGACACTCTACAATACTAACGACGCGATGCCTCGGATCGACGAGTTTGCGGTCGCCGGGCGCAACCGTTAACTCATTTGGTGACTTTTCCCGCAAGCAAGGAAATTAGCCATGCTGGACGACTTGCAACACGCCGCCGCCCTGTTCGCGCAATTCGCCTGGGGGCCTTGGCTGCTGGTGCTGCTGCTCGGTGGCGGGCTGTTCTTCCTGGTCTTCTCCGGCGCGGTTCCGTTGCGCCATTTGGGCCACGCCTGGCGGGTGTTGCGGGGTCGCTACGACGACCCGGACGACCCCGGCCAGGTCAGCCACTTTCAGGCGCTCTCCTCAGCCTTGGCCGGCACCATCGGCATGGGCAACATCGGCGGCGTGGCGCTGGCCATCGGCATCGGCGGCCCCGGCACCATCTTCTGGATGTGGATGACGGCTTTGCTCGGCATCGCCACCAAGTTCTTTACCTGCTCGCTGGCCGTGATGTACCGCGGCCGGGACAGCGACGGCGCCCTGCAGGGCGGGCCGATGTACGTGATCCGCGAAGGGCTGCACCGCCGCTGGCGATTCCTCGCCTATCTTTTCGCCGCCTTCGGCATGATCGGCGCCCTGCCGGTCTTTCAGGCCAACCAACTCACGCAGATACTGCGCGAGGTGCTGTTCGTGGGCAATGGCTGGCTGGACGCCGGCACCAACCCCCTCGCCTTCAATCTCAGCGTCGGCGTTGTGTTGTGCGCGGCGGCGGGCGCGGTGATCCTCGGCGGCCTTCAGCGCATCGCCCGGGTCGCTGCGGCGCTGGTGCCGCTGATGGCCGTGCTGTATCTGGGCAGCGCCTTGGTCGCCATCGCGCTGAACGCGGAGAAGCTGCCCGGAGTGGTGGCCTTGATCCTGCGCGACGCCTTCACCGGTGAAGCCGCAGCGGGCGGCGGCCTGCTGGCGGTCATTCTCTACGGCGTGCAGCGCGGCGCCTACTCCAACGAGGCCGGCATCGGCACCGAGGCACTGGCCCATGGCGCGGCGCGCACCCGGGAGCCGATTCGGGAAGGGCTGGTGGCCATGCTCGGCCCCATCATCGACACCCTGCTGATCTGCTCGGCCACCGCCTTCATGATTCTGATGGCGGGGGTCTGGCAATCCGGCGAATCCAACGGCGTCACCCTCACCGCCAACGCCTTTGGCGCCCTGCTCGGCGGACCGGGCCTTGTGGTCGTGTTCGTGGCGGTGCTGTGCTTCGCCACCACCACCCTATTCACCTACGCCTTCTACGGCTCGCAATGCGCGAGCTTTCTGTTCGGCACCGGTGCCCAGCGCTACTACCGCTGGCTGCTGCTGGCGTTCATCGTGCTCGCAGCGCTGATCACGCCGCAGGCCGCCATCAGCATCATCGACGGCGCCTTCGCCATGATGGCCATACCGACCATGGTGTCCGCCCTCATTCTGGCGCCCAAGGTGAAGGCCGCCGCCAAGGACTACTTCACCACGCTTAGACGCTAGCGGCCAAAAGCCGTTTTCGTTTGAACTGGCCAACGTACTGGTCGGCCAGACGCACCGGCTCCGGCAGGCGCAGGCCGCCGCCGCAGCGCAGCACCAAGTCCACCGCGCCGTCGAAGTCGCAAAAGCATCCGGGGCTGACGAACAATGGCTTCACTCCCGTGCGGGTGCGCAGCACGGTGCCGATGCGCTCGGCACCGAGCATCAAGGGCGAGCGCTCGCCCCGGTCCCGGCCGGGTTCAACCCATTCGCCAACCAAGCGCGATTTGGCGCAGCCCAAGGCGGGCAGGCCCAGCAGCACGCCCAGGTGGCAGGCCAAGCCGAACCGGCGTGGATGGGCGATGCCCTGACCATCGCAGAGCAAGGCATCCACCGGGGTGCGCAGCCGACGCAACACCGCCAGCAGCGCCGGGGCCTCCCGAAAGGACAGCAATCCCGGCACATAGGGGAACTGCAGCGGACGGCTGTGGGCGCGGCGCTCGATCACCCGGCAATGCTCAATGTCCCAAACCACGACGGCGGCGAACACCCGGTCGCCGCCAAAAGCGCAGTCCAGTCCAGCAACCGTGGACACCGGCTTCAGTGGCGTAAGGCGAACCTCCACGGCCAGCCTTTGCTGAATGGCTCGCGCCTTCGCGGGCGAGACCCGCCATTGATGCCGTAGCGCTGGGGCACTACTCTTGTTGGCAGCCAAATTCCCAATGGTCTCAAGTTAAACTTAGTCCGATGACACTGCATTCTAGCCAATCCAGCCAGCCCGGCTTGGCCGGCATCCATCCCCAGTGGGTCGAAGCGCTCGCCCACTACGATGCCAGCCCGTCAGCTTATGACGAATTGCTGCGCGAAGGCGGAGTCCGGGAGCACTGGCTGCCCCTGCTTCGGCAACCACTCGAGGGTGCCCGCGGCGCGCCAAGCGCCCGCGGCGGCTCCCCCGAACGCCGCCGGGACGCCCTTCCCTTCATCATTGCGGCTGAGGAATGGCGGTCCATCGAAGTGGGGCTTGAGCAACGGGCGCGGCTGCTGAACGCCATCAACACAGACTTCTACGGCGCCCAAAGACTATTGCGTGAACAGGGCTTTCCCCCGGCCCTGGTCTTCGCCAACCGCCGGTATCTGCCAGCCTGCCGGCCCGGCTTTTCGACCAGCGGCGCCAGCCTCGGCCTGCTCGCCTTCGACCTCGGCCGCGCGCCGGACGGCGGCTGGCGGGTGCTCGCCAATCGCACTGAAACGCCCACCGGGCTGGGGCTCGCCCTGCAGAACCGATTCCAAACCGCCAGCTTGCTGAACGTTGCCGCCCAAGAGGCGGCGATTCCATCCCTGGACGATGTCCTCAACGGCTTCAGCGCCGAAGTGCGCCAGAGAGGGCAGGCCACTGGGGCGCCCCGCGAGAGCCTCTGCGTCGTGCTGGCCGGGGATGCCACCCAGCCCGACTACGCCGACTGGAGGCCCTTGAGCGAGCGCCTCGGATTTCCCTTGCTGGAAGGCAACGACCTCGCCGTGCGCGGCGGCTCCGTGTTCGCGAAAACCCTCAAAGGGCTCAAGTCCGTGGCGGCGATCCTGCGGTTGGTGGAGTCGGACCGCTGCGATCCGTTGACGCTGTCGCCCACTTCGCTGGCGGGTGCGCCGGGGCTGCTGAACGCGGCCACCCAGAGGGGCGTGGCAGTGATCAATCCGATCGGCTGCGGCGCGGTGGAAAGCGATGCGCTCAATCCCTTCTTGCCCGCCCTATGCGAACACCTGCTCGATGAGGCCCTGTTGCTTCCGAGCCTGGCCACATGGTGGTGCGGCCAGCGGCAGGAAGCCGCCCAAGTGCTGGAGCAGCTTGACCAACTCGCCGTCGGGGAGGCCTTTTGCGCCCCCTGCGGGCTCGACGCCGACCCAACCCCGACGAAGCCCGATGCGGCACCGGACGAGGTGCTGCGGGAGGCCATTCAAGCTCAGCCCTACCGATTTGCGGGCCGGGAGCCCATAAGTCTGTCGTGCGCACCTTGCCTGATGCCCGATGGCCAGCTAATGCCGGCACCCCTGACGCTACGGCTTTTCGCCGCCGCAACCCCAAGCGGCTACCGGGTGTTGCCGGGGGGCTTGGCGCGGATGGCCGGTGGCTTGAGTGCCCTGGTCAAGGACGTTTGGATCGCTGAAACGAGTCGGGCGCCCATCCATCGAGCCACCAGCGATCTTCGGGCTTCACCGGAATTGGCACCGTTGCCCACTAGGCAGCCCGAAGCGTCACAGGACGCTGCAGCACTGGCGGCTGTGGCGGACGCCGCCGCAGTGGGATCGGCCATCATCACCCGGCGTTTGGGTGACGACCTGTTCTGGTTTGGCCGCTACCTCGAACGGGCCCAAACCGCCATCCGGATCTTCACCGCCTTGGCGCGCCTTATCGCCGAAGGACGCCCGTCCAACGCTGCAGCCGGACAGGAGCTGCTCCAGCTATTGGCCAGCCTCGGCTTCACCGTCGCTGCGGACGGCCGCTCAGCGGAGGCATTCAACGAGGCGGGATTTTGCCGCCTGCTCTTTGATGCGGCCAGTGATGACGCCCTGATCAACCTTCTCGAGCGCTTGCAGCTCACCGGGAGGCGGCGGCGCGGGACTCTGCCGGCGGCCGCTTGGCAAGTTCTCGAAAGCACCCACCAAGCGCAACAGTCGCGCTGGCGGGTGCACACCTTGGCCAGTGCCCTCCGCCTGCTCGACGGCTTGGCGTTGCGGCTGGCAGCTGTCACCGGACTGATGGACGAAACGCAGCCTCGGGACCAAGGCTTTTGGCTGCAGCGCCTCGGCAAGCACATCGAACGCCTGCGCCTGCTCGCCGCCATCAATGTCGAGTTCGGCGTGGCGCAAGCGCCCATGGACCCCAATCGGCTGCATTTGCTGCTCCAACTGCACAGTCTGTCCGAGACCCAAGCCGCCTGGACTGCTGATGCCGGCGCGGCGCTGCATCGGCTGGTATGCGACGCCGACAACCCCAAGTCCATGCGCCATCAGGCCGAGCGCATCGGCCGGTGTCTCGAGCGGCTGTTTCCACAGGGATTGTCCAAGGGCCTAACCGAAGTCCGGAACTGCGCCAGCGCCTTAGGCAATGAACTGGCTGACGTCTGTCGCCGGGCGGGCGTCGGGGCGGATGAAGAAACCCGGCAGCTGTTGCGTTCAGCGAACGCCCGCACCGGGGAACTCTCCGCGCTCGTCTCAGCGATGTGGTTCGAGCCTCAAGCTGTACCGGATGACGGCGGGAGCCTAGGATGACGGTGGCGCTGGCCTTGTCGCACCGGACCCACTACGCCTACCAGCTGCCGGTCAGCCAATCCCGCCAACTGCTGCGCCTGACGCCGCGCCAAGCCGCCGGGCAGCGCATCCTCTCGACGCGCATCGAGATCTCGCCGCAGCCGCAGGAAATGGCCACGCGCTCGGATGCGTTTGGCAACCAACTCACCGCGCTGCTGATTCTTGAAGAGCACCGGGCGCTCGATATCGAAGCCGAGGCGCAGATCGAACTCGTGCCCAGCGACGACGTCGACCTGCGGGCCAGCCCGAGTTGGGAACACACCGCCGCACGCCTGCAATCCCCCATCGACGGGCCTAGCTGGGAAGCCACCCAGTTCTGCTATCCCTCGCCCCGGGTGGGGCTCGAAGGCGCCCTGGACTTCTGCCGCGACCTGTTCATTCCGCGCCGTTCCGTGCTGGACATCGGCTGGGGGCTGTGCGAGCGCATTTTCAATTCCATCGAATACTGTGAAGGCGTCACCAGCGTCAACACCCCGGTGGCGGAGGTTTTGCGCCATCGCCAAGGCGTCTGCCAGGACTTCGCCCACTCCGCCATTGCCTGCCTGCGCGCCTACGGCTTGGCCGCCCGCTACGTCAGCGGCTACTTGCGCACGAGACATCGTCAAGGCACCGCCGACAGCGGCGCCGCGGACGCCTCCCACGCCTGGTTCTCAGTCTGGTGCCCGAAGTTCGGCTGGACCGACTTCGATCCCACCAACAATCAGCAGCCGAGCCAATCGCACATCACCCTGGCTTGGGGACGGGACTACGGCGACGTGAGCCCCACCATTGGCTTCATTCAGGGCGGGGGCGAGCAGACACTGGAAGTGGCGGTGCAAGTCACTGAACAAACTTCCAGCGATTCGCCGTCTCAATAGCCGCCGCTAGGCCGTCGCCGCCCGGGGCATCGCCGAGGCCGCCTCGTGAGCTTGGCGCATCCGTTCGAGCTCCTCCCAACCGAGGTAGCTGGTGAAGCCTTCCTCTTCGTCAAAGAACAGCACTGGGCCGTCGCACAGAAACAGGTACTCGGTGTCCTCCAAGGCGGTGGTGGTGCCATGCACCATGCCGTTCGGCTCATAGACGAAATCGCCGGCGTCGAGGGTGCCGTCGCGCACTTGCAGCTTGCCCTTCAAAATGAAGGTGTAGGCGGCGCTGAGGTGTTTGTGCTGCGGGGCGACAAAGCCCTTGTCCCACTTGAAAAGCACCGCCCAGCGGCCCGTTTCCGCTCCCAACCAGAGGATCTTCATCTTCGCGCCCGGCTGGCCGTAGTCCATCCATTCCATCTTGGAGGCTGCGGCCAAGCCGTCCATGAGTTCGCTGTTCACCGGCGATATGTCCTGTGGCAACGCCATAAGATTTCTCCTGATCAAATTCAAACATGGCGGCGCAACCCGCCCCCTATCCAACCCCGCCTGCTTACCGGCGGGACAACGGCTCGAACTGCGCTCGAACTGCCACATCGCTCGCCGCCGGACCCAAGGTCGCGTTCGCACGCTCCCGGGTTTACTGTACTCTCACGGGGTCCGATCCGCCAACTTAGGAAACGAGCGGGAAGCGAGCGGGAGATGAACGCCGAACCACCCATCGAGGGGGAATTTGAAGTCGTTCTGGCCAAGTCCGGTCTTAACCTGAAGGTCGCCGCCGGACAATCCATCCTCGAGGCGGTCGAGGCCGCCGGAGTGGATGCGCCCAATTCCTGCATCAGCGGCATCTGCGGCGCTTGCGAAACCCGAGTGCTCGCAGGCCTGCCCGACCACCAGGACGACATCCTCACCGCCGAGGAACGCCGGCGCAACGATCTGATGATGATCTGCTGCTCGCGCTCGTGCACTCCCCGACTGGTCCTCGACTTGTGACCGAGATCACGGGCATCATCCTCTGCGGAGGACGCGGCCGCCGCCTTGGGAACGCCGACAAGCCGCTACAACCTTGGCGCGGACAGGCGCTGGTGGCGCGGATTGCCGAGCGGCTCCGTCCGCAGGTGAGCGCACTGCTGATCAGCGCCAACCGCAACATCGAGGCCTACCGCCTTCTCGCGCCCGTGGTAGCCGATGAACTCCCGCCGCACCAAGGCCCGCTGGCGGGCATTGCAGCGGCGCTGAGGCGTTGCCGAACGCCCTTGGCCTTGGTGTGTCCTGGCGACGCGCCGCTGATCCCGCTCGACTTGGCCAAACACCTGCGCACCGCGCTTGAGGCGCATCCTGCCGATTCCAGCCCGCTGGCCGCGGTGGCCCATGACGGGGTGCACCGCCACCCACTGCATTGCCTGCTGCGCACCGAGGCCATCGGCTCGCTGGATCGCCATCTGGCCGGCGGCCGCCGCTCGGCGCACGGCTGGCTTGACTCGATGGGCGCAATCGATGTGCAATTCCGGGGTCAGGGAGACGCCTTCCGCAACTTCAATTCGAGGCAGGACTTCAAGGAAGCCCAAATCCCCGACTCGGCAACGGAGAATCCGCCATGAACCGCACCGCCCTGTTACTCACCGCCGCAGTCCTAAGCGCCGCCGCTTACGCCAAGTCCTTCGATGCGCCGCGCACCGATTTCGGCCACCCCGACCTGCAAGGCACTTGGACCAACGCCACCATCACGGCCCTGGAGCGTCCGGATCGGTTTGACCACTTGGTGCTGACCGAGACCGAAGCTGCTGAGTGGGAACGGCGGACGGCGGGGTTCTTTGAAGCCATCGACAACGTCCCCGAAGAAGGACTCGAAGCCGGTGAGGACGTCGGCGGTTACAATTCCTTTTGGATGGACCCCGGCACCAAGGCCTTGCGGGTGGACGGCGAGGCGCGCAGTTCGATCATCACCTACCCGGACAGCGGCAAGCTCCCCTACCGCCTAGGCGCCCGCATCAAGCTCATCAACTTCATGGGCAATGTCATCAATGCCTTCGACGGTCCGGAGCAGCGTCCCTTGGGCGAACGCTGCGTGGTCGGCTTCGGCTCCACCGGCGGGCCGCCGATGCTGCCGGTGCTCTACAATAACAACTACCAGATCGTGCAGACTCCGGATCACGTCATGATCCACGTGGAGATGAACCACGATGCCCGCATCATCCAGCTCGGCGGCGAGCATCCGCCCGCCCACGTGCGGCCTTGGATGGGGCATTCCATCGGCCGCTGGGAGGATGACGCCCTGGTGGTGGAAACCACCAACTTCCATCCCGGGCAGACCTTCCGCGCCGCGGTCAAGCACCAACTCCTGCTCAGCCCGGAAGGGGTGGTTACCGAGACGCTGCGCCGGGTGGGGGAGGCCGAAATCAAGTACAGCTTCAAGGTGCAGGACCCTGCCCTCTACACCCAGCCTTGGCGTGGCGAAATCACTTTCCGGCCTGCCGACGGGCGAATCTACGAATACGCCTGCCACGAAGGCAACTACGCCCTGCCCGGCATCCTCGCCGGGGCGCGCCGGGAGGAAGCCGAAACAGCCGGAGGGCAGTAGCGCACCGGCCACGCACCGCCCGCCACTACCAGGATGTACTGTCATGAGCGCACTGAATGTTCAGGGATTCCGCCGGCTGCTCGCCGCTGCTGGCCGAACGCTCCCTATCCTAATCCTTGCCGAGGCCAGTCTTTTGGCCGCTGAGCCAGCTGACCCCTATCTCTGGCTTGAAGATATCGAGGGGGAACCGGCGCTGGCTTGGGTCGAGGCGCAAAACCGTGAGTCCGAGGCCCGACTGACCGCCGATCCGCGCTTCTCCGCCGTCGAGAAGGCTGCCTACAGGGTCTATGCGGCCACCGACCGCATCCCCTATGCCCGCCAAGCCGGTCAGCGGTTGCTGAACTTTTGGCAGGATCAAACGCACGTGCGCGGGCTGCTGCGCAGCACCGAACTACAAACCTACTTGACTGGCGAACCGCAGTGGGAAGTGCTGCTGGACATCGACCAACTGGCCGAGGCCGAAGGCGAAAACTGGGTGTACAAGGGTGCCGAGTGCCTGGAGCCGGATGCCAGCCGCTGCCTGCTGATGCTCTCCCGAGGCGGCGGCGATGCCGTGACGGTGCGGGAGTTCGACCTTGATGCCAAGCGCTTCGTGACGGACGGTTTCGTCAGTTCCGAGGCCAAGCAGTCGGTCGCTTGGTTGGACGCGGATCGGTTGCTGATCGCCAAGGCCGGCGACGGCTTTAGGGCCACGGACTCCGGCTACGGCGCCGAGCTTCGGCTCTGGCGCCGCGATGAACCGTTGGCAGCCAGCCAACTACTGCTGGAGGTGCCTTCCGACCATGTCGCGGTCAGTGGCGCGGTGCTGAAGGACGCGCTCGGCACCTTCCCGTTTGCCGTCGATGCGCCAGCCTTCTTCCGAGAGGATGTGTACTACTTGGGCGACGCGCTCGACGGCGAAGGAGCGCCCCGGAAACTGCCATTGCCGCCGGATGTGGACTGGCGTGGCCTGTTTCAGGGTCGCCTGATCGGCCTTACCCGCAGCGAATGGCGTCCCTCCTCAGGAGCGGCTGGCGAGCCGATTGGTCAGACGATCCCGGCAGGCGCCCTGTTCTCCGTCCCACTCGGCGACCTTCTGGCCGGTCGGCTGGCAGGCGTGGAGGCGCTGGTGCGCCCCACTGCGCGGCGCGCCGTCACCGACGTGCGGGTGGGCCGATCGAGCCTGTACGTCAGCGTCACCGAGGATGTGGTGATGCAGTTGCTGGAACTTCGCCCGCAGGAGGCGGGGTGGGGCCGCCAAAACGTGCCGTTGCCGGGAAACGGCACTTTGAGCATCGTCTCCGCCAATCCCCATAGCGACCTAGCGCTGGTTAATTTCGAAGCCTTCCTGAAGCCGGACACGCTCTACGCCATCACGCCTGGCAAGGCTCCCAATCCGGTGACGCAGTTGCCGGCGCGATTCGACGCCGCCAAGCTCAGCGCACGGCAAACGTTCGCCACCTCCAGCGACGGCGTCAAGGTGCCCTGCTTCGTCATCGAGCCGAAAGGGCGGCGCGGTCCGCTGCCCACCTTGCTGTACGGCTATGGCGGCTTCGAGATCGCCTTGACGCCGAGCTATCTTTCGCCCTTGGCCACAGCATGGCTCCAATCGGGCGGCGTGTTCGCCATCGCCAACATACGCGGCGGCGGCGAGTACGGCCCGCAGTGGCACCAAGCGGCGCTCGGACCCAATCGCCAGCGGGCCTACGACGACTTCGCCGCCATCGCCGAGCACTTGGCCGCAACCGGCGTCACCCGTCCGCAGCAGCTCGGCATCTACGGCGGCTCCAACGGCGGCCTGCTGGTGGGCGTGGCCTTGACCCAACGCCCCGACCTCTACGGAGCCGCGGTGTCGGCGGTGCCGCTGCTGGACATGCTGCGCTACGACAAGCTCCTGGCCGGCGCCTCCTGGACCGGCGAGTACGGCGACCCGGACGACCCCGAGGCCCGCCGATGGCTGGCCGCCTACTCGCCCTACCAAAACACTCATCCGGACGCGGTCTACCCGCCCGTGTTTCTGACCACTTCCACCAAGGACGACCGGGTGCATCCGGGCCACGCCCGCAAGATGGCGGCCCGGCTCAAAGCCCAAGGCCACGAAGCCCTTTACTACGAAAACACCGAAGGCGGCCACAGCGCCGCCGCCAACTTGGCCCAGCTCGCCCGCCGCGACGCCCTAGTGGCGACCTTCCTGATGCAGGAACTGATGGCCGAGCCGAATTCCGCCGATTGACTTAGGGCGCGGTCCCGGTCAAACCTCAGTCTTCCCGGCGGCCTGCACTTGGCCGCAAGCTGGCGGCGAGTGGCGCTCGTCGTCCAGCGAATGGCCGCCTGGCGTAGTGCCGGGACAGGTAGCTTAGAAGCTGATCTTCGGTTTGAGGGTCGAATCGCCACAGATTTTCGTTGGCTTGCATCCGGCGAATGGTGGCGGTCCAGAAGGTTCGATCACCCCTTTGCGCCGAGACCAAGTCCAAACCGTGGCAGCCGCTGCAATGGGCGTAGACCAGCTTCCACCCCGGCGCCACGACCAAGCCAACGTGGGGTTCGGCGGCCGCGGCCGTCGCGCCCGCCGTCCCGGTGCAGAATGCGAGTGTTGCGGCCAACCGGACCACTTCTTTTATTCGCGGGAAAAGGCCGCCGAATGAGCCAACTCCTGCGCCCGGCGAGCGCCGAGTTGCGGCAGCAACTCGATCGTGAGCTTGCGCACACCACCGCTCCAGGGCGGTGCGCCCTCTCGTCGGTCTGAGGCATCGCCTCGTTGATCCGATCAGGCTACTTGCACGGCGATGCGATGACATGCGTTGTTCAGGTAGCCCTTCGGGTTCCAGCCGGGCAGCAGCATCGGTTGGGCGACGCCATGTTCGTCCTCGGCCCGTGCCCAGACTTCGTAGTAGCCGGCGGTGGCGAACCGGACTTCACCGCGAAAGCGCTGCCAAGCCAGACGATTGATCGGCTCATCGAGGGCCACTCGCTGCCACGTTTGTCCATAGTCAGCGGACAGGAACATTCGGGCCACGGCCCCTTCCCCCGCCCAAGCATGGCCGCGCACGGCCAAGGGCTCGGCGAGGCGGTGGCGAACCCCGGACGCCGGATGGGTGATCAACGACTTCACTGGCATGGCTTCGATGATGCACATGTCCGCCGCAGCCACCTCGGCACCCGGCTCCACCGGTTCGCAAGGCACCCGATAGGAGTGGCCACCCATTTTCGGACCGTCATGAACTCGATCGCGGATGGCGAGCCGGTGCAGCCACTTGCCGCTGACCGAACCCGGCCAGCCACCCGCCACCAAACGCAGGGGCCCGCCATGCAGGGCGGGAATGGGACCATCGTTCATCGCCCAAGCCACGAGGGTTTCCGGCAGCAGGGCCTTTTCCACCGGCACGCCACGGGAGATGGGCAATTTGGCCGGTTCGCCCGACAGGTGCCGGTCGCGTCCGTAGAAGGCGACATAGACCGCATCGTCGGTTATGCCGGCGGCGTGGAGCAGATCGCCTAGGCGAACGCCCGTCCAGCGGGCGCAACTGACCGCGCCGGTGGTCCATTGATTACCCGGCACCGGCGGAAAGAACTCGGCGCGGCCATTGCCACCACATTCGATGGTCAGCGCATAGGTGTGGACCTCAAATTGAGTCCCCAGTTCGGCCAGCGAGAAGTGGCACGGAGTGCGGCTGGCCTCGCCGTCGATGGCGAGCCGCCAGCCAGCGGGGTCGGTTTTGATTGGGGGCAAGCCGTTGTTGCGCACGAACATGTGCCTAGCTGAGGTGAAGGGCTCATCAAGCAGGTGCGCCGGGGTCTCGACGTTGAGGGGCAGGACGCTCAGTGTTCGCAGGTGCGGTTTAACCGGCGCCGGCACGGGCGCTGCCAGCAGCGATCCGACGCCGAGCGCGGCCACGCTGGCGAAACAGCGGCGCGTGATCATGCCGCGATCACTCCTCAACGAGGATGGCGCCTGCCGGACAGACTTCCGCGGCCTGCTCGGCGTGCAGGCGCGTTCCCGCATCGGTCAGGTCCGCGGTCTTCAGCAGCGGGTCGCCCGCATCGCTCATCTCGAACAGTTCCGGATGATTGTAGTAGCACTCGCCGGAGCGGTGGCATTTGTCGAAGTCGATGCGAACCTTCATGGCAGTAGGGTTAGGCTGGGTTGAACGTCAGGACCAATTCCTGCGGCGAACGGAAGCCACCCGAGTCAATGGACGGCGAACTGATGCCGGGATGGCTGTCAAACTTCGGCTGCGGAGCGCCCATGGCCGCCATCAGCTTGGTGCAGGCGATCATGGCCTCCTGCCGGGCCATGGCGTAGCCCATACAGAAGTGTTGGCCGATGCCGAAGCCCAGATGGCCTGGCTTGCCGTCCTTGTAGCGCCCGGAGCGGTTTTCGCGGCCCATGTGCAGGTCGCCGCGGTGGATGTCGAAGGTATCCGGGTCCTTGAAAACGCGCTCGTCCCGGTTGCCGGCGCCGAGGTAGAGAATGATTCCGGCGCGCTCCGGGATCACCCGGCCATGCAGTTCCACCTCCCGAGTGGTGTGGCGGAACTGGGCATGCACCACGGGATCGTAGCGCATCATCTCGGTGAAGACGGCGTCCCAAAGGTTGGGATCGGCCTGCACATCGGCGTACTGGTCGGGGCGGGTGTACATCATATGGAACCACATGTTGGCGATGGCCTTGTCAGTGGTGTCGCCCCCTGCCGCGAGTAGCAGGGCGACGAAGCCCTTCACCTCGTCGGGGCTCATGCGGGCACCCTCGAGCTCGGCGCTGACGATGCGCGACAGAAGATCGTCGCCCGGTGTCTTCGAACGGGCCGCAATGAGCGGATCCAAGTAGTCCCACATCTCGTTTCGCGCCTGAATGCCCCGGGCCAGATGCTCGCCGCCGAAACCCAGGCCGGCGATCAGGGCTTGGTACCAGTCCACAAAGGCGTCTTCATCCTCCCGGGGCAGGCCCAACATGTTGGAAATCACGCGGATGGGCACTTGGCTGGAGAACTGGCTGACCAGCTCCACTTCGCCGGCCTCCCTCAAGGTAGCGATCACTTCATCGCAGATCTGCGCCACCATAGGCAAGAACACCTGCAGCCGATTGCCCACGAATTGTCCGGCGACGATGTTGCGCAGCCAGCGGTGCTGCGGGCTGTTGCCGTACTCCAGGATGTTCGGCCCGAAAACGTGGGTGGAGCCGAATTGGTAAGGGCCATCCGGATTGTAAACGGCGCGGTCGTAGCTCGCATTGTCCTGAAAGGCGCCGTCGATGTCCCAGTAGCGTGACAACACCCAACGGTTGTGAAAGCGGTCGTGAAACAAGGGATGGTGGTCGCGCAACCGCTTGTAGAGCGGGAAGGGATCGCGCTGAAACCCCGGGCCATCAAACTCCCGGGGGTCAATTTCGTGGGGAAGCGTGGGTGCCTGCTGCTCCTGCAAGGCTTCGGCCATTATTTTCCTCCCGAATGTCTTTGGGCCTCGCGACCAAGTATAGGCCATTCGCCGGTACCGGTATGCACCAGGACCGGCATAAGGACAGGGACACACATCAGCATCACATCAGGATCGGGACACACACAATTCTCACCTCATCAGGATCGGGACACACACAATTCCCACCTTACACAT
>JAQAJJ010000054.1 GCA_028278675.1 Candidatus Azophilus lithoversatilis
GCGACAGCTCGACCACCCGCAGCCCCGCGGGCTCCCCCGCAACGGCCGCCCCCGCAAGCAGCGAGAGCGCCAATGCGCAAAACAGGGTCCGCAGGTTCCCCATGATCTCCTCCCGTCCGTTCCAAAACCAATGGGCGATTAAAGCCGCCGCCACGGTCCCTTCCAAATGACCGATGCCCGGACACTACACGCACGGACGCCGGGATTCAAACCGCTGTCCTTCCCAAAGGGGCGAACCAAACAAAGCGCACTCAAACGCAACACCTCTTTCGCCGTCCTGCTGCGCCGTGCCTCCGCGAAGGCAGGAAGATCGGAAAGGAGCACCGCCGCAACCTCTCCAAGCGATCCTACCCTAGTGTGCCGTCTCTAAAATTAGAGTGTTTTCCAATATGGAAATGAGCCTGAACGAAGGGGATCGTAGGGAAGCGTTGCCGGGTCGGTTTCCGGGGTTGAGTTGAGCGTCGATGATGGCCCGCAGCCGCCCGCCGCGCAAGCGGGGGGCGGCCTCCTGGAGGCCATCGAACCCGGAATGGCGCGGTTGAAGGGCGATCCCCCGATTCCGGGATGGCGGCGGGGCGCCCCGCGCGCCTTGCGCAGCCCCCGCGTCAGGCGGCGGCCCACTCCTCGCCGATGCGTCGGAACAGCGCGTCCCGGGCGGCGCTGACGGCCTTGGCGGCCTCAAGGTCGGACACCGCCATGGCCATTGCGTCGAGCTGCTCGAAGGTCACGCCCGGCCGGAGCCGGGCGGCCGCGTCCGGCAGCGACCTGAGCCGTTCGTGGGGCGTGGCCACGTTCGCGTCCCGGCAGCGCCGCTTGGTCCGCCCCTTCCCAACCTCCACCTCGACGGGGAACAGGCACGGGCGGTGGAAGTTGAGGAACGGGGACAGCGCGCCCTGGGTGAAGGCGTCCACCTCGGCGGCGAACCGCTTGGGGATGTGGCCGTGGCCGAGCCACTTCCTGACCACCGAGCCGTTCTTCCCCTCCACCAGCGCGTTGTCGTTCGAGCGCCGGGCGCGGGACTTGGTGAAGTCCCCGACGTGCCGCCGGTTGAGCAGCGCGGCGACCCGGTGGTTGACGTACTCGGAACCGGCGCGTCCCTGCGCGACGCGTTGTCGGCGTGGAAGCCCGTGATCCCAAAGGGAAAGGACTGGATCAGCCCTTCCAGAACGGGGATCAGGAAGCGCTCCGAGATCGCCTCGACCGTGGCGACGAGCTGCCATTGGGTGACCTCGTCGACCGCGTTGACGTGGTACACGCCCTTGGTCCCGTCCAAGTCGCCAACGTGGACGAAGTCCACGCGTGGACCGTGTCCACACGCAGGAATCCCGCCCGGCCCTGCGGGTCGGGGCGCCGACGCTCGCCGATCGCCGACCGGACGGGCCGCGTCGGCTCAAGGGTCGTGCGCGCCGCCCGGTAGGTGCGGGACTTGCGCAGGTTGGCCAGGCGCTCGAAGCGCCGTTCGCCGAACAGCTTGAACTGCCAGCGCAGCACCGCCCGCGTCGCCGGGCCCGACATGCGCCCCAGGGCGCCGTCAACCGCCGCCAGCAGGCGCACGTCCGCATCCGTGTACTTGCGCCGGAACGGCCTCGCCGGCGGCCCGCCCCGGCGGTCCGCCACCGTCCCGGTCTCGCGGTGCCGTCGGATCAGCCGCGCCACCTGAGCCCTCGACAGCCCCGTCGCCTTCCCCAGGTAGGCCCTCAGCAGCCCCTTGGCCGCCCGCCCCGCCCCGTGGTAGCCGAACCGCACCAGCGCGCGCCGGATGAAGGCGTAGGCCGACTCAGGGTCCGCCAGCTTGATGTCCACCGGCCCGCTGCCCTCAACGAAGGCACGAACCTGCTCCAACGTCCGTATCCGCTCGGTCTGAAGTGTCACGATCATCCCCCGATGATCCCAAATCCCGACCCTTCAGGCTCACTTCACGCTGGAAACCCGGCCTCCGTTCAGGCTCATACCTCATTGGACAAGGCTACAGCTGGCGCAATGTTCGCCTTGAATGCAAAATAGACGCAGGTGCCGGTTCCGACCACTGTTTTTTTTGACCGCGGGGAAAGTAAACAAATGAGCGAATTTCCTGGCTTGCGGCCCGCATACTGTCGATCTTAGGCATCAACTCGTTAGCCACTCCCGCAACCCCGTAGAGGAACCCCCATCATGCCCCTTTCCCTCGGCGTACATGTTGGCCAACAAAACCTGCCCATGGACGAGTTGCGCCAGCTATGGCGAAAGCTCGACCAAGGTGGCGTGGACTGGATCTCCGCTTGGGACCACTTCTACGAAGCGCCGCCAAAAAACGGCACCGAACCGCACTTCGAGGCGCTCACCACCTTGGGCGCGCTGGCCGCGGAAACCCGCCGAGCCCGCATCGGCTGTCTGGTGTTCTATGTGGGCTATCGAAATCCCAGCCTGCTGGCCAAGGCGGCCACCACCTTGGACCATATCACCGGGGGCCGCTTTGAGCTCGGCTTGGGCGCGGGCTGGCACATCTGGGAGGCCACCGCCTACGGCTACGCCTTCCCCGACATCGGCACCCGGCTGGACATGCTCGAGGAGGCCATTCAAGTGATTCGCGGCATGCTCACCAGCGAACGCACCGACTTCAACGGCAAGCACTTCCAAGTGGTGGATGCCAGTTGCCTGCCATCTCCCGTGCAGCAGCGCCTGCCCATTTGGGTCGGCGGTCTAGGCGAAAAGCGCACCTTGAAAATCGTCGCCGACCACGCGGACGGCTGGAATGCCGCCTATCTGTCGGCGGAAGAGTTTGCGCGCCTCAATACCGTACTCAACCAATGGTGCGAGGAGGAGAACCGCGACCCAGCCACCATCCGGCGCTCGGTCAACCTGACCTTCAACCTAGGCGTTGACGAGGAGGATGTGGACCAGCAGCGCAGGCAAATCGCCGCCGACTGGGGCACCCTCGCTGATCGCGTTTCCGGCGGAGCGCTGCTCTGCACACCCGATCAAGCCGTGGAGCGGCTCGCCCAATACAAGGCAGCGGGCGCCCAGGAAGTCAACGTCGCCTTGCGCGCCCCCTGGCACAGCGACGCCTTGGACGCCTACCTTGAGGAGGTCATGCCCCAAGCAAGGAAGTTGTGAATGCGAGCCAAATCCAGCCGGGGCTAGTGTCCTGTCCCGCAAGTAGGTGGGTTTTAGGCGCTAGGCCGTTTGGGTTCCCGTGCAAGGGCCTTTCCGTTGCCGGAAAGGGCGCGACAACGCGGTGTGGCAGGCCCCACACAACTTCATGCGAGGGGCAAGCCCCTCGCGCTCACCGGCTGAAGGCTCTGCGGAGCAACGCAGCCGGGGGCCGAAACGGCCACGAGTAATCACACTTACTTGCGGGACAGGACACTAATCCTCGGCGGACAAATGCAGCCAAGCAAGCCCATCGATTTGGCTGAAGTGTTCATCATAGGAAATGAGGTCGGCCCCCGTCTCCTGGGTGTGCGCCGCAATCCAGATGTCATTGCTCGGCAGAGGACGGCTCTTAGCCCGCAGAGTTGCCGCAATTCGAGAATAACGATCGGCCGTGGTCAGCGTCATATCCGCCACAGTAACGCGCGGGTTGTCCATGAACACCCGCAGTTCATCCAGATTCCGCTCCAAACGGGACCCATTTCTAAAGCCGTAAAGCAATTCGCCAATAACCACGAGAGGCAATAGAACCTCTTCGGACCGGCGAACGAGGTCCGCGACCGGGCCGTGCCCGCGCTTGAGATTGGAATAGGCATTGGAGTCGAGGAGAATCCTCACTGCCACATCGCTTCGTCGATCTTGGAGAGGTCTTCGAGCGCGCGGTTCATCTCCATCGCTTCCCGATGCGTCCAAGTGCCGATCAGATGGTCCAGCGACGTGCCGACGACGTTGGACCCATCGTAGCGCTCCTGCAGGCCCGCCCCGCGGCGCAGAAGCCTTAAGACTGCCCGATTGAGCGAGATGCCCTCACGGCCCGCGAGTTGTCGGATGCACTGCTCCAAGTCGCTGTCAAATCCCCTGATCGTCAGTTGGTTCATTCGTCAATCCCGTCTTGAGTCATATATTGAGTCAGTATGATTCATACTAATGACTCATCCATACTGCGTCAATGCTAGGAATTTCTGGTCAGGACGGACCCTGTTTGGGCTAAGGCGCGCTAGTGTCCTGTCCCGCAAATAAGTGGGTTTTAGGCGCTAGGCCGTTTTGGTTCCCGTGCAAGGGCCTTTCCGTTGCCGGAAAGGGCGCGACAACGCGGTGTGGCAGGCCCCACACAAGGCGGAGCAACGCGGCCGGGGGCCGAAACCGCCACGAATAATCACACTTATTTGCGGGACAGGACACTCGACTCAAAGCGGTAGTGGAATGGACATAGAGCGCCGCCACCATCTCCTTGAGTTCACCGTCGTAGTAGTGCGAGTAGTGCGCGTGCTGAGTCGCGTTGCGCCTGGCCAAGGCCATCGGTGGCAAGCCCAAGCGCTGCGCGATCTCGTCAAGGTCGGCCTGCAGCCGCTCGTGCCGACCGAGGTGGTCGAGAGCCACGCGGCCGCTGGCATCGGTGAGCAATTCGCTCTGGGGGACGATGAGCACCCGCTGCCGAAACCTTGGACGGTTCAAGGCGGCCTTCATCCCCTCCGTGATTTCCCTGAGTTCCCGCTGCTGCGCAACCCCTGAGTTCCGGAACAGGAAAAGATAAGCGGAGACGAAGCGCTCGAACGGGTTGCGCACGAAGGCGAACTTGAAGTAGTCGTTCCAAGTGTCAGGATCGAGCCGGGAAGCCACCTCCCGAACGGATAGGTGGCCGTGCCCCTTGGCCGCCAGCGCCGGAATCGGCAGCCGGGCCTGGCCGTATAGCGCGTGCTGCTGCCAGTCGTCCGGTCCGAGATGCGCCGACAGGGCTTGGCGCACGGCCTGGGTGGCGGTCTTCGGCACGGCGAAGAAGATGAAGCGGTGGGCGTGGGAGACGATCACAGGACAATGCCGTGATAGCCCATCAATTCGGCGCACTCCCGGCAGTCGGTGCCGATTGGCCTGAGTCCTTGGAGGATTTCCCGGTCTTGGTCAGGCTGACGCGCGCCGTAGAACCCACTTCGGTTGTTGACCCGTATCCCAAGCGTTCGATCCAAGGCTTGAGCAAGGGCAGCACCGGCGCCAAGTGCTCGCGGTAGCGCTGCCAGCGACCACTGGCTGCGGTGTAGAGGGGCCGAACAACCTGATTGTAGCTTGCGGTTCGAATGTAGGGCCGGCTTCGCGCCGTGCCTTGGTGGTCAAGGACACCGGGATGCCAAGGCACGCCGATGAACTCCACAATCCTGCGGCAACCGGACTCAATGTCAGCGACCAGCTCCTCGTACTTGATCTCAATGACGTTCAGATCCAAGTGTTCGGTGAACTGCGCCCAAAGACCGAAGACCTGATCGTAGAGATGTGAGGCCTCCTCCAAGGTGTGAAAGCTGGCATTGGCCGAGGTCTCGACGAACGCCCGCAGGTAGCAGCTCAATACGCAGTCTGCAGGGTGGCGCAGCATTAGGATGAACTTGGCGTTTGGAAACACCCGGTGTATCTCTCCGACATACACTAGGTTCAGGGCAAATCGGTCGACCACGCACGCCGTCGTGTCCGATGCGTGGGCCTGCTGCTCGAGTGCATCGAAATAACGGCTTCTCGCAGCCTCAATTTCGGTGCTGGAAAGTTCAGCCAAGGAAGACAGCCGTTCGTCGGATGCGCCAGACAGCGCGTTCACCATGCGCGGCACTGCGTCGCTCTCTTCGGCAACCTCAATGGCGGGGTGGCCGCGCAAGGCCATATCGATCAGCGTGGTCCCGGATCGAGGGAATCCGATGACGAATGTTGGTTGTCGGGTGGAGCCCGGCTCGTGCTGTGGCGCTGCGCCGGCGCCCTGACCGCGGCGTTGCCGCACCTTCGAGCCCTTTTCATCGCGGGACCACCGCTTGATGTTGGGCTCCGTGAAGATCTGTTTCCGATGCTCAATGAACGCCAGAAACCGCGTCTTGTCGATCCCTTTCCCAGCGCACGATTGCTGCGACAAACGATTTGCGCCCGCCGCATAGCTCAGGGCGGCGCCGACATCGTCCAGCCTGTCGCAGATGGCGGCCAAGCGGCTCAGTCGCATCCTCTCATCGTGCAACGCTTCCGCATCCGCCGGCTCGATGGGGCAGCCTTCAAGCAGCGCCCTGGCGCCGGCAGCGTCACCGTCGATATCCGCCATCACCCCTTCCTGGAACCGGACCAATGGGTGTCCGGTGCCCAATGCTGCCCGAGCGCGCGCCAGGGCCGTGCGCAACGCCTCGTGCTGATTCGACTGCTCAAGGAACTGCATCACCCCCCGGTGCGCGGGCAGATAACCCGCATCGTCCGCCAAGGCCATCTCGTAGTGTTGGACAACCCGGCCGTAGTCCCCGATTTCCCAAAGGACTTTGGCCAGCGCGCATTGGGCCTTGCGGTATCCGGGCTCCAGTTTCACGGCCTGTTCGTATTGCTCTACGGCTTCGTTCACCCGCCGCTGGTTCTCTCGAACAACGCCTAGGTTGAAGCGGGCCTCAGCGAACTTGGGGTCGCAATCGATCGCACGGCTGAAGCTGCCAGCGGCGTCCCCTGCGCGGCCCGAACGAAGATAGGCGATGCCCAAGCTGTTGTGCGCTTTCGCAAAATCTGGCCGGAGGGCCAAAGCCGCTTGATAACTTTCGATGGCACCCCCCAAGTTGCCGAGTTCCAAGCATGCGGCGCCCAACAGGCTGTGCAGCGCCACTTGATCCGGATGGGCGCGGAGCAGGTCCCGCGTCCGCACCGCCAACAATTCGAATCGACCGGCGCGATACAGGTCGAACAGTGAACGCATCGTGGAACCGTCGCTCACCCTCATGGTTCCCTATGCGCGGCGAGAATCGGGGCGAGGAGCGTTTGGGGCCGGTTGCCGACCCGCGGGGTAGCGGTCGAGTATCCCGGCGCCCAGAGCTTCCCGTAGGGGTCCAAGGTGCTTCTCGTAGCCCCGCCACCGGTCGAGCCCCTCGCGGAATATGGGTTGCCGCACCTGTTCGGAACTCGGCGTGCGGATGTTGCGCTCGGTCTTGTGGAATTGGACGCAGCTTGATTCGAACGGCAGGTCGCAGAAATCGAGGATGCGCCGCACCTGGGTTTCCAAGTCATCCACCACTTCCTCGTGCATCACGCGCAGGACGAACCCCGGCAGGACCTCATCCCAGTGATCCATCAGACGCACATAGGTGCGGTAGTAGCGGCCGACTTCCTCCAGGCCGTAGGAGAATTCCTGCCCTTCGCCGAACAGTTGCTTGAAGCAACTGAAGCAGCAGGCCATGGGATGGCGCCGCGCGTCGATCACCTTGGCATTGGGCAGGATCAGCCGGATCAGCCCAATGTGCATGAAGTTGTTGGGCATCTTGTCGATGAACAACGGGGCTTGGCCCCGGTAGGTTCGGGTCTGGTCAATGTACTGCTCGCCGAAACGCCGGAAGTAGCTGCTGTCCAGTTCGTGGAGTATCTGGGGGTAACGTGAGTCCCGGTCGGCTTGCCGGCCCCGGAGCCGCTGGGCCAGGGCCAGAATGTTGTGCAGTTCCATGGTGCCGTCCACTCGGCTGTGGGAGGCCAGGATCTGTTCGAGCAGGGTCGACCCAGCGCGCGGCAGCCCAACAATGAAGATGGGATCGGGGCAATCGAATCCCACTGCGGCCCGGCGCTCGAACAGTTCCCTTGTGCAGGTTTCCATCTGCGCGCGGGCGCGGTTCTCGTTAGCCTGGGCCCGATACCGGTTCTCCTGCATCTTGAGGGCGTTGCCCCGTTCGTAGTACTCGAAGGAGGCATCGTATTCGGCCCGGTCCTCCAGCGCCTTGCCAGCGGCGAAACACAGGTGGATGCGGTCGTCGACGGCAGTGCCGGGAGCCTTTTCAAAGCGCTTGATGTGCCGGATTTCCTCATCGCTGAACCGGTAGGTCTTGGTGTTGGCCAAGCTCCAAAAGGCATCGCCAAAGTCAGGACGGCGGTGATGGGCCTGTCGGTAGGACTCAACGGCGTCGTCCACGGCACCCATGGTCTTCTGCGCGTGGCCGGTCAACAGGTGCAGTTGGCTTCGCGTCGGGTCCGCAGTGAGAAGCTCGCGGTACAGGGCGACGCCCTCGTCGAATCGACCGAGCCCGACCAGAGTGGTGGCCAAGGTGGTCTTGAAGCTCGGGTTGTTGGGCTGCATGTCCACCAGCCGCCGGGCCTGCTCATTTGCCTTCTCGAAACTGGTTTTCCGAATGAGCAGATTGGCGTAGTCGATGCGCGCCGGAATGTAGTCCGGCGCGAACGCCACACAGCTTTCGAGCAGGAACTCGGCATCGTCGTAGATTTTGAGGTGCGTCCCGATCTCGGCCAACAGCCGCATGCCTTCCACATGGCGTCGGTTCCCCTCGAGAAACTTCCGGCAAAGCTGATCGGCTTTGTGAAACTTCCCCTCGTGGATCAGGTCAGTGACGTGAACCAGTTCCGGTGGCAGCCGTTTCAGGAACTCCAACCGCTCGCGGGCGCGCTGCGCACCATCCCGGTCGCCATTGCGATCGTGGAGTTTCGCGAGGCAGCGCCAACTCGCAATGAGCGCCGGATTCCTTTCCACGGCCCTTGAGTACGCCGCAATGGCCTCCGCATGCCAGCCTTCGGCGGAGCAAATGTGCCCTCGCTCCTGCCAAGCCCGAGCGTGACCCGCACTCTCTCCATGCAGGCGCTGCAGGGTCGCCAAGGCTTCGCGGGGCTGGTTGCCGAATCGTTGCGCAACGGCGAGCAGGTACAGTGATTCGGTGTGCTGATCATCCTCGAGCGGGGCATCGAGAAGCGTCTCGGCAAGGGCCGCCGCCTCACTGAACTTCGCGCCCTCGATCAGCTTTCTGGCCTGGTCAATCCGTGCGGCGGCACCTTCGGTACGCGGCTTCGGACCTGCGGCGCCAGCGTGGTCTGCTTGCATCGTCCTGCGTTCTCGACCAAGACGGAGCAGATGATACCACCGGCACGAAGGTCGCCGGCTGCCTCAGCGGTCGAGCATTAAGCCCACGCTCCAGCCAACCCGGCGGCGGCGCGAAACACCCGCCGGGCGGGCGGCTTTGGCCGCCCGGGGTAAGGTAATGGTGCAGGCTCCTAGTCGGCGAAGTCGTAAGAGAAGCGCAGCCCCACGGTGCGCGGCCGATTGGTCACGACCTTGGGGACGTACTGCAGCGTGTCAACATGCAGTTCGGCCCGTTTGTCCGCAAGGTTGTCCACGAACACTTCCGCGCTCCAGTTGTCCCGCTCGACGCCAAACGCGACGTCCAGGAAAACGTAGCTGTCTTGGACGTATCTGCCGTTCGAGCAGAAGCTCTGAGCATCGTAGGTGCCGCAGTTGCCGCCCGCAAAGATGCCGCCTTCGTCGGAAATGGACAGTCCAGAACCCCTTCCACGGCTGCGCACAAGCGTGTCCTCCACGAAGAAGGCACTGCCGGCAATGCCTGACTTGCTGCTGCCGGAATAGCTGATGCTGCCGCTGAGATAGGCGTTGGTCTGCCCGTCGAACACGCCATGGAAATCGTAGCGGGCGCGCAGGCTGCTGGCGAAGTCGGGGCTGAACGGGAGTTCGCTGCCTTCAGGCACGGAAATCTCGTTCAGCTGCGGGTTAAGGCGGGTGATTTCGCTGTCGATCAGGCTCACGGCGCCGGAGATCGTGAGATTGGGTGTCGCCAGCCAAGTGAAGTCGGCATCAAGCCCTAGGACTTCCGCGTCCCCCACGTTTTCGATGAACACCAGAAACGCGACGTTTGCCGGGTCGAAGCGCGAAACCTGCAGATCCGTGATCTCGGAGAAGTAAGCCGTCGCATTGAGGCGCAGCGTGTTGTCCGCGAAGTCGCCCTTCATACCGATTTCCCAAGTTTCCATCTCGTCGGTCTCGGCAATTGCCGGCACCCGGTAGCCGTCGTAGGCCGGCAGGCCTCTAGGGTTTCTGGCGCCCACACCGGCATTGCGGTTGGTCACCCCATGCCGGAAACCCTGTCCGTAGGTGGCGAATACCATCAGCTCGTCATTAACGCGCCAATCGAGCGATGCCCGAAGAATGACATCAGACTCGCTCAGAACCCCATCATCGTTCAGGTCGTCAACATTGAACGAGCCGTTCTGGATGTCCGCGTAGAGGGATTGCGCGGCACTGAAGTCCATGCCGCGGCTGAAGACGCCGCCGCGGCAGGTCGCGGTATCACGCACTTCGGGCCGGCAGCTGTCGCGGCCCGCCGCCATAAGCGCTTCCAAAGTTCCCTGTCCAAGAGCTTGCAAGCGAGCGGTGACGTTGTTGCCGGATGTGCGGCTCGTTGCATCGAAGCCGCCTCTCCTGACGCTGGAGTCGCACAGCTCATCCAACGGGGCGTACTTGCAACCGAAGGAGAAGCTGCTCGCGCCCTTGAATTCAAAATCGAGGTCGTACCAGCGGGCACCGAGGCTCGCGGTCACCTGGTCGGTGAGGTCAAACTCGAAATGGCCGAACACGGCGATCTGTTCGATTTCGCGCGTGTAGTCGTTTACGAAGGTCACCTTGGGATTGTACGGAGTGCTCGGGGAGTTGGTGCCTTCTCCGGCATCGCCAATCAAGGCCATTGCGGGCCAGGAACCGTCCCCGTCGTCAAAAGTGGCCGCATCGTCGAAGGCTCCGACGCCTTCCGTTTTCTGATCGTCGTAGTATACCCCGGCGGTCAGACGCGCCCGGAGGTCCTGGGGCGTGGAGATGCGAAACTCATGGGTCCAGCGCTTGTTGTCCGTGAATTCCTGGAACTGCGCCTCAGGGTCGTGACACATAACGGGCGTGCTGGCGGTGCCGGACCGCGCCCAAGTGCCATCGTCTGCGTACCCAGGACAGAGATAGTAAACTTGGTAGCCGCCGCCGTTGGTGTAATCCGTGTAATCGACGTAGGCGTCGACTTCCCGGTTCAAGTAGCCCGCCGCATAGATCACGTCAAGCATGCCCACACGGCCCTCTACCGACAGCATGGTCAGGCCGAAGTCATCCTCTGTGCTGTCGAGGGTGAATCGGTTGGCGCTGCTCTTGCCATCCAAGTTCGGGTCATAGGCAAACACCCCGTCGGTCTCCAGCGATTGCTGGACGTGCTGTACGACGGCTCCCCAATCGTCGTTGAAGTCATAGGAGAGGCTAACCCGCCCGCCGAGATAGTCGGCATCATTGAAGTCGTCCTCGACCAAGTGACTGTTGTCCGCTGCTTCGAACGTGCTCGCCGGGTTGATGGGCGATGCCGAAATGTCGTTGCGATTCAGCAAATCGATGACCGGCGAGAATCCGCCGTTGTCCGGATCGTTAAGGATGTTGTCAATCCAGCCAGCCTGATTGTCTCGATAGCCCACGATGCGCAACGCAGCCCGATCGGACAACGGCAGATTGACGAACCCTTCCTGGGAGTTGCTGACATCGCCGCCCTTGGTGGAGGAGGCGCCGATCTTGACTCCGGCCTCAAACCCGGTGGGATCAGGCTTGTTGGTGATCAGGCGCACGGTGCCAGATTGGGAGCTTGCGCCAAACAGGGTGCCTTGGGGACCGGGCAGAACCTCAATGCGGCTCAGGTCCGTGGCATAAACATCAAGGTTGCGACCACCAAAGGACACTGGCTGCTCGTCAACGTACAGGGCGGTCGCGGGGGCCGCACCCTGGATGCTGGCAATGGAGTTCTTGGATTGTTCGGTGGCGGCGCCGCGTATGTAAATCTCGCTCTGGCCAGGACCGACGCCCATCATGACGACGTTTGGCAGGTGCTCGACGTAGTCGTCAAAGTTGCTGATTCTCAACTCATCCAAGGCGTCTCCTTGGAGGGCCGAAACGGACACCGCTATGTCCTGGGTCGATTCCGCTCGTTTGGTGGCCGTGACAATGACTTCCTCAATGGTTGCCGTCTGCGCCGCCACCGAGCCAGCGGCGCTCATGGCGATGGCCGAAATCACGGCCCGGTTCAGTTTGCTACCTTCAAATTCCATGAATCCCCTCCAAATAAGGTACTCGCGCCATTGCGCAGCCTCGCACGAGCCAACCCAATGTACTTCTCGATGCTATCTCAGCACCCGGCGGCGGCGTAGGGAATCATACGACACTTTGGGCCGGTTTTGCGACATTGGTTCGGATTGGGTGGTTAGGATTGGGTGAAATCCGTTAGTACATGGCCTCAATCAAATCCGCATACTTCTCGTGCACCACCTTGCGCTTGAGCTTTTGGGTGGGCGTCAACTCGTCGTCCTCCGGATCCAGTAGTTGATCGATCAGCTTGAACTTCTTGATGGTCTCCACCCGGGCGAACTTGGCGTTGACCGCTTCGACTTCCTCACCGATCAGATCCTGCACGGCCTGGGTGTGGCACAGGCTGGTGTAGTTGGTGAAGGGGACGTCATGGTCCTGGGCGAACTTGGTGACGTTCTCGTGGTCGATCATCACCAGGCAGGTCAGGTAGGGGCGGCGGTCGCCAACCACCACCGCATCGGTGACGTAGGGGGAGAACTTGAGCTGGTTCTCGATTTCGCTGGGCGTGATGTTCTTGCCGCCGGCGGTGATGATGATGTCCTTCATCCGATCGACGATGTAGACGTAGCCGTCGTCGTCGATGCGCCCCACATCGCCGGTGTGCAGCCAGCCTTGGCGAAAGGTTTCGGCGGTCTTCTCCGGCTTGTTCCAGTAGCCCCGGATCACGCCGGCGCTGCGGATGAGGATTTCACCCGCATCGGATAGCGTGACGTCAACCTCCGCGTTGGCCTTGCCGACGCTGCCGATGCGGGTCTCCCCGGGCAGATTGGCGGTGGCCAGGCCCGAGCACTCGGTCTGCCCATAGACCTCGTACATTGGCTTGTTCATGGCCCAAAACCAGTCGATCAGCTCCGGGGCGATGGGTGCTGCGCCCGTTGAAAGCCAGCGGCAGCGATCCAAGCCCAGGAACACCAGAATGTTCTTGAACACCAGAAAGTCCGCCGCCGCGCCGGCCAAGCGCAATGGCCAAGGCACCGGGCGACCGGCCTTGGCAAAGGCGGCGCGCTTAAGCCCAGCCTTCATGGCCAGATCGTAAGCGAAGCGGCCCAGGGCGGTGCCGTCCTTCAACTTGATGGTGATCGTGGAGTGCTGCTTCTCCCACACCCGAGGCACCGCGAAGGCCACCGTCGGGGCCACCTCCTGCTGGTCGCCGACGAAGGTTTCCGGCTCCTCCACCAGATTGACGACGCAGCCGGACTCGATGCCGCAGAAGGCGTAGAACATGCGCCCAGCCACATGGGCCAAGGGCAGGAAGCCGATCTGCTCGTCGGTGTCGTACACGCCGTAGATGCGCTGCAGGTTGCGCATCATGAAAATCATGTTTCCTTGGCTGATCATGGCGCCCTTGGGCGGGCCGGTGGTGCCGGAGGTGTAGGTGAGAATCATCAGGTCCTCGGGCTCGGCCGCATCGATTGCTGCCTGCCATTGCGCCCCGTGATCCTCGCCGTAGGCGGCGCCGCGCGCGATCAGCTCCGCATAGCTCATGCACTGCGGATCGCTGAAGTTGCGCAGCCCCTCCATGTCGAAAATGATGATCTTATCGAGAGTTGGCGTGCGTTCCCGAACCTCGAGCACCTTGTCGAGCTGCTCCTCGTCCTCGGCGAAGTAGAAGCGGGTGCCGCTGTCGTTAATCAAATAGGCGACCTGCTCCGGGGAGTCAGTGGGATAGACGCCGTTTGAGACGCCGCCGATGCAATTGATGCCGAGGTCGGCGAACAGCCACTCCTTGCAGACTTCGCCGGCGATGGAGCACACGTCGCCACGCTCAAGGCCCAACGACTTAAGTCCCAAGCCCACCAGCCGGGCCTGCTCGCCGTAGTCGCTCCAACAGGTCTCGTTCCAGATGCCGAAGTCCTTCTCCCGGAGCGCCACCTTGGGACCCCAGTCGGTCACCCGCTTCCAAAAGAGCTGCGGCACCGTGGCGCAGCCGTCAATCGTAAGCGCCGTGCTCATCGCCAGGTCTTCCTCTGCTTCCAGCGGCGGCGGCCGCGCACGCCTTCATCCTTCATGCCCAAGTAGAACTCCTGGATGTCCGGAGCGCTTCTGAGCCGTTCGCAGGTGTCCTCCATGACGATGCGGCCATTCTCCATGACGTAGCCGTAGTCACCGATGTCCAGCGCCATCTTGGCGTTCTGCTCGACCAGCAGCATGGTGACGTTGCGCTCACGGTTCAGCCGCACAATGATCTCCGCGATTTCATGGACCAAGCGCGGCGACAGGCCCAAGGACGGCTCGTCGAGCAGCATGAGGTCCGGGCGCAGCATCAGGGCGCGGCCAATGGCCAGCATCTGCTGCTGCCCCCCGGAGAGCACCTGGGCCGACTGCCTGCCGAACCCCTCTAGCACCGGGAAGTAGCCGTACACCTGCTCGATGTCCGCCTCAATTTCGCCGTCACGCCGCGAATAGGCCCCCATGCGCAGATTCTCCTCGACGGTCAGGAAGGGGAACACTTCGCGTCCTTCAGGCACGTGGCCGATGCCGCGCCGTGCCACCCAGTCCGGATCCCGCGACTGGATGGCCTCGCCCCGGTACTCGACGACGCCCTTTTGCGGTTCCATCGCCCCGCTGATGGTCTTGAGCACCGTGGTCTTGCCCGCCCCATTGGCGCCGAGCAAGCTGACAATCTGCCCTTCGCGCACCGCCATGCTGACCCCGCGAATGGCCATGATCGGCCCGTAGTAGGTCTCGATGTTGCGCAGCGCGAGCAAGTCCGTCACCGTCAGTCCCCCAAGTAGGCGCGTTGCACCTGCGGGTGGCTCTGCACCTCGGAGGGGGTGCCGATGGTGATCAGGGCGCCGTCGGCCATCGCCAAGACGCGGTTGGACGCCCGGCTCACCAGATTCATGTCGTGCTCGACCATCATGACCGTCACGCCGAGCTCCTCGTTGATGTCCTCGAGCCAGAAGGACAGGTCCTCGGTCTCCTCGGGGTTCAAGCCCGAAGAGGGCTCGTCGAGCAGCAGCAGCCGCGGGCGCAGGCACAGCGCCCGCGCGATCTCGACCATTTTGCGGGCGCCGAAGGGCAGTTCGCTGATGGGCTTGTCGCGGTAGCTCTGCAAATCCAGCAGGTCAATGACATCCTCCACTGATTGGCGCAGGGCCAGTTCGCCGCGCCGCACCGAAGGCAGGAAGAACAACTCCGAGAACAAGTTGCTTTGGCGGTGGATGTGGCAACCGATGAGCAGGTTCTTCAGCACCGTCTCCCGCTCGAACAACTCCGTGTTCTGAAAGGTGCGGGCGATGCCGAGCTCGGCAATGCCGTGGGCCGGCAGCCCGGTGATTTCCTGGCCGTCGAAGACGATGGCGCCCTCGTCCACGTCATAGATGCGGCTGATGAGATTGAACACCGTGGTCTTGCCCGCCCCATTCGGCCCAACGATGCTGAACACCTCCCCCGGCTCAACCGCGAACGACAGTTCCCGCACCGCCTTGACGCCGCCGAAGCTCACCGACAGGTTGTCCGCCACGAGCAGCGTCATCGCAGCCGCTCGGTGCGCAAATAGGTCTTTTGGCGCTTGTGGGTCGCCCGGCGGTATAGCGGGAACTCCTCAAAGAACAGCCGTATCTTGCGCCAGCGCCCGTACAGGCCGTCGGGTTCGTAGATGAGGAACAGCACCAGGATCAAGCCGAACACGCCCGCCTCAAGGCCCGGGATCTGACTCACGGCCGGCGGGGCCGCGTCCCGAACCAAGGCGATGCCCTGCGGCAGGAGGCCGATGAAAATGGCCCCGTAAATCACCCCGTGCATGGAGCCGAGGCCGCCCACCACCACCAGCAGCAGCAACTGAATGGAGGTCGCCAGAGTGAATGCGTCGGGGGCCAGGTAGCCGATCTTGTGGGCAAACAGGCCGCCCGCCAGTCCGGTGAAGGCCGCGGAGATGCCGAACGCCAAGGTCTTGGTGTAGGCGATGTGGATGCCCATGCTCTCCGCCGAAGTCTCCGAATCCCGCACCGCCGCCATGGCCCGGCCCGTCGGGCTGCGCAGCCAGTTAAGCGCCGCCACCATCGACAGAAACAGCGCCAACAGGCACAGGTAGTAGAACGCGACTGGCGCCGAGAGGTCGATGCCCAATTCCGCCTTGGGCACGGGCATGCCCCGAAAGCCGCCGGTGACCGACACCCAATGGGACAGCACCTGCTCGACGATCACCAAGAAGGCCAGCGTCGCCACCGCCAAGTAGATGCCGGTCATGCGCAGCGCCGGAATCCCCACCGCGATGCCCACCACGCCGGAGAACCCGGTGGCCGCCGCCAAGGCCAGCGGAAAGGGCCAGCCCTGGTTCAGCAGCCAGGCGTGGCAGTACGCGCCAATGGCCAGAAAGGCGGCATGGCCGAGGCTCACCTGGCCGGTGTAGCCCACCAGCAGCATCAGCCCGACGCCGGCGATGGCGTAGATGTAAACCAGCGCCATTTCGCCCAGCAGGAAACGGTCCAGCCCCAGCGGAGCGAGCAGCACCGCCAAGGCCAGAATCCCGTACCAGAAGCGCTGGCCATTGTGCTTGAACAGGTCGATGTCCTGGGCGTAGGACGTCTTGCGGATGAAGCGCACGGCGGTACCGTTGCCTACACCTTTTTCTGCTGCATGGCAGCGAACAGCCCTTCCGGGCGAATCATCAACATGGCCAGCAGCAGCACGTAGGCGCTGACGTCGGAGAAGCCGGGCCACAGATAGCGGCCCGCGAACTGCTCAGAGAGGCCCACCAGCAAGCCGCCGATAATGGCCCCCGGCAGGCTGCCCAAGCCGCCAACGATGGCGGCGGCAAAGGCCTTGATGCCGATGAAGCCGATGTTCGGATCGATCACCCCACCTGGCGCCAGCACCCCCGCGCAGGCGGCGAGCACGGCAGCCAGCGCCCAGACCAGGCCGAAGACCCGCTTCACCGGGATGCCCACGTAGAAGGCCGCCAGTTGATTCTGCGACGCTGCTTGCATGGCGATGCCGAGGCGGGTGAAGCGAAAGAACAGGTAGAGCAAACCGCAAAGCGCCAGCGTACCGCCAACGACCGCCAAGTCATCACCGCCCACCGTGACGTCGCCAAAACGCCAAACCGCTGAACCCCAAGGCAGGTCCAAGGTCTTGGGCTCACTGCCCCAGCGTTCCCCGGCGATGGTGCGCAGGACGAAGCCGAGGCCGATGGTCAGCATCAGCACCGCAAAGTGCGGCTCGCCGATCATGGGCCGCAGCAGCAGCCGCTCGGTCAAGGCGCCCAGCAGCCCCATAACCGTCACGGCGGCCAAAAAACCCCAAATGAACGGCCAACCCAACAGGTTGATGAAGGTGAAGGCGATGAAGGCGCCAATCATCATGATGTCGCCCTGGGCGAAGTTGACCATCTCGGTGGCTTTGTATATCAGCACAAAGCCGAGCGCGATCAGCCCATAGACGCAGCCTTGGGAAACGCCGCTGATGAGAAGCTGGATGACCTCCACAAAATGACTCTTGACGCCGGAGTGCCCGGCATTCTACCCATTTTCCGCAGCTTTCCCCCATTGACCGATTGCCCGATTGGTGGCATGGTTTTTCACACGAGCGTTTGGGGGGCTGGGTTGGCCTGCCCGGCCCTCGCCGCGCACCGGTGGGCTGGTGCCCCAGGCGGGAGTCGAACCCGCACGGCGTGCAGTCACTGCTGCAACATTCCCAGGGAGTGCGAATCCCTTGCGTCTACCAGTTCCGCCACTGAGGCCTTGGGATCCCGCGCCTTGACGGGCGCGGGATCCGACTTCCTCCTTCGACCCGGCTTTACGCCGCTGACGCCGAAGGAACAACCCAACAGCCGCTGGGCCGTTTCCATTTGTTCCATGGAAGGACGCCTGATGATGCGCCTGCTGCTCGACACCCACGCGCTTCTCTGGACGTTCGACGATCCTGCGCAATTGCATGGGCAGGCGCTTGACGCCATAGCGGACGAGCGCAACGACGTGTTCGTGAGCGCGGCAAGCGCTTGGGAAATCGCCATCAAGCGGGCGCTGGGCAAGTTGGCGGCACCCGTCGACATCGAGGCTGGCGTGGGCAGGCAAGGCTTCTCAACCCTGAACGTTACCTTCCGACATACGCAGGTTGCTGGGGCCCTCCCACGACATCATGCGGACCCATTCGACCGGATGCTGATCGCCCAAGCCCAATCCGAGAGCCTCACGCTGGTCACTCGGGATGCCCACATTGGGATGTACGCCGTGGAGACCTTGGCCGCTTAGGCACTCTTCGAAGGCCGATGCCGACGAGAGCCCTCAGCTCGTCCCCGTGCGCCGCGCCGCTGATGTCGAAGGAACTACCGGGCAGTCGGTGGGCCGTCTCCAATTGTTCCGTGAAAGCGCCGGATGACCCCGACCCGATACGATCACCCGGTCAGCCGGAGTTTCGCGCAACGAAACTACAACGCGGACTTAAGGCCGCGCCGGCGGGCCGAAACCACGCCGGTGTTGAATCCGAGCACATGCATGCGGCCGAAGTAGCGGGCGTGCTCGATCTTGAAGCAGCGGTCCATGACCACGTCGAGGCCGGCCTCGGCGGCCAAAGCCGCGCCGGCTGGGCTGATCACCTCGAACTGCAGCCAAAGCGCGGCGGCGCCGATGGCCACGGCATCCTTGGCGATGGCCGGCACCGCCGCCGGCGCTCGAAACACATCCACTAGGTCCACCGGCTCCGGGATGTCGGTCAAGGTCGGATAGGATCGCTGGCCGAGAACTTCCTTCTCCCGGGGATTAACGGGGATCACGCGGTAGCCGTGGCGCAGCGCGTAGAAGCCGACGAAGTGGCTGGCCCGCAGCGGATTGGCGGACAGGCCGACGATCGCCACCGTCTTGGTCCGGCGCAGCACCCGCTGCACGACGGCGGGATCTTGATAGGTTGCGGGTTCAGCCATGAGCCGATGCGGCGACCTGGGCGAACCCCTGTTCGAGGTCCCAGATTAGGTCTTCCGAGTCTTCAATGCCGATGGACAGGCGAATGGTGCCGGGGCCGATGCCCGCAGCGGCGAGCTCATCATCGCCAAGCTGCCGATGGGTGGTGCTCGCCGGATGAATGATCAGGCTCTTGGCATCGCCAACGTTGGCGAGGTGGGAGAACACACGCAGGGCGCGGATGAACTCCTGGCCTGCCTCCCGGCCACCCTCGAGGTCAAAGCAGAACACCGCGCCCGCCCCTTTGGGCAGGTACTTGGCGGCCAGCCTGGCGTACGGGCTGCCGGCCAAGCCGGCGTGGCGAACCCCCGCCACCTCATCGCGCCCCGACAGCCACTCGGCAACCGCGCAGGCATTGGCCACATGCCGCTCCATGCGCAGCGGCAGCGTCTCCAAGCCCTGCATGAACAGGAAGGCGTTTAAGGGAGTCATGGCCCCACCGAGATCGCGCAGGGTTTCCGAGCGCAACTTCATGAGGTAGCCGTAGGAGCCAAAGGTTTCGTGAAAGGCGAGGCCGTGATAGGCCGCAGACGGGTCGGCGACGATGCCGAACTTGCCGTTCGACCAATCGAAATCCCCGGAATCCACCACCGCGCCGCCGATGCTGGTGCCGTGGCCGCCGATGAACTTGGTCACCGAATGCACCACGATGTCCGCACCCCATTCGATGGGGCGGCACAAGTAAGGGGTCGCAAAGGTGTTGTCCACCATGAGCGGAACTCCCGCCTCGTGGGCCACCGCCGCCACCGCCTCGATGTCCAGCACGTTGCCGCCAGGGTTGCCAATGGTTTCGGCGAACAGGACACGGGTCTCGTCGCGCAGGGCCGCGCGCCAGCCGGCCGGGTCATCCGGATCTATGAAGGTCAGCCCCAAGGACAGCTTGCGGGCCAGATGCTTGAGTTGCGTCACCGTGCCGCCGTAGAGCGCCGCCGAAGCGAGCACATGGTCACCGGGCGTCAGCATCGTGAACAGGGCTGACGATTGCGCCGCCAAGCCGCTGGCGAAGGCCACCGCGCCGATTCCGCCTTCCAGATTGGCCAGCCGCTCCTCAAGGGCCGCCACGGTCGGGTTCATGATCCGCGAGTAGGTGTTCCCGTACTCCTGCAAGTTGAAGTAGGCGGCGGCCGACTCCGGATCCTCAAAGACGTAGCTGGAGGTCTGGTAGATGGGAACGGCCCGGGCGCCAGTGCCCGGTTCCGGGCGCGCCCCGGCGTGGATGGCCCGGGTATGGAAGCCGAACTCCCGCCCGGTGTGAAGTGCTTCTGACACGGTGGCCTAGAAGCGCACCGCGGCGCTGACCCCCCACCAGCGGGGCCGGTTGTAGTACTGCTCCACCATGCCGAAAACATCTGGGCCGGAGAGGTCGAAGGTCTGCACGAGATGCTGCTCGTCACCCAAGTTTTGCACAAAGGCGTTGAGCGACCAGCGGCCGTCAGCGCTGGTGTACATCAAGGACGCGTTCATCAGCGTGTAGCCGTTCTCCTCCACCGTCGGCGCACCGGTCAGCGAGAAGTAGTGCTTGGAGCGGTGCAGGACGTCGAACTGCGCCGCCATGGTGCCACTGAGCAGGGGCCACTCGTAGCGCACCAAGCCGTTCAGGTTCCACTTCGGCGACTGCACCGAGGTGGTTTTTGGCGCCCCGCCGCCCAAGTCCACTTCAATGTCGTTGTAGGCGGCGCCGAGCACGATGTCCAAGCCGGCGGCCGGAGTGACCTGAAGCTCAAGCTCGCCACCGAATGAGTCGGCTTTTGCATTGGTGGTGATGGTGTCGATGCCGACGATCTGAAAGGCTTGGTAGTCCTTGTAGTCGTAGTAGTAGAAGGCGCCGTTGAAAATCATCAGGCCATCCATCTGGCGGGACTTGAAGCCCACTTCGAAGGCATCGAGCTGCTCCGGGTCATAGCTCATGGTGGCGTCGTTGTAGTCCAGGGGCGGGCTCAAGGGGAACACCGGAGAGTTGTAGCCGCCGCCCTTTACCCCCCGATTCCAACTCGCGTAGAGCATGACATCTTCGTTGAGGTCGTAATTCGCGGCCAACCGCACCGCGAACTCGTCATCCTTGCGCTCACCGGCGTAGTGTGCGAATGGGGCGAGGATGTTCGGATTGCCGTTGCGCTGCACGGTGCCGGGAATGAAGTCCACGACGTTGACAGCGTACTCGTGGTCCTTCTCGTCGCGAATCCAACGCGCGCCAACGATGCCAGTGAGCCGTTCGCTCAAGCGGCGCTCAACCTGGCCGAAAATCGGCCAGGACTGCGTGTTGGTCTTATAGGGATTGTCGAGGCCAGAAACGGCCGGCGACGGATTTTCGAACACATAGGTCATGAAGGGCTCG
>JAQAJJ010000055.1:0-25480 GCA_028278675.1 Candidatus Azophilus lithoversatilis
GCCGGCTTGGGCGCTTCGGCGGAGTTGACGGGCATCGACTTGGGTGCCGAGGTGGCGCTTCGGCACAGCGACTGGATCATCGTCGGCCTGTTCAAGGCCAACGGGTCCGCTTATGAGTCCGAATTGTGGGCGGATTTGCCAGTGGCCCAGTCCACCTTTCGCCGAGGCGCCACCGTGCAGTCGATCCGCGTACGCTTGACGGCGCCCGACGCCTTCGACGCCTTGGCGTCACGCATCGAGGGGGATCGGCGGCTGGACCTTGAGGCGCACGCCGAACAGGCCTTCTATCAGCGGCAGTCCGAGTCCCTGGACGCGCTGATCACCACGTTCGGCTACACCGTCGCTGTCATCATGGCCTTCGGTGCCTTCTTCGCGGCGCTGAACACCATGTACACCGCAGTCTCCACCCGTACGGTGGAGATCGCCACCCTGCGGGCGCTCGGCTTCGGCGGCGCGGCGGTGATGGTCTCGGTGCTGATCGAAGCCTTGGGCCTAGCCTTCCTGGGTGGCTTGCTCGGCGGTGCCATCGCCTACTTCGGCTTCAACGGCTTCACCGTCGCCACCCTCAACCAAGCCTCCTTCTCACAAATCGCCTTCGACTTCGCCGTGACTCGCGACCTGCTTACGTTGGGCATGATCTGGGCGCTGGGCCTCGGCCTCGTCGGTGGCCTGTTTCCGGCGGCGCGCGCGGTGCGCCTGCCGATCACTTCGGCCCTGCGGGGCGAGTAGCGCGCTAAGGGATCAGCCGCCGCCACCCTTGATGGCCTCCACCAACTTGTTCTCGTCGGGGAATTGGTCGGCGCATTGGCGTTTGGAATACAACAGAGCGCCATCGACCACGACGTCGAACACGCCGCCGCCGCCCTCGATGAGCTGGGAGGAGACGCCGAACTCGGCTTCCAGTCGAGCAGCCAAACTGACCGCTTCAGGTTTGTAGTTTCAGACGCCGCAGTAGGTGATCGAGATGTCCATGCGGTTGCCTCCTTGATTGCGTCTTAGGGCGTTGCGGGTCAAAACAAATCCATCTCAAGCCCCAAGGCCATTGCCAGCCCCAACTCCCAGCAGCCCTTGAGATGCTCATCCGTCAATTCGCCCGCGGCGATGATGGGCGCCTGCACCTCCTTGAACGGATAGCCGTTGGCGATGCGGCGAATGGCGGCGAGGGCCATTGTGCCATCATTGCCGGCGCTGATGAACACGGCGTAGGGCAGGGACAGTATCTTGCCCTCCACCGGATAGAAGGTGCGGTCGAGAAAGTCCTTCATGCCGCCGGACATGTAACCAAAGTTCTCTGGGGTGCCGAGCAGCAGCCCGTGCGCCCAGAGCAGGTCGTCGGGCCCTGCGTCCCGGGCCCGCAGCAGGCGCGCGTCAACCCCGTCGACGTCCTCGGACCGAGCGCCGGCCAACGCAGCTTCCGCCATGCGTCCAGTGTTGCCGGTCTGGGTGTGGTAGACGATGAGCAGGTGTTTGACTGAGGCCTCGACGAATCGGATTTCTGAGCAGGTGGCAGTATAGCAATTGCCCGCCGGAGCGTGATTGCGCAACAAGCCCCGCGAGGGGCGCCCGTTTGGGTTCAAAAACATATCGGAATCTGTCCCACCAAGCGCGCGCGGAGTTTCGCGCCAGCGAAACTCCATACGCGACCGTCAGGTCGCGCCTTGCCTGCGGGTATAACTGCGGTCATACTTTGGGCATGAAGACGGCTATCTCCATACGCGACGAGGTCTTCGAAGCCGCCGAGCGGATGGCGCGGGCGCTCGGACTCTCGCGCAGCCAGCTCTATACCAAGGCGGTCAGCGAATTCGTGCAGCGTTATCACCGGGAAGGCGTGACCGAGCGGCTCGATGTCGTTTATGGCGGTGACGAGGCGGTGTCGCGGCTGGACCCCGCAATCGACAGCCTGCAGTCGCTTTCCCTGTCCACTGACCACGGGGCGTGAAGCGTGGTGACATCTGGTGGGCGAACCTGCCGTCGCCCGCCGCTTCCGAACCCGGCTATAGGCGTCCTGTGCTGGTCGTCCAGTCGGACGACTTCAACAGGAGCCGCATCCAAACCGTCCTCGCATTGACCATCACGTCGAACCGGCGCCTGGCCGCGGCACCCGGCAATGTGTCGCTCCCGAAGCGCGGAACGGGTCTGAACCGGCCATCGGTGATCAACGTCTCTCAAGTCGTGACCCTCGACCGGCGGTTCCTGGCCGAGCGATCAGGTCGTGCGCCCGACCGCATCATGCGGGAAGTCAACGATGGCCTCCGTCTGGTGTTGCACCTGCCGGACGCCGAATAAGTCCCCGTGGAACAGCCGGAAAAGTTGGTGCCGCTGTCTGCCGTCCAAGCGGCGGCTGAGCGCATCGCCGGGCAGGTTCTGCGCACCCCCTGCGCCCGCTCCCAAACGCTTTCGGCGATGTTGGGCGCGGAGGTTTACCTCAAGTTCGAAAACCACCAGTTCACGGCGTCCTTCAAGGAGCGCGGCGCCCTGAATTGGCTGCTCGGCCTCCCGGCCGATGCCCGGCAGCGGGGCGTCATTGCGGTTTCGGCGGGCAATCACGCCCAAGCCGTCGCCTATCACGCCGCTCGCCTCGGCATCCCAGCCGTGATCGTCATGCCCCGGTCCACGCCAAACGCCAAGGTGGAGCAGACCAAGGTGTTTGGCCCGGAAATCGTTCTGGTGGGTGAATCGCTTGATGAGGCCATCGAGCGGACCGGGCAACTCGTGGTGGAGCGCAACCTGACGCTGGTGCATCCCTTCGACGATGAGCGGGTGATTGCCGGGCAGGGAACGGTCGGCTTGGAACTGCTTGAGCAGGTGGCGGGCCTTGATGCTGTGCTGGTGCCGGTGGGCGGCGGTGGACTGATTGGCGGCATTGGCGCCGCCATCAAGGAGTTGGCGCCCTCGGTGCGTCTCTATGGGGTGCAGATGGAGCGGTTCAGTGCCGCCCACGACCGCTATCACGGGCTCGCCAGCCATCATTCCCGCCAGCTCGGAACCGTGGCGGAGGGCATTGCCGTCAAAAGCCCTGGCGAGCGCAGTTGGCCCCTGGTCGCCACCCATGTGGACGGCTTCTTCAAGGTTTCCGAGGTCGCCGTCGAACAAAGCGTCTTCACGCTGCTCGAGGTCGAGAAGACGGTCGCCGAGGGTGCTGGAGCTGCCGCCTTGGCGGCATTGACGGCCAATGCGCGGCGCTTCAAAGACCAGCGGGTGGCGGTGGTCGTTTCCGGCGGCAACATCGACATGATGATCCTCTCCTCCTTGCTGCAGCGGGGGTTGGTGCGTGGCAGCCGCTTGGTGCGCCTGGTGATCGAGATTCCTGACCTGCCCGGTGCCTTGGGAGAGTTGACCAGTGCCTTGGGTCGATTGGACAGCAACATTATCGAGATCGTTCACCAGCGGGCGTTTGGGGCCTCGTCGGTGCGGGCCACGGTGGTGGAGCTGGTGCTGCAGATGCGCGGCGAGGAGCAGAGCGGCCAAGTGCTCGACGCCCTCGAGGCCCAAGGCTATTCGGTGCAGCTGAGATCTGGCTAGCCAGGAGCCTGACCCGGATTGCCGCGGCGGTGCGTTTAGCGTTGGCGGAGGCGGCGAGGCATCGGTGTGGAAGCGCCTCCCTTGACACGCAGGGAGTGCTGCTCTGCCGAGTGCAGCTGCGAGGGCGGGACGCCCGCGAGCCGGCAAACCGTCCGTCTCAACAGGCGTTTCGCGCCAGCGAAACTCCAATGAACCGAAGGTTCGCGCGCTTGAAGGGATTTCCGCGATTTGGTCAAGGATCACGTTGCTCTTGAATGGTAGGTTGGGCGGCATTCTGCGTTATGATCGGCAGCTTGGAGAACGAGGCGGACGGAGAGGCATGGCTCAGTTGAAGCATCCCATCACGGGTGCGCTGTACAGTGCGCTGGGAGACGGCACAGTGGAAGTGGACAGCAATGGCCTCAGAGGCATCTTTCGCCATGATGGCGAGCACGTCTCCGGGGAACTGCGCTTTGCGGACCCGCACATGCTGCTTTGGCTGGGCGGTCCGCAACTGTCGGAGGGCGACAACGTCCGCCGCAATCGCGGCTGAGGCGATGAGTCCTCATTGAGGAATCAATCGAGAAAACGGAGGATCAGTTCATGAGTGAAGCGGAAGACCTGCGTTCGGAAGGCATCAGTTACCAAGAGTTGATTGGCCGGGACCCGGTGCCGCCGCCGGAAACCCTGACCTTGGAGAACGTCTTCCGCTCGCCGTTGGTTTCCGTGCCGGTGACGCGCTACACCAGCCAGGCGTTCCATGATCTGGAGATGGAGCGGCTCTGGCCCCGCGTCTGGCAAATGGCTTGCCGGGAGGAGGAGATTCCTGAGGTGGGCGATCACCAGATCTATGACATCGGCCGCTACTCGATCATCGTGGTACGCACCGCCGAGGGCATCCGGGCGCACCACAACGTATGCCGCCACCGGGGCCGCCGCCTCTGCGACCGGGCCGGCCATGCCGCGAGCTTCATCTGTCCGTTTCACGGGTTCAGCTGGCACCTTGACGGCAGCTCGCGGGGCATCACGTCGGAGTGGGACTTCCCGCAAATCGACCGCAGCGACTTCACGCTGACGCCGGTGCGTTGCGAAACCTGGGCCGGCTGGGTGTTCATCAACATGGACATGCAAGCCGAGCCCTTGGCGGACTTCATGGGCGACCTGCCAGACCATTTCGCCGTCTGGCGCCCCGAGGAGCGCTACATTGAGGCACATGTGGCCAAGGTGATGCGCTGCAACTGGAAGCTCTGCCAGGAGGCCTTCATGGAGGCCTTCCACGTCATCCACACCCATCCGCAAATACTTGCGGCCATCGGCGATGAGAATTCCCAATACGATGCCTGGGGCAATTTCTCCCGCGCCATCACCCCGAACGGTACGCCGAGCCCGCATCTGCGCTATGAGCCGAGCGAGCAGGAGATGTTCGAGTCGGTGATGATGCGCCATCTCGATGACCCGCCGGCACCGAAAGTGCCACCGGACACCACCGCGCGAGCGATGATGGCGGCGGGTGCGCGGGCGGCCCTGCAGCCTATCGTGGGGGACGATGTGGTCATTTCCGACGCCTGCGTCTCCGATAGCATCTACTACACGCTGTTCCCCAACTTCCATCCCTGGGGCGGCTACAACCGCATCGTCTATCGCTTCCGCCCCTATGAAAACCGCTGCGATTTGTCGCTGATGGAGTGCTACTACCTCAGCCCATTCGCCGGCCAGCGGCCCGACCCCGCGCCCATGCGCCTGTTGGAAGCCGACGAACCCTGGACCAATGCACCGGAGCTTGGCCTGCTGGCCAAGGTCTTCATGCAGGACACCTTCAATCTGCCGCAGGTGCAGAAGGGGTTGGAGGCCGCCCAGTACGACGAGGTGGTGCTGGCCAACTACCAGGAGACCAAGCTCAGGCACTTCCACAGCCTGCTCAACGACTGGTTGGGGCAGCAAGCCTGATGAGCGAAGCGCAGCCCGAGGTGTCGCTGTTCGACCATGACACGCTGGTCGATCCCTATGCGGCCTACAAGACCCTGCGCGATCAGGCACCGGTGCATTTCGAGCCCGCCTTCGGCGCCTACGTCGTCACCCGCTACGACCTGATTCGGGAGGCGATTCGCGATGCCGCCACCTATTCCAGCGAATTTGGCGACTTTCTCAATCGGGCGGGCAAAATCCTGTTCGAGCAGGCACCGCCTGACGTGCAGCAAAAGCTGATCGACCTGAACGATCGGATGATCGACATTCCGCCGACGATGCTGACGCTCGATGAGCCTGCGCACACTCGGTATCGCTCCTTGGTCGCCAGGCTGTTCACCGGGTCCGAGGTCAGGAACAGCGAGCCCACCGTGCGGCAGGTGATCGAGCGGAACATCGACGGTTTGGCGTCCGCCCCCAAGGCGAATGATCAATTGTCGGCCGACTTCATGTCCGCCTTCGCCTTCCCGGTGCCGCTGCGAATCATCGCCGACCGTCTCGGCATCCCGGAAACCAGTCGGCCGTTCTTTGACGAGGCCGCCACCTCGGCGGCGGCGGCACTCCGACTTTCGCCCCTGACCCCGGAACAAATGGTGCATCGGGCGCAGTTGGCGCTCGACCTGCAGGCCTTGCTGGTCGACCTCGTGGAGGCGCGGCGGCAGCAGCCAGCCGAGGACATGATCACAATCCTCGCCAACAGCCGTCTGGAGGATGAGGACCGGCTGCTGACCCACGGGGAGGCCTTGAGCGTTCTCAATCAATTCCTGGTCGCGGGCCACGAAACCACGTCGAGCGCCTTCGGCTGGGGCATGCTGCTGCTGTGCCGCAACCCGGGCTTGCAGGCCGAGATTCGCGGCGACGCCGGTCGCATCCGCACCTTTGTGGAGGAGGCCCTGCGCATGGAGGCGCCTGTGCAGGGCTTGCCTCGGGTGGTGACGCGGGACACTGAACTCGGCGGCGTGCCGCTGCCGGCGGGCAGCATCGTCATGCTCCGCTTCGGCGCCGCCAACCGGGACGAACGGCAGTTCGAGGATCCGGACGAAGTGCGCATCGACCGCAAGAAGGCGGGCATGCAGCTCGCTTTTGGGTCGGGCGTGCACCACTGCATCGGTGCGCCCTTGGCCCGGCAGGAACTGAACCTGGGCTTCGCGGCGCTGCTGGACCGCTTCGAGGGCTTCCGCCTGGCCGACGGCGCAAACCCGGAGGCGGAGCCGAGCTTCATTTTGCGCAATCTACCCACCTTGCCGATTCGCTATCGGCCGCGGCGCGCACCCTCAACCTAATCGGAGAACACGGCGAATGCGGCTGGATCAACCCCGAGTCGAACCGCTTGACGCAGCGCAGCAGAGCTCCGAGGCCCAAGAACTCATGGCTGCCATGCCGGAGAATCTGCGCACCCTGAACATCATGAAGACCCTGGCTCAGCATCCCGGGTTGATGCGCCGCTGGATGGTGTTCGCCAACCACATCCTCGGCAAGTCCACATTGCCGGTTCGGGAGCGCGAACTGCTGATTCTGCGCATTGGCTACCTGTGTCAATCGGGCTACGAGTGGGGCCAGCACGTGCGCATCGCCCAGGAGGCGGGCATGACGGATGCGGAAATCCGCGCCTGCCAAACCGGCTCGGCGACGCCCGGCCTGCCCGATCTCGACCGTCTGCTGTTCAAGGCCACCGAGGAGCTGCATGAGGACGCTCATGTCAGCAATGCCACCTGGGCGGGGCTCGGCCAACACCTGGACACCCAGCAGTTGATGGATGTCGTTTTCACCGTTGGCCAATACAACCTGGTCTCGATGGCACTCAATTCCTTTGGCGTACAACCTGACGAGGGCTTGCCGGGCTGGGATGTTTGAATGTCGGAGCCTTCAGCTCACCCAGGGCGGTGCGCCGTGACGGCTAGGGAAAAAGCGCTTTGCCTGCGCGACGTCCATCGCTTGGGGGAGGCGCTTCGTGCCGTCCGAGGGCGTGAACCTTCGGTTGGTTACGCCCTCGATTCGAGGAGTCACGCTCGACTTCAACTGAGTTTCGCGTTAGCGAAACTCCAACGCGAACCGAAGGTTCGCGTCGTCCGACGGCGTCCCCCCCGCGGTTGGGAAACAGCAATGCGGGTCAAAAAAACAGGTTGAAGATGTGTTTCCTGCGAGGGGCGGACCCCTCGGCTCCCCAAGCTGAGTCCCGCTCCTGCGAGGGGCGGACCCCTCGCGCTCCCCAAGCTGAGTCCCGCCCCTGCGAGGGGCGGACCCCTCGCGCTCCCCAAGCTGAGGGCTCTCATTGTCACTATCCGTAACGCAAGTATTGACGTTGGCCCAATCTTTTACGACTATTCGTTACCCAGACGCCCGTTTTTCTGCGCTAGTGACGGCGGCGCGGACCAACCACCAACCAGAGAGGGAGCGGATGAGATGATGAAACGATGAAATGCCTCAACGGAGCAATCGGCGGCGGCTTGGTCCTGTTGGCCCTGCTGCACCTCGGTGTACCGGCCCGGCCTTATATGCTGATCGGCATGTATTGCTGCGGCGCGGCGCTCGCCTTCATCACCTTGGTGCCGGGGGTTGGCCAGTGGTCAGCCCGCATACTGGCCGTTTGCGCCACCGCCTGCATGCTCTTCTTCTTTGCCGGATTCTTCCACATGGCTCCCAGCCTCGGCGACAAGTGGTACGCCGTCCATTTTTCCTCCCTAGGGCAACTCATTGCCGCCTTCGCCATGATCCCGGTGCTTTCGGAATACAGCTGCCTGATGAAGGCGGACTGCGTGCAGGCGCGCAAGGCGAAAGGTTTCTTCTCCGTGCCGGAACGGCTTCGGTTCTAGAACGGCACCCCCCCAACAATCGTGACCCGCTCCATGTGCCGCTCCTCGGGCCAGTAGTCGGCGGCGGCGTAGTGCTGCACGGCGCGATTGTCCCAGAACGCCAGTGAATCGGGTCGCCAGCGAAAGCGGCACTGGACTTCCGGGTGCCCTGCCGTTTGGAAAAGGTTTTTCAGCAAGGCGCGGCCCTCATCGGTGGACATGCCTTCAATGGAGCGAGTAAAGGCGCGGTTGACGTAGAGGGATTTGCGGCCGCTCACCGGGTGGGTTCGCACCACCGGATGACGCATGGGAGGAAAGGCCACGAGCTTGGCTTGCACTTCGGCATCGGAGGCGCCTCTGGCTTTCATGCCGGCTAGGAAGTTCTCGTTGTCGTGAACGGCGATGAGTCCCTCAAGGCGCTCCTTCATCCTCTCGTCAAGGCCGTCATAAGCTGCTTCCATGTTGGCGAACAGGGTATCGCCGCCGACCGCCGGCACCTTGCGCGCCCGCAAAATGGAGCCCAACGACGGTGCCTTGCGCCAGGTGACGTCGGAGTGCCAGACGTTGATGTAGGGCGGATGCTCACGGTCGTTGCGCAGGATGATGACTTCGGGATGTTCCGGGTGGCTGGGGCTGAAGGGATGGATCTCCAGCTCCCCGAAGCGACGGGCGAAGGCGATGTGCTGCCCAACGGTGATGCGTTGCCTGCGGAAGAACAGCACCTTGTGCTCGACGAGCTGTTCCGACAGCCAAGCGATGACGCCATCGCTTAAGCACTCGGCCAAGTCGATGCCTGCCACCTCCGCGCCGATGGCCGGCGTCAGCGGATGGGCTTCCAAAGGCTGCTCAGCGAGTGCTGGTTCCGCCATGCCCACTTGCTCCCTTTGTTGTGGGTGAGTGATTGATCATAACGCTTCAAGGAGTGCGTTCAAGCATGAACTCCGCACCCTTTTCGGCGATCATCACCGTCGGCGCGTTGGTGTTGCCGGAGGTGATGCGCGGCATGATGGAGGCGTCGATTACCCTTAAGCCCTCGACGCCGTGAACGCGCAGGCGGTCATCGACCACCGCCAAGGCATCGCGACCCATCTTGCAGGTGCCTACCGGGTGGAAGATTGTCGTGCCCAGCGCGGCGGCGGCCTGGCCCAGCGCTTCGTCGGTGGTGAGCTCCGGTCCCGGCTTCCACTCTCGGGGCTCGAAGGGCTTGAGTGCCGGGGCGGCCATGATGCGCCGGGTAAAGCGCAACCCGGCCACCGCCACTTGGCGATCGGCTTCTGTGGCAAGGTAGTTCAGGGTGATGGCGGGCGCTGCAGCCGGGTCGGCGCTCTTGATACGGACATGGCCGCGGCTCGATGGGCGCAAATTGCACACTGTCGGCGTGATGGCGTCAAAGCGATGCAGGGGCTCACCGAATTTGTCCAAGGACAGCGGCTGAACGTGCCATTCGATGTTGGCGAACGGCTGCTCGGGGTCGCTCTTTGCAAAAGCGCCGAGTTGCGACGGGGGCATGGTCAGCGGGCCGGTGCGGTGCAGGATGTACTCCAGCGCCATGGCCGCCTTGCCGGCCAGTGTGCGGGCTTGGCGATTGAGGGTGCGGGTGTGGCTGACCTTGTAGATGCTGCGCACCTGCAGGTGGTCCTGCAGATTCTCGCCGACGCCGGGCAGGTCGTGGATGATCGGCGCGCCGCGCTTGCGCAGCATTTCGCCGGGGCCGATTCCGGAGAGTTGCAGAATCTGCGGCGAGCCGATGGCGCCTGCGGCGAGCACCACCTCCTGCCGGGCCTTGATCTCCAGTCGGCCCGCTTTGCTGCGCACTGCCACGCCGCAGGCGCGGCGCCCGTCGAGCCGCACCCCCTCAACCAGCGCGTCGGTCATCACCTTAAGGTTGGCCCGGTGTTGCGCCGGGCGCAGAAAAGCCTTGGTGGCGCTGCAACGCCGGCCCCGGCGTTGGTTGACCTGAAAGTAGGCGGCGCCGAAGTTGTCTCCCCGATTGAATTCATCGATCGGGGGGATGCCGCACTCGGCGGCGGCGGCCCGCCAAGCATCGAGGATTTCCCAACTGACGCGCCGTTCCTCGACCCGCAGTTCGCCACCCGCCCCATGATATTCGTCAGCGCCGTGCTGGTAGTCCTCGGAGCGCTTGAACACCGGCAGCACGTCGTCCCAAGACCATCCGCGATTGCCGAGCTGCGCCCAATGGTCGTAATCGCTGCGCTGGCCGCGCATGTAGATCATGGCGTTGATGGAGGAGCAGCCGCCGAGCACCTTGCCGCGGGCATAGCCGATGCGCTGCCCGGCGAGGCCCGGCTCCGGCTCGGTCTCGTAGCACCAATCGGTGCGCGGATTGCCGATGGTGTAAAGGTAGCCGATCGGAATGTCGATCCAGAAGTAATCGTCCTTGCCGCCCGCCTCAATGAGCATTACGCTGGTGTCCTTGTTTGCCGAGAGGCGGTTGGCCAGCACGCAACCCGCGGTCCCGGCGCCGACGATGATGTAGTCGTACTCCATGGGCGGCGGGTTGTAAACTGAACGACAAGTGATTGCAACGCGAACCTTGGACCCCTCGGGGGGCCGAGGATTCGTTTGGAGTTTCGCTATCGCGAAATTCCGCGCCTAGTGGGTGGATGACCGTTTCAAGTGTTTCTTAATCTGGATGCGCAGGCTGGCCCCGCACGGAGAGGCAGCTAGGAAATCTCCGATGATCTTCAGCGACCAAGCTCCCATTTCCTTTCAGGATGAACTGCCCGAGGCGGTCGACGTCGTCGTCATCGGCGGCGGCGTCATTGGCATCTCCACCGCTTGGTTTCTGGCTAAGCAGGGTGCCCGCGTCCTAGTCTGCGAGAAGGGCCGGGTGGCCGGGGAGCAATCGAGCCGTAACTGGGGTTGGATCCGCAAGCAGTGCCGGGACCCCGATGAGCTGCCCATCGTCATCGAAAGCCAGAGCATTTGGGAGGGGCTGGCCAGCGAACTCGGTGAGGATCTCGGCTTCACCCGCCGCGGCGTCGCCTATCTGGCGGCAACGGAAGCGCAATTGGCGAGCCATGCCGAATGGCTGGACGTGGCCGAGCAGCACCAGCTTGACACCCGGGTGCTGTCCGGTGCCGAGGTGGATGAGCTGATCGATGGTCCCCCCGGCCAGTACGTTGGCGCGCTCTACACCCCGAGCGATGCCCGCGCCGAACCCTTCGTGGCTGTGCCCGCCCTGGCCCGGGGGGTGCAGCGCAAGGGTGGCCTCATTGTCGAAAACTGCGCCGTGCGCGGCATCGAACACCAGGCTGGGCGAGTGGCTGGCGTCATCACCGAACGGGGGCCAGTGCGGGCGTCAGCGGTGGTGTGCGCCGGCGGTGCCTGGACCTCGCTGTTTCTGCGCCATCTTGGTATCAGGCTGCCCCAGTTGGCGGTGCGAGCCACCGTCGCCCGCACGGCGCCGGCACCGGATGTCTATGCGGGCAACGCGGCGGCGCCCGACATCGCCTTTCGCCGCCGCGAGGACGGCGGCTACACCTTGGCCTCCGCCAACATCAACGAGCACTTGATTGGGCTGGACTCCTTCCGCCACTTCTTCAAGTTCATGCCGAGCTTGGCCGCCAGCCTGCGCTACATCCGACTGCGCTTCGGCGGCATGCTGGGTCGCATGGCGCCCGAGCGCTGGCAGGACGACGGGGAAAGCCCCTTTGAACGCACCCGGGTGCTGAATCCGGCGCCGTCCCAAGTCGCCCTCAAGCAGATGCGGCGGCGTATCGATGCCCGGCTTCCCCAGTTGGCGGATTGTCCCATCGAGGAGGCTTGGGCAGGCATGATCGATGTGACGCCGGATGTGGTGCCGGTGATGGATGAAACGCCGGGCCATCCCGGTCTTTTGGTCGCCACCGGCTTTAGCGGACACGGCTTCGGCATCGGTCCGGGTGCGGGGCGGGTCATGGCCGAAATGGCGTTGGGCCGGGTTCCGGCCCACGATCTGAGGCGATTCCGCTTTTCGCGATTCAGCGACGGTTCGCCCATGCGGCCGGGGCCGGGCTTGTGAACGCCGACGACTCCTCCATGCGAGGGGCGCCTCCTCGCGCTTCCGGGCTGAAGGCTCCCTCGACGCTCGCGGAAGCCTCTCCGCAGCCGCGAATCTTGCGCTTTGAGGGCGCGGTCAACCTGCGCGACTTTGGTGGCTACGTTACCGAGGATGGCGGCCGGGTCAGCCGGGGCTGCCTGTTTCGTTGCGGCACCTTGGCGGACCTGACCGACGGTGGCAAACGGGCCTTCGCGGAGTTGGACGTCAGGCTGATCTGCGACCTGCGCAGAGCGGACGAAAAGGCTGCTGAGCCGACTCCTGAACTGGCTGGCGCGCCGGACCGCTTGGAAATACCCATCGATCCGGGCAGTGCGGTGGCCATGCGGGAGCGGCTCGCCGAAGGCGGTTTGACCCTGAAGGAGCGCATCGACTTCATGGTCGGCATCAATCGGGATTTGGCCAGCAACCACGCCGAGGACTACGCCCGGATGTTTGAGCGGCTTCTCGAACTCGAGGACGGCGCCTTCCTGGTCCACTGCTCGGCGGGCAAGGATCGCACCGGCTTCGCCTGCGCTCTCGTTTTGCATGCCTTGGGCGTGTCCGAAGCCACAGTGCTTGAGGACTACCTGCTGACCAACGAAGCGCTCGACTACGAAGACTATGTGCTCAAGCGCATCCGCTCGCGACTGTGGGCCGACCTGGAGGCCGACCGGGAGTCCACCATGGCGCTGTTCGGCGTCCGCCCGGAGTATCTGCGCTCCGCCTACGACGCCATCGCCGCTGAGTTTGAAGGCGTTGAGCACTACATCGAGCAAGCCATCTGCCTCGACAACGCGGCCCGTCAGCGCCTCCGGTCGAAATACGTCATTCGTGCCGAAGCGTGAAGGCCGCGAACATCATCGCGGCTGGGGAGGCACCTGTCGATCGCGCCTTGGCCCTAGACCGACCTATTGACGACCTCGCTACGTTCATTCGTGAATAGGTCGGACTAGCGGCGCTCCACCCCGTGCAGCGCCACTTGGCTGCGACGCAAGCTGACATAAGTGACGGCGGCCAGCATGAGCACCAGGGCGGGCAGGACGGAGAGCAGCACGACGGGCCAGCCGAAGCCGTGCAGCAGGGCGCCCGCCAACACGCTGGCTAGGGCCGATACGCCGAATATGCTGAAGTCGTTTAGCGCTTGGGCGCGGAACTTCTCTGCCGGGCGATAGGCCGCCACCAGTGCGGTGGTGCCGCCGACGAACAGGAAGTTCCAACCGACGCCGAGCAGCACGAGCGCCCACCAGTAGTGCATCAGTTCTTGCCCGGCCAACCCGACCGCCACCGTTGCGCCTAACGCGACGGCGCCGGCCGTCATCAGTTTGTAGGCGCCGAAGCGCTGGATCAGGGGCGCGGATGCAAGGGAGGGCAGGTACATGGCCACCACGTGAGCCTGGATCACCCGGGCGGTGTCGTCGATGCTGTGGCCGTCCACGACGTGCATGCTGATCGGCGTGGCCGTCATGATGAAGATCATCGCTCCTTGTCCGATCACCCCGGCCAGCACGGCCACGGCGAAGGCGGGCTGAACGGCAATTTCAAACAGGGAACGCCCGGCCGCACGGCTTTCGGCATCGCTCGTGGGGATGGGATTGCGAGTGAGCAGCAGGAGCCCCGCGGCGAGGACGTAGAGCCCCGTCATGGCCAGCAGCGCTCCTTGGTACGGTTGATCCCGAATCCAGCCCGGGCTGCGGGTCGCCAATTCCGGTCCGACGATGGCACCGCCGATGGAGCCGAGCAGAATGATCGATATGGCCCAACCGGCCCGCTCTCGCGCGACGTTCTCGGCGGCGGCGAAGCGGAACTGGGCACTGAAGGCGAGGGTGGCGCCGATCAGTCCGACTGCCGCGGTGAACAACGCGAAACTGTTGATTTCCAAGCCCAAAACGGCCAGCAGGGAACCGCTCACGGCGAGCAGCGCGCCACCGGCGAAGCCGTAGCGGCGTCCGATGCGCTGCATCAACAAGGCCGCTGGCACCGTGGCCAGCGCCGTGCCGATCACCATCAACGACAGCGGCAGGGTGGCCAGGGACGGGTGCGGCGCCATCTCGCTGCCGACGATTCCCCCCAAGGTCACGATGAGCACGGAACCGGATACGAAGATCACTTGGGCAAGAAAATAGAGGGTCAGATTGGTGCGCTGCATCGGAGGAGTATAGCGGCGGTTCGCCCCGACGGGCGCAGCCGAGTGTTGAACGAACGTGCGGTCTGCGCCATATTGAGGATTGGGTGGCGGTAAGCCGTCGGTTGCGGAGCGAGCGCGAGCCAAGGGGGCAATTATGGAACCGAACTACCGAAGTCGAATCCCCGTAGAACCGCGGAGACGCGGCGGCAAACCAGTCATCCGGGGAATGCGCATCACCGTTTGTGACGTGCTTGAGTACTTGGCTTCCGGGATGTCGGAGAGGGAGATTCTGGACGACTTCCCGGATCGGACTCAGAACGATTTCCGTGCATGTCTCCACTTTGCCGCTGATCGTGAGCGAAAGTTGGTGGCGTTTGGCGCATGAGGTTGATCTTCGATCAGAGTCTTGGCGCTTCTATGGAACAAATGGAGACCGCCTCACGGCGAACGGGTTGTTCCTTCGGCGTCAGCGGCGTGACAAATGGAGACAGACCAGCGGCTGGCGGGTTGTTCCTTCGGCGTCAGCGGCATGCCGTTCTGGGGCAAGCTAAGGGCTTCCATGGAACTCCGATTCAAGACGAGGGCGGGACGCCGTTATCGATCCGAAGGACCCGCCTCGAATGAAGATCGGCTCAAGGGCATCTTGTCCTCCCACCGATGGGAGCGGGGAGCTGCTCCCCGTGGGTAGAAGGTAGGCCGGCTAGTGGACTCAGTGGCGATCGTGCTGCTCGGCATTGCGGGCATGGCGTTTGGCTGGTTCGTCTATTCACGCTTCATTGCCGAGAAGATCTTTCGGCTCGATCCGGCCTTTGTCACCCCGGCCCATGAATTCAGCGATGGCGTGGACTTCGTGCCCACCAACAAGTTCGTGCTGTGGGGGCACCACTTCACGTCCGTGGCCGGGGCGGCGCCCATCGTCGGCCCGGCCATCGCCGTCTATTGGGGGTGGGCGCCTGCCGTGCTTTGGGTGGTTCTCGGCACCATCTTCTTTGCCGGGGTTCACGATTTCGGGGCGCTTTGGGCCAGCAGCCGGCACCGAGGCCGCTCCATCGGGGCGCTCTCCGAGACCGTCGTTGGCGCCCGCACCCGCAAGCTCTACATGGTGGTCGTCTTCCTGTTGCTGCTGATGGTCAACTCCGTGTTCGGGGTAGTCATCGCCCGGGCCTTGGTGGGTACGCCGGAGGCGGTGCTTCCGGCTTGGTTCGCCATCGCTGCCGCTTTGGTCATCGGCCAGTTGGTGCATCGGCGCTTCAACCTCTTGGCCCTCGGCTTATTGGGAGTGGCGGCGCTCTACGCCTCCATCTATGCCGGCAGCGTTCTGCCGCTCAGCCTGCCACCGATGCTGGGGCTGGCGCCGGAAGCCAATTGGATCCTCATTCTTTTTCTTTACGCAGCGGTGGCGTCCATGCTGCCGGTCTGGGTGCTGCTGCAGCCGCGCGACTTCATTAACGGCTTGCAGCTGTTCGTCGGCTTGGCGCTGCTCTACGGTGCCGTGATTCTGGTCATGCCGGAGATATCGGCACCGGCCTTCAACACCCGTGTCGATGAGGCCGCGCCCTCCATCATTCCGCTGCTGTTCGTTACCATCGCCTGCGGCGCGGTGTCGGGGTTTCACGGCATCGTCGCTTCCGGCACCAGTTCCAAACAGTTGAACAAGGAAACCGATGCCCGCTTCGTCGGCTACCTCGGTGCGGTGGGCGAGGGCTCGCTGGCGCTGATCACCATCGTCGCGGTCAGCGGCGTGACGCTCGCCGCGACTACGGAGCAATGGCACACGATATACGACAAGTTTGGCACTGCTGGGGCAGGTGCCTTCATTCGGGGCGGGGCCAACCTGATCAGCGCGGGATGGGGGTTCTCCGAGGGATTGGCGCAGACCCTGCTGGCCACGATGGTGGTGCTGTTCGCTGGCACCACCATGGATTCGGGGGTGCGCTTACAGCGCTACATCATTCAGGAGTGGGCGGCGATCTACCGCCTGCCGACGCTCAGCGGCAACATCGTGGCGACGGTCCTTGCGGTGGGCGCCTGCCTGCTGCTGGCCTTCGGCGCTGGCGGTGCCAGCGGTGCCGGGGGGTTGGTAATCTGGCCGCTGTTCGGAGCCACCAATCAACTGCTCGCAGGACTTACCCTGCTGGTGATCAGCATCATGCTGATCAAGCTGGGACGCCCGGTTCGCTACACCTTGGCACCCATGCTGTTTGTGTTGGTCATGTCTTTCCTGGCCGGGTTGGTCACCCTGCGGCAGTTTTTCATCGACGGCAACACCCTCTTGGTGGCGCTGGACATTCTGGTGCTCGGCACCAGCCTGTTGGTCATGCTGGAGGCCGGTTCGGTGATGTCGGCAATCCGCAAATCCGGGCCGCCGTCGGTTGACGGAATGCGTTCCGAATGAGGCTGTCTTCGACACTCGGCGCGGCCTTGCCCTTCGGTTCGAAGGCGTCCCGCCCTCGTGTTGAATCTGGGCGGTTACTGGAAGGCAACAGCATCGTTGGGCGCTTCGGCACCGAGAGCCACAGCTACCATCGCACCCTGGCTGTTGTCATTGCCGAAGCCGAAACCTGATGCGGCGCTTGCTGCATGCGGCTCGCTGGCTCTTGAGGCTGGTCCTTGGCGTGAGCCTGGGCGTCGTCGCAGCTTGCTCCGATCCGGAGACCGGCCCCTCGGCGCCGTCTGAGCGGGCTTTGTCCGGGCTTGCGCAAGGGCCGACGCCGCGCATCGGCGAGGATGCGTTAGCCTTGGACGAGCTGGGCGACGCCTTCCAAAGTCTTGCGATGGAGGGCGTATCCGTGGTCTCGATTGCGGAGGCCGATGCCGCGGTGATTGCGTTGCGGGTGGACCTGGAGGTCATGGAACCGGTGCTGCTGGGCGGCGCATCGGGGGGCATCACCGCGGCCGGAGCGTTGGCGGAGGTGCAGGTGGTGGTCGGCAGCGGCTTTGTGGCGGAGGTCAGTTCGCTGGATCCGGTGGGGTTGCTGCAGCTGGAGGGCCGCACTCTCAGCCCGGTGCAGCCGCATGGCTACACGCGGGTTCTGGGCATTCGCCCTCAAGGCTTGGGGGTCGTCGGCCACCGCGATTATCACCGGGGCATGTACGACTCGGCCCTGCAGGCCGGGCCAGGCATCGTCGAAGCCGGGCTGCTGGACATCAGCGAACGCGATTTGAAACGCCCTCGCTATCTGCGCGCCTTCGTGGCGACCTGCGGCCCGGTGGCCGTGGTCGGCGCCAGCCTGCGGCCCATGCACCTATTCACCTTGGGCCAACGGCTGCTGGCTTGGTTTGACGAAGCGGGGCTGGCCTGTGACGAAGTGGTCAACCTCGCGGGGGACCGGGAAGCGCTGTTGGCCTTGGCGTCCAACGACGGGTCGCGCTTTGCCTACGTCGGCCATCCGCTGACGGCCAAGGCGTCCCTGCTCGGCTTTCGGCGGCGCAAGTAGGTATCGTCAAGCCGGGGATGGAGACGCTGGTTGCCGTGCCCGCTCAAGATGCCGCCGAAACGCTTCGTGGGCTGTTCGAGTCAGCGGATGGCGCCATGCGAGCAGTGCGAAGCCCGTGGCGGGTCCGAAGCGGAACAGCAGCCGCAGACCCAACAAATCTTCGGGTGCATGTGCGGTCGCTTCCATTGCGCCTCCCGTCCGTATTGGACGTATCGCGCTGCTTGCCGTCTGCGGGGGGCTATAATGCACAATGTCGCAGGGGGTCGGGTGCGATCAATTTGGTGTGCAGTTTAAGGCGAGAGAAATGAGCAAAGCGGAAGCCCGAGAAACAGTCGATACCGCATCTGGCGCTGGGTTGGCCGATCAAGTCGAGGGCGTGGCCCTGAACAGCGCCCTGGGCGCGGACCCGCGCTCGCTAGCCAAGGCGTGGGGGGAGGTTGTGGCCGAGGCCTTGGAGCAGCCGCGGCTGCTTTGGGAGACCGGGCAGAAGCTGCAAGCCGAGATGCTCGGCATCTGGCTTGGCAACCGGGATGCCGACCTGCCTGCCGACAAGCGATTTGAGGATGCCGCTTGGTCCGAGGACCCCTGGTTCAAGCGGGTGCGCCAGTCCTATGTCGCTTGGACGGAAGCGCTCGATGGCTGGCTGGCGAAGTCCGGCCTTGAAGGCATCGAGCAGCAACGGGCGCGCTTCGTGCTCGACGCCGCCAAGGATGCCTTCGCGCCCGTCAATCAGCCCTTCACGCCGGAAACCCTGAAGGCGGTGCAGGCGAGCCGGGGCGGGAGCCTGTCCCGGGGGGTGCGCAACTTCACCGACGATTTGTTCAACAACCACGGCTATCCGGCCATTGCCGACCGCAGCGCCTTTGAGTTGGGCAAGGATGTGGCTGCCACGCCGGGTGCGGTGATCTACCGCAACGAACTCTTTGAACTGATTCAGTACAACCCAAGCACCGAACAGGTCCACAAGCGCCCCTTGCTCTATGTGTTCAGCCAAGTCAACCGCTTCTACCTCGGGGACTTGACGCCGGACCGGAGCCTGTTCAAGGAATTGGTGGACTCAGGCATTCAGGTGTTCGCCATGAGTTGGCGCAATCCCGGCCCCGAGCACGCCAACTGGTCACTGGACACCTATGCCGAGGGCGTCATCAACGCCTTGGAGGTGGTGCGCAGCGTCAGCCGCCAGCGCAAGATCGATGTGATCGGGCTGTGCGCCGGGGGCACCACGGCCGCGGCTGCGGCTGGCGCCTTGAACGCCCGCGGTGACAATTGGATCAATTCACTGTCGCTGTTCGTCAGCATCCTCGACAACCGGCCCGGCGACAGCGATTTCACGCTGTTCGTGACCGACCAGTCCGTTGCAACCCAGAAGCAGACCATCCGCCGCCAAGGCATGATGCGCGAGCGGGACATCCTGGAGATGTTTGCCATGCTGCGCCTCGATGAGAGCATCTTCAGCTTCATCCGCAGCAACTACTTTCGCGGTGAGTCCCCCTTGGCGCATCCGCTGCTCTTCTGGTCCATGGACTACACGCGCGTGCCGGCCGAGATGCAGTGCGACTTTCTGGATCTCTCGCACCGGAACAGCCTGCCGAAGAAGGAATTGCGGGTGTTGGGGCGGCGCGTGGACCTTTCAACCACCCGCTATCCCATTTACGTCATGGCCGGCTCCACCGACCACATCACCCCTTGGAAGGCCTGCTACCGCAGCACCCAACTGTTCGGTGGCGAAGTCATCTTCGTGCTCACCAGCCAGAACCACACCCAGACCATCAGCGCCCGCCCGGACAACCGCCATCTGCGCTACTGGATGGCCGAATCGCTGCCGGAATCCGCTGACGACTGGATGCCGTTGGCCACGGAAACCCGAGGCAACTGGCGCAGCCACTGGGTGGCTTGGCTGCAGGGCCATTCCGAATTGAAGCCGGCCCCGGCCGGCTTGGGTTCAAAGACCCATCCTCCCTTGGAGGCGGCGCCGGGAAGCTACGTTCGCCAGCAGTAGCTGAAGCGAGCGGCGACCACGGAGGTGCCGTTGCGAGGGCGTGACGCCCGGTCCGGGGAGCCCCTCGAACGGAGGCCGGACCGAGGACATCCTGCCATCGCGCTGAAACGGGGTCCCAATCGAGGGCTGGACGCGCTCGTTCGGGGGGATGGTTCCGAATGGAGGCCGGACGGAGGGCATCCTGCCCTCGCACCGAATCACCGGATTTCCGTTGCGGGCAAGATGCCCGGTCAGGCAAGTTGGCTTGCAGGGCGTCAGGGGTGGCTGCCCAGAGAGAAGCGCAATGCCCAACTGTTGAGTTGGCCGGCGTCTCCGGGCGCGGCGTCCACGACTTTCAGGGTCCATTGGCCGTTTGGCGTCTCGCCGTAGAAGGCGTTGCTGAGCAGTTGCCACCTGAGATCCAAGTCGCCAGCCAAGGCTTCGTTGAACACGGGATTGAGGATGCTCTCCGTCCCCGAAGGAGAAACCAGATGGATGCCGAGATCATTGGTTTGCGGGTGGCTGGCGTCGATCTCCAGGATCACGGCCTCGATGGCGGCATCTTCGGCCAAGCCGCTGACGTCGAGCGTTTGCCTGAGGCCCGCGCCGTCATGGTCGGGAATGGGCGCTGACTGAGCGTTGGAGAACAGGGACGTTTCAACGTATTCGCCTAGGCTTCCTGGGCTGTGGCTAGCCGCGTAGTCCAAGGCCTCGTCCACCGACAGGGCACCGAAGCCGAACCAATTGTGGAAGTGGTAGCCTGCCGCGTTCGTTGTCCAAGGCAATTGCAGGACGTACGCGCTGCCGCCGATGCCGTAGCGGACTTGCGCAATGCTGGAGTCGATCGGGCGGGCGGTCTTGGCCAGAATGTGCTTGACGTCGCGCCAATCGAGTTCCGGGTGCTTCTCAAGGAGCAGCGCCACGGCTCCGCTGACGTTGGGGGTGGCGGCGGATGTGCCGTTGAACATGCTGACGAAGTCGCCGTAGGGATTGCGAACGGCGTCACCGGCCAAACCGACCGGAATGAAGGCGTCATAGCCGCGATTGGTGCCCATCTGGTCGGTAGTGATCATCGCAGGATCAACTTGGCCGTCCTCACCCGCCGGTGCCGTGATCCACAAATTGGCCCCCGCCGATGCGTAGCTGGCCCGCTCGCCCAAGGCGTTGGAGCCGCCGACGACGATCAGGTAGGGCAGGTTGTTGATCGGGTCGCTGTTGGCGGAGAGGCAGCCGATTTCATCGTTGACCGGACGAGGCATGGAGCGGCAGGTCCGAAAGCCGTTGCCCGCCGCCTTGACGTAGATGGCCCCGCGTCCACCGCGCAAGTTGTCCACGCCATGGCGGAACAGCTGCACATCACCGTCCGGGTGGGGATTGTCCTCGATTCCCAAGCTGCCGAAGCTCATGTTGAAGATATCGGCACTGGCTGAGTTCGGCGTCGCCGAACTGCCGCCTAGGGAATCCGTCCATGCGGTCAGCCAATCGATGGCGGCCAGCGTGTTGTAGCCAAGAATCGAGGCGCTTGGCGCGACGCCGCGGCCGCCGATGCCGTTGTTGGCGGCGGCTGCCGCCAGCCCGGCCACCGACGTGCCGTGATCGCCCAGGGTTGATGGCAGGAAGGGGTCGGCGGCCTTGGATCCGGCCCAATGCCGGGTGTTGAAATTGTGGGAGCCCGCCGCCGCGGCGTTCGGAGCCAGTTCCGGGTGGCAGGTCTCGAGCCCCGTATCGGCAACGAGGATGCGAACGCCTTGCCCGGAAGGACCGCTCGTCAGAGTGTTGGCCATGCCGAGGTCCTCTTCCGGCGTGCCGGCGTTCTGGGCAAAGGCGCTCTGTCCGGTGTTGACCAGGTGCCATTGCTCATCGGTCAGCGGATCCACGGTGCCCGGTGCCGCGCCACGGTCACCTTGGCCCGACTGGCATTGAACGACTACGCGACCTGCTCCGTCCAGGGAAAAGCCGACGAAGTCCTGATTCGTGTAGCTGCGCCCCGGATGCTCCTCAGGGATTTCGTCGACCTGAATGATGGCGTAGTAGTCCCCGCTTGGACTGAAATCGCCGAGTTGGATAGTGAAGGTGAATTCGATGCCCGACCTTGGATCGAGGATCGGCACTTCGACGCTGCCCAGCCACAGATTGGAGACGCTCCAATCCGGCTGGTCGTTGACGGCGATGAGCAGATCGGTCGGAGAGGACTGGGCACCGCCCCAGTTGTAGGCCAAGGCCTTCAGCTCCACTCGGTCGTTGTGGATGATGGCGTCGCCCGCGATTGCGATGAGGTCCGGGGCGATGGAGAGCTTGGCGTTTGGTGGGCCGGGTTCGTCCACGATGGTGATGCTCGGCGCAGTTTCGGCAATGGTGACGTCTCCGGTGGCGGATTCGATGGTGAAGACGGCATCCTCCGGGCCTTCCTCCTCGAAATCGCGAATCGGCGTGATCGTCGTCGAGGCCCGGGTCTCGCCGGCGACAATGGTCAGCTCCTGGTCTTCGAGGTCATAGTCCACGCCGAGTATGGCGTCACCGCTCGTTCCGAAGCGGACGCCGATGTCGCTGTCCGCCACCTCGTTGAGGCTCACGCTGAGCGTTGCAGGAATTTCGGGCTCGGCTTCGCGGATTTCGGCCCGGTCGATTTCGGGGGTCACCGTGATCGTCGTTGGTCCCGGTTCAGGCGGTGGGGGTGGGGGCTGGGCTGGCGTCGGACTGCCACCGCCCCCGCCCCCGCAGCCAACGGCCATGCCGGCGATGGTGATCAACAGCCCGAGGGTCGATAAGCTGGACTTACAATGGGACACGGATGCTGCTCCTGAGTTGCACATGGGCGCTGATAACGCCTGGATTGGCCCGCAGCGCCTGCGCCACTGCGGCGGGATTGACTTGACGAGGGAGTTCCAGCAACGCCCAACCAAGGGCCGGATAGGCTTTGCCGCCGATTGCGCCGGTGTCGGCGACGATGCGGTCCAGCAACGCATCGTCCGTCAGTCGCAGGCGTAGCGTTGGCGCCACTTCACTGAAGCGTCCGCGCTCGACATCAAAGGCGAGGCGCCCGGATGGGCCGCTGAGGGCCGTGCGGGCGGTGTGGGTTCGTCCGCGATGCTTGGCGCGATAGACGCGATATCCCTCCTCAACCACCATGTCGATGCGAACGCCGCCCAAGACCACCGAGCCAATCGCGTCGGCAGCCAAGGGCATCACCAGCACTTGGCCTGCACCGCTTGACGCCGCCAACACACGCGGTGAGGCGTCGGTTTGAACCTCGGCGGCGGTCGCTGCCGCCGCCAAGGCGGCGATGATCCAAGCCAAGCCAGCCGCTTTCGCTGCGCGGATGCGCGCCAGGCCAACATGACGCCCCTCGTGCTTAAACATCGTAGCGGCAGCGGCCCTGGTCGATGACCACTTCGCCGGCTTGATTGGTGGTGCGAAACAGCGCTTCTGCGCCGTCCGCCCACATGGAAACGGTCAGCACGTCGCCGGGGATCACCGGCTTTGAGAAGCGGGCGTTCATGGCCCGGAATCGGGTGGGATCGCCGGCGCACAGTTCATGCAGCAGCGCCCGCCCGGTGAAGCCATAGGTGCATAGACCGTGCAGAATCGGCTTGCTGAAGCCGCCCATCGCCGCGAAGGATGGGTCGCTGTGCAAGGGGTTGCGGTCCCCGGACAGGCGGTAGGTGAGCGCTTGGTCCTCTCGGGTGGCGTAGGTGGCTTGGTGGGTGGGCTCGGCGTCCGGGAAGTTGATCCTTTCCGATGGCCCGCGCTCGCCGCCCCAGCCGCCTTCGCCTCGGCAGAACAGCACTGAGCGGGTCTTGAGCAAGGGCCTGCCCGTGGCCTTGTTAATCGATTGGGACTCGAATTCGAGCACTGCGGCGCTTCCCTTGTCCCAGATGGCGGCGATCTTGCCGGTGCTCTCGATTTCCCCGTCGGGCGGGATTTCATCTAGCAATTCAATGCCTTGCTCACCGTGCACCATAAGTGCGGGATTGAAGCTGCCGACCGTCTGCATGGGCACCCCGCCACCGCCGATGATGACCGCGAAGGTGGGCAGCACGCGCTGCGGTGCATCCTTGGTGTTCTCCGTGGTGAACGGCAGCTCGCTGGTGCCCGCGCCGACGCCGACGGCGTAGAGCAGGGCGTCCTTGGAGGTCCAACTGCGGGGCGAAGGACCGCCGACGGTGCCGACGGCTTCTGGATTGATGGGCATTTGGCTTCTCCTTGAGTGGTTGGTTTTGTTGAGCGGGGGATAGGGGAACCGCTTGGGCCGTGCGCCGCCCGATCATTTTGCCCCCGTGAATTCGTAGGTCAACTCTAGGTTGATGCCGATGAATTCAATGTCGTTGGTCGCGATGCGCCAAGTGACCGGTTCGCCGCCATCGACCCGCAGATTCGATGCGTGGCTGCGCAGGCGATCGTAGGGCCCGCCGCTTTTGCTGAACTTCTCGAATCGGGTCCAGCGCGCCGCCAAGCCGAGACGCAGCGCGCCGACCAAGCGGTAGTCGATGCCGGCCAGCGCCTGATAGCCGAAGAGCCTTTGGGAGGGGCTGCCTTGCACCGAGGTTACTGTGCCCGCCAAGTTGCGCCGCACCTCGTCCTCATTGATCAATCCGGCAGCGGCGCGCACCGTCGCCGGGTCCGGGCTGCGCGCCCAAAGCGCACCGTAGTCCAGATCGGTGAAGCCAACCCCGATGCCGAAGCCGATGTTGAGTGAAACCCGGCGCGAGACGGGGGTGCGCCAATGGAGGTTGGCAAACAGGCTGTGGGAGGTGACGCTGCCGATGCGCTCCTCCGCCCGGGGCAGTTCCGCGCCAAAGCGCTCGGTGAAGGGGGTGCCCGATGGATCTTGGATCAAGGCACTCTCGTTGCGCTTCGACTCGGCAAAGCTGTATTCGGCCTCCACCTGCCAGCGCTCGGAGAGCCGGTAACCTATGGCTGCGGTGGCGAGCAGGCCCTTGGCGCTGCTGAAATCACTCATCCAGTCATCGACCGCGCCTGCGCCGCGGTCGGGACTGACGCAGCCGGGCACTTCGGCGTAGTGGGGATTGACGAAGCCGTCACAGCGGGCAGCGCGGTCGTTGTCGCCGCCTGCGAGGCCCAATGCGGGTGCGAAATTGGCCCCCAAGCTGCCGCTTAGACTCCAGTTCGCCATGGCGGGCGCCCAGGCGAGCAAGGGGATGAGCGCCAGCGCCTGTGCCTTCATGCGGCTTGCTGGCGATCCGGCCCGCTTTGCCGGGCATCATCCACTTCAATGGTGACGATGGCGGTGTCGTGGTACTGCTGGTGGCGAACCGAGGTGGCGAAGTGCTTCAATAGGTTAAGGGACAGGTCGCTTTCATCCGGTGATTGGCCCCCTCTATCCTTCAATACGGCAATCCGGTCTTCGAGATTGTCGGCTTGTGCGCCGATCATGAACTCCAAGGTGAGCGATGTCCCTCGGCCTTGAGCGGTGACTATCAACTGCCGCGGCTCGGCGTCTTCGTCTTCGGTGGGTTCGCCAATCAGCGAAAGCAGCGCCTCCTCGCCGGCGGCGCACAGGCGTTCGGTGGCGGAGCCGCTCCAGCGCAGGCGTTCGGCGAGATCGCGCAGAAAGGTGTTGATGGCGGGCAACGCCTCGATGTCAAGCGTCATGTTGATCCGCCTTCGGCGTGGGCTGGG
>JAQAJJ010000055.1:25559-26863 GCA_028278675.1 Candidatus Azophilus lithoversatilis
GGCTTGATTTTGAAAGCCGGTGCCGATCCAGAACGACAACCCGGCGATTACCGCTTTCCGGTAGTCAAACTGATCCTGCATGACGATCTGCATCCCTTGCATGAACAGCAGACCCATGAGCAGCGTGATGTAGGCGGCTACAACCGGCCCCGGAATGGCCAGCAGAATGGCGGTCAGTTTGGGCATTAAGGCCAGCGCCATCAGGATGATGCCGATGCAGACGCCCACGTTGCGGGCGGCGACGCCGGTGAGTTGCGACAGCGGCACGCTTGATGAATAGGTGGTGTTGGGCACCGTCGCGCCGAGTCCCGAGAGCAGGTTGCCCAGGCCGTCGGCGGCCACGGCGCCCTGAACGCGGCGAAAGTCGATGGCCCGGGGCTTGCGCCAGGACACCCGCTGGATGGCAATGGCGTCGCCCACGGTTTCGATGGCGCCGATCAGAGTGACGAAGATGAATGCCGGCAGCAGCGCCCAGAACGCCGGTTGGAAGGACAGGTCGAAGCCCACCCAAGCGGCGTCCGGCAGGCCGAACCAGGGCGCCTCGGCCACCCGGCTGAAATCGTAGATGCCGAACAGGGCGGCCACCAGGCAGCCGGCGCCAAGGCCGATGATCGGCGCCCAAAGCCGCAAACTGCCCCGAGCGCACAGAGTCAGCGCGGCGACCACCAGCATGGTGGTGCCGGCGCTGACCGGAGCACTGGCCTTGGAGGCGCCCGGTGGCGTTTCGCTGAGCATGTCGAACATGATCGGCATCACCGTCACGGCGATCAGGGCGATCACGGTGCCGGCCACCACCGGCGTAATGATCCGTCGCAGCAGGGACAGGCGCGCCGACAAGGCGAATTGGAACAGGGAGGAGGCGATCACCAGCGTGGCGAGCAGCCCGGGTCCGCCTTCGGCCAAGGCGGTCACGCAAACCGCAATGAAGGCTCCTGAAGTGCCCATGATGAGCACGTGGCCCGCGCCGATGCGGCCGAGCTGATTGGCCTGCAGAATGGTGGTGAAGCCGCTGACCAGCAGCGCGGCGAACACCGCCCAGATGAGGTAGCTCTCGCTGGCGCCGGCCGCGCGAATGACGATGGCGGGCGTCAGAACGATGCCTGCCAAGACCAGCAGCGCGGCTTGCAGCCCCAAGGTTGCGGAAACGGGATGCGGTGGCTTCTCGTCCGGCTCGTAGCGAATTTCGGCGTTTTCCCCTTGGCTGGTCTGCTCCACGGTGTCGCTCAATCCTCCAAACGGTCGCAATATGCCACTATCTTGCGTAGATTCCCAACGGACTGAAGCGCGGCAGTTTCGCGTTGGCG
>JAQAJJ010000055.1:27015-43274 GCA_028278675.1 Candidatus Azophilus lithoversatilis
AACCTATGACCTTTGGCTCCGGAGGCCAACGCTCTATCCAGCTGAGCTACGGGCGCTTCGGTGGCCATGGGAATACTGGCCACTGCAAAGGGCATTATAGGCCACGGGCTCGCTGTGACGGCACTCGATTCGCCGCCGAGCGTGATGTCAACTTATGATTCCGCCAACAGCCATTGCCCGATGTTTGGGTTGGGGAGATTCCCAATGAGCGAAGTCATTGCCGAACCGGCCCGCCGCACTCCGGTGGTCCATGACACCGACGTGCTGGTGGTGGGCTCGGGCCCGAGCGGATTGGCGGCGGCCTTGGCCGCGGCGCGCTCCGGAGTGGAAGTGACGCTGCTGGAGCGATTCGGGTGTTTCGGGGGCAACATCACCGCGGTCGGCGTTGAGGGCTTTGCTTGGTATCGGCACGAAGCCACGGTGGAGGCGGGCGGCATTGGCTGGGAGTTCGAACAGCGGGCCAAGGCCATGGGTGCGGCGGTGCCGGAAAGCCAGTCCTTGAGCTACGAGCTGGACAGCGAGGGCTTCAAGGTGGTGGCGGATGCGCTGGTGGCGGAGGCGGGCGTGCATCCCATGCTGCATCGGCAGTTCGTCGCTCCCATCTTGGACGGCGGGGTCATCACCGGCGTCATCACCGAGTCCAAGGCGGGGCGGGAGGCCATTCGGGCACGTCGGGTGATCGACGCCACGGGCGACGCGGACGTGGCCCACCGGGCTGGAGCGCCGGTCCGCAAGACGCCGCTGGAGGCCATGCAGGCGGTGAGCGTTATCTTTCATTTGGCCGGTGTGGACAAAGCCGCCTTCATGGCCGAAGTGCGTTCCAATCCATCAACCTACCGCGATTGGTCGACCGGCGAGTGGACCGCAGAGACCTCCGGCAAGGAGGACGACCTGTTCTCGCCATTTCTCAAGGCGCCGTTCGAGAAGGCCAAGCAGGCGGGGCTGATTGCCGCGGACCTGAACACCATCGGCGGCACCTGGGGTGCGGTCCACGACAGCGGCGAACTCACCTACATGAACTTGGTGCACATGCCGGGCTGCGACGGCACCGATCCCGACAGCCTCACCCGCTTCGAGATGGCGGGCCGCCGGCAGGCCATGCTGACCATCGAAGCGCTACGCCGCTTTGCGCCGGGCTGCGAAACGGCGCGCCTGCGCAACTTCGGCATGACCCTGGGCGTGCGTGACACCCGCAAGATCGACGCCGCCTACAATCTCACCGAAACCGACGTTCGCAATCAGGCGCGCTTTGCCGATTCGATCGGCATCTACCCGGAATTCATCGACGGCTACGGCGTGCTGGTGCTGCCCACCACCGGCCGCTACTTGCAAATCCCATACCGCGCCCTGCTGCCGGACAAGGTCGAGAACCTGCTGGTCGCCGGACGCGCCATCGGCGGCGACCGCATCGCCCACGCCGCCACCCGCAACATGTCCTGCTGCGCGGTGACGGGACAGGCGGCAGGTGTGGCCGCCGCCTTGTCGGTGCAGACGAGCAACAGTTTGCAGGGCGTCGATACCCAGGCCTTGCAGCGGGCGCTGGTCCGCCAGGAGGTGAGGATCGCTTGAACCGGGCTGGGGCGCGCTCGCTGGAATTGAAATCTAGGGTGGCAAACCCTTGAGCCGAAGGAGTGGCTTCGAACAAGGCCCGGCTTGAGGGCATCTTGCCCTCAGTTTGAGTTACCGAAAAGCCATTGAACGCACCGGCTGGCCGTCTCGGACCAAGGGAGCTTGGCAAGTCGTTGCAGGTAGCCGAAAATGCGCCATCAATGCCGTGTTCATACGCCCATGGATTTCGAAGACAATAAAGCGCGGGGCGCTTACTACACGCCGCAGGCCGCTGCCGCGTCGCTGGTTCGGTGGGCGGTTCGCAACCAGGATGACCGCCTTTTGGACCCCTCTTGCGGCGATGGTCGTTTTCTTGCCCACCATTGGAACAGCACAGGCATTGACAACAATCCAGAAGCCGCTGCCAGCGCAACTGCTGCGGTACCGGCCGCGCGGGTCATTTGCGCCGATTTTTTCGAATGGGCAGCGACCAAGGCTGACCGCTTTGATTGCGCAGTTGGCAATCCGCCGTTCATCCGCTACCAACGCTTCGCTGGCCACCAACGACGCTGCGCATTGGCGCTTTGCGCTTCCCTTGGCGTTCGCTTGTCGGGTCTGTGTTCCTCTTGGGTTCCGCACCTGATCGCCACCGCCTCCTTACTTCGCCCCGGTGGCCGCATGGCGTTTGTGGTGCCCGCGGAAATAGGCCACGCACCCTATGCCGCACCCTTGCTTGAATGGCTTGCGGCGCATTTTGCGGACTTGCGCATCGTGGCCGTGCGGGAAAAGCTGTTTCCTGCACTTTCCGAGGACGTTTGGCTGCTGTTTGCGGACGGTTATGGCGGTCGAACGGAGGGCTTGGAGTTGGCTGTGTTGGAGCGCTTTGACACTGCCGGGAGCTGTGGAGTGAAGGGGCGAGCGTTCAGTCTGTCCGAGTGGCGGCGCTGGGGATGCCGGCTGCGCCCCATGCTGCTGCCCGCGGATTGTCGCGAAGCTTATCGCGCTGTCGCGGATTCGAGCCGGGTCACCAAGCTGGGCAGCCTAGCCCGGATCGGAATTGGGTACGTCTCCGGAGACAATGCTTTTTTTCATTTGCGGCCTTCCGATGCGGCCCGCCTTGGCATTCCGGCGCACGTGTTGCGGCCGAGTGTGCGCAGCGGCAAGCAACTTAAAGGAGCAGCGATTGACGCGACCACTTTGGCTGCTTGGCAGAGAGAGGACGCTCCTCACTTGTTGCTCGATCTAAGTGTCGCCCATCCGCTGCCTAATCCCGTGCGGCGCTATCTCGGCACGGAGGCCGGCCAGGAAGCACAGCGGCGTTACAAGTGCCGCAAGCGCAAGCCGTGGTATGCGGTGCCCAATGTGTATACGCCCGATTTGTTTCTGTCGTACATGAGCAGCCGTTCCCCTGCGATGGTTGAAAACCGGGCTCGATGCGTCTGTACCAACGCCGTTCACGGCGTCCGTATTCACAACGGCTTGAACCCGTCGGAGGTGCGGCGGCGTTGGCGCAATTCGCTGACCCAGCTGAGTTGTGAGATTGAAGGGCACCCTTTGGGTGGTGGAGTCCTCAAGTTGGAACCCGGTGAAGCGCTCCGGGTTGTCATGCCTGACGGGGAGGTTCCGGAAGAGCTCAATCTCGCATTTCGCGAGGGCATTGATGTGCTTGCGCAATGGAGACATCGTGCCTGACTACGACAATCGGTGTCAGTGGCTAACCATTGGCGAGGCACTCAGTGCTTTCACTTCCAGTGGCCTGCCTACCCAGAGTCAGCGACACATAAAGCCTCTACATTGGTATGTCGCTTGCCGTTTGGTGATTGAAGGTGGATTTTCCCCGGACGATATCGTTCCCAGACCTCCTTTTGCAGTTCGGTCGATTGGTCGTGGAGCATCTTGGCAGCTTGAGTACGACCCCGCTTTGGGTGGAACTGGCGAAAGCACTATCTTGGGCGGCCTCAAGGCTAAGGACATTGACGTCGTGGTGTCGAAACCCAGCATTGGTCCTTGCATGGCGGTCTCTGTAAAGGGAACGCTAAACGCTTTTCGCAATTTGACCAATCGAATGGAAGAGGCCGTTGGCGACTGTACTAACCTGCACATCGCTTATCCCAATCTGGTGTATGGGTTCCTGCACGTTTTGCGTGCCAATCGGGAGGGTGAGGCGGTCCCTAGCGATGTCTGCGTTGACGTCGATGGAAACCCTGTCGATGCAGTGGTGCGCTATTGCAATGTATTGAGGAACTTAAGTGGTCGCCGGGGCGTTCGCGACGACGTCACCCGTTACGAGTCGCTTGCATTGGCGCTCGTTGAACCCACAAATTCACCAAGTGCGGCGAGCCTTCTGGATTGGCCATCTGAGCAAAGCACCCTGAAATTTGGCACATTCTTTGACCGCTTGTATCGGGAATATGATCTCCGTTACGTATACGCAGCGCCAAAACTCGAAAGGGCGACGCGACGGTTGTTTTGGTCAGAGGATTCACCTGCGCTTGCCCACCCGATTGCCGATGAGTTTGAGGCCAGAATCGGGTCCTAGTGCCCCAGTTTTCGTGATGTATCTGGCGGCGTCAGCTTTTCGACATTTGCAACTCATACAGATTGGAGGTTACAGGTGGAGTTTGACGAGGTTGTGCTGGGGCGACGCAGCATCCGGGGATACAAGCCGGTTCCGGTGCCCAAGGCGTTGATCCGGGAAGTGATCGAGGTAGCGATGCGGGCGCCGTCGTCGCTGAACACTCAGCCCTGGAACTTCCATGTGGTGACCGGGGAGCCTTTGAACCGCATCCGCCGGGGGAACACCGAGCGCAATCTGGCGGGTGTGCCCGATTCCCGAGAGTTTCGCAGCCACGGGGCTTATCAGGGGATGCACCGGGAGCGGCAGAAGGAAGTTGCCGCCCAGCTCTTTGCGGCCATGGACATCCCTTGGGAGGACAAGGCCAAGCGCAAGGACTGGGTGCTCAGGGGCTTTCGTCAGTTTGATGCGCCCGTCGCCGTGGTGGTGACCTATGACCGGTCGATCCACGGCGGCGACATCGCGCCGTTCGACTGCGGCGCCGTGACCAACGCCTTGGTCACGGCCGCTTGGTCGCGGGGGCTCGGGTGCGTGATCAACAGCCAAGGCATCATGCAGTCGCCAGTGGTGCGCGAGCACGCCGGCATCCCGGACGATCAGGTCATCATGATCTGCGTGGCCTTGGGATTTCCTGACGAGTCCTTTCCCGCCAACGCGGTGGTGTCGAAGCGCAAGCCGGTGGATGAAGCGGTTCGGTTCGTGGGATTTGACCGCAGTTACATCCGATAGGTCGCCTGCAGCCAGATTTGGCGCCCACGCAGCACACGGGAAACGATGTCCGCCCGCTGGAGCTCGGGACTGCCCGCGGGCAGGCCGTTGCCGGTGCCGGTGAGGGGACGGTCATTGCTGCTGATCGTCACCAGTTTGTCGAAGAGATTGCGGGCGGTTAGAGAGATTTCCCAGTGTTCGTCGGGGGAGACGGCGCGCAGGCTGGCATCCAAGATGGCGTAGCTATCGTGCCGGGTGTCGGGAAGTTGGGTCAGGCTGGTGTCGTAGGCGCCGGAGTAGCGTCCGTCTAAGTCGAGACTGGCCCGCCAACCCGACGCGGCGAGATCGAAGTCATAGGTCAGGCCCAAGGTGGCAGCCCACTCGGGGGCGACGGGCACGCTCTCGCCGCCAATGTCTTGGGAGACGTAGCGGCCAGTGGCTGCGTTGAAGCCCTGGTCGCAGCCCGCCTCCACCGACTGCCCGGCGTAGCAGTTGGTCAGGAACTCCTCGTACTCGGCCAAGTTGTAGTTGATGAAGCCACGCACGAGAAGGTCGGGACGAGGCGCCCAGTTGACCTCCACTTCGAATCCTTCAGTGTAGGCTTCGGCGGCATTCTGGATGCGGAAGGTGGTGGTCTCCGTGTCCAGGGCCGAGACTTGCAGGTTCTTGTAGTCGAAGGTGTAGAGGGTGGCGTTGATCTGCAGGGAGTCATCGAGCCACCGGGACTTGACTCCCACTTCAAAGCCGTCGGCCTCCTCGCTTTCAAAGCGCAGGTCGTCGATCACTGCGCCGGGATTGAGAATGAAGCTGGCGTCGAAGCCGCCGGACTTGAACCCTTCACGGTAGGCGCTGAAGAAGGAGAGGGAATCCGTCGGCCGCCAAGTCAGGGTGACCTGGGGCGAGATGTCGTCGTCCTTGAACACGCCTTCGTGGGAGGCGTCTGACAGTGCGCCGAGCAGCAGCAGGATTTCATGGACGTGTGGTGCCGTGAAAAGAAATTCCCGTTCCTCGTCGGTGTAGCGGGCGCCGCCGGCCAGCTCGACCGTTTCGGTGACATCCCAAATCAGTTCTCCATAGGCGGAGAACGCGGTGCTCTTCTGGTCCGCCTGCTTGTCCCAGCTCCATTGGCGTCCGTTGCGGCTGTCCGGGGGCAGCGGGGCCACCCGTGCGGAATTGCGGAAAAAGAGATCCTTGTTGGTGTAGAGCAAGCCGCCGAGGAAGTTCATCGTGCCGTCGAGTTGGGTTTGCACCCGCAGCTCCTGGCTGAAGCTGTCGTGGTCGGTGCGTTCGAAGAAGGGTACTTGGGCGTCGCCAGCAAAGGTGGCGTTGTCCACTAGATCGGAGTCGTAGTGGGAGAAGCCGGTGACCGAGGTGACCAGCGCCGGGCCAAAGTCATGGTCCATGCGCAGCGACACCCGGTAGGCGTCATATTCCGTGAAGGTGGTGCCGTCGCCGAACAGGCTCGGCTCGGTGGCCATCATGCCCGCCGGGATGTTGCTCTTGGCGCGCGTGAAGTTGGCTTTGCAGTCGTCCGCCGGGGAGGGTACGCCGAAGACCAGCTGCGGCCGCCCGTCGGGGCCGAAGCAGCGAGACAGGACATCGTGGTAAATCGGCCCGCCGTCCTCAGTGCTGGTGGCGCTGGCCTTGAACTTGGCTTGGAAGCGGTCGTTGGGGGTCCACAGCGCCGTGAATCGACCCAGCTTCTCCTCCAGGGCAGGCAGGTTCCTGTTGTTCCCGGCGCCGGGCAGGACGTAGCCGAACGGGTCAACGCCAATCTGCTCCACGGCGTTGTTGGTGATCCAGCCGTCGTTCTGCTCGGTGTAGCGGCCCGCCAACCGAATGGCGAAGGTGTCGGAAAGGGGGATCGACACCCCGGCTTCGGTCAGCACCTCCTGGGCGTCGAACTCGTAGCCGACCTTGACGTGGGCCTCGAATTCATCGCCCGGATCCCGGGTCTGCAGAATAATGAGCCCGGCGGCGTTGTTCTTGCCGAAGTAGAGGGCTTGCGGACCCTTGAGCACTTCAACTTGGGCGAGGTCGAACATGCCGCCCTGCACCCAGCGGCCCCGCTCGAAGTGAATGTCGTCGATCAGCAGGCCGACCGCCGAGGAGAAGCCGGCGCTGGCGGAGCCGGTGCCGATGCCGCGCAGGGTGACCGTGGCGCTGCCGCCTGAGGAGCCGTAGCTGACCAGGAGGTTGGGTACTTGGTCGGAAATCTGGTCGAGGTTGTTCAACGCCAGGCGGTCGATGGTGTCCGAAGACAGCGCGGTGATGGTGACCGGCGCATCCTGCAGGGACTCCGAACGCTGCCGGGCGGTGACGACAATCTCTTCAATGACGCCGGCGGCACCTAAGGCGGGCGGGACGGTCCAAGCAGGGGTTGTGGTGATTAGGGCGGTTGCGACTAGCCTCCAAGTGGATTTCATCGGGATCCTCCAATTGGTTCTGTTTTCGGTCTGGTCCTCTGAAGCAGGCAGCTGGTTGGGGCTGCTTGCCGTATCAGTAAAGGGGTTGCTGCGCGTGGGCGATCGCCATGGTGATGTCGTAGACGAACTTGCGGATCTGATCCGACATCGCCTGGCCGATGAGGTCGAGCTTGCGCACCTGCTCGATGCGTTCGCCGGCATGGCGCAGCTCGCGCTCGCTGAGGATGATCTCAAACACCGAGGCGGAATCCGCCAGGCAGATGAGCGCCACGTCGTGGGGATCGGGGATCTTGTCGCTGAGCAGCACGTCCATGAGGCGCAGCTTGGCCTCGCGCTCTTCGCGGTCGTCGATCACCGGGTAGCGGCGGCTGCCGAACACCCACAGGAAGCGGGTGTCCTCCACCTTGATGATGTTGCGCTGCTCCAAGCGTTCGATGGCGGCGTCGCGTATCTGCATGCCCTGCTCGGCGATGCGTTGAATCCACGTCTTGGGCGCCAGGGACTCCGATTCGGTTTCGATTTGCTTGAGCGGACCGTCGAGGATGGCGTCCCCCGTGGGGGTGGGGTCCACGACGAACAGCCGCTCGAGGTCGCAGTCGATGCGCCCCTTCAGGCCGAGATCCATCAACACGGCACCGGCCATCAGCATCTCGGTGACGTTGGCGTGGACGTCCTCCATCTTGCCGGTGTCGTCATCGAGCAACAGCAGGATGATGTCTTCGGCGAGGTTCAGCTTGGACATGGTTTCAGCGGCTCCCTACCCATTCCGAAACGCGAGGCATTATAGCGGCTTCGGCGGCAGTGTCATGAAGCTTGCCTGCCGCGGCCGAGCCGGGTGCGCTTGCGTTGCATGTAGTCCACTACGATGTATTCGCCGAGCTGCTCCGGGGTGGTGTAGAACACGCGGCCGCCGTTGATGCGGGCGATTTCGTCCATGAAAGCCTTGAGATAGGGGCTTCGGTCGAGCATGAAGGTGTTGATGGCGACGCCCTTTCGGGTGCAGTGGCGCACCGCCCGCAAGGTGGCGCGGATGGTCGCCGGGGTGGGCGGATAGGCGAATTGGGCTTCGCCGTTCTCCAAGTGGGAGGTCGGCTCGCCGTCGGAGATCATGATGATCTGCTTGGCGCCGCCGGGCTCCTTGCCGAGCAGCCGGGCGGCCAGCAGCAGGGCATGCTGCATGTTGGTGCCCAGCAGGTAGTCGTCCCACTGCAGAAAGGGCAGTTCGTGAGCCTTCAGCGCCTTCGCGTAGGCCGCGAAGCCAATCACGTGGAAGCTGTCCTTGGGGTAGCGCGAGCTGATCAGGTTGTGCAGTGCCAAGGCCACCTTCTTGGCCGCCTGAAAGGAGCCGCGCAGCGCCATCGACCAGGACAGGTCCACCAGCATCGCCGTGGATGTGGAGGTGATCATTTCGCTGCGGTACACCTCGAAGTCCTCAGGACTTAAGCGCACCGGTGAACCGGGGCCGTTGCGGTCGATGGCGTTGCGGATGGTGCGTGGCATGTGCAGTTGGAAGGCGTCACCGAACGCGAAGGGCCGGGTCTGTTCCAGGCGTTCGCCAAAGCGGCCCTCCTCCGGCAGGGCGTGGTTGCCCAACGACTGCCTTTTGAGGCGTTGGTAAATCTCGCCGAGGGCCTTTTGGCCAATCATGCGGGAGCCGCGCGGGGTGAGTTCGAAACGGTTGTCGCCCTTGGCGCGGATGTAGCCCGCCTCCTCAAGGGCCTTGAGGAGATCGTTCAGTCCGTCGAGATTCTCGGCGGCTTCGGGGCCCAGCATTTGCTCAAGCAGATCGCGGTCGATGCGGTCGAGATCGCCACCGCGTTCGGCGCTTTGCACCCGACCGATCAGGTCGTCGAGCCGCTGCATCTCGTTCATGAGCTGCATGGCCGCTTCAAGGCTCACTTCCTCGCCGCCGTCAAAGCGGTATTGGTTTCCCTCCGGGCGCAGGAAGTCCATGCCCTTCATTAGCCGGGCGAGCTCGCGATTCAGTTCCGGGTCGTCGAAGCGGTCCTGCAGCAGGCTTTGCAACTGCGCGCGCTGGTTGGCGGACAGCGAGTTCATCAGCGATTGGGCGGCGGCCATTTGCCGGCGCATGCGCTCAAGCAGTTCATCGAGGGAGGCGGGCGGTTCGTCGCCGAACAGGTCGCGGAACTCCGCCATGAATTCGTCGAAGCCCGGATCCTCGCCGGCGATCTTCCTGACCAGCATGTCGTTGAGCGCATTGAGCATGCGCTTCATCCGCTCCATGTCACCCTCGGAGAGCTGCCCAATCAGGTTCTCCATGCCCTTGAGGAAGCTGTTGACCGACGCTTGCCGCAGCCGATTCAGCAGTTCGAGGAATTTCCGCTGGGCGTCCGGGTCGAGGAACTCGTAGTTTTCAAGTTGGCTGATGCGGCTCGCCAGATCTTCGGGCAGTTCGTCAAGGGTTTGGCGGCTGCGTTCGGCGATGCTCTTTAGCACGCTGCCGCTGAAGTTGCCGCCGCCCTCATCCGCGCCGTCGCCTCCATCCTGGGCCAGCCATTCGCCGATGCGCCGCCGCTCCATGGCCAGAATCTCATCCAGCGCCTTGCGCAGGTCTTCGAACAGGCTGCCGAGGTCGTAGCGGTTGAGCTGTTCGCGGCGCTTCTCCCGCAGCCGCTTCAGCATCTCGTTCAGGCCGTTCAAGCGGGTGCCTTGCAAGCCCCGGCTCATCAGGTTGCGCAGCGCCCAGCGCAAGTCTCCATGCTCGATGACGTCCTCAGTCAGCGCCGACATGATCTCGCTCGCGTCGAGGGCCAGTTGCTGGCTGCCGTCCCAGGCTGAGTAGCGTAGGTTGCCGGGGAATTGCCCCATGGCCTTGTTTCCTTGCTCCCTATATTTCCGGCGCTTCTATTTCCGGCGCTTCAAGCCGAGTAAACAGCGGCGTCCGATTCAGCGCGCTTGTTCAGCCGCTTGTTCAGATGCAATCCCTCCAGAATGAACTCGACGATTGCGGCGTGGACACCGGGGCTTTCGCCTTCCATGTGGGCGGTGAGCGCGGGCATGTCCGTCACTATGCGGCGATAGTTCGCGGTCGGCACGACGGTGCCGGCGGTGAAGCTGTAACCCTCGTTGAAGGCCTCTTCCACGGCCTCGAAGTCGGTGCCGTCAAAGGTGCGTTCAAACACCGCCTTCACGGCCGTTTGCACGATGCGGCCAATGACCCGTGCCTCGTCGCCTTCCTCCATGGCCTCGACCTCCAACTTGCCCTGGAAGCTGGGTAGGATGTAGGCGAGGTCGGAGATGCGCGGCGCAACCTCCGGCTCACCGAGGATCAGCGCCCGCCGCATGGCGTTGGCGGTGAGTGTCTCGTAGTTGGCGATGGAAGCCCGCACGGAAACCCCGGAGCGTTGGTTGACGTCCGGGGAACGGCGGGCGGCGTGGGTGATCTCGGCAATGATCTCGGCCATGAACGGCGCCACGTGCAGAGGCAGTTCGGCGGTTTCCGATGCGTCGGCAGCCGCCGCTTGGGCCTCTTGGACCATGATCTCGATTTCCTCTCCGATGCTGGCCGGGTAGTGGGTGCGGATCTGTGCGCCGTAGCGATCCTTCAAGGGCGTGATGATGCGGCCCCGGTTGGTGTAATCCTCGGGGTTTGCAGTGGCGACGATGAAAACGTCGAGGGGCAGGCGCACGCGATGGCCGCGAATCTGCACGTCGCGCTCCTCAAGCAGGTTCAGCAGCCCGACCTGGATGCGCTCGGCGAGGTCCGGCAGTTCGTTGATGGCGAAGATGCCGCGGTAGGTGCGCGGCACGAGGCCGTAGTGCAGGGTGTGCTCATCGGCGAGATAGCGGCCTTCGGCCACCTTGATGGGGTCCACCTCGCCGATCAGATCGGCGATGGTGATGTCGGGGGTGGCAAGCTTTTCCGCGTAGCGCTCATCGCGGCCAAGCCAACGTATCGGCGCACTGTCGCCGTGTTCCGCCACCAGGGCACGACCTTGGGGGCTGACGGGCTGATAGGGGTTTTCGGGTATCTCGGCGCCGTCAAGCACCGGAGCCCATTCATCGAGAAGATTGGCGAGGCCGCGCACGAGACGCGACTTGGCTTGGCCGCGCTCGCCGAGAAATATGATGTCCTGGCCGGACAGCAGGGCGTTGACGATTTGCGGGATCACCGACTCATCGTAACCCTTGATGCCGGGAAACAAGGGCTCCCGGCCAGACTTCCCGCTGCGCAACCGACGGATCAGGTTGCGGCGAATTTCCACCTTCACTGGCTCGGGTTGGTAGCCGGACGCCTTCAGTTCACCTAGCGTAGCGGGCTTGTCCGCCATGTTGCCGCCTTGCCGCCTTGACGGGGCCTAGTCTCTCAGGGCAGGGGCGGGTTGGCAATGACGGTTATTCGATCATCTTGTTGATGGGGTATTCGATGATGCCGGTGGCGCCGGCCTTCTTCAGCGCCGGGACGATGGCGCGCACGGTGGCTTCCTCGATGATGGTGTTGAGCGCCAGCCAATCGGGGTCCGTCAGGTGGGAGATGGTGGGGTTGCGCAGCGCCGGGAGCAGGGTGGTGACCGACTCCAAGTCGGTTTTGCGCACATTCATCATCAGGCCGACGCGGCCTTCCGCGGCCAGGCAGGACTTCAGCATCAGCGCGATGTTGTCGAGCTTGGCCTGAATCCAAGGGTCTTCGAGCGCTGCCTTGTTGGCGATCAACCGCGGCGTGCTGCGCAGCACTTCGTCAAGGATGCGCAGGTTGTTGGCGCGCAGCGACGAGCCCGTTTCGGTGATTTCGACGATGGCGTCCGCCAATCGGGGCGGCTTCACCTCGGTGGCGCCCCAGGAGAATTCGACGTTGGCATTGACGCCGTGACGCTCGAAGTAGCGTCGGGTCATGTTGACGGCTTCGGTGGCGATGCGCTTGCCTTCGAGGTCCGCCACCGCGCGCACCGGCGAATCCTCCGGCACGCAGAGCACCCAGCGCGTGGGGCGGCGGCTCACCTTGGCGAACAGGAAGTCCTCAAGCTCCACCACGTCGGCGCCGGTCTCCACCACCCAGTCGTGGCCGGTGATGCCCGCGTCGAGGACGCCTTGCTCCACGTAGCGGGCCATCTCCTGGGCGCGCACCAGCAGGCAGTCGATTTCCGGATCGTCCACTTCCGGGTAGTAGGAGCGGCCGGAGAAGCGGATGACGTAGCCGGCTTGGCGAAACAGGTCGGTGGTGGCGTCCTGCAGGCTGCCCTTGGGAATGCCCAAGTTCAGCGACTGTCTGTTGGCGTCAGCCATTGCCGTACACCTCCGCCGGGTCGAAGACCCGCTCCGCGATGATCGACGCCTCGCCCGTGTCGGGGTCGATTTCCTGAAAGAAGCAACTGGCATAGCCTTCGTGGCAAGCGGCGCCGCCCACCTGCTCCACCTGCACGAGAATCGTGTCCCGGTCGCAGTCGTAATAGATGCGCTTGAGGCGCTGCACATTGCCGCTTTGCTCGCCCTTGCGCCACAGAGCGCGCCGGCTGCGGCTGAAGTAGCAAACCTGCCGGGTGCGCAGGGTTTCGTCGTAGGCCGCCGCGTTCATGTAGGCGAGCATCAGCACTGCCCCGGTGTCGGCGTCCTGGGCGATGGTGGGAATCAACTCGGCCTTGGCGAAGTCAGGACGGTCCATGGGTCCGCAGGCACCTTGAAGGAAGTGCGCATGTTAATCGCTGCGGCAGGCTGCGGGAAGGCGTATGCGATTTCCTCCGCAGTCAGCACCCAATCAAGTCAGCATAACGCCTAGCCGAAATGACTGCGTGCGCTGCCGGAGGATTTTCCGCCAATAGTCGATCCCCGGTGACCAGGATGCTCCCCGCCTGTGATGCCAGCAGGCGCCAGAGGTGATTGTCGCCGGTATCGGGCGCTTCTTCCGTGGAGTCGGGTTCGCGCCATAGGGCATTGACCACTATCTCCGCAAGCAGAGTGTCGATTTCCGTTTCGGTCAATTGGTGTAGATTGACAAGTTTGGGGCGGCGAAGGACCGATGCGTATTCAAAAAGGAGTTCCTCTGACATCAGATACGGGATTTCGCCCTTCAGCATGCTGTCCAGAATCCCTGCGGTCGGACTGTCGGCATCGGTTGTAATCAGCCCCGCTATGATGATGTTGGTGTCCACAACAGCGGGCTTTAGCATGGTGGGTCAGGCCATCCGGTCCTGGCGCGACTGGCGCGTCTCCCGAACGGCCACTTCGAGGGCCCTGTCGGCGCTGAGGCCGGATGCGGCCCGCACCTTTTCCACCAGCTCCCTAGCGCTGTCGTACGTTCGTATCCCGCGCAAGCGGAGGCTTTCTTCGATAATCGACCGGATGGAGCGACGCTGACGCGCTGCCGTTTCCTTGAGTGCCCGGTGCAGTTGATCGTCAAGTGTAATGGTCAATCGAGACATGACATCCACGCTAGCATGGTGAGTTGGTGTTTTTGCACTATAGCGTCAGGGCGTATGTTGAACAAGTTTCCAGGATATCGGCGCTGTTCAATGCACTCCGATTGGGCGATGATGTAAGACCCGTTTCGTCGAATTCCCACGTGTTGAATCACCACATCCGTCGCTGGGGCGCATGGCTCTGCGCGTCTGTTTGCCTTGCTGCGAGTGCTGCCGACGCGGTCGAGCTCGGCGCTCAGCAGCTCATGGACGTTCTCGATGGGGTGCCGCGCCACCATATCCGGGTGCCTACCTTGGCCGATGCCGATGCCGCCATCCGCATCGACGGGGTGGTGGATGAAGCGGCGTGGCGACAGGTGCCTGACTACGACAACATGCAGGTGGCGGTGCCGGGCACGGGCGAGCCCGGCGCCTACCGCACTGAGTTGCGGCTGCTGGCCACCGACCGGGCGCTGTACGTCAACGCCGTGATGCATCAGCCGCCGGACACGTTGATGCAGCGGCTGTCCGGCCGCGACGAGTTCATTGACCGGGACTTGCTCGGCTTCACCATCGACCCGGGCGGCCAAGGCCACTTTGCCTATTGGTTCATGGTCGCCTTGGGCGGCTCGGTGCTGGACGGCAAAGCGTTGCCTGAGCGTCGCTTTCAGAACGACTGGGATGGCCCCTGGCACAGCGCCACGGCCCGCCTCAGCCACGGCTGGAGCGCGGAAATGATGCTGCCTTGGTCGATGATGGGCCTGCCCCGAACCCAAGGCGAACGCACCATGGGCTTCGCCTTCTCCCGCTACGTCGCGCACGCCGGCCAACGCTACCAATGGCCCGGCCACACGTACTCGTCGGCTCGCTTCGTCACCGCCCTGAACGCTATGCAGGTGGCGGGGATAGAGCCCCGCCCGCAGATTTCGATCATTCCATTCGCGTCGATGACCAGGGATCAGGCCCGAGGCGAGGAGAAGGCCCGCGCGGGCGTTGACCTGGCTTGGCGGCCGTCGCCGAATCTGTCGCTGGCGGCGACCGCGCTGCCGGACTTCGGGGCGGTGGAGGCGGACGACGTGGTGCTCAATCTCACCGGCTTGGAGACCTTCTTTCCCGAAAAAAGGCTGTTCTTCCTCGAAGGTAACGAAGTGTTCGAATCCACGCCCCGGGCCAATTTCGGCAACATCGCCCGGGCGGTCACCAACGACAACTTCTCCACCACCTCGCGCAAGGTCTGGCGCAACGAGTTTCTTCCGGTGCCGATCTCCTTGGCGAACACGCGCCGCATGGGCGGCACGGCAACCCAAGTGGAAGTTCCCGATGAGGTGGAGCTGCGGCGCGGCGAGCGCGGTCTGCCCACCGATCTGCTGGGCGCGGCCAAGGTGACCGGCGCCGCTGGCAACCTCCGTTACGGCCTGATGGGCGCGCTCGAGGATGACGTCGAGTGGCTGGGTGAAATCGGCACCGAGCGGGTCAAGGTTGCCGCGCCCGGCCGGGACTTCGCCGTGGCGCGCCTGCTGTACGAAGCGGTGGGCGCCGACCGCCGCTCGGTGGGCTACATCGGTACCCTGGTGGCCGGCCCGATGCATGACGCCGAAGTGCATGGGATTGACGCCCACTACACGAGCAGCGACGGCGGCGTTGTGGCCGATGCCCACGTCATGCGCAGCCTAGTGGACGGCGAAGCGGGCTACGGCGCCTTGTTCGACTTGCGCTACGCCCGCTCGGCAGTCGTTCAGCATCAGGTGGCTCTGGACTACTTCGATGCCGACGCCGACCTCAACGATCTGGGATTTCTGGCTCGCAACGACTACGTGGGGCGCAGTACGCCCTGCAGTACGCCAATCCCGAAGGGATCGGACGCTTCAAGGTCATTCGCGGCGCACTGGTGGCGCGCCAGGAGGTCAACTTGAGCGAAGGTCAAGTGGTGCATAGCGGGCTGTATTGGCGCAACTCCATGGTCTTGCCGGGCCGCAACACCATCAATACAGCGTTGGCTTGGCTGCCGAAGCGCTATGAGGACCGAGACAGCCGCGACAACGGCGCTTATCGGGTGCGCCAGCGGTGGTGGGGTGACGTTCAAGTGGCCACCGACGCGGGCAAGGCATTGAGTTTCTCGGCGAGCCTCGGCGCCTTGCAGGAAAACCTCGGCGATTGGACCTGCGCGCTGGCGGCAGGCACCACTTGGCGGCCCAACGATCGGCTTTCGCTCGACTTCGACCTGCACTACAAGCGTCGCCGCGGCTGGGTGGTGCATGCCGAGGAGCGCAGCTTCGGCACCTACACCAAGCGCCGGAGGCAGCTCAACGACCAGCCCCAGCGCTTCCTGGCGGTCGTTCGGGCCGACCACCCGCACCCGCTGATCTCCTTCCAAGTTCGCCGTAGCAGCGAGTTCACCGCTGCTGGGGCCAACCGCGCACTCGGCAGCTACCAGCCCTTCCACAACTAAGTCAGGTTGCACCAAGCCCTCGACTGGAAAACCCCGAACCGGCATCTTCAATAAACCAAGGACTGCCTCCCTCAGTCCCACATCCCCCGAACCGGCGCACTGACCGTTCTCCGCAGTTGATTGTTGAGAACAAATAAATTGTCCGGTGCTGTAACACATGAACTGTCCGGTTGCAGACTGCCCCGAACTTCAGCGATTCA
>JAQAJJ010000056.1:0-16583 GCA_028278675.1 Candidatus Azophilus lithoversatilis
TGCCGCTCTGGGGCAAGCTAAGGGCTTCCATGGAACAAATGGAGACGGCCCACCGGCTGGCGGGTTGTTCCTTCGGCGGCGGCGGCGTGCCGTTCTGGGGCAAGCTAAGGGCTTCCATGGAACAAATTCTCAACTTCCATTAAATCAATCGCTTACGGGACATGGATTTAACATAACGTGGAGTGGGGCATGGCCTTTGTTGCTTGCCTGTCAACGTCCCGGCGCGCCGGGTTCGAAGCTTCCATGGAACATTCGAAGCTTCCATGGAACAAATGGAGACAGTCCACTGCCTGGCCGGTTGTTCCTTCGGCATTGGCGGTGCGCCGCACTGGGGCGAGCTAATGGTTCCCACCGGCGCACCCACTGCCGGCGCACCCGGCGCACCCGGTTTGACAAGGCCCTTCCCGTCCAATTACATTGCGCGCCCGCTTTTCAAGCGGCCGCTTCCCGCCGAGGTGGTGAAATTGGTAGACACGCTAGCTTCAGGTGCTAGTGGGGGTAACCCCGTGGAGGTTCAAGTCCTCTCCCCCCGCCTCTTCCATGGAACAAATGGAGACAGCCCAGCGGCTGGCGGGTTGTTCCTTCGCCGTCGGCGGCGTGCCGTTCTGGGGCAAGCTAAGGGCTTCGGTTTGAAAGCCTTCCCAGATCGGAAAAAAATATTATTTGATAATCGTTATCATTTAGTTTACGGTGCCGTGCCATCGAGTTTGGAAGGAGTTTCCCGATGGTTCGCAAGGCTTGTTTCTTGGCGTCGGCCGCTGTGCTTTTTCTGGCTGGCGGTGCTATGCCCGCTCAGGCCGGCGACCAGGCCTTCATCGAGGAGGTGTTGATCGTCGGCGATCGGGCGCAGGCCAACCGCATCGCGGGCAGCGCCCATCACATCGGCACTGACGAGCTTCGGCGCCTCGGCCATGCGGACATTCAGCGCATCATTCGCCAAGTGCCTGGCGTTTCGGTGCAGGTCGAGGACGGTTACGGGCTGCGGCCCAACATCAGCATACGCGGGGTGGCCACCGAGCGCAGCGGGCGCATCACCCTGCTCGAGGACAACGTGCTCATTGCGCCAGCGCCCTATTCCGCGCCTAGCGCCTACTATTTCCCCACCTCAGGCCGCATGGCGGCCATCGAAGTGCTCACCGGGCCGGCGGCCATCCGCCAGGGCCCCTACACCATCGGCGGTGCGTTGAACATGCTCTCCACCGCCATCCCGGACGTGGCGGCGGGGTACGCCATGCTCGAAGGCGCGGAAGACGCCACTTGGCGACTGCACGCGCACTACGGTGCCCGCAGTGCGGCCGGTTTCGGTTTTCTTGTGGAAACCCACCAGTGGCGTTCGGATGGGTTTCAGGACGTGGACCGCGGCGGCGACTCTGGTCTGGACTTGGAGGACTACACCCTCAAGCTGAGCTACGCGCCGGAGGGCTCCGACCACGCCTTGGCTCTGAAGTATCAGATTGCCGAGCAGGATTCGGAGCAGAGCTACCTCGGGCTCACGGACGCCGACTTTGCTCGCGATCCCTTCCGCCGCTATGGGCTGTCCAGCTTGGACAACATCGCTACCGAGCATGAGCAACTGATCGTCCGTTACCAGTGGACGCCCACCGGCTCGCTGTCGGCGTCCGCGCTGTACTACAACAACGAGCACGAAAGAAACTGGTTCAAGACCGAAGGCATCGACTTCGACGGCAGCGCCGATGCCCAATCGTTCTCGCGCACCAGCTGGTCAAACGTGGTACAGGCCATCAATCTCGGCCAGTCCATCAAGGGCGTAGGTCCCGACCAACTGCAGGCCATTTTGCACGGCACGCTGGACACGGTGCCGGGCAGCATCCAGATCCGCTCCAATGCGCGGACCTACTTCTCGCGTGGTGCGCAGGGCAGCCTCACCTGGACCGCCGCCACGGGCGAACTCACCCACCAGATCAACGTCGGCGTCCGCTACCACGAGGACCAAGAGGACCGTCTGCAGCGTAACAGCACCTATCATCAAAGCGATGGACGCCTGCACCTCGACGATCAAGGCCTGCTCGGCAACGCGGGCAACCGCCTGCAGGAAGCGCAGGCCCTTTCGCTGCATCTCGTCGATGAAATCCAATGGGACCGCTGGACTTTCACCCCGGGCCTGCGCTACGAAGACATCGACCAGCACCGCACCCGCTGGGAGACCCGGGCCGGACGCACCGCCAACCCGGCGTCCCGCGCCGCCGACAACCTGCGCAGCAGCCGCCGCAACAAGACTCGAGTCTGGCTGCCGGGCTTTGGTGCCATCTACAATCTCGACGATCGCCTGACCCTTTTCGGCGGTGTCCACAAAGGCTTCACGGCACCCACCAACGCCCCAGGCGTGGACGAGGAGACCGCCTTGAACTACGAGGCCGGGGCCCGCTTCAACGGCGAACGGCTCAGCGCCGAGGCCACTTGGTTTCTCAGCGACTACGACAACCTGCTCGGCCAATGCACCGCCTCCTCAGGCGCGGACTGCGAAATCGGCGACGCCTTCAATGGCGACGCGGCCACCGTTACCGGCCTGGAACTGCGCGTGGCCGCCGATTTGCTGCCGGACGCCGCGTTCAGCCTCCCGTTGGAGTTGGCCTACACCTACATCAACGGCGAGTTCGACACCGACATCGCGGACACTGATTTCTTCGGCGATGTCCAGAAGGGTGACCCCATACCCTACATCCCGGACCACCAACTCAACCTGACCCTCGGCCTGCAGCAGACCCGCTGGGCGCTGTTCCTATCCGCCAACTACATCGACGGGGTTTGCACGAGGGCGGCTTGCGGCACCTTCGAGCGCACCCGCAGCACACTGACCATCGACTTCGCGGGCAACTACCACCTCAGCGACAGCCTCAGCCTGTTCGCCCGAGTCGAGAACCTGACCCGCGAAAAGGAGATCGTCAGCCGCCAACCCTACGGCGCCCGGCCCAACAAGGACCGCACCGCATCGCTTGGCGTGCGCCTCGCGTTTTAGTGCCTTAGCCCGGATAACTCACCAAGGCGCTTGTCCGATACTGTAAAGTCTTTAAGTTTCAACTAGCTGCCGATTGGTTTCGAGTGTCTCGCAGGGTGCAAACTGCGCTTGCCGCCTCCTCGCTTGTCTTTTGGCCCGCCATTTGGTTTGCCAAATGGCGCGGGCGCACATGCTCGCTCCACCATAGGCCCCGCTATGCTTCCGCTCGCGAGCACACCCACGCCGCCAAAATCCGGCAACGCGTCCATTGGGGTGCGAATCATCGCGGCCCTTGGTGAAACATCCGGGTTAGTGCTCCATCAAGCTGATGATTACGGATCAGCGCGCCCACAAGCGTCCAGGTGCGCGGCGGAGGCTCGCAGGCGTATCCCGCCATACTTCAAGGGCCGACAACAAAGCAGATGGACGCTTGTGGACGCTCCCGCTGCCACTGACACGCAATGATCAGCTTGACGGCGTACTACTAGTCCTGCCGGGTTCAGAAACACCCAGAACTACTAGTCCTGCCGGGTTCAGAAACACCCAGAACTGCCCGACCTGTTTGCCCACGGAGTTTCGCGGTAGCGAAACTCCAACGAACCTCGGCCCCCAAAGGGAAAGTGAATGCGCCGAGTTGCGCAGCAACTCGAACGCTTCGCCGAAGGCGAGGGATTTGCGCGATTGCGTTTGCGCTCCTGATCCGCGACTCTATGGTGCCCCGATTAGGATTCACCGTTGTCGAAAGGCGAGCAACCCGCCAAGGCCACCGCCATTCTGCGCCTGCTGCGCGCTGAACCGATGCCCTATCGCGATCTCCGCCGGCACTTTGCCGACGGTGCCGCGTTGCGCACGGCGCTGCAGCGGCTGGAGCGGGACGGCCGCATCCTGCGCGATCATGGGGGCGTTTACCTGCCGGACCCCGGCAGTCGGTTCACGGGCCTGATTGAAGCTGGCCTTGGCGGCCTCGCAATCGACGGACTGCCGGTAGAGGGAAGCGGGCGCAGCGCTCTGCGCGCCGGTGATCGGGTGGAGGCGCTGCGGACGCAAGGCGGCTCCCGAGTGCTTCGTGTGCTGGAGCACACCACTGAACCTCTGGCCGGTGTGTTCCGCATGACGGGGCGGGGCGCTTACATCGAAGCGCTCGGCGGCGGCGTACGCGGCCGCATCAGCCTGAGTGATGCATCGAGCTACGCCAAGGACGGTGACATTGTTCGCGCCTTCGTTACCGGCGCCGGCCCCCGCCCCCGCGGCCTCATCGGGCGCATTGAGCAAGTCATTGAGGGGGAGGGGACCGCCGGGACCGCCATCGATGCCGCTGTGGTGGCTTATGCCGTTCCAGCGCTCTGGCCGGAAGGCGTGCGCCGCGCCGCCAACGCGGCGCCGCGCCAAGTCGAGGCTGCCGACCATGCCGGGCGCCTCGATTTGCGGCATTTGCCGCTGGTCACCATTGACGGTCCCTCGGCTCGCGACTTCGACGATGCGGTCTATGCCGAAACCAGCAGCAGTGGTTGGCGGCTGGTGGTCGCCATTGCCGATGTGGCCCATTACGTCGCTCCCGGCAGCGCCCTCGATGCCGCCGCCCGGGAGCGTGGCACCTCGGTTTACTTCCCGGAGCGAGTCATTCCCATGCTGCCGGAGGCGTTGTCCAACGGCATCTGTTCGCTGCGCCCGGATGAGGACCGGTTGGCCTTGGTCTGCGACATGCAGATCAGCCGTGCGGGCCGCATCGTCCGCTACGACTTCCACGAGGCGGCCATCCGCTCCCAAGCCCGCCTCACCTACGCCGAGGTCGAGTCCTTTCACCGCGACGGCCGAGGACCAACGGGCGCAGTGGCCAAATCGCTCGGTGCGCTGTTCCGTGCCTACGAGGCGCTGCGCGGCGCTCGTGAGGAGCGCGGGGCACTGGACTTTGATGCCCACGAAGGCCTTCCGCAACTCCGGGACGGCGAGGTGATCGCCATCAAGCCGGTGCTGAGGCTGGATTCCCATCGGCTGATCGAGGAGGCGATGATCGCCGCCAACATCTGCGCCGCAGAATTCATCGAGGCCCACGGCCGGGCGGGACTGCACCGCGTTCACGAGCCCCCGGATCCGGCCAAGCTGGCCCCGCTGTCACAGGCCTTCGCCAGCGCTGGTGCCCCGTTGCCTAGCGAGGGGCCAGCCACGGCCAAAGCGCTGCAAAAGGCGCTGCTGGCGACCGGGCAACGCCCCGATGGCTGGCTTTTCGCCCTGCTGACCCTGCAATCAATGCAAAGGGCGCTGTACACACCCGAGGCCAAGGGCCACTTCGCCTTGGCCTTGGACCGATACGCCCACTTCACTTCGCCGATTCGCCGCTACCCGGACTTGACCGTGCATCGAGCCATCAAGGCGGTTCTGCATGGCCAGGCGGAGAGCGGGGATGTGCGCCAGATGCTTGCCGAGCTGGGCACCCAGGCGTCGCTCGCCGAGCGCCGCGCCGACGATGCGGGGCGCATGGTGGACGCTTGGCTCAAGTGCAGCTTTTTGGCGCCGCGAATCGGCGAGACCTTTGCCGCCACCGTCGCCGGCGTTACCGATTTTGGCTTGTTTGCGGACCTCGACGGCTATTTCATCCAAGGCCTGCTGCACGTCTCCGCCCTCGGCGGGGACTACTTTCGCCACGCACCTCCCTTCCGGCTGGTTGGCGAAACCACGGGCGAAAGCTACGCACTCGGCGATGCCATCGAAGTGCGCCTAGCGGGTGCGCAGCCGGAACTCGGCCGCCTCGAACTCGAACTGGCCGACGCCCGTCCCCGGTGGCGCGGCGGCAGGCGCCGGAGGCGCCGGTGAGCGAAGTCAGCGGCATTCACGCCGTCGAGGCGCTGTTGCGCGAAGCCCCGGAGCGGGTGCGGCTTTTGCTGCTGCAGCGCAATCGCCGCGATGCGCGCATCGAAGCCTTGCTCGGCTTGGCTGCCGAACGCAACGTGCGTCATGAATTTGCGCCTCGTCAACGGCTCGACCGCCTCGGCGGGTCCGCCCACCAGGGAGCGGTCGCACTCTGCCACGAACTGCGGCTCACCACAGAAGCCGAGTTCGAGGACCAGTTCGACCGCTGGCCGTCGCCCAAGCTTTTCCTGGTTCTCGACGGCATCAACGACCCGCGCAACCTCGGCGCCTGCGTACGCACCGCCGCGGCGGCCGGCGTTCACGCCATTCTCTGGCCCCGGCGCCGTAGCGCCCCGCTAAGCGCCGCCGCCTTGAAGGCCGCCGCCGGCACCGCCGAGCAGGCCACCTTGGTCGAGGTGGCCAATCTCGCCCGCCGCTTGGAGTGGCTCAAGCGGCTCGGCGTCTGGCTGATCGGCGCTGACGGCGGCGCTTCGCGCCCCTGGACTGCCCCCGACTTCACCCGCAATGCAGCCATCGTGGTCGGCAACGAGGGCCAGGGCCTGCGCCAACTCACCCGCAAAACCTGCGATGAGTTGGTCGCTATACCGATGGCAGGCGCGGTGGGCAGCCTGAACGTGGCGGTCGCCACGGGCGTCATGCTGTTCGAGGCGGTGCGGCAGCGGACCCTCGCCCACAGCGGACCCTCGCCCATTGACATGTCCGCCGCAACGCATAGAATGCCGCCTCCTTAGCAGATCGCGCTCCTTGCTTCACGCTGCCCCTGTTGGCGCGGCGGAGGCGAAACGACACCGGAAGGAGGCATTTAAGTGCGGCATTACGAAGTCGTGTTCCTGGTTCATCCCGATCAGAGCGATCAGGTGCCCGGAATGATCGAACGCTATCTCGGCCTCATTGAGCGTTGGGCCGGCAAGGTGCATCGGGTGGAGGACTGGGGACGCAGGCAACTCGCCCATCCCATCGCCAAGATTCACAAGGCCCACTATGTGCTGATTAACATGGAGGTCAGCCAGGAGGCGTTGGCCGAGCTGGAAAGCGCCTTCAAGTTCAACGATGCGGTGCTCCGCAACCTTATCATTCGGCGCAACGGGCCCGTAACGGGCAACTCCAAGATTTACGAGGAGGAGCTGCGCGAGCAGGAGCGGGAACGGGAGCAGGAGGCGCGCCGTGCAGCCCCGACCGCCCGTGCTGCTGACGGTGGTGCCAAAGACGACCCTGCCGAGGAAGCTGCCGACGGTGCCAGGGAAGACGCTGCCGAGGCCGATGAGGCCACCTCGCCCCCGCCTGAGGTCAGCACGGACGAAACCACGGAGGAAGCCGAATGAGCCCGCGATTCCGGCACAAGAAATTTGCCGCCAAGGCGGATCCCGCCCAACTGGACTACAAGGATCTGGATCTGCTGAAGCAGTTCCTGGGCGAAACCGGCAAGATCGTCCCCAGCCGAATCACTGGCACCAGCGCCAAATTCCAGCGCCAGCTCGCCACCGAAATCAAGCGAGCCCGCTACTTGGCCTTGCTGCCCTACACCGACCGGCACAAATGAGGGCGTCCGCTTGAACGTCATCCTTCTCGAACCCATCAACCGCCTTGGCGACCTCGGCGACGAGGTAGCGGTCAAGCCGGGTTTCGCCAGAAACCACCTGCTGCCCCAAGGCAAGGCCGTGCGCGCCACCGCCGAGAACCGCGAGGTTTTCGAGCAGCGCCGAGCCGAGCTGCAGAAGCTCGCCGAAGCCCGCCTCGCCGAGGCGGGCGACCGTGGCAAGCAGTTGGCTGCCGCCAACGTCACCATCGTCGTCAAGGCTGGCGAGGAGGGCAAGCTGTACGGCTCGGTCGGTGCCCAGGAAATCGCCAACGCCCTCGCCGAGCAGGGCATTGAGGTACACAAGCGCGAGATCATCCTGTCCGAGGGCGCGTTCCGCGTCGTCGGCGACTACGAAGTCACCGTGCGCATCCATTCGGAGGTGTCAGTTTCCGTGCCCATCTCCGTGGTGGCCGAATAAGCCGCCGGTCCTTACCGCCGTGCTGTTCGCCGCGATAGACGTCAAGGGTTGAACGGGCCGACCCTCCGTGGCTCACTTCACATAGGCCTCAACCACCTCCTTCGTCGGACCGACCATCCGGCTCTCGCCGTCCTCAATCCAGACCGCTCGATCGCAGAGTTCGCGGATGGTTGGCAGGTTGTGGGAAACCAGCACCACCGTTCGATCCGATTTGATCAGCTGCTTGATGGCGGCGGTTGACTTCTGCCGGAAGTCCTGGTCCCCGACGCCGAGCACCTCGTCAATCAGCAGCAATTCCGGCGTGGTGTGGTAGGCCACCGAAAATCCAAGGCGCGCCCTCATGCCCGAGGAGTAGGTGGCCAAGGGGTCGTCAATGCAGTCCTCGAGACCGGCGAATTGCACAATCGCCTCGAGATTGCGTTTGGCCGCCATCCGGTCTTCGCCGAGCAGCACGCTGCTGAGCAGGGCGTTCTCCCGCCCGGAGAGTTGCGGCAGAAACCCCACCTGCAGGGACAGCATCGAAATGCTTGAGTGGTTGCGCTCAATCTTTCCCCGATCCGGCTCGATGATGCCGGCGAGCACCTTCATCAGCGTGGTTTTGCCGGAGCCGTTGCGACCCACAATGCCTACGGTCTCGCCCCTCATGACCTCAAAGCTCACGTTGGACAAGGCCCAGTGGAGAGCGCCGGCCGAACGCAGGGTGCGGCGGCTGCGGTAGCAGACGCCGGCCGAGGCCAGGCTCAGCAGGGGGCGGCGCCCCTCAGTAGGCGATCTTGGCATAACGAGATTCGTTGACCCGCATGATGGCGTAGCCAGCGCCGCCGACGCATAGGGCGCCGGCGAGGACGCCGCCGAGGCGCCACCAATCGGCATGTTCGCCGGACAGCAGAATCGCGCGCAGGCTGTCGATCAGCACGGCTGCGGGGTTGGCTCGCAACACCGCCTTGTAGCTGGTGTTCAGCGCATCGATGTCGTAGAAGATGCCGGACATGAAGAACAGTACGCGCATGCCGTTGTCGATGAGCACCTGCAGGTCGGGAAAGAACGGCGTCAGGGCTGCGGCCAGATAGGCCGCCCCAAGAACGAACAGCCCCCCGACGGCCAGCACCGGGATCGCCTCCAGCCAAATCGGCGAGGCTTCAAAGCCGTAGGCGACCAGAAAAATCAGCAGCATCAGCAGCGCGAACAGGAATTTGAAGGTGTTTTTGAAAAAGACCACGGTGGGAAACAGCACCTTGGGCACAAAGGCCTGATTCAACAGCCCGCGGTTGGCGGTGATGGCGGCCGCGCCCTGAACGATGGTCGCTTGGCCCCACAGCCACACCACGAGGCCGACCAGCAAAAACGGTATGAAGGCTTCGGGTCGCCTCCCGAGCAGCTTGCCGAAGACGAAGTAGAACACCAGCATGAAAAGGATGGGCTCGATCACCCACCAAAGGAAGCCCAGGAAATTGCGTTGCGCCTCCGCCTTCAATTCGGCGTAGGTCTTGTACAGCAGGATGTCCTTGGTGCGGCGGCTTGAGGTCATGCGTCCGTTTTGCGGCGCCTCGACGGCGTATCGGGAATTTTACACTCCCTAGAAGCCCTTAGCTTGCCCCAGCGCGGCGCCGATGCCGAAGCAACAACCAGCCAGTTGGTGGGCTGGCTCCATTTGTCTCATGGAGGGCGATGATTGGGGCGCGGCTGTCAACGCATGACGGCCGCAACAGGACTGTCGTAACATGGCCGTCATGACATGACGCCTTCGCGGCACACCGGTTTCCTTGGAGTTCCCATGCGCCTTGCTGCCCTCGCCGCCCGATTGGGATGGTCCAGCCCCCAAAGCAGAAAACGCCTGCTCACCGTGCTCGGCATCTGGGCCTGCGCTCTGCTGCTGGCCTTCATCTGGCCCGTCTCATCGCCGCCACCGCCGTCCGCGCCGGCGGAAATCCCAAAGCTGCGGGACATCGGCGCCATACCGGCGGAAAACCTGGAGGGCTTTGTGCGGAGCACCCGCTGGGGCATCTCCTTAGAGGAAGCCCAGCGCCGGGCCGCAGCCGCAGCGGGCCTCGACCAGCTTAACCCCGAACTGCGGGAAATGGGCTTCGTGGGCCTGTTCGCCGTGCCGGGCCGCACCTCCATCCTGCTCATCCTCGAGGATGGCACCGTGCAGCGCTTCCACGTTGGCGACGCTTTGCCGGATGGCCGTGTGCTCGCGGAGGTGGCCGAAAACCGCCTCATCCTGACCGATGCCAACCAACAGCCCTACGAACTGGTCCTGTTTCCCGAAATTGCCGGCACCGCCGATCCCAAAGCGAGCTAAACGGCTCGCAGTTCCTCGCTGCCACTGATCTCGGGGGTGTTGCCCACCGATGGATAGTCAAACTCGGGCCTCCAACAAAGCCCGCCAGCACCTCGCGGACCGGGTCGGCCCTCGCTCACTGAGGACGATTTCCGGCATGGCCCGAACCGTTTAGGCGGGCTCCGCCACGAACACCGGTATGGTTCGGGAGGTCTTGCTGCGGTAGTCCTCGTAGGGCGGGAAGGCGGAAACGGCCAGCGCCCAGAGGCGCTGGCGCTCATCCGCGTCCTGTACTTCACGCACGCGCATGGGAGTGACTTCGGTCTTGTCGCGGATCTCGACTTCCCCATCGGCGCGCAGGTTGTGGACCCACACCGGATTCTTCGGCGCCCCGCCCTGGGAGGCAACCAGCACATAGCTGTCGCCGTCCTTGACGCGCATCAGGGGCGTCTTGCGCACCGAGCCGGTCTTGTTGCCGCGATTGGTGACGATGATCACCCGCAATCCGGTGTCCAGCAGCTCGGTGCCTTCGGTGCCGCCGCTGCCTTCATACAGTTCCACCTGCTCGCGAACCCAGCGGATGGGGCTTGGGACATACTCGGCCATTGGGTTTCCTCTCTGCGCCGTATGGGTTGGCTGAGTTTAGCAAGCGGTGGCCGCTGCCGCTCACTCGTTCAGGAGATGCGCGGCAACGGATTGCCTCAAGCTTGTGGGCTAGGAGCGCAAGCTCGCCGAGGATGGTCCGAATTGCGGCGTCCGTGTCTTCGCGGGCGGATTGCCCACCGCCACGTTCACGTACACGCAGCGGCAGTCGCCGCTGGTCTCAAGCCGCCCGGCGAGCGCCTTCAATGCCGAGGTCTTACCGGTCTGGCGAGGAGCATGCGTAACGAGGTAACGCTTGTCCCGGATCATTTCAAGGACAGGATCCACGTCGATCCGCTCAAGCGGCGCAATGGCGTAGTGATCCTCCAGCCGGACTGAGCCTTCGGTGTTGAGTCGGCGCATGGCCGCACTATGTCATGGTGGTTCCCGGACGGCTTGGGCAAGTGACGGCTTTGCAAACTGATCTGTAGAATGGTTTGGGCGCGGGTTTTGGAAATTCACTAACGAGGATCACATGACCGAATTCATACGCACCGCGGAGGAGAACTTTGCCGACCTCCCGAATTTTCCCTATGTGCCCAACTACCACCAGTGGCAGGACCTGCGCATGCACTACGTGGACGAGGGGCCTCGGGACGGCCCGATCATGCTTTTGCTGCACGGCATGCCGACTTGGGCGTTCCTTTACCGGGACATGATCCCCGGCCTGGTAGAGGCGGGCTACCGGTGCATCGCGCCGGATCACATGGGTTTTGGCCGATCCGACAAACCCACCGACATTCACTGGTACACCATCGCCCGGCACACCGAAATCCTGACCTCCCTGATTGTCGATCTCGACCTCAGCCGCATCACGTTGGTTTGCCAGGACTGGGGTGGCCCCACGGGTCTGGCGCAGGCGGCCATGATGCCGGAGCGCTTCGACCATCTGGTCATCATGAACACTTGGCTGCATCACCCGGAGTACACCTATTCGGACGGCATAACGAGCTGGAACCGCAACTGGCACGAGGGTGGCCGGTTCCATCGCCCAGAGCCTGACCTCGGCCTATTGCTGGTATTGAGCGCGGGGCTGCTGAGCTTTGCGGACTTCGTGCCCGCCCTCACCGAGGGCCAGGCTCCCAAGCTCAGCGGCATTGCGAAGGAAATGTACCGGGGCTTTGCCGCGCCCTACAAAGGGCTGCCGGATGAAGGCTACAACGGCATGCGGCGCTTTCCGCTGTCCATTCCGCTCACGAGGCGAGGACCAGGACCGAAGAGTGGGCGGTCGCCGGGCGCAAACGTTGCCTCAAGTGACAGCCTTGCCCCGCGATCAGGAGAATTGGACAGCGTCCACAACGGCAATGCCGCGGCGCAAACGCTGCACTACCGTACGCTGCTCAATTGGGAGAAGGGCTGCCACTTTATCTGGGGCTGCCAGGACAACGTGTTCACCGAAGCCTGGGGCCGGCAGTGGGCCAGTCGGATGGGCGCCCGCTTTGACGCCGTTGAGGACGCCGGGCATTTTCCGCAGAACACCCACGGTCAGAAGGTGGCGTCTCTGATTTTGGACGGAAGTCCTTAGCCCGCTGCAGTCCGGTGCGCCGCTTCGGTTGCGGCAGCGCCTAGGGAATGCCGTTCGGCCCCCGGGATTTTGCGGGCATTCCGCCCTCACCCCCAGTTGGGCATGACCTCGCGGGCGAAGCGGTCCAGCGAATCCTCGATTTGCGCCGGGGCGTGAATCCCGGCCGGTATCAGCAGAAAGGTCTCGTCGATGGGCACCGCCTTGGAAATCTCCTCGATGCGGCGGTTGATGGTGTCCGGCGAGCCCACCAGCAAGTTCGGCAGGCCCTGGCCGAAAGGGATGGCCCAAGTCTTCCAGAACCACTCCATGTCCTGGAACAGGGCTTGCGCCTTGGCGTCGGTTTCGGCGCAGATCATGATGCCGCCCCAGCAGGCCTCCTTGCCCGGCTTGACCGCGTGGCCGTGGGCCTCGGCCTCCTTGCGCCACTCCGACCACAGTAGTTGGAGAAACTCCGTGTTGCCGGACATGATGATCGGCCGCCCCTTGTAGCGGGCCCAGAACTTGGCGGTGCGCAGGCTGGCGGAGAAGCCTCCGTAGAGCGGGATGTCGTCCTGAAACGGGCGCGGGGCGATGCCGACTTCGCGCACCCGCATGTCGGCGTCGACGCCTTGCCCGAAGCGGGCATAGACCGGATGCTCATGGGGGTTGACGAAATCCGGCGGCGGGAACGTCCAGAACCTGCCTTGGTGGGAGAAGGTCTCGCTGGCTAGCGCCTTGACCACGATTTCGACAAACTCAGCGAAGTACTCGCGGTTCAGCGCGTCGTCCGCGGAGTCCTTGGTCCAAGGCCCTACGGCCTTGAGCTCGGGCTGCACCTTGAAGTTCTCCACCCAGCGGGCTTGGTAGCCGCGCACGAGGCCGACGCCGAATCGGCCTTCGAGCATGTGGTCCAGAGTGGCGATCTTCTCCGCCGTCGCCAGCGGGTTGTTGGCGGTGGAGACGAACCCGCAGGTGATGATCTTCATCTGGCGGGTGTGGCGCGCCAGCCAGCTCGCCATCAGGCAGGGATCGTTGGAGGCCTCGAAGCCCTCGATCTGCAGGTGGTGCTCCGGATGGCCGAAGCCGAAGTAGCCGCGCTCCTCGGCGAAGGCGGCGTAGTGGCCAAGTTCGCGAATCATGCGCTGGTAGAGCGCCGGATTGCGGCCAGCCATGCCAGCCTCCAGCTCCGCACGCCGGCCCACCGTGCAGTAGACGAACAACCCGAACTTCACGCTAGCCTAAGTGGCCTTGGCGGTCGGAAAAAACAGCCGGAACGCCGCCTACCCAGCCCCAGTTGGCACTTCGTTGAAGGGGATGCCCTTGTCCAGCCTCGGCTCCTGGGGCAGCCCCAGCACCCGCTCGGCGATGATGTTGGCCATGATCTCGTCGGTGCCGCCGGCGATGCGGAAGCCCGGTATGGCCATGAAGGTGGCTTGGAACAGCCCCGCTTCCGGGGAGTCCTGCTCGTCCCAGACGGCGCCGGACATCTCCATCAGGTCCATTGCGAAGGAGGCCATGTCCTGGGTCATGGGTGCCGCCACCAGCTTGCCGATGGAGTTCTCCGGTCCGGGCGTCTCCCCGCGCGACAGGGCACTCAGGGAGCGGTAGCCGGTGTACTTGAGGCCGGAGCGCTTGCAGTGCCAGTCGGCCAGCTTGGCGCGCACGGCGGAATCCTCGATCGCCGGCTTGTCGTTGATGGTGACGGTCTGCGCCAGATCCAGCAGAGCCCGGAAGTCCGAGCCCGCGCCGCCAGCGCCGATGGAGGCGCGTTCGTTCATCAGCGTCGTGATGGACACCTGCCAACCTTGGCCGACCTCGCCTAGGCGCTGGTCGTCGGGGATGCGCACGTCGGTGAAATAGACCTCGTTGAAGTTGGCGTCGCCGGACAACTGCTTGATGGGCTTGGTCTCGACGCCCGGGGATTTCATGTCCAGGAAGAAGTAGGACAGGCCCTTGTGCTTGGGCACGTTGGGGTCCGTGCGCACCACGAGGATGCCGTAGTCCGAGTAGTGGGCGCCGGAGGTCCAGATCTTCTGGCCGTTGATCACCCACTCATCGCCGTCCTTCTCCGCCTTGGTGCGCAGCGCCGCGAGGTCCGAACCGCCCGCCGGCTCGCTGAACAACTGGCACCAGATTTCCTCGCCGCTGGCGAGCTTCGGCAGGTAGCGCTGCTTGTGCTCCGCCTTGCCCCAAGCCATCAGGGTGGGCGCGGCCATGCCCTGGCCGATGCTGAACACGCCGCCCGGCAGACCCGGGTACTTGACCTCCTCTTGGTTCCAGATCACCTGCTCGATGGCGGTCGCGCCCCGTCCGCCGTATTCCTTGGGCCAACGGATGCAGGCCCAGCCCGCATCGTACTTGCGCTTTTGCCAGAGTTTGGCCTGTTGCATGAGGTTCAAATCCGCAAGCTCCGCCTCGGTGGGCACGTTGTCCTTCAGCCAAGCGCGGGCCTCCTCGCGAAAGGCCGCCTCAGCCGGGGTGTCGTTGAAATCCATTGCGGGTCTCCTTGTTCTTCCTGTCGCTTGCCGTGTTCTGCCGTCGTCTCATTCGGGCGGCGTTGCCCAACCCGCCTCAGGCGGCGTTGGCCTGTTCCAGGGCGGTCACCAGCTTGTCCTGCCACAAGCCCTCGCTGCCGATGTTCACCGACAGCAGCTTGGCCCGCCGATAGTGGAACTGGCAGTCGAACTCCCATGTGTAGCCCATGCCGCCGTGGGTCTGGATGTTCTCCTTGGAAGCGTAGTAGTAGGCTTGGGTGGCCGACACCCGGGCGGTCGCCGCCGCCAGCGGCAGTTCGGCGGCCCCGGTGTTGAGCGCCCAGGCGCCGTAGTAGCCGTTGGAGCGGGCCAGGGTGTTCTTGACGTAGGCTTCGGCCAGCTTGTGCTTGATGGCTTGGTAGGAGGCGATGGGGCGCCCAAAAGCGTAGCGGCCCATGGCGTATTCCTTGGCCATTTCCAGTGCCGCCTCGGCGCCGCCTACCTGCTCCCAGGCGAACAGCACCGCCGCCTGGTCGAAGAGCCTTTCGGTGTGCCTCCAGCCTTCGCCCGGATGGCCGAGCGGTTCGCAGGGTGCGTCGGCAAAAGTCAAGCGGGCGTGGCTGCGGGAAAAGTCCAGGGTGCGTTGTGGCCGGATGCTGACGCCTTCCGCGTCGAGCTCCACGAGCTGGAGGCTCGCCCCGTCCCCGCCGTCGGCCTTGGCCACCACGATGGCGACATCGGCGATGTCGCCATCGGGGACTGCGGCTTTGGAGCCGTTCAACGCACCGCCCTGGCCGGTGGTTTGCAGATTGGCAGGCGTTGTGCGGCTCGGCCCCTCGCTGATGGCGAAGGTGCCGATGGCCTCGCCGCTGGCGAGTTTGGGCAGCCAACGCTCCTTCTGCTCAACGCTGCCCGCCAGCAGCAGGGCTTCGGTGGCGAGATAGACCGAGGAGGAAAACGGCGTTGGCGCAACCGCGCGGCCGAGTTCCTCGGCGATGACCGCCAGTTCCAGATAGGAAAGACCAAGGCCCCCGAATTCCTCGGGGATGGTGGTTGCGGTCCAGCCCATCTCGGCGATCTTTTGCCAAAGCTCCAAATCGGCGGGCTGCTCGCCGTCCAGCACCGCCCGCACCTTGCTCATCGGGCAGTGCTCGGCCAAGAAGCCGCGCGCCTGCTCCCGCAGCAAATTCTGCTCGTCAGAGAACTCGAAGTTCATGAACCTCCCCCTACAGGTCTGGCTAGTTTGATTTATTGGTGTCGCAAAGGGGACCAATTCTCCACACTTTGATCGCAAAAGGCGAGCCTGCGCGACCTGACGGTCGCGTTGGAGTTTCGCTGGTGCGAAACTCCTGCGGGGCTGAGTGGGATCCTGTGGCTTAAGGGCGTCATGGCCTCCGCCGAAGTCGCGGGATCCCAAGCGACGGCGGGACGCCCTCGAGTCGACCTACGTTGGAAGCTGTTCCTTCGGCTCAAGGGCATCCTGCCCTCGTCGGGTTGGAGGTGCTAGGGAATCTCTGAACAAGTCGAGTCTGCCATGATTGGCGAAGCGACCAAGGATGGAGTGGTTGGGCCATGGAACAGGCGACCTTCGCGGAGTTGGGGCACGACTTGAAGAAGCGCCGGACGCGGCGTGAGTTGTTCCTGGAGAAGATGGACGGGCTGATACTCTGGGGTCGGCTTGAGAAGCTGATCGGGGCGGTCTATCCGAAGCCGGGACGGGGCCGGCGACCGTATCCGCTGGGCGTGATGCTGCGGATCCACTGCGTGCAGTTGTTCTACAATCTGAGCGACCCGGGGATGGAGGATCTGCTCTACGAGGTGGAGTCGGTGAGGCGGTTCGTGGGGCTGCGGTTGACGGGCG
>JAQAJJ010000056.1:16593-17132 GCA_028278675.1 Candidatus Azophilus lithoversatilis
TTCCGGCACCTGCTGGAGAAGCACGGTCTGGGCGCGCGGGTGTTCGAGGAGATCAACGCGCATCTGGCGTCGCGGGGCCGCCGGCTGCGCAAGGGGACGATCGTCGACGCGAGCATCATCGAGGCGCCGTCGTCGACGAGGAACCGGCGCGGCGAGCGGGATCCGGAGATGCGCCAGACGAAGAAGGGGAACCAGTGGCACTTCGGCATGAAGGCACACATTGGCGTGGACGCGGAGACGGGGCTGACGCACAGCTTGGCGACGACTTCGGCGAACGCGCAGGACGTGACGCAGGCGGGCGCGGTGCTGCACGGCGGCGAGGCGGAGGTTTGCGGGGACGCGGGCTACGAGGACGTCGGCAAGCGGCCGGAGAACCAGGACCGGGAGGTGGACTGGCAGGTGGCGATGAGGCCGGGCGAGCGGCGGCGGCTGGACCCGGACGGAGTGGCGGCGGCGGCGCAGAAGCGCAAGGCGTCGGTGCGGGCGAAGGTGGAGCATCCGTTCCTGTACGTGAAGAGGCACTTCGGCTACGGCAAGGT
>JAQAJJ010000057.1:0-12154 GCA_028278675.1 Candidatus Azophilus lithoversatilis
CACAAGGCACGGTACTTCTGCCGTCCATTGTCTCGCGCATACCAGAGAATCGTATCTGTTATCTGAGACAAGTAATTCCCCGAGAAACCAGTCGTCTTGTTGAAGTAAATCTCACCTACAAACTTCTCTACGCCAAACACCTCATCCATCACCGCCCGTACCCGATGCACGTTCTCATCCCCAATCTGCACGAAGATGCTGCCGCTCTCCGTCAACAGGTCCCGTGCCACCGTCAGCCGGTCCCGCAGATAGGTCAGATACGAGTGAATCCCATCCCGCCAAGTGTCCCGAAACGCCTTCACCTGCTCCGGCTCCCGGGTGATGTGCTCCGCCTTGCCGTCCTTCACGTCGCGGCTGGTGGTTGACCACTGGAAGTTGGAGTTGAACTTGATCCCATAGGGCGGGTCGATGTAGATGCACTGCACCTTGCCGCGCAGGCCCTCGCGCTCGGCGAGGCTGGCCATCACCTGCAGGGCGTCGCCCAGGATCATCCGGTTCGACCAGTTGGCGTCGTGGTGGTAGAACTCCGTCTTGGCGTCGCCGTCCGGCAGGCCGTTGAAGTCACCAAAGAAGTCGGTCTGGAACCCCGGCTCGGTGGCATCCTGCTCGGCCCGCGCCTTGCGGCTCATGCGGGCGAGATCGTCAATCAGCACCTTCGGATGCACCTTCTCCTGAATGAACAGCGGCGGCGCCTGCACCACCAGATCGGACCAGTCCTGCATGTCCTTGCCGTGCCACACCAGTTGCGGGTCAAGGTCCGGGTTGCGCCGCTCGTAGGCAACCCGAATGGGGTTCTGGTCATCCGAGCGCATCACCGGCTGGTATTCAACGGTTGGTATGTTGCGACGCTTGGCGCCGTCATGGGTGAACGTCTCGACCGATTTGCGCTTCCGCTTGGTGGTTCTTTTGGCCAATGTTCCCCCTAACTGATCTTCATACGGCTATTTCCACGACTCTGCCCTCGCTTGCTGGGGCAACCTCAATGACGTCAACGGACAGGCAGCCTTCGATGGCTTCGTAAAGGTTTCCCAGAAGTTCCTCGAAGGACTCGCCTTGCGTTACGCAGCCGGGAACGGATGGCACTTCCACCCAGTACCCCTCCCTGATCATCCTCGTGGACTACGATCTTGAGCTTCATTTGTCATCCCGCCCGTGTGGAGTGCAGCGGCAATGCCGTTGTTTCAAGCGTCGTCAGTTCGAGCCGAATCGAAGCTTGGTCAATGTCGAACCCGACCACACCGCCAGCTGAGTCCAGATCGACATTGATCCCTTCAGCGACTTCCAGAGTTTCCGCACTGACAGTGCTTTTGAGCTCCACATAAAGGCTGTCCGTTTCCTCGTAATAGTGCAGCTTCATTCATTCCTCCTAGAAAACCCTCTGTCAAAGAAGGCATTGTGAACGGTCTCGCCATCCGCCAAGGTCACGACGCGCAGAAACCGCGGATCAGTTTCTCCCTGGCGAACAATCCGCCCCCAAGAAGCGGATTCGACCACCGGGTTGCACTTCCCGATGGATGGGGTCTGCAATGACTTTGACACACCAATCCCGTTGAATGTAGGGCCGCTTCCGAAGCACTTGCTCGTCGAAGTAACGTGTGGTCTTCATTTTTCTTCATTCTACCGTTGCGCAGTAGCCAGTCGCGGTTCTCAGTCCGATCCTCTTACAGTCCACGATTCAATCATTTCGCGCACCTTGGCCTCCATGTCATCCTGCATTGTATGCACATCCCGCAGTTCCACGAATGCCCACCGGCCATAGCAACCGTGCGCATTGATGCCCGGCACCCAGTAGGTGTCCATGGTGTCCTTCTTGGCCTTGGCATCCTCGCCGCGATAGCCCTTGACCTCCGCTACTAGATGCAACGGGTCGTCCGCGCCCCGTCCATCGTCAAGCAGAGCGATGAAGTCCGGGACGTACCTGCGATTTTCCCCCGCCAACTGGTAAGGCACCTCGAAGCCAAGGTTGTGGTTCTTCACCCAAGCGCTGACTTGGGGGTGAGCGTCCAGGATCCGGCAAAGCTCTCCCTCCCAACCGCTATCGAGGATGGCCCAGTTCAGGTGGCAGCGGCCACCCGTTTCATAACGTTGGGTACGGGAAGTCGTGAAGTTGACGTGGCGCGTGGTGCCGGTCGGATTGTAGGGGTCGAGGAGAGCCTTCACGGGGTGGCGGCCCAGTTCGGCGCGGGTGATGGCCGCTGAAATTTTCTCGCAAGCCATGTCGGCCAGATCGGCAATCATCAACTGCGCTGGGCGGGTGTTGCCCTTGCAGATGAGGCATTCTTTGAGCCACTGCCCGGCGATGCGCTTCAACTGGCCGAACAGGTGCAGTTCCGGCTCGCCGTTGGGGTCGCGCCAGTGGTTGTAGAGCAGCCGCAGGGTGAGGTGGTAGAGCAAGGCGCGGGGACGCACGCGATCCAGATGGTCCACAGTCAGGTCGTGCCCTTGGCCGATGATGCCTTGATTGTGGGTGATGGTCGGCCCCACCAGTTTCGGGGTGAGTTCCAGCCGGGAATCCTCGGTGAAGTCCGCGGTGAGGTGGTCCTCCGGCAGTTCCACCCGGTAGCCGGCCACTCGGGGGAATTGGATTTCGGCATGGTCGCGCTCCGGCGAGAGCGCCTTCACCTGCACGGTCTCAGCCGGCTTCTGGGGCGGGGCGACCACTGGCTTGGCGGTGAAGTCGAAGGGAATGCCGAAGACGTCGGCGTACTCGGCGTCGAACAGGCCCTGCTCGTTGAGCGCGTAGGACTGCCGACGCAGGGAGCGGCCGATCACCTGTTCGCAAAGCAGTTGGGTGCCGAAGGCACGCAGGCCCAGCACGTGGGTGACGGTGTTGGCGTCCCAGCCCTCGGTGAGCATGGCCACCGAAACCACGCAGCGGATGCCGCCACCGAGGCGGCCGGCCTGACCCACTGTGTTCATCACCTCGCGCAGTAGGTCCTCGTCCTTGAGTTGCTCAGCCTGTTGGCGGTCGCCGGTGCGCTCGACGATTTCGCGGCGGAAGCGATCGATCTCGTCCGCCGCGGCCGAACGGAAGCTCTTGTCGAGGGCTTCGCCGGATTCGAGCTGCCGGCTGTCAATGAGCAGGGTTCGCGGCCTCGGCAGCGGCTTGCCAGCCGACTCGAAGTTGCGGAAGAGTTCAAGCCGCCCGTTTTGGAAGGTGCGCTCGCCGTTGTTCGCTTCGCGCTCAAAGCCCGCGATGTAGTCGTAAACCAGCTTGGACGTGAGCGTGTTGTTGCACACCACGATAAAGCAGGGCGGCACATGGATGCCCGCCTCTTCCCACAGGCGGAAGGTCTTCTCGTAGTGTCCGTAGAGCGCTTCCAAGGCCGTCTGCAGTTCCGTAGGCAGTTTCAGCGGATCGAGTTGTGAACCGCCTCCCCGCCCCTTCTTCGGCATGTTCTTGCCAATGTGCTCCCAGAGGTTGCGGTAGATGGGCATCTCGTGGCCGGGCACGTTGTCCACCACCGGCACCCTGGGCAGCTTGACGATGCCGCACTCGATGGCGTCCATCAGCGAGAAGTCGCTGACCGTCCAAGGGAACAGCGTACCCTCCGCATAGCCGGAGCCGCGCAGGAAGAAGGGCGTGGCGGAAAGATCAATCACCCGCCCGAGGCCGAGTTTGCGCTGCGCCGCCTCAAGCCCGGATATCCACACCCGGGCTGCTTCTTGGTTGCGCTTCGCCTCTTGGAGATCGTCGCCGGCCAGTTTGCCCTCATCGTTCTCCTCTTGGGCTTTTTCCCGATAGCAGTGGTGCGCCTCGTCGTTGAGCACGAGGATGCCCTTCATCGTCATCAGTTCGGGCATCACGCGGGCCAGCATCTGGCCTTCGGATTCGCGGCTGTCAATCGCTGGCCCGCGGCCTTGCAGCAGGGCGCGGTTGCCCTTGGCGAGGTCGAGCGTCTCGCGCAGTTGGAACGCATGGTAGTTGGTGATGACGATCTTGGCCTTTTCGAGTTCCCGCAACATGTCGGCGGGCACCAGTTCGCGGCTGGCGTAGTAGCTGTCGGGATCGTTGGGCTGGAGCACCCGCAGGCGGTCGCGAATGGTGATGCCGGGCGCAACCACGAGAAAGCCGCGGGTGAAGCGCGGGCTGTTGGGGCGTCGGGCGGCGTTCACCGTCTGCCAAGCGATGAGCATGGCCATCACCGCAGTCTTGCCCGCCCCGGTGGCAAGCTTCAGGGCCATGCGGGACAGGTCGGGATTCGCCTGTCGGCTCGCGGCTTCGATCTCTTCCAAGAAGCGGCTGCCGCCCTTGCCAAGGCTGGGTGCGACCTCGGTTAGCCAAATGATGGTCTCCACGGCTTCAACCTGGCAGAAGAACGGGCGGAATTCGGTAAACTGATGATGGCGCCAGTGCTTTAGCAGCCGTGCCGTCTCCGGCGTCACCCGCCACTGCCCTTCCGGCAGCGCACGCCAATTGGCAAGCTCCCGTCGGAGACTGTCGATCAGCGCGATGAGCTGGTACTGCTGCTCGCGGGTCTCAAGCGCTTCACTTTCGGCGTCAAGGGCGAGCTGGGCCTGTTTCCCGCCTGCCTTCTTCGCCTTTGGAATCGGCGAGATGAAGGACACCTGGCGCCGCCCTTCGCCAACGGCGTCGGTCGGCTGCCGCCCCTCGTCCAACACCCAATGCCGCGCCGGAACCTCGTAGGGTGAATTGAGGATGGGGGATTGGTGGAAGGCATCCGGCATTGAGGTAGTTTAGCCGAAGGCTCCGAACCTCGCTCTTGGCCAACGCCACCGCAGGTTCCCACCACCGACCATCGGCTGGGCCGACATACCACCCCCGGCGACTGACCGATAGATGTACGACGAAATTGTTGTACAACAATTTCGTCGTATAGTTTTTCCAACAATGCCGCCTGGTCAATTGTCGGGGCTAGGTGCGCACCATTGGGCAAGGCATACTGCGCCACTTGCGAAAAGCGTCCTGCTGGATGCCCTTTGAGGAGACCCGAGGCCGTGTCGATCAAACTTGCCGTTTTGGACTTGGCGCCCATCGTCGAGGGCGGCGATGCGACTCAGGCGCTGGCCAACTCGCTCGACTTGGCCCGACACGCCGAAGGTTGGGGCTACGGGCGCTATTGGGTGGCGGAGCACCACAACATGCGCGGCATCGCCAGCGCCGCCACCGCGGTGGTCATTGGCCACATCGCGGGCGGCACCTCGACCATCCGGGTGGGCGCCGGCGGTGTGATGCTGCCCAACCATGCGCCGCTGGTCATTGCCGAGCAGTTCGGCACCTTGGAGTCCCTGCACCCTGGGCGGATCGACCTCGGTATCGGCCGAGCGCCGGGCACCGATCAGGTCACCGCCCATGCGCTGCGGCGAACCTTGGCTGGGGACATCAACCAGTTTCCCCAGGACGTGATGGAACTGCGGGACTACTTTGCCGAGGCCGGTCCGCAACGGCAGGTGCATGCGGTCCCTGGGGAAGGGCTCCGGGTGCCGCTGTGGATACTGGGATCGAGCCTCTACGGCGCCCAGTTGGCGGCGCTGCTGGGGTTGCCCTATGCGTTCGCTTCGCACTTTGCGCCAGCCGCGCTCGACGAGGCCCTGGCCACCTACCGGGAGCACTTCGTGGCTTCCCCGCAACTCGACGCCCCCTACGTCATGGCCGGCTTCAACATGTTTGCAGCCGACACCGAGGAAGAGGCCCGGCTGCTGCGCACCTCCTCCCAACAGTCGTTCCTCAAACTGCGCACCGGCACCCCCGGTCCGCTGCCGCCGCCCAAGGCCGATTTCGAGGCGACGCTCAGCGACCCTGAACGCCACCTGCTCGGCCAGATCACCGCCTGCTCGGCGGTCGGCGACCCCGACCAGGCGCGCGAGCAGCTCGGCGCGTTCGTCCAGCGCACCCGAGCGGACGAAGTGATCCTCTCCGCGCACATCTACGACCATGCCGCCCGCCTGCGCTCCTACGAGATCGCGGCGCAGATTGGGGCTGACATCTAATCGGTCAATCGGCGCGTCGCCAACCCAGCCGCCGCCCGGCTCACAGTCTTCCAATACCGCCCATACCCGATGTGCGCGGAGCCTCGCGATAACGAAATCCCAACAACCCCGCCTCCGAGCCCCCACCCAACCGTGAGTGCGCGAACCGAAGGTTCGCGCGCTTGCCGCATCGCCCAAGACCCCGTATTTTGGCGGCTCGCTCCACCACGGAACCCGACCATGACCGATCCATTCGCCACGGCCATCGAGCTCGCCGCCGCCATCCGCAACAAGGAAGCCAGCTCCCTCGAACTTACCGACATGTACATTGAGCGCGTTGAACGCTACGACGATCAGACCAACGCCGTGGTGGTGCATGACTTCGAGCGGGGCCGGGAAGCGGCCAAGGCTGCCGATGCGGCGCTGGCGCGCGGTGAGGCGGCAAGGCCGCTGCACGGGGTGCCGATGACCGTCAAGGAGGCCTTCAACGTCGCGGGACTCCCGACGACTTGGGGCATCCCGGAACTGCGCGACAACGTCGCTTCGGAGGATGCCGACTACGTCCGCCGACTGAAAGGCGCTGGGGCCGTGATCTTCGGCAAGACCAACGTGCCGCTCAATCTGGGCGACTTCCAGAGCTTCAACGACATCTACGGGACCACCAACAACCCTTGGGATCTGACCCGCACTCCGGGCGGTTCGTCGGGCGGGTCATCGGCGGCTCTGGCGGCCGGCTTTACCGCCTTGGAAGCCGGCTCGGACATCGGCGGCTCGATCCGAAATCCGGCCCATTACTGCGGCATCTATGGCCACAAGCCCACTTGGGGCATCGTCTCCGATGAAGGCCACGCCCTGCCCGAACAGTTGGCCCCAGCAGACATTGCGGTGGTCGGCCCGATGGCGCGCAGCGCGGCGGATTTGGCGCTCTCCATGGACATTGTGGCCGGCGCGGGCCGCACTGATCGGGCGGGATGGCAACTCAACCTGCCGCGCCCTGCCAAGGGCGCCTTAAGCGATTTCCGGGTGGCGATTCTGCCCAACCACGACCGCGCCCCCGTGGCGGCGGAAATGGCCGATCGGGTGCAGCAGGTGGGCGAACGGCTGGCGCGGCTCGGCGCTACGGTATCGGACAGCGCCTTCCCCGACATCGACATCAACAGGGCATTCGAAGCCTATTTGAGCCTGCTTTGGGGCGTGATGGCGGCGGGCCTGTCCGAAGAAGAGAAAGCGGGCTTAAGGCAAGCACGCAATGCCGAGGCTCCCGCTGACGAAGTGCCGGCCTCGCTGGTGCGCTTCGGCGTCCAAGAGCACAGCGAGTGGCTTAGGTTCGACAACCGCCGATTCGCCCTGCGCAAAGCATGGCAGGCGTTTTTCCAGGACTGGGACATCCTCATCTGCCCCCAGGTGGCCACCGCCGCCTTCCCCCACGACCACGGCGAATACCTTGAGCGGCGGTTGGTGGTGGACAACGAATCCCAGAACTACTTTCAGCAGCTGTTCTGGTCGGGGATCATCACAGTCGCCCACCTGCCGAGCACCGTCTTTCCCACTGGCCCGTCGAAAGACGGCCTGCCCATCGGCCTGCAGGCGGTTGGCGCGGAGTTCAACGACCACACGACGATTGAATTCACGCGCCTAATGGCCCGGGAACTCGGCGGCTTTGCCGCACCCCCGGACTTTCCCTAGCCGACAACGGCTCGAGCGCGTCCCGCCCTCGTCTGGAAACCGTATTCGCAAGCCGGGAATCGGCCGGCTCAAGTGCTGAGGATGCCCGTTATTTCGCCCGTGGCATCGTTGAGGTCGATGTCCAGGGCGTTGGGATGTGAAGGCAGCCCCGGCAGGGTGTTGACGTCGCCAGCCAGGGTGACGATCTGCCGTGCCCCGGCTTGCACCCGCAATTCGCGAATGGGCAGCGTATGCCCGGTCGGCACGTTCCGCAGTTCCGGTTTGGCGGAAATCGAAAGGTGGGTTTTCGCCATGCACACCGGATAGTTCCACCCAAGCCCGGCGAAGCGCTCCGCCGTGGCCCGGGTTCTCGGCCCCCACTCGACAACATCCGCCAGATAGATGTCTTCCGCCAGACGTTCCACCTTGGCTTCCAGGGATTCGTTGTCCGAGTAGAGCAGCTTGAGGTCGGCATCACCGTTGTTGGCTGCCTCCAAGCAGGCGGCAGCCAAGTCGGTCATGCCCGCACCGCCCTCGGCAAACCCGTTCGCCTCGGCTACCGCGGCAGCACCCGCGTCGAGCGCCGCTCGGCTGGCGGCTTGGACTTCATCGCGCCGGTCCGACGGGAAGCGGTTGATCGCCACCACGGACGGCAGGCCGTACATGCGCACAATGCGGATGGCATTGGCCAGATTGCCGGCGCCTCTCCGCACTGCGGCGACATCGTGCGAATCCAGTTCATTGCGCCGCACACCACCATGCCACTTGAGACCGCGAATGGTGGCGACCACCACCGCGGCCGACGGCGGTGGCCCGCCTTGGCGAATCTTGATGTCCATGAACTTCTCGAAACCGAGATCGGCGCCAAAGCCCGCTTCGGTAACCGTCAGGTCGGCGCAGTTCACCGCCAAGCGGTCGGCGAGGATCGAACTGCAGCCGTGGGCGATGTTGCCGAAGGGGCCCATGTGGACGATCGCTGGCTGCCCTTCGGCAGTTTGCGCCAGATTGGGCTTTAAGGCATCGCGCAGCAGCGCCATGAGCGAACCGATGCCGCCAACATCCCGCGCCCGCACCGGTTCCTGATCCTTGGTCCAGCCGAGGACGATGTCGCCAAGACGCTGGCGCAGATCGACGTAATCCGACGCCAGCGCCAGTATCGCCATGATCTCCGAGGCGGCTGAGATGTCGAACCGGGCCTCCCGCATTGGCCCGTTCACACGTCCGCCCACGCCGGTGACGATTTGGCGCAGGGCCCGGTCTTCCGCATCCGTGACCCGCCGCCAAGTGATGCCCGCCGCTTCAAGCCCCGGCACGGCCTTGCGGTGGGCTGCGTTGTCCGCCATCGCCGCGAGCAGGTTGTGGGCCGACTGCACGGCGTGAAAATCACCCGTGAAGTGCAGGTTGATTTCCTCTGCCGGCTGCACGGTCGCCCGTCCACCGCCGGTGCCGCCGCCCTTGTGGCCGAATACCGGGCCGAGCGACGGTTGCCGAATCGTCAGCGCCACGCTCTCGCCAAGGCGCGCCAGCCCTTGGGTCAGCCCGACGGCAACCGTGGACTTGCCTTCCCCGGCAGGCGTCGGCGTAATGGCGGTAACCACCACCAGCCGGCCCGGCACCTCGCGGGTGGGGAATGCGTCGAGCGGCACTTTCGCCTTGACCGACCCGTACGGCTCCACATCGCCGGATTTGAATCCGAGCTCCGACGCCACGTCCGCAATGGGACGAAGCGGTGCGTCTGTTTTCATGCGAGTGGGACTCCTTCGCGCTCCCCGGCTGACGACTCTTGGTTCCATGGAAGCTCCGGCTTCGACGCAGCGGGCGCACACTCAACACCGCCCTTGGGGTGGAAGTCAAATGCCCATCCTTGGCGCGTTCGCGGCGAAGTCGCATCTGGTGTAGAGGTTGTCGCATTCCGCACCAGCTGCGAGTCCGACGAGACCAATTCAGGTGAGATAATTGGCTTGTGGAAACCGGTGCTGCGCTTGCCGAGCGAGCGCATTGACGGGAGCTTGACGATGGCTCGACGACCAGGGGGCAGACAGGCGCGCAAGGCGCAGCGCAGCGCACCGCTTGCCGATGCCATCAAGCCGGTCCACCCCGGAGAGTCGGGGGGTCAGTTCAGGCCGTTGGCGGAAACCGACGTCGCCGCCGTCACCGAGAACGTCTTCAGGATCCTTGCGGAAGTCTGCTTTGCCGACGCGACGCCGCATTGCATCAAGACCTGCACCGCAGTCGGTGCCGTGCTCGGCGATGATGGCCGGCTGCGCATGCCCCGCAACGTAGTCGAGCAAGCCATCGCAAAAGCACCCCACAACCTAGTGCTGCACGGTCAGGATTCCCGCCATGACCTCCACATCGGCGGCAGCAAAGTGCATTTCTCGACCGCCGGCGCCGCGGTGATGATTGCCGACCCCGAGGGCAATCGCTACCGCGAGTCAACCGCCCAGGATCTCTACGACATGGCACGGATTGTCGATACCTGCGAGCACATCCACCTATTCCAGCGCACCTGCGTGCTGCGCGACGTCGAAGACAACTACGCCATGGACCTGAACACGACCTATTGCGCGGTGCAGGGCACGTCCAAGCATGTGGGGTCAAGCTGGGTTCACCCCAGCCATGTCGAGCGCACGTTGGAGATGCTGCACATTTTTGCCGGCGGCGAGGCCGAGTGGCGGGCGCGGCCATTCGTCAGCCAGTCCAACTGCTTCGTGGTGCCGCCGATGAAATTCGCGGTGGATGCGCTCAATTGCCTGCGCGTGGCAGTGGAGGGCGGCATGCCGGTGTTGCTGCTCTCGGCCGGGCAAGCGGGCGCCACCACGCCGGCCTGCCTGGCCGGCGCCGTCTCCCAGGCTTGGGCGGAATGTCTCGGCGGCCTGGTTTACGTGAACGCAATCAAGCCCGGCGCACCCGCCATCCTCGGCGCCTGGCCGTTCGTCTCGGACCTGCGCACCGGCGCAATGAGCGGCGGGTCCCCGGAACAGGGCCTGCTGTCGGCGGCCTGCGCGCAATTGGGGATCGCCTTCGACTTGCCGTTCGGCACCGCCTGCGGCATGACGGATTCGAAAATGCCGGATTTCCAAGCCGGGGCGGAGCGGGCCTCGACCTTGCTGGCGGCGGCCCTTTCCGGCGCCAACATCATTTACGAGGCCGCCGGCATGTACGCGAGCCTGCTCGGCACCTGTCCCGAGAGCCTGCTGCTCGACAACGACGTGCTCGGTTCGGCGATGCGCGTTACCCGCGGCGTCGAAGTGACCCCTGAGACGTTGAGTTTCGATGAAATCCAACGGGTGTGCAGCGGCGGCGAGGGTCACTACCTCAGTTCCAACCAGACCTTGAAAGTCATGCAGAGCGAATACATCTACCCCGAGTTCAGCGACCGCGACAGCCCCACGGTGTGGGAAGAGAACGGCAAGCCGGAATTGGTGCGGGGGGCCGCCGAGAAAAAGCGTGCGATTCTCGCCAGCCACTACCCGAAACACATCGCCGACTCGACTGACGAGCGAGCGCGGTCGCAGTTTCCCATCTTTCTTTCCCGCGAATCCGTGGGCAGAGGGTGACAACCATGAGTGACGCCATCCCCGACAACCCTTCAGACGATCAGGACGACATCGATCTCGCGGCCCTGCCGGACGCTGAACTCGTTGAGCAAATGCATGATGACCTGTACGACGGGCTGCGCGATGAGATCGTCGAGGGCACCGAGATTCTGCTGGAGCGCGGCTGGCCGGCGGACAAGGTACTTCAGGAGGCGCTGGTTGACGGCATGACCATCGTCGGCATCGACTTCCGCGACGGCATCCTGTTCGTGCCGGAAGTGCTGCTGGCCGCCAACGCCATGAAGGCCGGCATGGCCCTGCTGCGCCCGCTGCTCGCCGAAACCGGCGCCAAGCCGATCGGCAAGATGGTGATCGGCACGGTCAAGGGCGACATTCACGACATCGGCAAGAACCTGGTCAGCATGATGATGGAGGGTGCCGGATTCGAGGTGATCAACATCGGCATCAACAATCCGGTGGAAAACTACCTTGAAGCCATCGAGGAGCACCAGCCGGACATTCTGGGGATGTCAGCGCTGCTCACCACCACGATGCCCTACATGAAGGTGGTCATCGACACGTTGGTGGAGAAGGGGATTCGCGACGAGCTGATCGTGCTGGTGGGGGGCGCCCCGCTCAACGAGGAGTTCGGCAAGGCGATCGGCGCGGATGCCTACTGCCGGGACGCAGCGGTCGCGGTGCAGACCGCCAAAGCCCTGATTGCCGAAAAGCGGCTGCGGACCAGCAACGAACCGAGCTAGTGTCCTGTCCTGTAAATTAAGTGGGTTTTAGGCGCTAGGCCGTTTCGGTTCCCGTGCAAGGGCCTTCCCGTTACCGGAAAGGGCGACAACGCCGTGTGGCGGGTTCCACACAACTTCATGCGAGGAGCAAGTCCCTCGCGCTCCCCGGCTGAGGGCTCTCCCCATGCGAGGGGCGGGGCCCTCGCGCTCCCCGGCTGAGTCCTTTTTCATGCGTGGGGCGGGGCCCTCGCGCTCCCCGGCTGCGGCGCTCCCCCTGGG
>JAQAJJ010000057.1:12343-28207 GCA_028278675.1 Candidatus Azophilus lithoversatilis
GGCTCCGCCGAGCAACGCGGCCGGGGGCCGAAACGGCCACGAATAATCACACTTGTTTGCGGGACAGGATACTAGCGCCTTAGCACCGAACGCGGTGGTTTTGGGGGTCGTACAAGGGCGTTAGCGACGCCAGCGCCGCAACCCGCACACCAGCGACTTCGATCTCAAAGGCCGCGCCTTCAATTTCGGACGGGTCGACCGCCAGGGTCCCGCTCACATAGCCAAGGCCGATGGCACCGCCCAAACTGTGGCCGTAGTTCCCGGAACGGATGTAGCCCGCAATTTGGCCGCCGCACCAGATCGGTTCGTTGTGATGGAGCAAGGGTTCCGGGTCGCGCAGCTTGAACTGGACGAGGCGCTTGGCAGGGCCCTGCTCGCGCTGTCGAAGCAACGCTTCGCGGCCGATGAAGCCGCCCGGTTTGTCGAACTTGAGGGTGAAGTCGAGGCCGGCTTCAAGTGGCGAGTCCTCATCGGTGATGTCGTGACCCCAGTGCCGGTAGGCCTTCTCGATGCGCAGCGAGTCCAGCGCATGGTAGCCGGCGTGGACCAGGCCGCAGGCGCCGCCGGCGGCGACGATCGCATCGTACACCCCAACGGCGAATTCCGTGGGTATGTACAGTTCCCAACCCAGCTCCCCCACGTAGGTGATGCGCGATGCGCGAACCAACGCATAGCCCAGCTCAATCTCCCGGCTGGTGCCGAACCGGAACGCCTCGTTGGACAGGTCCGCCGGCGTCAAGGACTGCAGCAGCGCCCGGGCGTTGGGGCCCATCAGTGAAATCACGCTTGAGCCGGAGGTCACATTGGTCAGTACGCAGTGCGCATCCACCGGGATGTGGCCCTTAAGCCAGTGGAAGTCGCGCACTTCAGTTGCGGCGGCGGTGACAATCAGGAAGCTCGCTTCATCCAGACGCGTCACGGTCAGGTCGGCCTCGATGCCACCCCGCTCATTCAGCCATTGGGTATAGACGATGCGTCCCGGGCGCACATCGATGTTGTTGGTGCAGACCCGGTTCAACACGCGCGCCGCATCCCTGCCCTCCAGTCGGTACTTGGCGAACGATGACTGGTCGAAGAGGCCGACCTGGGTGCGCACCCCCAAATGTTCGGCGGCAGAGTGCTCGAACCAGTTACCGCGGCCGTAGCTGTATTCGTAGCGGGGCTCGGTGTCCGGCGGCGCGTACCAGTTCGGGCGTTCCCAGCCTGCGGCTTCGCCGTGACAGGCGCCTGCCGCTAGCAACCGCTCGTGGAGGGGCGAGCGGCGAACGCCGCGCGCGGTTTCGAACTGGCGGTGCGGAAAGTGCGTGGCGTAGAGCAGGCCCAAGCTCTCGGAGACCCGTTCGCGCAGGTATCTGCGGTTGCGCTGAAAGGGCATGTTGCGGCGCACGTCCACTTCCCACAGATCGGCCGGGGGATGGCCGGCGCTGATCCAGTCGGAGACCACCTTGCCGATGCCGCCGGCGGACTGCAGGCCGATGGAGTTCAAGCCCGCGGCGACAAAGCAATTGCCGTATTCGGGCGCTTGGCCAATGTGGTAGCGAACATCCGGGGTGAAGCTCTCCGGGCCGCAGAAGAACTTCTGGATGCCCGCCCGCTCCAGCGCCGGCAGGCGCGCCATGGCACCGTGGAGAATCGGCTCGAAGTGATCGAAGTTGCCGGCGATTTCATCGAAGCTGAAATCTTCCGGTATGCCATCGGCGCCCCAAGGCCGGGCTTCGGGTTCGAAGGCGCCGACCAGCAGCTTGCCCGCATCGTACTTGTAGTAGGTGCAGGCGTCGTAATCCCGCACGACCGGAAAGCCGGGGCCTAAGCCCTCGACGGATTCAAACAGGGCGTAGTAATGCTCGCAGGCGTGCAGTGGCACGTTGACGCCGATGGACGCCGCCAAATCGCGGGTCCACATGCCCGCGCAGAGAACGACGCAGTCGGCATCGACTTCCCCCCGCGCCGTTGCAACGCCGGTGACGCGGCCGCCGGCGGTGCGGATGGCGGTGACCGGCACGTTCTCGACAATGCGCACCCCCGCGCTCCGGGCGCCCTTGGCGAGCGCCTGGGTGATGTCCACCGCGTTGGCGTAGCCATCCGTGGGAATGTGGATGCCGCCGAGCACGCCGCCGGTGTTCAGCAGCGGCACGCGTTCCTTGATCGCCTTCGGCCCCAGCACCGCCACTTCAAGCTCGAACACCTTGGCCATCGACGCGCTGCGTTTGAGTTCCTCAAACCGCTCTTGGTTGGTCGCCAGCGAGATCGATCCGCAACGGCGGTAACCGGTCGCCTGGCCCGTTTCCGCTTCGAGCCGGTCGTAAAGCTCCCGCGTGTAGCGGGCGAGATGCGTCATGTTGACCGACGGCCGCAGTTGACCGATCAATCCCGCCGCGTGCCAGGTCGTGCCGGAAGTGAGCTGCCGGCGTTCGAGCAGCAGAACGCCGGAGCGGTTGGCGCGGCCGAGATGGTAGGCGATGGAGCACCCAATGACGCCGCCGCCGATGACCACCACCTCCGCCCGGCGCGGGAGTGCGCCCGCCTTTTCCGCCGCTTTGGCCATTGCTCAGCGACTCTATGCCCTAAGCCGCTTGCTGGCGGGGTCGTAGGCCGGAGCATCGAGGATCCTCAACTGGCGCCGCTCGCCGAGCAGGCGGACTCGCAGATTGGCGCCTGGAGCGGCCAGAACCGGCGGTACATAACCAAAACCCAAGCTCTTGCGAACGAAATGGCCGTAGGCGCCGGAAGTGGTGACCCCGACGCAGCGTTCGCCATTGAAAATCGGCTCACCGCCGCGCACATCCGCATCGCCCGCATCCACCTCGAAGTAGATCAGCCGCAGCGGTTGCCCACCGGTCGGCGAATCGGCTTCGGTGGCGCGCAAGGTCGCTGCCCTGCCGACGAAATCCGCCTTGTCGAGCTTGATGAAACGAGCCATGTCGGCGTCGAGCATGTTCATCTCGTTGGTCAATTCCGCGCCCCAACTGCGGTACGCCTTCTCCATTCTCAAGCTGTTGACGGCGTACAGGCCGAAATTGGCAATGCCGAACGTCGCGCCGGATTCCATGACGGCATCGTACAACGTCTCCAGGTCCGCCATTGCCGGATGCAGTTCCCAACCCAGTTCGCCCACATAATTGACGCGCAAGGCCCGCGCCGGTCTGCCCGCGACCCGAATCTCCCGGCCGCTCAGCCAGCGGAACGCACGGTTGTCGAGGGGAGCCTGGGTGAGCTTGCCGAGAATCTCCCGGGAACGCGGGCCGGCAAGCACCAGAACGCCGCGCTCATCAGTGACATTGGCGAAGCTCACGCGCTCACCCGGCCGGCGCGCCTCGTTCAGGCGGTCGAAGTCGCGCACCTCCGCGCCTGCCGCGGAAAGTACGTAGAAGTGATCGTCGGCCAGATGGGTGATGGTCAATTCGCCGCCGATGCGGCCCTGATCGGAGAGATGGTGCGCCAGCACGATGCCGCCGTTGCGGGGCATGCGGTTGGCGCAAAACCGATTCAGGAAGGCGCGGGCATCCGGGCCGGTGACGTCGAACTTGGCGAAGCCGGACAGGTCGAGCGCACCGGCGCGTTCGCGGACCGCGAAGCATTCGTCGCGAACCACTTCAAACAGGTTGTTGCGGCGAAAGCTGTAGTCCTCCTCGCGGCCGTCGAGCGAGAACCACTTGGGCCGCTCCCAGCCAAAGGTCTCCGTGTGAACGCCGCCCTGGGCAAGCAGCTTGCCGTGCAGCGGACTCGTGCGGGCCCCGCGCGCGGCGGGCAACTCCTCGCCGGGGACCGGCGTGAAATAGGTCATGGCGTAGTCCTGGCGGCCCTTCGCCTTCATGTAACCCGCATCGGCGAAGGCCCCGAAACGGCGGGGATCGAAACCGGTCATGTTGATCTCCGAGTCCCCGTTCAGCATCCATTGGGCCAAGTACTTGCCACAGCCCGCGCCCTGGGCGATGCCGAAGGACGATCCGCAACAGAACCAGAAGTTGCGCAAGCCCCCGACCGGGCCGAGCAGCGGCGGGCCGTCGGCACTGTGCGGTATGGCGCCGTTGACGATGCGCCGGATGCCGGCGGACTCGAAAATCGGCATCCGCTCCATCGCGCGTTCCAGCCAAGGCATCAGGCGCTCGAGGTCATCGGAAAAGAGTTCGGCGTCGGATTCCCAGGGCGGCAACCCCTCGGGCGGCCAGGCCTCGGCCAGGTTGTCGTGCTCATAGATGCCGATCAGGCCCGATTGCTGTTCCTGGCGCAGGTAGGCGGAGGCGTAGGGGTCGCGAATGACCGGCACCTCCGCGTCGCGTTCGGCAAACTCCGCAACCGGCCCGGTAACCAGGTAGTGATGCTGGATGTTGCAGATCGGCGCATCGGCGCCGACCATGCCCGCCACCTGCCGGGCGTAGCAGCCCGCCGCGTTGACCACCTGCTCGGCAATCACCCGCCCCTGTTCCGTGATCACTTCCCACTCCCCGGAGGGGCGGGCGTTGATGGCGGTCACCCGGTTGTGGCGGACGATTCGCGCACCCATTTGCCGGGCGCCCCGGGCCATGGCATTGCAGAGCCCGGACGGGTCGGCATGGCCGTCGTCCGGCGTCCAGGCGCCGGCGAGCACGCCGTCCAGGTTCACAAAGGGATGGAGTTCTCGAATCTTGCCAGCGTCAATGATTTCCATGGGAAAGCCCACGCTTTCCGCTATGCCGCGCATGGTTTCGAACCAATCCAAGTCGCGCTGCGACAGCGCGAAGCGAACGCTGCCCGACGTATGCCAGCTCACGAACTGGCCAGTGATTTCCTCAAGACGCTTGTAGAGCGAAATGCTGTAGTCGTGAATCTTGGCGAGGTTGTAGTTGCCTACCAGGTGGGGGCATTGGCCAGCCGCGTGCCAAGTGGATCCCGAGGTGAGTTCCGCCTTCTCGATCAGCAGTGCGTCGGTGCATCCCTGCTCCGCGAGGTGGTACAGCAGTCCGGTCCCCATGATGCCGCCACCGACGATGACAATACGGGCTTGTTCGTCCATCACACCCCCCGGTCTGCACCTGATCCGCATGTTGCGTCAAGGACCCACGCCAATCCTTGCGCCCCTCGACTCACTTGAACGCTGCCGCGACCAGTCGCCCCGATCACGGCTCCGCCCCGGATAATCTAAGGTTGCTCCGCCTGCTTGGCGAGGTCGAGGGCCACATCGACGATCATGTCCTCCTGGCCGCCGACCATGCGCCGCCGGCCGAGTTCGACCAGAATTTCGCGCACGTCCAGCCCGTAGTCCATGGCCGCCTTCTCGGCGTGGCGCAGGAACGACGAATAGACGCCGGCATAACCCAGGGATAGGGTTTCCCGGTCCACCCGCACCGGACGATCCTGCAGCGGGCGAACCAGCTCTTCGGCGGCATCCATCAGCCGGTACAGGTCGCAGCCGTGCTGCCAGCCCCTGCGCTCCGCCGCCGCGATGAACACTTCGAGCGGCGCATTGCCCGCCCCGGCGCCCATGCCGGCCAGGGAGGCGTCCACCCGCCGCGCCCCCGCCTGCACGGCCACGATCGAGTTGGCCACGCCCAGGGAGAGGTTGTGATGGGCGTGCACGCCGCGCTCGGTCTCCGGCGGCAGGACCGCGTCATAGGCTTGCAGCCGTTCACGATAGCCGTCCATGTCCAAGGCGCCGCCGGAATCGGTGACATAGACGCACTCCGCACCGTATGACGCCATCAGAGCTGCCTGCTCGGCCAGCGCCTCGGGCTCGATCATGTGGCTCATCATCAGGAAGCCGACGGTGTCCATGCCCAGTTCACGGGCAATTTCGATGTGCTGCCTGGCCACATCCGCTTCGGTGCAGTGGGTGGCCACCCGCACCGAGCGCACCCCGGCGGCGTAGGCGCGCTTCAACTCCTCCTTGGTGGCGATGCCGGGCAGGATGAGGGTGGTGACCACGGCGCGCTCCACCGCTTCGGCCACCGCCTCGATCCACTCCCAGTCGGTGTGCGCACCGAAGCCGTAGTTGAAGCTGCCGCCGTTGAGGCCGTCGCCGTGGGCGATCTCGATGGCATCCACCCCGGCCTCATCGAGCGCCTTGGCGATGGCGGCGACCTGCTCGATGCCGTAGAGGTGGCGAATGGCATGCATGCCGTCCCTGAGCGTCACGTCCTGAACGTAGATTTTCTCCTGGGTGGGATCGGTGATCTTGCCGCTCATGCCGCGGCCCCGAACTTGAGTTCGGCGATGCGCTCGGCCGTCGCCATGGCCGCCGAGGTCATGATGTCCAGATTGCCGGCGTACTTCGGCAGGTAGTGGCCGGCGCCCTCCACCTCCAGGAAGATCGTGGACTTGACCCCTTCGTAGGTGCCCATGCCAGGAATCCGCAGCGGGTCGTTGCTGCCGAATCGCTCGAACTGCACCTTCTGCTTGAGGCGGTAGCCGGGGACGTACTGCTGAACTTCACGCACCATGTCCTCCACGGAGTCTGCCAGTTCATCGAGTTCGGCGCCCATGGACAAGGTATAGACGGTATCGCGCATGATCATGGGCGGCTCCGCCGGGTTCAGCACGATGATGGCCTTGCCCCGTTCGGCGCCGCCGACCACCTCGATGCCTCGTGCCGTGGTCTCGGTGAATTCGTCAATGTTGGCGCGGGTGCCCGGCCCGGCGCTTTTGGAGGCCACGGAGGCGACGATCTCCGCGTAGGGCACGCGCTTAGCCACTCGGCGCACGGCATGCACCATGGGGATGGTGGCCTGACCGCCGCAGGAGACCATGTTCACATTGTCCTCGTCCAGGTGCTCCGCCATGTTCACCACCGGCACGCAGTAGGGGCCGATCGCCGCCGGCGTCAGATCCACGAGTTGCTTGCCGTCCGCCTGGCAGGCGGCGTGATGCTGCGCGTGGGCAGCCGCCGAAGTGGCGTCGAACACGATCTGAACCTGGCGCCACTGAGGTAGCGCACGGGCGCCCTCAAGGCCCGCATGGCAGGTGGCCACGCCCCGCTCCCGGGCCATGGCGAGGCCCTCGGAATTCGCCTCAATGCCGACCAGCAGGCGCAGATCGAGGCCGGCCGACGTTTCCAACACCTTCATCATCAGATCGGTGCCGATGTTGCCCGACCCGAGGATTGCGCAACCGACTTTCGCTCCGGGCTTACTCACGCTTCCATGCTACATGTGGAGACAGCCCAGCGGTTGGCTTGTTGTTCCTTCGGTGTCATCGGCGTGCCGTTCCGGGGCAAGCTGAAGGCTCCCCTCCTTCGGCCTCGCCCTTGGATCGTCATACGAACTGCGCCTGGGCCTCACCCAAGCCGGGCATCGACATATGGAAGACATCTCCCGCCGCCGCGTCCGCGAGGGGCACCAGCGAGCCGGACAGGATGATCTCTCCGGCTCGCAAGGGGATGCCGTACTCGCCCAGCCTGTCGGCCAGCCAAGCCACCGCGTTCTCCGGCGCACCCTGCACCGAGGTGCCGAAGCCTTCGCTCAGGAACTCGCCGTTCTTGGTGACCCGGACATGAATGTCCTTGAGTTCAAGCCCGCTCACCGGCACCTCGTCGCCGCCGAGGATGAAGACGCCGCAGGAGGCGTTGTCGGCGATGGTGTCGCCGATGCGGATGCGCCAATCCCGTATGCGCGAATCGACTATTTCGAAGCAGGCCATCACCGATTCGGTGGCGGCCAGCACATCCGCGGGCGTCACTCCGGGGCCCTTGAGATCGCTGTTCAGCCGGAACCCAATCTCCGCTTCCGCGCGGGGCGCGATCAGCCTGCCAGTGTCCACCACGCCGTCCCGGCACCACATGGCATCGGTCAGAAAGCCAAAGTCCGGCTGGGTGATGCCGAGCATCTCCTGCACCGCCGGGCTGGTGACGCCGATCTTCTTGCCGATCACCCGCTCGCCCGCCGCCTCCCGCAGCGCCATGAAGGCACGGCTGATCCGATAGGCGTCATCGACTTCAATGCCGGGGTTGGTTTCCGTGATCGGCGCAATGGCGCAGCGCTCCCGCATCGCTTGGTGCAGCGCTGCGGCAATTTCGGTAATGCGCTGGTCACTCAGCATCCGCTGGCCTCAAGTTGACGACTTCAAGACTATTCCACACAGGCCAGCACAAATCTACGCAAAGAAGCGGCTTAGGGTGTCCGCCACGCAGGCGGGGCGCTCCTGGCCTTCGATCTCCACGGTTACCCGGACCAACACCTGCAACCCGCCGCCCACCCGCTCGACGCTGACCAGCACTCCGGACCCGCGGATGCGCGAACCGACCCGCACGGGGCTCGGAAAGCGGACCTTTTCGCAACCGTAGTTCACGCCCATTGAAGCATTGGCCACGGTCAGCAACTCGGGCAGGAAGCGGTTCACCAAGGCGAGCGTCAGATAACCGTGGGCAATGGTGGCCCCAAAGGGACCGTCAGCGGCCGCCACCGGGTCAACATGAATCCACTGGTGATCGTCGGTCGCTTTGGCGAATCGGTCGATGCGCGCCTGATCGATGGCCAGCCACTGCGTCGGCCCCAACCGGGCACCGACCTGATCGGCCAAGTCTTCGTATCTCACGTTCAACGTCATGTGCGTGTTCACCTAGCCACAAATCCGGGTTACATTGGGCACCATGCCCATCACCATTCTCACCGGATTGCCTAGCGTAGGAAAGACCGAGAGATTAATCCTCGCCGTCAACGAAGCGCAAAAGTTCACTCGTGTGGCAACCTTGACCCGCGATCAAGGAAACCAACGAGGCGATGCCTCAGACCAACGAGTGGCTGGTCGCCGGGCGCAAAAGTTTATTCATGTGGCAACCTTGACCCGCGATCAAGGAAACTAAAGAAGCGATGCCGAAAACCAACGAGATGGATACCGGGAAACGCGCCATTGGCAAGCCCATCCTGTGGGCCGTGCTCGCGTTGCCTGCGGCGGGGATGATCGCGGGGCTGGCGAGCGGCGGGGCGCAGCCGGACTCGCTGCTGCACCCATCGGGCGAATTCGCCGCCCGCCTGATGATCGTCGCCCTGATGCTCACTCCGCTGCGGATGCTGTTCCCCAACATCCGCTGGCTGGCGTGGCTGGCGCGGCATCGGCGGTCGCTCGGCGTCGGCGCCTTCGCCTACGCGGCCCTGCACACCGTGCTCTACATCGTGGACATGGAAACGCTGCGCAACATCCTCGCTGAGTTCTGGGCGTTGGGCATCTGGACCGGTTGGGCGGCGATGCTCATCTTCCTACCCTTGGCGGCGACCAGCAACGACAGCTCCACCCGCCGTTTGGGGCGGAGTTGGAAAACTCTGCACCAGGCGGTTTACGCCGCCGCTGCGCTGACTTTGGCGCATTGGATTTTCGTCCACAACAACTTGGGGCCGGCTCTCGTCCATTTCCTGCCGCTGGCCGCTTTGGAAGCCTATCGGCTGCAACGGGCGCTGCGGAGCAGGGGCGCAGCCACCTCCCCCAATCCCACTGGCTGAAACCACCACCCAACTCAAGTATCCCCGCCTTCCGACGGCACCGTGGCCGCAAACTGGGCTTGCACCTGGCCCATGTCGAAGTAGTCGCGCCAAGCGGCGACCTTGCCGCCGCTGACCTCGAAGACGCCCATGACCGGGATTTCGGCCCAGACACCGTTGACCTTGAACTTGTCCACCCGCTCGGTGAGCACCACGCCGCCCTCGTCGGCAATGTTGAGGACATCCCACTGCACTTCCTCGGAGTCCCCCATGATCTGGGTCAAAACGCTGCGGATGGCGGCCTTGCCCTGGGCGGCTTCCATGGGAATGTTGTGGTACACCGCATCCTCGGTGAAGCTGTCGATGACGGCCTCCATGTCGATGCGATTGAAGGCTTCGATCAATTCCAGAACCAAATTCCTCGCTTCGCTCATCTGTTCTGTCTCCCTTTGCTGTTGATTGATGAATTCACTGTATTCCCGCCACGCTTCCGAAAAGCCGCCCAACCCCCGGCCGCGGGTGCCGGAGCTTTCCACGCCGTGGGCCGCAGCCTGCTCAACACGCTCAGCGATGGCCTGCGCCGCGGCCGCATCGAGGTTCAGCACCAACATGTCGGTGGCGGCGCCGCCCTTGTGTCCCGGTGGCTTCGTTAGGGGTGCGCCCGCCAACGCGCTGCGCAGGAGCGTCGCCAAGCCGGGCCTCTCCCCAAGCAGTTCCAGGGACTGCACCAGCATCCAGCGCGACCAGGCATCGGGCTGGTTGCAGCGTTCCTTGTAGGTGGTCCAGTCCAGGTTCGCCTCGAGCAACGCGCGGGCTAAATGGATGCCCCGGTCAGCAGGCGGTAGGCCTCCTCGTAACGGGCCGCGCTGCGGGCCACGACTTCATCCGGCAGGGTTGGCCCGGGCGGCGTCTTGTCCCATTGGCCCGCGGCGACCACGGTTTCCAAGTAGTTGCGCACGATCTGCTTGTCGAAGCTCTGCTGCTCCTGGCCCGGCACCCATTGGCCGGCTGGCCAGAAGCGGGAACTGTCGGGGGTAAATATCTCGTCAATCAGGATGGGGGTGTCCTGGCCCGGCAGGCGCCCAAACTCGAACTTGGTGTCGGCGAGGATGATGCCCCGCTCCAAGGCGTAGGCCCGGGCACCGCGATAGAGGCGCAGCGTCGTTTCGCCAAGCCACTCCATCAGTTCCCGTCCAACGACTTCCACACCTTGGTCGAAGCTGATGTTCTCGTCATGGCCGGTTTCCGCCTTGGTCGAGGGCGTGAAGAGGGGCTCCTCAAGGCGGTCGCTGTTCCTCAAGCCCGCCGGCAGGGCAATGCCGCACACGGAGCCGCTGGCCTGGTAGTCCTTCCAGCCGCTGCCGGTGATGTAGCCCCGGGCGATGCACTCGATGGGCACCACTTCGGTCTTGCGGCAGAGCATGATGCGCCCGGCAAGCACCTCGCGCTCCGCCGCCGAGAGCCCCGGCACATCGGCGGGGTCGGTGGAGATGAGGTGGTGCGGGGTGTCGGCGGCGAACCGATCAAACCAGAACTTGGAAATCTGGGTGAGCACCACGCCCTTGCCGGGCAGGCCGTTGGCCATCACCACGTCGAATGCGCTGATGCGATCGGTGGCGACGATCAGCAGGGCCTCGCCGCCATCGTCCAAGGCGACATCATAGAGATCGCGCACCTTGCCGCTGCGCTTGTTGGGAAGGCCTAAGTTGGTTTCGAGCAATGCGTCTGTCATGGAATTCTCGTTAGTTCATTGATTTGTGATGTGTTTTTTGAATCGTTCAAGACGAACGATTCAAGGCTTGGTCCAAGTCGTCAAGTAGGTCCTGAACCTCCTCGATGCCCAGCGAAATGCGGATCAGCGAGTCGTCTATGCCCATGCTTGCCCGGCGTTCGGCGCCCATCTCATGGTAGATGGTATGGGCCACCGGGATGGCCAAGGTGCGATTATCACCCAAATTACTGGATTTGATGATGACCTTGAGGGCGTTCATGAAGGTCCAGATGTCGATGTTGGGATCGAGCTCAAAGCTCAGCAGCGCACCCGGGTGCCGGAACAGTTCGGCGGCGCGATCAAACTCGGCATGTTGCGGCAGGCCGGGATAATAGACCCGGCGCACCTCCCCGCGTCCATCCAGGAACTCGGCCATGGCCTGGGCGTTGGCGCATTGCCGTTCCAAGCGCAGAGCCAGGGTCTCGGCACCGATGGCGAGCTGGTGCGCCGCCTCCGGGGACAGTGCGGCGCCGAAGTCCCTTAAGCCCTTCTTCTTGATCTGGGTCAGCGCCCACAGCCGGGCGTCAGCGCCCTTGTAGTTGTCGTATATGTTGGGGAAGGTCCGCCAATCGTAGGCACCCATTTCCGTCACCGCCCCGCCGAGCGTTGTGCCGTGGCCACCGATGTACTTGGTGAGGCTGTTGACCACCAAGCTCGCATCCACGGTGCTGGGCTGAAAGAGGTAGGGCGAGGTCATGGTGTTGTCCACCACATAGGCCAAGCCCCGCTCCCGGCACAGCGCGCCGATTTCCGCCAGGGCGGCGACTTGGGTGCGGGGATTGGCGATGGTCTCGACGAACACCAGGCGGGTGTTCTCCTGAATGGCCTGCGCCACTTGATTCGAATCGGTGGCATCCACGAAGGTCACATCCAGCCCGTGGCTGGCGAAGCTCATGAACAGGCTGTTGGTGTTGCCGAACAAAAAGGCGCTGGAGACAAAGTGGTCGCCACGCCGCAGCAAGGCGAAGAGCAACGTGCCGATGGCCGCCATGCCGGTGCCGAAGCAGACGCTCGCAAGCCCCCCCTCCATTGCCGAGAGCTTGACCTGCAGCGCATCAACCGTCGGGTTGACTTGGCGTCCGTAGGTGAATCCGGCTTGAGTGCCTTGAAACACCGCCGCCAGATCCCGCGCGTCCTCGTAGCCGTAGGCAACGGTGGCATGCACGGGTTTGTGCAGCGAGCCGTGCTTGATCTCGCTCAAGCGGTCGCTATGCACTATTTTGGTGGTGAAGCCTTTCATCCTTATTCAAGTCCCGGCGGGCAGGCGGGCTTGGCGAACCAAGCCAGCGAAAGCCTCGCCATTCAGAACCCGGGCGAGGTCGCTGCCCGGCAGCGGCGGCGAGAACAGCACACCCTGCGCTTCGTCGTAGCCCTCGGCGCACAGGCAGCGCAGTTGCACCCGGTTGCTCACCCCTTCGGCCAACAGCTTCACGTCCAACGCGCCAGCGAAGGCGGCAATGGCCTTGATGATGCCGCGGCCGCGGTCGTCGGCACGAATGTCGTGGACGATGCTGGCGTCCACATTGAGCTGGCTGACCGGGGAATGCTGAAGATACGCCAAGGCGGCGTAACCGGCGCCGAAGCGGTCCGCCGCGATGCGCACGCCCAACTCGTTGAGGGCCTGCAGCTTGGGCATGACCAGCGCCCGGCTCTGCGACAGTCGGTACTCGTCAATTTCCAACCGCACTGCGGAGGCTTCGAGGCCCGCCTTGCGCAGCCGCGCGGGTAGCTTGTCGGCAAAATCGTCCTGCTCCAGCGCCGCCCCCGACACGTTGACCGAAACGCGCACATCCCCAGCCCCGTTGTGGCGCCAGTGAGCCGCCTCCGTGAACGCCTGCTGCTGCACCAGCGCATCGATTTCAGCCAGCAGCCCGGCATCCTCAGCGGCCAGCAGAAAGTCGTCGGGCTTGAGCAGCCCACGCGTCGGATGACGCCAACGGACCAGGGCCTCCACGCCGCAGACCTCACCAGTTGCGAGGGACACCTGCGGCTGGTAGTAAACGGCAAACTCCCTACGGGATAGCGCCTTGCGCAGTTCCCGGGCCGTGGTCAGGCGCCGCATCACACCCCGATTCATGGCTTCGGAGTAAAGCCGGTAGCCGTTGCCGCCCTGATCCTTGGCGTGGTACATCGCGATGTCGGCCGCTTCAATCAGCGCATCGCCCTGCTCACCCCCCTCCGGAGTCAGGGCGATGCCGATGCTGGCGCCCACCCTTAGCCGGCGCCCGTCGATGACGAAGGGCGCATCGAAGCAATCCAGAATCTTGCCGGCGATGCGCTCGACCGCCCCGCGGCTGCGCACACTGGGCACCAGCAGCGTGAATTCATCGCCGCCGAAGCGCGACAGGGTGTCGCCTTGGCGCAAGCAAGCCCGCACCCGCTGGGCAACGGCCCGCAGCAGGCGGTCGCCGACGCTGTGGCCAAGCCGGTCGTTGACGCGCTTGAAGCGGTTGAGGTCCAGGAACATGACGGCGAGCTTGCGGCGGCTGCGCTTGGCTTGGGTGATGGCCACGCTCAAGCGGTCGTCGAACAGCGTGCGGTTGGGCAGGCCGGTCACCGCGTCGTGGAAGGCTCGGAAGTTGAAATCCCCTTCCGTCGTCCAGTTGGAGACTGTCCCTTGGCCGGCCAGTTGCTCCTTGGTTGTCAGCGGCACAGCGAGCTGGGGCGACCCCTGGGCTTCCAAGGCCTTGCGCTCGCTGATGTCGCGAATGGCGCCGCAGGCCCCCAAGTAGTTCTCCGCCGTGCGTTCGTCAGGGTCGACGTAGATGCCTTCGGCCCGCAGCTCCATCCACACCCCGCGCGGATGGGTGGTGCGCTGGCCATCTGGGCCCAGTCGGCTGAGCAGTTTCAGCTCCACGGGCTGGCCGGCACGGCGACCGGTGCGCCGTTCATCGAACATGTGGCGGGCGAGGCTGTGGAAGCTCTCATCCACCAGCGCCTCGTAGTGCTGGCCGATCAACTCCTGGTGGCGAAAGCCCAGCAGCGTCTCCACACGCCGGTTGATGAAGCGAATGCGGCCCTCGCTGTCGAGCAGGTAGAGCAGTTCCGGTGAGCTATCAAGAATGAACTGATGCAGGGCGCCCGCATCGTCAAGCAAGGCGGCGAAGGCCTCAGCGGTCAAGCTCAGGCACTGTCGTTGGTTCAGGGCATCCAGGATGCGCTCCGCCCCCGGCTTGCGGCGGACGGCGGATTGGCTCGACTCCAATGGCATCTCAATGTCGCTCAAATCGTCTCGCTTCGTTGCCGGCGGCGAACTTCCACGTCGGCCTCGACATAGGGCAGCGGCCAAAGTTCAAACACCCGTGACAGGGCGGATAGCGCCAAGGTATGGCGAATGACGCCACGGCGCACCGCCTGCGCCACTTGCGCCTCGCTCATGCGCTCCACCGCCAGCAATTCACTACGCCCCGGACAGGGTTCGGCAACCCGTTCGACATCCGTAGCCAGCCAATGATGGCACAAATGATCGTGAATCGCCGGATTCGGCTCCACGGCGCCGAGGTAGCGCCACTCGCCGCCGCCGCAGCCGGTTTCCTCCAGCAACTCCCGCTTGGCTGCAGTCAGCGAATCCTCTCCCGGATCGACCATGCCGCCTGGCGTTTCCAGTGTGGCGTAGCCCGTGCCGAAGCGAAACTGGCGCACCATCACAACATCGCCGGCGGAGTCGATCGCCACGATGTTCACCCAATCCACGGATTCGAGCACCAGCCGCTCAAAGACCTCGCCGCTCATCGGATGCCGCATCCGATCAAAACGGGTGCGGAACAGAATCAGATCATTGCCCTCGGCGCTTCGATGGCGGCTCTCCAGCCGCTCCCAATTCAGTTCATTCGGCTTTTTGCTGCTCATTAGTACCCCGTCAACTCCATATAGCCCCGGCCGACATCCCGGCCTTGGGCGTCCGTTACCCGAACCAGCCCTTCCCAATAGGTCAGCAGGGTGTCCATGCGCTGGTCGTTCAGCGCGGCGGCAATTGTAAATCGACGTTCGCCCACCGCCAGCCGCCAATGGGTCGGCCACCTTCTGCCTTCTTCGTCTCGCCAATGCCCGGTCGGCGTCAGCCTGAACTCGCCGGCTGAGAGGGAACGCGCCGCACCGGTGGGATCGATCCAAGCACCGTGATCGTAGGGATCCCGAGCGCCGTCCCGCCGCCGCAGCCGAAACGCCATGACATCCTCGCCGCTGTCGAGCATCAACGCAAACCAATCCCAGCCAACCTGCTCTGAACTGAGGGCGCTGGTGCTCCACTCTCGGTCCAGCCAGCCCCAGCCGGTGACCGGGTGGGGCTCACCCTCGATCTGCACATGCCCCCGGGTCCGCAAGCGAGGTGCGGAGTAGTAGTGGGACGCCTCGTCCGGCCCCTTGGCGGACAAGCCACCATCGCCCTGCGAAACAAAGCTCTTCTCCGGCGTCATGGTGAGATCCGCCGCAAGACCGTCCGTCTCGACTCGCAGCGTGCAGCCATCAGCGGCCATCTCCAACCGCCAGTCCTCGAGCCACGCGGTGGCCCGTCCGTCGGTCACTTCGACCCCCGCCAGCTCCGGATGCCCGCGCGCCATCCGCTCCGCGTGGCGATGCGTCCCAGCTGCCACGTCCGTCAGTGCGAAGTGGGCCAAGTAGGCTTGTCCATTGCGCCACGGATCAGCGGGATAACCGCCGGGGAACAGGGCTCGGCGGAACAGCGTGAACTGGACTCCATACTCCCGC
>JAQAJJ010000058.1 GCA_028278675.1 Candidatus Azophilus lithoversatilis
TCCCAGCGGCAAACGAGTTCCAAGGGCTGCTGGAATCAGGAATGCGGCGGCTAAGGGATGCGGAACGGCCTGAGTTAAGTCATGAGAGCCGCTTCGACCTTGCCTACGGCGCGGCGCACGCTTTGGCCCTTGCCGCACTCAGGGCCAAGGGCTACCGATCCGAATCGCGCTACTTAGTGTTCCAATGCCTGCAGCACACGGTCGATCTACCACAAGCACAGTGGCGCGTGCTCGACCAAGCTCACCGAAAGCGTAACCTTGCCGAGTACGAAGGCGATATGGACGTGGATGAACAACTCCTTGCCGCTCTCTTTCGTGTGGCGCGTGAGGTTGCGAAGCGAGCCGCTAAAACAGCCCCTTGAGCAACAAACGCCTTGACTTGAGGCTTCCCAAGACATCATTTTGATGTCTGGCTTGCGGGCACACGCGAATGCCGATGTGGACGCGGCCCGAAACATCCGGCGTCGCGGATTGGCTTACCTAGACAACGAGGGCCGTGGGCGCAGTAAGGCCGCTTTCTGCGCCGTCAGTCGTAGGCCGCTGGCGCAAGCTCCAGCGTTTCGGCCAGCGCCCGGTCGTGCTCGATCCAGAGTGCAGCGCCGGTCTCCGCGATCAATCGCTCGATCTTGTCCATCGACGCCAAGGTCTGATCGGCATTGCTGTTGAACGTCGGAACGGCCCGCAGTCGGCGTGATGTCCGGAAGTGATAGAGGTCACCTGACGGGAGGATGGGGCCGGTGTTCCTTAGATGGACCAGCAGCGCTTGGTGACCCGGGGTGTGGCCCGGCATGCTGCGCACGTCGGTGTCGGCATTGCTGAGCCCAAATGCCGAAATGTCCAGAAACGACAACTCGCCGCAATCGAAAACGTGGAGTCTCAGCAACGGTGAATCCGCTGGGCCGCTACCTGCCAAGACAGCCGATGGCGCTGCGCAGAAAAGGCATGCAAGAACAACCGACAGACATTTCATGACTTCCGCCCATACACTTTGATCACCACTCCCCAATGGCGGCCACCAAAGTTGATCAAATGAATTCAGACTACCAAAAGCTTCGAGACCGGGACGGCTGAACCGCCATCGCCCAGGAATCCTCAACGCTTCGACGGCGCCTCGGGCATCATGATGAACTCCCAAGGCGACGCCTCGGCTTCATTGCTGAGAACCACTTCAATGAGCGTTGGCGCGCTCTGCCCTAGCGCCTGCTCCAGCAAGGGTCGGAGGGCTTGGGGGCTGTGGGTGCGGTGAGCCTGCACGCCGAAGCTCTCGGCGAGGCGCACGAAGTCCGGGTTCTGCAGGTCCGAACCGGCCAGGCGGCCGTCAAATAGGCGTTGCTGGTCGCGGCGCACGTTGACGTAGGCGCTGTTGTTGAACACCAATGTTACCAAGCCGATGCGGTGCGCGGCGGCGGTGGCCAGTTCCTGCAGGCCGAACAGGAAACCGCCGTCGCCGGTCACGGAGACCACCGCTTGGTCGGGATTGGCCACCTTGACGCCCAAGGCCGTTGGGAAGCCAAACCCCAGCGTCCCCTGAAAGCCCTCAGTGACATAGGTTCTCGGCGCTAGGACTGGCCATGCGAAGTAACTCGCAAAACCCATTTGGGAGAGTTCGGGCACGAAGAAGCCGTCGCGGGGCAAGACGTCGCGAATGGTCCGCAAGTAGTCCACCTGCGGCTGAATTTTCTCCACTGCCGCCTCTGCCCGAGCCTTGGCGGCACGAATTTCATCAAGCCGGTCTGGATTCGGCGAAGCCAGCGGCGCGAGTTCGCGCAGCAGTGCCTGACAGGCCTCGGCGGAATCAGCCACCACTGCGATGTCCGGGCGCAGCCGGTCCATCTCCGAGGGGTCGATGTCGATGCGAATGATCGTGGGGCCGCCGGCGGGCTTTTGCTCGTAGCGGTTCATGTCGCGCCAGCGCATGGTGGGCATTTCCAGGCGGCTGCCGATGCCGATCAGCAGGTCCACCGCATCGAAAAGCTCCCGCGCGGCCACTGACTGAACGCCGAGGGCATGATCTTCGGGGACGATGCCGCGGCCACTTCGGAACGCCGTGACCGGCGCATTCAACAGTTCCGCCAAGGCGACCACCTCGTCGGCCGCGTGTTGCGCCCCGGCACCGCACATGATCATGGGCCGCTTGGCGGCGGCGATGGCGCGGGCGGCGGATTTGATGGCATCCGTGTCGAGTGCCGGTTTGACGACGGCTAGGCTGTCATCGATTGCCACATCCGTGCGCTCGGCCATGGTATCCCAGCACATTTCCACCGTGACCGGCCCAGGACGACCGCTCAGTGCGGTTTGGAAGGCGTTGTTGACGATGGCTGAGGCGTCGGTTGGATGGTCGATGCGCAGCGCGTCCTTGATGAAGGTTCGCAACGTGGCGGGCTGGTCGGGCAGTTCATGCAAGTGGCCCCGGCCTTTGCCGAGGAATTCCGAGGGCACCTGACCGGTTAGGCCGATCACCGGAGCGCAGCCGCCCATCGCCGTGAGCAGCGCCGTGGCCGTGTTCAAAATGCCGGGCCCGGGAACGACCGAGAAGGCAGCGGCCTTGCCAGTCGATTTGGCCGCGCCATAGGCCATGTAGGCGGCGGCTTGTTCGTGGCGGGGTGAGACCAGTTGCGCGCCGAGGCGCTTGAAGGCGTCAAAAAGCGGATAGATTTGAGCGCCTGGGATGCCGAAGACGGTGTCGATGCCGTTGGCAAGTGCGGCTCGGGCCATGGCCTCGCCACCTGTCATCTGGGTCATCAATCCGCTCCGCAGACTATTGAAAGTTCAGGCGTTTTCAAGACGGCTGCAACCCAAGCCGCGCTACAAGAAGTGGCTCCGCTCCGTTTGCTCTCGCGGTGGGGGAAACGGCTGTTTCCATGAGCGTACCAGCGCGCGCATGTCCCGACGCCCACCTGTATTGACCGGCTTTCCTCGCGGCATCCAAAAATCGGAGGACGAAACAACAGTGTTTTGGAGACCTATGATCTCGGTCAGAGTAGAGGCAACAGCTTCTGGATTCGCGTTGAAGAGAGAAACGCAACGAGGTCGGCTGCCCCGGTTGTCCTTACCCAGGGCGTCCCACCATCGTGATTCCATTGCGGTCACCGCCGCCGCTTGCGCAGCTCCTCCAGCGTACGTTGCTGGGCCATGGCTTCGGCCAACTGGGCGGCGGCCACGGAGAAATCGAAGTCAGCAGCCTGGTCGGACAGTGCGCGTTCGGCGGCTTCCCGGGCCGCGGCCGCTGCCGCTTCATCGATGTCCTCCGCGCGGGAGGCGGTGTCCGCCAGGATGGTGACGATGCCTGGCTGAACTTCGATAAAGCCTCCGGAGGCGTAGAACACCTCCTCGTCGCCGTTCTCCAAGCGCAATTGGACTGTGCCGGGGCGAATGCCGGTCAAAAGCGGCGCGTGGCCCGGCATGATGCCCAGCTCGCCGATGGTGCCGCGCAGGCTGACCATGGCGACGGGGCCGGAGAAGATCTCCTGCTCGGCGCTGACGATGTCGCACTGCATGGTGGCCATAAGGGGCTCCTACAGCGTTTCCGCCTTGGCGATGGCGTCTTCGATGCTGCCGACCATGTAGAAGGCGTTTTCCGGGAGATTGTCGTACTCGCCTTCCAGAATGCCTTTGAAGCTGCGCACCGTGTCCTCCCGGCGCACGAACTTGCCGTCCTGGCCGGTGAACTGGGAGGCGACGAACATGGGCTGCGAGAAGAACTGCTGCATCTTGCGCGCCCGGTAAACGAGCTGCTTGTCCTCTTCGGAGAGTTCGTCCATGCCGAGGATGGCGATGATGTCGCGCAGTTCCTGGTAGCGCTGCAGGGTCTGCTGAACCCCTTGGGCCACGTCGTAGTGCTCCTGGCCGACCACGTTGGGATCGAGTTGCCGGCTGGTGGAGTCGAGGGGGTCCACCGCCGGGTAGATGCCGAGGTCGGTGATGGCCCGGGACAGGGTGACCGTCGAGTCCAAGTGCGCGAAGGTGGTGGCCGGCGAGGGGTCGGTGAGGTCGTCGGCAGGCACATAGACCGCTTGGACCGAGGTGATGGAGCCGGTCTTGGTGGTGGTGATGCGCTCCTGGAGAACGCCCATCTCCTCCGCGAGGTTGGGCTGGTAGCCGACCGCCGAAGGCATCCGTCCGAGCAGCGCGGAAACCTCAGTGCCCGCCAAGGTGTAGCGGTAGATGTTGTCGATGAACAGCAGCACGTCGCGGCCCTCGTCGCGAAACTGCTCCGCTAGGGTCAAGCCCGTGAGGCCCACCCGCAGGCGGTTGCCGGGCGGTTCGTTCATCTGCCCGAAGACCAGGGAAATCTTGTCGAGGACCCCAGCCTCCTCCATCTCGTAGTAGAAGTCGTTGCCCTCGCGGGTGCGCTCGCCGACGCCGGCGAATACGGATAGCCCCGAGTGTTCGATGGCGATGTTGCGGATGAGCTCGAGCATGGTGACCGTCTTGCCGACGCCCGCGCCGCCGAACAGGCCCACCTTGCCGCCCTTGGCGAACGGGCAGATCAGGTCGATGACCTTGACCCCCGTCTCAAGCAGCTCGTTGCCGCCGATTTGATCCTCGTAGTTGGGCGCCTTGCGGTGGATGGGCATCTTTTGGGCGGCGTTCACCGGCCCCTTCTCATCAATGGGGTTGCCGAGCACGTCCATGATGCGGCCCAAGGTCTCCTCGCCGACCGGCACGGAGATGGGCTGGCCGGTGTTGACCACCTCGAGCCCCCTGGAGAGGCCGTCGCTCACGCCCATCGCAATGGCGCGCACCACGCCATCGCCCAACTGCTGCTGCACCTCCAAGGTGGTGCCGCTTTGGGTCACCGTCAGTGCGTCATAGACCTTTGGAACGTCCTCGCGATTGAACTCGACGTCAATCACCGCTCCGATGATCTGTACGATTCGGCCACTCGACATGCTCTTAGCCCCTTGCCTGATTCACAATTGTTCTTGATTGATCGACGCTGCTACACGGCAGCGGCGCCGCCTACGATTTCCGCAATTTCCTGGGTGATTGCCGCCTGGCGGGCGTTGTTGTAGATCAGCTTCAACTCGCCGATCAGCTTCTCCGCGTTCTCAGTGGCGTTCTTCATGGCGATCATCTTCGCCGCCTGTTCGCAAGCGCCGTTCTCCACCACCGCTTGATAAACTTGGGATTCGATGTAGCGGATCACCAAGCCCTCGATCAATTGCCGGGCGTCGGGTTCGTAGATGTAGTCCCACCGGCGCTGAAGCTCGTCGTCCGCTTCCGGATCGAGGGGCAGCAGTTGGCGCACCGCCGGTGCCTGGGTCATGGTGTTGACGAAGTCGTTGCTGGCGATGAACAGCTTGTCGATCCTGCCTTCCTCAAAGGCGTCGAACATCACCTTGACGCCGCCGATCAAATCGGCCAGCACCGGCGTCTCGCCCACGTTGTTCACCGCCGCAAGCACGTTGCCGCCCACCGACTTGAAGAATGCCGCCGCCTTGTTGCCAATCAGGCCGAGGTCGCTCTCGACGCCCTTGGCGTGCCAGCCGGCCATGTCCTTCACCAGTTCCCGGAACAGGTTGACGTTCAGTCCGCCGCACAGCCCCTTGTCGGTGGAGACCACGAGGTAGCCGACGCGGCGCACCTCGCGCTCGGCCATGTAAACGTGGCGGTACTCCGGGTTGGCGTTGGCGAGGTGGCCGATCATCTGGCGCATCTTCTCGGCATAGGGCTTGCCTTGGCGCATGTTCTCCTGGGTGCGGCGCATCTTGCTCGCCGCCACCATCTGCATGGCGGAGGTGATCTTCTGCGTGTTCTCCACGCTGCCGATCTTCTTGCGAATTTCCTTGCCGACCGCCATTGTTCCGCTCTGCCTTGCCCTGCCTCGTTGCGCCCGGCGCTACCAGGTCTGGGTGCTCTTGAACCGCTCGATGGCGTCGCGCATGTGCTGCTCCACCTCGTCGTTGTAGGCGCCGGTTGCGTTGATTTCGGCCATCCAGTCGCCGTGCTCGGCGTTCATGTAGCCGAGCAGCGCCTGCTCAAAGTCCAGCACCTTCTCAACGGTCACGTCCTCCAGATAGCCCTCGTTGGCGGCGAACAGGACCACGCCCATGTCCGCCACCGTCATCGGCGCGTATTGCTTCTGCTTCATCAGTTCGGTGACCCGCTGGCCGTGCTCGAGCTGGCGGCGGGTGGCGTCGTCAAGATCCGAGGCGAACTGCGAGAAGGCCGCCAACTCCCGGTACTGGGCCAGGGCCAGCTTGATGCCGCCGGCGATCTTCTTCATGAACGGCACCTGTGCCGCGCCGCCCACCCGGGAAACCGAAATGCCGGGGCTCATGGCCGGGCGCAGGCCGGCGTTGAAGTTGTCGGACTCCAGGAAGATCTGGCCGTCAGTGATGGAGATCACGTTGGTGGGCACGAAAGCCGACACGTCGCCCGCCTGGGTCTCGATGATCGGCAGGGCGGTCAGCGATCCGGTCTGGCCTTTGACGCGGCCGTCGGTGATGCGCTCCACGTACTCGGCATTGACCCGGGAGGCCCGCTCGAGCAGCCGCGAGTGCAGGTAGAACACGTCGCCGGGGTAGGCCTCGCGACCTGGCGGACGGCGCAGCAGCAGGGAAATCTGCCGGTAGGCCCAAGCCTGCTTGGTCAGGTCGTCGTAGATGATGAGGGCATCCTCGCCCTCGTCGCGGAAGAATTCGCCCATGGAGCATCCGGCGTAGGGGGCGATGAACTGCATCGGTGCCGGATCCGAGGCGCTGGCGGCGACCACGATGGTGTTGTCCATCGCGCCGTGGTCCTCGAAGGTGCGCACGATGTTGGCGATGGTGGACATCTTCTGGCCGATGGCCACGTAGACGCACTTAATGCCGCTGTCCTTCTGGTTGATGATGGCGTCCACGGCGATGGCGGTCTTGCCGATCTGCCGGTCGCCGATGATGAGTTCACGCTGGCCGCGACCGATGGGCACCATGGCGTCGATGCACTTCAGCCCAATCTGCACTGGCTGGTCCACCGATTGGCGGGCGATGACGCCGGGCGCCACCTTTTCGATGGGCGCCGTCTGCGCCGCGTTGATGGGCCCCTTGCCGTCGATGGGCGCACCGAGGGAGTCCACCACTCGGCCAAGCAGCTCGCGGCCCACCGGGACTTGGAGGATGCGCCCGGTGCAGCGGGCGGTCATGCCCTCCGACAGGTTCAGGTAGTCGCCGAGGATGACGGCGCCCACGGAGTCCCGCTCCAGGTTCAGGGCCATGCCGTAGAGACCGCCGGGAAACTCGATCATCTCACCGTATTGGGCGTCGGCCAGCCCGTGGATGCGCACGATGCCATCTGATACGCCGACGATGACGCCTTCGTTCTGCGCCTCGGCGTGCACGTCGAGGCTTTCGATGCGCTGCCGGATGATGTCGCTGATTTCCGAGGGATTGAGTGGCTGCATTGGGTTTCCCTTAGCTCTTCCTATTTGCCTGCTGAGGCTGATTTCAGATTGCGTGCTGGTCTTGATCGCGGACCTAAGCCCGCGCCATGGTTTCCGCCAACTTGGCGAGGCGGCCGCGCACCGATCCGTCGATGACCATGTCTCCGGCGCGAATCACCGCGCCGCCGAGGAGGTCCCCATCCACCGCGCTCGACAGGGTCACTTCCTTGTCGAAGCGCTGCTGCAGGGCGGCTTTCAGCGTTTCCGCCTGAGCATCGGAGAGCGGCTGGGCCGAACGCACTTCCACGTCCAAGGTGCGCTCCTCGAGCGCCTTGAGCTCCTCAAAACGGCGCTGTATCTCGCCGAGCAGCGCCAGCCGGCCATTGGTGCCCAGCACCTGCAGAAACTGGCGCCCCGCTGGGTCAATTTCATCGCCGCACAACTCCGCCAGCCGATGCGCCTTGGTCTGGGCGGCTATCTGGGGTGAATCGATCAATGCCTGCACCTGGGCCTCACCCGCGGCGGTGCCCAACACCCCAAGCAGGCGCGACCAGCGCGGCAGGGCCGAGGCCGACTTGGCCAACGCGAACACCGCGTTGCCGTAGGGCCGGGCGAGGGTTGCGAGTTCCGCCATGAGGAATCAGAGCTCCGCCGCCAACCGCTCGAGCATGCGCTCGTGGCGACTGGGGTCGATGCTTTCCTCAAGCACCCGTTCCGCGCCCGTCAGGGCCAGCGCCGCGACCTGACGGCGCAGGCTCTCCCGAGCCCGGTTGACTTCCTGGTCGATCTCCGCCTGGGCCGCTTCGAGCAGCCGCGCGCCTTCCGCGCGGGCGCTGCCTTTGGCATCCTCGATCATCTGATTGGCTTGCTGGCGGGCCTGCTCGATGATCTGCGCCGCCTCCGCCCGGGCCTTGGCCCGCTCCTCCTCCGCTCCGCTCTCGGCCTCGCCAAGCTTGCGCTCGGCTTCCTCCGCCGCCACCAAGCCTTGGGCGATGGCTTGCTGGCGTTCGGCCATGGCCGATTTCAGGACCGGCCAAATGTACTTCATGCAGAACGCGACGAAGATCAGGAAGACCAGGCTTTGCGCAAACAGCGTCAGTCCTATGTTCATGTCTGACTTCCGGCTAGTTGGATGATGGTTGCGTGCTTGTTCCGCGCCTTGCAGGCTGGAACCGTGGCGCTAGCCGACCGCGAAGATGGCGTACAGCCCGATGCCCACGGCGATCATCGGCACGGCATCCACAAGGCCGAGCACGATGAAGAGCTGGGTGCGCAGCATCGGCATCAGTTCCGGCTGGCGGGCGACGCCTTCGAGGTACTTGCCTCCAAGCACACCCACGCCGACGGCGGCGCCGACCGCGCCGAGCCCCAGCATGAGGCCGCCTGCTACGTACAAAAGAACTGCTAGTTCCATGGTTACTCCCGGTTATGACGGTTGGTTGAAGCGGATCAATGCTCGTCCGTGTCGTGGGCCTGAGCCAAGTAAACAATGGTCAGCACCGCGAATACGAACGCCTGCAAGGTGATGACGATCAGGTGGAACGCCGCCCACACGAACTGGAACACCCCGCCGGCCATCGCGAAGACGATGCCGGCCGAGAACATGAGCGCGATGAGAACGAAGATCATCTCACCGGCGTACAAATTGCCGAACAGGCGCAGCCCCAAGGACAGCGGCTTGGCGATCAGGGTCACGAATTCCAGCACGAAGTTCACTGGCACCAGCAGCTTCGAGGGAAAGGGGTGAAACGACAGTTCCGCCAAAAAGCCGCCAACGCCCTTGCACTTGATGCTGTAGTAGAGAATGAGCGCGAACACGGACAGGGCCATCGCCATGGTGATGTTGGGGTCGGTGCTCGGCACGATCTTCATGTAGTGGATGCCAAAGAGCTTCGCCAACTCCGGCACCCAGTCCACGGGCACGAGGTCCATTAGGTTCATCAGAAAGACCCAGACGAAGATGGTCAGGGCCAAGGGGGCGATGAGGTCGTTCTTGTGGTGGAAGATGCTCTCGGTGGTGTCGTCGATGAACTCGACGATGATCTCGACGAAGTTCTGCAGGCCGGCGGGCACGCCAGCGGTGGCGCGGCTCGCGGCGCGGCGGAACAGGGCCAGGAAGATCACGCCGAGGCCGATGGACCAGACCATGGAATCGACATGGACGGTCCAAAAGCCCATCTCGGCCGCCTCCTCCGCCGAATGGGCGAAGCCCCAACTGCCATCTGGATGCTGGCCGTAGGTGAGGTTGGTCAGGTGGTGCTTGATGTACTCAGCACTGGTCGGATTTTCTGCGGATGCCATACCTGAGCAAAAGCCGTCTTGTTCTCGTTTGTCCCTGCCTTCACCGCCCTAGGGTCCGTCGCCAGCGACGGCGCATGAGCGTCTGCCCCAAGGGCGCCACCACATAGGCCAGATGCACTGCGCCCAATGTGGCGAAAAATCCCAGCGGTGCGGGCTTCGCCCAAGCCAAAGCCAGCGCCATCAACGCCACCGTGGCCAGCGACCGTCCCAGCCCGTAGGCCAAGACCCGGCCCGCCCTGCGCTCCCGTTCGGCTGCCCAAGCGAACAAAGCCGTCGGCACGACGCACACTGCACCACCCCAAACCGCCGCCGCAGCCTGTTCGGCCCCGAGCAACGCAAAAAGGCACACGGCCACCCCGGCCATGACAATTTGCATGACCACAATTGCGCAAACCAGACTGATGCTTCCCGCGCTTCGCTTGAGCGTGGCGCGGGACCAATCGAAAGCCAAGTCAGGCGGGTCCCGTGAAGGCGGCGCGGATTATAGAGAGGTGGTTTGGCGCATTCAACATGGGTTTTGGAAAAGTCAGTGCGGAGGACGCCCAAGTCCATGCCGCCCGCTCACTCAAGCGCATACTGCCACCCAAGGGTCACAATGCGATCCGTCTCAAGCTGCGGTCCGTTCAAGTTGCGGTGCAGCGGCAGCGACACTTCCGCGCCAAGGCGATTTCCGCCGAATAGGAGGTTTAGGCCGGCAATGGCTTCGAGACGGTTGCCGCCGCGCAGTTGCGGGTCCACCGTTGGCACCAGGTTGCCCGCGAGGCCGGCGGCGAACCTCGAATCGGCGCCGCGTATGTCGCTCCAGCCGCTGTACTTGGTGCGCAGGGACAACGAGAGCCCCGGCCGCGGCAGCCAGGCACTCCAAGCCGTGGCCTCAACGCGGTCTTCCCGCCGGTAGTCGTGTTGGTTGTCGTTCAACCGAACCAGTCCGCGAATCTGGGCGCCGAAGGAGCCGCCGGCGTGCTGCCGGCTCCAGGTGACGGAGCCTGCGGCCGACCAGGAACCTGAACCGATCTGCATCGGATAGGGCAGCACCGAATCTCCCATCGGCGTGACATCCCGGTGGCTCGTCTTCCCGGTGGGGACGATGATGCCGAGGCTTGCCGTGCCGTTGCCCACCATCGGGAACAGCACCGAAACTCCGAGGTCGCCAAGGCCGTTTGACGAGGTCTCGAACTGCCCGCCCATGGCGGTGGCATGATCCATTTTCAAAGCCGAGTAGTAAGGCGCCATCGCCATTAGGGTGATCGAGTCCGAGGGCGCATGCATGACGCCCAGCATGTGCATGGTCATCTTCATCTCCAAGGGAGCGATGCGGTAGGCGCCGCTGCCGCTGCGCAGTATCTGATCGGGTGAGAGGCCCCGGGCACCGTCGCGGTTGCCTTGCATGGTCATCAGCATGGTGCGATAGGAGAACATCCATTCCCCCTTGTCGTGTCGATGATCGGCCGTCACGCCGATCGGGGCATGGTCGTCCGCACGGCCGGCATCGGTTGCGCCGTGCACAGGCAATAGCAAGAGCGCGGCCAAAGCCGCGCACAACAGGTTCTTCACTTTTTTGGCTCCTGTAAGTGGTCTTTGGGTCGAACGTTGGGAACGGTTACAGGAGAAAGTGGGGTGGTCCCCGTGCGGACGCCGGCACTGGGCACCTGGAGAGCGCCGGCGGCGCATAGAGAGCCGGTTTCAGGGCCGCTCCAGCCTCATTGGGGGCGATTTCAGGCGCATCCAGCGATAGGGACGGCGCGACGCCGTCAACGCAGAACAGGCAGTGCTCCGGAATTGGCTCGACAAGGGCCCCGTGTTTCTGATGGCCACTATGGTCTTCGGCTAGGACCGCATTCAACGGACCGAGCAAGATGCCTCCGAAGAGAATGGCACTCAGTGCCAACGCGGTTCCTTGCGGTGCCCGGATCGGGGTGTTTGCCTGGCGTGGCCGGGCGCTTGCCAACCGGGCGGGGCGGATCGGCGCTGGTGAAACTCGGGCTTGCGCTGAAGTCACTTGCAAGCCCTCAGCTTGCCCTCGTCCGGAATCCGTTTGGCCATGCTCAATGCGGCCACGCGACCCGTGCCTCCAAGGCCCGCTCAAAACTGACCAGACGGCGTATCAGCGCATTGTAAGCGGAATGGGCGTTGGCCCCGTCCGTTTTGCAAAGGGCCGTGTACAGCGCGAGTTCGGGTTCCTGGATTCCCGGCGGGGAGGGGACATCCAAGCCGGCATCGCGCAGCCGCGATGCTCCGATGGCGACCAACAACGCTTCGGCTGTGGGTTCGCCCCGCTCCAAGGCTGCAAGGCCGGCGCTGACGAGTTCAGCGCCCGGCAAGTCGTGCCATTGGTTGGGTGCGGCGGCCTCGGCGTTCATGGCGCTGCCGTTTGCATCGCCTTGATGGCACTGTGCGCCTTGTTGCGGAAACAATCGGCGTCAATGGCCGGATAACGCACCAGCGCAGGCTCAATGGCAGCGAAGAATCCAAGCAGCGCGTCGGGCTCAATCAGGCCCAGCCGATGCATGGCCGCCAAGTCGCGCAAGTCCAGCTCATGGCCGCGCTCAATCTTGGCGAGGGCTTGGCCGTAGAAGTCGTAATGCAGGAAGTCCACCAGGCCATGCCGGGCAATGAACCGGCTGCGCGTCGGCCAATCGGGCAGGACCGGAATAAAGTCATCTGGGGCTGCGAGCTCCACGTTCATGTTCAAATCCGGCTTGGCCCAGGCAATGGCCTCGAACACCCCCGGCGGTTTGGGTGCCAGCTTGAGATCGACGTCCACGGTCGTGGCGCGCCAGCCAATCAGCACGGCGCAGGCACCCCCAACGAGATAAATGCGGCCGGATCCGGTCGCCTCCTCGCCAAGCCGCCGCGTGAGCTGGCGCACGTTTTCAGCATTGCTGGGTTCCCGGCTCATGACCGTCGAGTATGGCTGTCGGCATCCAACCCGGCAAGGTTGCGATCAGTGGCTAGCCGTCGGCGAAGGCGTCCGCTACCTCTTTGACAAAGTTCCCGAACGGGGTGCGCGGTCGGTCCTCGGGGCGTCCGGGCGTGACTTTCGCCATCTTCTCGCCGACCACTGCTCAATCAAGCCCATCCCCTCCATCGGGCAACAGGTGACTGAGTATCCCGTCGAGTTCATCGAGCGAGGCGTAGCGAATCGTCACCCGGCCTGCGCCCTTGGCATCGTGGGCAATCGAGACCGGTGCGCCGAGGCTCTCCGTGACTCGCTGTTCAAGAGCCTGCGTGTCCGCATCCTTGGCGGCGGCCTGCTTCTTGGTTGGCGCATCGGGGGCGAGCAGACGCCGCACCAAGGCCTCCGTTTGGCGCACGTTGAGCCTTTCCCGGACCGTCTGTTGGGCGGCGGCAATCTGCTCCGCCGCCGGCAAGGGCAGGAGGGCGCGGGCATGGCCCATTTCCAAGGCGCCCTCATCGAGCAGTTCGCGCACCGCGGGATCGAGATTGAGCAGCCGCAGCAGGTTGGCCACCGCCTCCCGTGACTTGCCCACCGCGTCGGCGACGGCTTGCTGGGTCAGTCCGAACTCATCGCGCAGGCGGCGCAGCGCCTCGGCTTCCTCTAGCGGCCTCAAGTCCTCGCGCTGCAGGTTCTCGATGAGGGCCATGGCGGCGGCCTGCTCATCGCTCACTTCCTGGACGACCGCGGGCACCGCATTAAGGCCGGCCAAGCCCGCCGCCCGCAGCCGCCGCTCGCCGGCGACGAGTTCATAGCCGCCCCGGGGCCGGGAACGCAGAACCACCGGCTGCATCAGGCCGTGGGCGCCGATCGACCGGCTCAGTTCGGCCAGCGCCGCTTCATCGAAGTGACGGCGCGGCTGGTAGCGGCTGCGGTGAATCTCATGGAGGGCGACGGGAGCCGCCGCCGAAGGCTCCGGGTCCAAGGTCCCGCCATCGCTCAGCAGCGCTTCGAGGCCACGGCCCAAGGGCTTTCTGGCCATGCCGGGCTACTCCTCCTTGACCAACTCGGCGGCCAAGGCCATGTAGGCGATGGCCCCCCGCGAATGGCGGTCATAGAGAATGGCCGGCAAGCCGTGGCTGGGCGCTTCCGCCAAGCGGACGTTGCGGGGAATCACCGTGCGGAACACCTTGTTGCCGAAGTGTGCGATCAATTGCCGTGACACGTCGCGGGTCAGGCCGTTGCGCGGATCATACATGGTTCGCAGCAGCCCCTGCACGCTGAGACGCGGGTTGGCCCGGCGGCGAACCTGATCGATCGTGTCCAGCAACGCCGTCAGGCCTTCCAGGGCGTAGTATTCGCACTGCATCGGAATCAGTACGCTGTCCGCCGCCACCAAGGCGTTCAGGGTGAGGATGTTGAGGCTCGGCGGACAGTCCATGATCAGGTAGCGGTAGCGCTTTGCTGCCGGAGCGCTGGCCAGGCGGCGGCGCAGCCGGGCTTCGCGGCCATCCAACGCGAGCAGCTCGACTTCGGCGGCGGTCAGGTCGCTGTTGCACGGCACCAAATCGAAGCCACCCGGGCAGGGCCTTAGGACTTCCTCAAGAGCGGCGTCGTCCATCAGCCAGTCGCGCATCGAGGCCGCGAGGGCGGTCTTGTCCACCCCGGAGCCGGTGGTGGCATTGCCCTGGGGGTCGAGATCGAGCAACAGGGTCTTGTGGCCGGACAAACATAGGGACGCGCTCAGGTTAACGCTCGTCGTGGTCTTGCCGACACCGCCTTTTTGATTTGCCACCGCTACGATCCGGGTCATCCTTGGTCACCACCAGCAGCCCATGCCAGGCCGAAAGCCTGGGCATTGTCGCCCAATGGCGCCGAGTGATGGAACCGCCGGGAAAATCAGCTGGCGCATCCGCCACCCCAGCCGCTGCTTGGCGCGAGCGCACCACGCGGTCCAAGGCCAGCAGATGCCCGCCCGGCTTGAGCATCCTATGCGCCTGCTTCCACAACGCTGACGGCGGCAGTAGCGCCCGAGCCGTCACCACATCCGTGCTCGCCGACGGCACCTGACGGAGCTCGGCGCACAGAACGGTGACATTGGCCAAGTCCAATTCACGTTGCGCCAAGCGCAGAAAGCGCGCCTTGCGCACGCTGCGCTCAACCAGTGTCACCCAAGTCTCGGGCAGCGCCACCGCCAATGGAATGCCGGGCAGCCCGGCTCCGGAGCCAAGGTCCGCGACGCGCAGGGTTGCGCATCCCTGGGTGCCTTGTGCGGTCTGCAACACTTTTGCGGCAACCAAGCCATCAAGCACATGTCGATCGGCGAAACGGGCTAGATCCTTGGGTGCCACCAAGCCCAACACCGGGTTCCAACGCCGCACTAGGTCCGCGTAGGCATCCAAAGTGTCCACTTGTTCGGGCCAAAGCGCCGCTTTGGCTTCGTCGGCATGGATGGTCAGCAGCGATGCGCCTTGCATGAATGGGGCCTGAACTTTAGGGAACCTATACGGCACACCGGGCTGGATGGCAAGAACACCCACCGTCGCCAACGCCGGCACGGAAGCGCTCAACGGCCGCGCAGTCTTGCACAGGTGCAAGGACCTCGAGGATGGAGACCTGTCTGTGTGGAAATGTATGACAAAGTTTAAAATCGGCATCGAACCGTTTGCAATGCTCTCGCTTCGGAGTGCGACATGACGGAAGCGCGCGAATACCGATTCACCATCAATGCCTTCACGCCCGACACTTTGCCCATGTCGCGGTTGGCGACGTACATGGGCGACCTCGCATGGCTGCTCGGCAGTGCTGAGCGGGTTCATTTTGCGCATCTTGAGTCGGGGAGCACCTGTTTGGTGCAAAGGGTCGATCCCGAGGCCGCGCCAGAAGTCGGGAGGCGGCTACTGTCGGTTGCGGAAAACAAGGCGCCCGAGGATGCTGCGAGTGCATTCAAGGCACTGAACCGGTATTTGGCCGATGACAACGCCACCGGAAGCCTTCACAAAGGCCGCGGCGCCGAAGTGATTCGGTTTCCCGGCCGCGACGAGGCACCGCCATTGAGTTTTGACCCCTTCAACCAGCCTGGTGTCCTCGACGGCGTGTTAATCCGAGTGGGTGGCCAAGATGAAACTGTGCCTGTGCATTTGCAAGATGGCGAGACCACCCACATCTGCAACGCTTCGCGCGACATGGCCCAGCAACTGGCGGCTCATCTTTACGGCCATACCCTGCGTGTACAAGGCAACG
>JAQAJJ010000059.1 GCA_028278675.1 Candidatus Azophilus lithoversatilis
CCATGCGGCAGCCGCTCCCCGCGATCACGAAAATCAGGCCGCCCGCACTTCGACCGGAATGCCGGTCATGTGGGCTTGATTGCTCAAGGGTTCGAAGCTGCCCGCACCGGCGGGCAACAGGGCGTTGACGTTGACCCCCGGATGGTTGCTCGCCACCTTCAGCGCCGGGCTGGCCCCGTGCCCCCAACCGTGGGTCATGGCCACCACGCCGGGACGCAGCGAGTCGTCGAGCGCAAGGGTGGCGATGACCGCACCGCCGGCGCTTTCGACCCGCACTTCCTCGGACGCCCGCAAGCCGAGGCGCTCGGCATCCTCCGGATTCATGTACAGGGGGTTGTCCAGCGCGTAGTCGCGCTTCAGCGAGGGCAGGTTGGCGAACCAACTGTTCAGCATCGTGTTGGTGCGCAGGGTGATCAGCTTCAATTGGCTGGCGGGTTCCGAGAGTAGCTCATTGAACAGTTCCTCAGCCCGGTGCAGGGCGCTCTCGAATAGCGGCGGGCAGCAGTCGATGCGCCCGTCGGGGTTTTGCACGCCAATTTCAAACAAGGCTTCCGGCGTTGGCGGGGGCAGCACTTCAGTCCCCGATGGACTTTGGCGCAACCGTTCTCGGGAGAGGCCGGCGGTGGCCAGCTGCCGGTCGTGGCGGGCGTTCAGGCCGGTGCCGTCCGGCTTGACCGGCAGCGGCAGCCCAAGGCGTTCGGCGAGGCTGGCCAAAATCCACCACTCCGGCCGCCGCTCGAATTTTGGCGCCACCACGGCATCCGTGTGCTGCGCAAAGGGCTTGGGCTGAAAGCCTAGGGAGAGGGCGTTGACGTCCGCCCGCTCCAGCCAATCAGTCGCTGGCAGGGCGTAGTCGGCCAACTCGGCGGTGGCGCTCGGATAGATGTCGATCACCACGCACAGTTCCAGCTTGTCGAAGGCGCGGCGCAGGCGGGCCCCGCCGCCCACCGACAGCAGTGGATTGCCGGCCATGACGATCAGCGCCTTGACCTTGCCGGACTCGATGTGCTCGGCGAGCAGATTGGCAGGCAGGTTGCCGGCGACCGTGCGCAGGGCGCCGAATTCGGTCTCGAAGAACGGATCCTCGGCCGGCCGCCGGCCCACCGTCGCTGCCGGAAAGTAGCCGGGCGAGTAAAGATTGCCGCCGCGCCGTCCAAGATTGCCGGTGACCAGGCTCAGCATCTGCGCCAGCCAGTAGGCGAGGGTGCCTTGGCGCCCCATGTTGACGCCGGTGGAGACGTGAATGCTGGCCGCCTCGGCGGTGGCGAACTCCCTGGCCAGCGCCCGGATGGCATCCGCCTCGATGCCCACCACGGGCGCCGCCCGCTCAGCGGGAAAGCGGGCGGTGAAGGCGAACAGCGCATCGATGCGCTCGCCGTGCCGCTCGAGGATGTCCCAGTCGATCCAACCTTGGCGGCGGGTCTCGTCGATCATGGCTGCGAGCAGGTAGAGGTCCGTGTCCGGCTTGATGCGCACCACGTCGCCGGTGGCGGCGGAGACCGATTCGGTGCGCCGCGGATTGACGTGGCGCACCGTGCCGCCGCGCTCAACGATGCCGCGCAGCGCCCCCATGCCGTCCGCCATCTGCACGAAGCTCAAGTGCGAGATGCGCGGATTGGCGCCGATGACCAGCAGATGGCTGGTGTGCTCGAAGTCGGGGATCGGATGCAGGTTGACCGTGCCGAAAACCGCCTCGGAGGCGGCGAACTTGTTGGCGCAGTCCTGGGTGCCGGAGCCGAAGGCGTAGCGTACGCCCAAGGACCGTGCGAACTTGCGCGCGGTGTCCTTGCCGGTGCTGTTGAAGCCCAATGGATTGCCGAAATAGACGCCGATGGACTCCGGGCCGTGGGTGGCGGACAGGATCGACAGCCGTTCCGCGAGGCCGTCGAGGGCTTCGGGCCAGGCGATGTTCTCGAACGTTCCGGTGCCGGTGCGCCGGCGTGGGTGATTCAGCCGATCCGGATCTTCGTGAACTTCCGTGAACTTCAGCCCCTTGTGGCAGGCGAAGCCCCGGTGCACCGGATGACCGCGATCCGGCAGCAGCCGAATCTGTCCTTCGTCCACTTCCGCCACCAAGGCGCAGTGCGGCTCGCATATCCGGCAAAACGTGTGAACCCGGCGCATGCGCCCTCCCTTCCATGAGCCATGCGGAGACAGCCCTCCGGCTGGCTGGTTGTTCCTTCGCCATCAGCAGTGCGCCGCACTGGGGCGAGCTAAGGGCTTCCTCAAGCGCCGGATTATGGATGGCGGTTGGCGATGGCGCAAACGCGCTTCGCCTTTGGCGAAGCGTTCGAGTTGCTTCGCAACTCGGCGCGTGCCCCGCCCTTGGGGGCGAAGTTTCGCCGGAGCTTTGCAGCTCGGCGCGTGCCCCGCCCCTTGGGGGCCAAGTTTCGTCGGAGCTTCGCAGCTCGGCACGTGCCCCGCCCCTTTGGGGGCCAAGTTTCGCCGGAGCTTCGCAGCTCGGCGCGTGCCCCGCCCCTTGGGGGCCAAGTTTCGTCGGAGCTTCGCAACTCGGCGCGTGCCCCGCCCTTGGGGGCCAAGTTTCGCCGGAGCTTTGCAGCTCGGCGCATGCCCCGCCCATTGGAGGCCAAGGTTTGTTGGAGTTTCGCTAGTGCGAAACTCTGCTGATGCCAAGCGGACTTCCTCGGCTCAAGGGCGTCCCGCCCTCGCTCCGGGGGATGCTCTGGCGTCGCTGTCGGCAAATGGTGGGAGCGGTTCCTTGCCCGGCTAGCTGGCCCAGACCGGAGCGAGCAGATAGGCGAGGAAGATGGCCACGGCCAGCAGGCTGGCGCGGTCGAGACGTGTTCTTAGCGAAATCATTTAGGGAAGGATAGCGGTATGGGAACGGTTTGGTTAAACCGATTGGCGATATGTTTATGTCAACAGCACCAGCATCAGGGCCAAAGGCACGACGGCCAGCCACAGGCCGACGCCCAGTGCGAGGCTGGACAAGGACAGCTTGGCGAGGCTGGCCCGGTCGAGTTCCAATCCGATCAGGCCCAGCGCGATCACCAGCAAGGCCTTGCTGGCGAAGCCGATGCCTAGCGTGGCCCGCTCGCCGATTTCGACGCTGCCGCCGACGGCAGCTGCGGCGACAAACAGCAGAATGAAGGGCGGTACCCGCAATCTCGCTTCACGCTTGGCAAAGAGCAGGCTCGCCGCAAGGGCGAGCGGAATCAGCCATAGCGCTCGCCCGAGCTTGACCGTGGTTGCCACTGCGGCGGCCTCGTCGCCGTAGATTGCGGCGGTTGCAACCACCGAACTCGTATCGTGGATGGCCAGCGCCACCCAAGCGCCGAAAGTCTCCTGGCTCAATTCAAGCCAGGCGCCGATGGTCGGAAACGTGAACAGGGCGACGGCGTTGAGTAGGAATACAATGCCGGTTGTTGCCGCCAACTGTTGCGGTCTGGCCCCGACCACGGGTGCGAGCGTGGCGATTGCGGTCGCTCCGCAGATCGCCGTGCCGCTGGCCAGCAACGTGGATTCGACGCGGTCGCTCCGGATCAGTCGCGCAAAAGCCCATCCCAAAACGAGCGTCACCAGCACATAGGCGCCCACGGTCACGCCATAGTCGGCGGAAACGGCCACCACCCGGTCAAATCCGAGGGTAAGGCCCAGCAACACCACTGCCGTCTGCAAGCTGATCGTCCCGAGCCGCATGCCTCGCTTGACTGGGTTGACATCGAGACCAAGACGGATGAGCAACCCGCCCAACAGGGCAACGGCGGGATTTTGCAGCGCGATGCCGGCGCCGAGAGCGGCAAGCAGACACAGCCACGCGGCGAAGTGGGCTTTGGTTCGCTGGCGCGCGGGGTTGGGGTAATCGGGGGAACTTGGCATTCGGTTTTCACCATACACCACGAATGGACTCCGCGCCGAACGGAGCCCTGGCCCGACCCATTCTTGAATGGGGCGGGCCTGGGAGCCTCTGATCAAGTCCCGCAAGCTCGGAGGAGCCTGTCACGCTGAGTTAAGATGCGGCGGTCTGGCGCTTAAGGAGCGGACTAGGTGAACTTGGCGGGCAAAACTGTGATTGTGACCGGTGCCGCAGGCGTTTTGGGGGCGGCGGTGGCGGAGGAGAGCGCAACGCAGGGCGCGCGGACGATCTTGGTCGACGTGGCCGAGGGTTTCGCCGAGGGCCCCGGCAGGCGTCTGGAACTCGACCTAACCGATGCCGACACGGTCGCAGCCGCGATTGCGGACATCGGGGACTTCGACGTCGTCTGCAACATCGCGGGCGGCTTCGACATGGGGCCGAAGGTCTTCGAGATCACCGACGCCCACTGGAGCGCCCTGTTCGACATCAACGTCACCACGCTGCGCAACATGCTCAGCGCCACCTTGCCGAGGCTGGTGGCGCGGGGGCGGGGCAGCGTCATCAACGTCGGCGCTTTGGGCGCCTTGCAGGGCTTGGCGTCCATGGGGGCCTACACGGCAGCCAAGTCGGTGGTGATGCGGCTCACCGAGGCCGCTTCCGAAGAGGTGCGCCGCCGAGGCGTCAACGTCAATGCCGTGCTGCCAAGCCTGATCGACACGCCGCGCAATCGGGCCGACATGCCGGATGCCAACCACAGCGCCTGGGTGGCCCCGGAGAGCCTCGCCAAAGTAATCTGCTTTCTGGCCTCCGATGCGGCGGCCGATATCCACGGGGCGCTGATTCCGGTTCGAGGACAGGTGTGACCGCGCAGCAGCGCCGGCCATGCTGAACCGGCCGTGCTAACACGCGCGCAAGTCGAGGCCGCGGCCCAAGCGCTGCATGAGGCGCAACGGTCCCGCACCCAGATCCGCCCGCTCAGTTTCCGCCATCCGCAGATGGATTTGGATGACGCCTACGCCATTCAAGCGGCCTGGGTGGCGATCAAGCAGGGCGAAGGGCGCGAGGTGCGGGGCCGCAAGATCGGCTTGACCTCGCGCGCCATGCAACAGGCCATGCGAATCGATGAGCCGGACTTCGGCACCCTGCTCGACGACATGTTCTTCAATGCGGGCGAAGCCATCGAAGCGGCGCAGTTCACCGACCCGCGCCTGGAGGTCGAATTGGCCTTTGTGCTGCGCGACCGCTTGGCCGGGACTGAAGTGACTTTGACGGAGGTGCTCAACGCCACCGATCACGTCATTCCCGCCGTGGAGATCATCGCCGCCCGCAGCCAGCGCGTGGATGCCGAGACCGGCCAGCCGCGCACCGTCTGCGACACCATCGCCGACAACGCCGCCAATGCTGGTTTGGTGCTCGGCGGGCGCCCGGTGCGTCCCTTGGACGTGGACCTGCGCTGGGTCAGCGCCCTGCTGTTCAAGAACGGCGTCATTGAGGAAAGCGGCGTCGCCGCGGCGGTGCTCAACCATCCGGCCAATGGCCTGGTCTGGCTGGCCCGGCGGTTGGCGGTCCACAGCATTGCCTTGGAACCCGGTGACGTGGTGCTGTCCGGCTCCTTCACCCGCCCGCTGCCCATCGCCGCGGGCGATGTCTTTCATGTGGACTATGGGCCGCTAGGCAGCTTCGCCGTCCCGTTTCGGTGACCGCTGGCGCTTTCAATAAACCATTGGAGACGGCCCCTCCGCTGCCCGGCATTTCCTTCGGAGTCATCGGCGCGTCGCATTGGGACGAGCTGAAGGCTCAATCCAGTGCGTCCAAGTACTTCTCCGCGTCCAAGGCCGCCATGCAGCCGAAGCCTGCGGAGGTGACGGCCTGGCGGTAGATTTGATCGGCCACGTCGCCGGCGGCGAAGACGCCGGGCACGCTGCTGGCAGTGGCGTTGCCGCCCAAGCCGCTCGACACCTTGATGTAGCCGCCGTCCATGTCGAGTTGACCCTCAAAAATGCCCGTGTTCGGCGTATGGCCGATAGCGATGAAGACGCCGGCGAGATCGATCCGGCGCTCCTCAGCGCCCAAAGTCGAACGGATGCGGATGCCAGTGACGCCCGATTCGTCCCCCAGCACTTCCGACAGGGTGTGGTTCCAGGCTGGCTCGATGTTGCTGCGGGCGAAGAGGCGATCCTGCAGGATCTTCTCCGCTCGCATCTCATCGCGGCGATGCACCAGGGTCACCTTGCTGGCTATGTTGGACAGGTAGAGCGCCTCCTCGGCCGCCGTGTTGCCGCCGCCGATGACCGCCACGTCCTGACCACGGTAGAAGAAGCCGTCGCAGGTGGCGCAGGCGCTCACTCCGCGGCCCTTGTGGGCGTCCTCCGAGGGCAGGCCCAGGTAGCGGGCGGATGCGCCGGTGGCGATGATGAGCGCATCGCTCGTGTAGAGGCCCCGGTCGCCGGTCAGTTCAAAGGGCCGTACGCTGAGATCGGCGGCGTGAATCTGGTCGTTGACAATGGCTGCGTCAAAGCGCTCGACATGCTCGGCCATCTGCGTCATCAGTTCCGGCCCTTGCAAGGCCACATGCCCCCCCGGCCAGTTCTCCACCTCCGTGGTGGTGGTGAGCTGGCCGCCAACCTCAATTCCGGTGATCAGCGCCGGCCTGAGATTGGCCCTGGCCGCATAGAGGGCGGCGGTGTAGCCCGCCGGGCCGGAGCCGAGAACGATGAGTCTGTGATGCTGGGGCACGGAAGAACCGATCAATCAAAGGAACTTATCTTGCCTTCATTCATGCCGAAACGCACGGTCGCGCCCACAACTGGCCTATGATGTCCGGCATGAAGCCTGCGCTTTGGGCTCCTAGAATGCCGGCAACGAGGATTGTGCGCATTCGTTGGCAAGGAAACACGGGAGGAAGGTTCATGGACTCAAAACTCAAGGGTCGGGTGGCGGTCATCACGGGCGGCGCGAGCGGCTTGGGCCGTGCGGCTGCTGAGCGGTTCGCGGCGGAAGGCGCGGACTTGGTGCTCGCGGACTTGAACGCCAAGGCTGGCGAGGCGGTAGCTGCCGCCATCACCGCCGAGACCGGGCGGCAGGTCGAGTTCGTAGCACTTGACGTCACCGAAGAGGACGAGACCGAGGCGCTCATGCGCCACGCCGTCGATGCCTTCGGCCGGCTTGACGTGGCGCTGGCCGCGGCGGGCGTCTCCAGCGCCGGCTACATCAGCGGCCAGGTCACGGTGCGCATCGACGATCCCGAGACCAACTACCTCATCAACAAGCCTGCCGCCGACTGGCGCCGGGTGGTGGACATCAACCTGACCGGCGTCATGCTCACCGCCCGTGCCGCAGCACGGGCCATGATCGGCTTGCAAAGCCCAGGCTCGATCATCAACATCGCCTCGGTCGCGGGGCGGGTGCCGTTGGCGGGCGCCGCCGAATACAGCGTCTCCAAGGCGGGCGTGATCATGCTGACCCAAGTGCTCGGCCGCGAGCTTGCGGACTACGGCATCCGCGTCAACGCCATCGGCCCCGGCTTCATCGAAACGCCGATGACGGCGGGCATCCGCCAAGACCCTGAAGGCGTTGAAATGGTCATGGCGATGACGCCCATGCAGCGCTTCGGCCAGCCGTCGGAAGTCGCCAGCACGGCGCTGTTCCTCGCCGGCGACGAGTCGTCCTACTTCACCGGGCAGACACTCTTTCCAAGCGGCGGCATAAGCGTCGGCTAACTTTTGCATGGCTTTGCGCTATTCTGCACATTCGTCAGACTGCCTCCAGGACGATGCCATGGTCGATGCGGCGGATGCGTTGCGCGACGCGCAATCGCGGTTTGAGCAGCGCTTGACGCGCGATGAGCGCGTTGAGCCCAAGGACTGGATGCCGGACGGCTATCGGCGCACGTTGATCCGGCAGATTTCCCAGCATGCCCACTCCGAAGTGATCGGCATGCAGCCGGAGGGAAGCTGGATCACCCGCGCGCCGTCGCTCGAGCGCAAGCTCATTCTGCTCGCCAAGGTGCAGGATGAGGGTGGGCACGGCCTATACCTCTATGGCGCTGCCGAGACCTTGGGCGCCAGCCGCGACGACATGATCGACGCCTTGCACGAAGGCCGGGCGAAGTACTCCTCCATCTTCAACTACCCGGCGCTCACCTGGGCGGACATCGGCGCCATTGGCTGGCTGGTGGACAGTGCCGCCATCGTCAACCAGATACCCTTGCAGCGCTGCTCCTACGGTCCTTACGCTCGAGCCATGGTGCGCATCTGCAAGGAGGAGAGCTTTCACCAGCGCCAGGGCTACGACATCATGCTGACGCTGGCGCGGGGCACCGCCGCGCAAAAGGCCATGGCCCAGGACGCCCTGAACCGCTGGTGGTGGCCGACCTTGATGATGTTCGGGCCGCCGGACGCCGAGTCGGACCACAACTCCGAGTCCTTCGCTTGGAAGATCAAGCGCTACGGCAACGACGAGCTGCGCCAGAAGTTCATCGACCAAGCGGTGCCGCAGGCGGAGGTGCTTGACCTGACCATTCCCGATCCCGAATTGGCTTGGGATGAGGCCAGCGGCCACTACCGCATCGGCCCCATCGATTGGGATGAGTTCCGGCGCGTGGTTGCCGGGGACGGCCCCTGCAACCGACAACGGCTCGCCCATCACCGGCGGGTGCGGGAAGACGGCGCTTGGGTCCGGGAGGCGGTCGAAGCCCATGCTGACAAGACTCGGGCCCGGGGCCTGCGGGCCCGGGTTGGCACGGGTTCGCGTTGAAAGGCCGCTCGATGCCGCTGTTTGAAGTCTTTGTGCGTCCGCGGCGTGGCCTTCAGCATCAACATGCGGGCAGCTTGCGGGCGGAGGATGCGGAGCTGGCGCTGCAGTACGCCCGGGAAATCTACACCCGCCGCCGGGAGGGGGTGAGCCTCTGGGTGGTGCGCTCGTCGGACATCACCGCCTCGCAGGAGGATGATGCGCCGATGTTCTTCGACCCAGCGGACGGCAAGCCCTATCGGGATGCGACCTTTTACGAATTGCCGAGCAAGGTCCGGGGTCTGTGAGCCTGCTGGCGGCGGTCGTCGGCTTGGGCGATGACGCCTTGGTGCTCGGCCAGCGGCTCTCGGCTTGGTGCGGGAAGTCGCCTTGGCTGGAGGAGGATCTGGCGATGGCTAATACGGCCTTGGACTTTCTCGGCCGCGCCCGCCTCCTCTACGGCTACGCCGAGCAACTCGGTGGCTGCGATGAAGATGCCTATGCCTTCCAAAGGGACGCCCGGGCGTTCACCAATCTGCTGATCTACGAGTTGCCCTGCGCCGACTTCGCCTTGGCCTGCGCCCGTCAGCTCTTGGTTGATGCCTTCGACGTGCTCCACTTGGAGAAACTGTGCGACAGCGCCGATGCCAACTTGGCCGGCATTGCTGCCAAGGCCCACAAGGAGGCGCGCTACCATCGCCGCCGATCCGCCGCTTGGCTGGTGCGGCTCGGCGATGGCACTGCCGAGAGCCATTGCCGCATGCAGAAAGCGATGGAGGATGTTTGGGGCTATCACGCTGAGCTTTTCGCGCCGGTTGAAGCGGAAATCGGCTTGGTTGAGAAGGGCGTTCTGCCCGACCGGGCCGCCCTGCGTCCGCAGTGGCTCGCGGCAGTGTCGGCGACTCTGGATGAGGCAACGCTGGAGCTGCCGTCCGCGGATTGGCAGGTCGATGGCGGACGCCGGGGCCTGCACACCGAGCACCTGGCCCCCATGCTCGCGGAAATGCAGCATCTGCACCGAAGCCATCCGGGAGCGCGCTGGTGACCTCATCCAACGCGACGATTCCTTTGGAAACCCCGGAGTACGCTGCCCGGCTAGCCCGCCGGCAAGTCTCCCGGCACGGGGCCATTTATGCGCTGCTCGACGCGGTGCGCGATCCTGAGTTGCCGGAACTCAGCATCTGGGATTTGGGCGTCTTGCGCGAAGTGCGGGACAGCGAGCGCGGCCTGAGCGTCGCCATTACCCCCACCTACTCCGGATGCCCGGCGTTGGCGACGATCCGGGAGAACATCGCCACCTGCTTGAGGGGCGCGGGCTGGCAGGGATTCGAGATTGTCGAGGAGGTCCGCCCGCCTTGGACAACCGCGCTGATGAGCCGCGCCGCCTGCACCCAGTTGCGAGCTGGCGGGATAGCCCCGCCGGTCTCCGGTTCGGTGCGCTGTCCGGCGTGCGGCAGTGACGAAACGGTTTTGGTTAGCGAATTCGCATCGACCGCTTGCAAGGCGCACTATCGGTGCCGGACCTGCCTGGAACCCTTCGATCACTTCAAGGTGCTTACATGAGTACGCACGAACTTCAGGTGGCGGCGGTTGCTCCGGAAACGGAGCAGGCGGTGCGGGTGCGCTTCGCTGTGCCCGAGGCGCTTATGGGCCGGTTTGACTTTGCTCCCGGCCAGTATCTCACCCTCACCGAGACCATCGCTGGCGAGGAGTTGACCCGGGCCTATTCCGTTTGCAGCCTGCCGGGCGAACCCCTCGAGGTGGCCATCAAGCACTTGCCCGATGGCCGCTTCAGCGGCTATTCCAACCAGCACCTGGCGGTTGGCGACCGATTGTTGGTGGCGGAGCCGCAGGGGCTGTTCACCCGCGACCCCAACCGCCTCGATGGCGTCCATTACCTATGCATCGCCGCTGGCAGTGGCATCACGCCAATCCTGTCAATCGCGCGGGCGACGCTGGACCGCCATCCGGGCAATCGAATCACGCTGCTCTACGGCAACAAGACCACCGCGTCGATGATGTTTCGGAGTGATCTGATGTTCCTCAAGAATCGGCATATGGACCGATTGCACTTCATTGCGGTGTTCAGCCAGGAACTGCAGGACAACGACCTGTTCAACGGCCGCATCAACAATGCCAAGGGCGCGGAGTTCATTAGGCGCCTGCTGCCGCTGGCAGGTTTCGACGACTTTTTCCTGTGCGGGCCGGAGTCCATGGTATCGGAGGTCACCCGTGGGCTGCGGGCGGAAGGCGTGGCCAAGGCGCGCATCCATGTGGAACTCTTTTCGGCCTCCGCCGAAGACGCCGCCCGCCGGGTGCGCAAGCAGGATGAGCGGGCCAGCCGCTACGGCAGCCGGCGCTGCCAGGTGTCCATCCGCTTCCAGGGACGCCGCCATCGATTCGACTTGGAGTGCGATGGCGAGAACCTGCTCGACCGGGCCCGCGCGCTCGGCATCGAACTGCCGTTCTCTTGCAAGGACGGTGTCTGCGCCACCTGCAAGGCGCGCCTGCTCGAAGGGCAGGTGGACATGGACGTCAATCACGCGCTGACCGAGGAGGAGGTGGCGGCTGGATACATCCTCAGTTGCCAGAGTCATCCGCTGCCAGGCGAGGTGTCGCTGGATTTTGATGTTTGAAAGCAGCGCGCGGGTTCAGTCGGGAACCTGCTCGATCGGCTTAGCCTGAACGTTGTGCGACATTGGCCATTGGCGAGCCGTTGCCTGGTGGTGTAGGCTTCTGCAGGCTGTGCAATGACTAAAGGCGGAGTTGGCGGGCCCCATGAGTGGTCTCGTACGCTCCGAAGTGAGGCAAACCCTTGTCCGATATGGGAAAAAATCTGCTGCTGTGGCTGATTATCGCCGCCGTGCTGCTGACGGTTTTCAACAACTTCAGCGTCAAGCCGGGGCCGGAGAAGCTCAGCTACTCGCGGTTCATCGAACTCGTTCGCATGGGCGATGTGCATGAGGTCACCATCGACGGCTTGGTGATCGACGGCACTCGCAAGTCCGGCGAGGATTTCCGCGTCATCCGGCCCGATCTCTATGATCAAAAGCTGTTGGACGATCTCTACAACCACAGCGTGATCATTGTGGGCAAGGAGCCCGAGCGGCAGAGCTTCTGGTCGCAATTGCTGATCGCGAGCTTCCCCATTCTCATCATCATCGGGGTGTTTCTGCTCTTCATGCGGCAGATGCAGGGCGGCGTCGGCGGCCGGGGCGGACCGATGTCGTTCGGCAAGAGCAAGGCCCGGCTGCTTTCGGAGGATCAGATCAAGACCACTTTTGCCGATGTGGCCGGGGTGGATGAGGCCAAGGAGGACGTCCAGGAACTCGTCGAATTCCTGCGCGATCCGAGCAGGTTCCAGCGCCTGGGTGGCCGCATCCCGCGCGGCATTCTCATGGTGGGCCAGCCGGGCACCGGCAAGACGTTGCTCGCCAAGGCCATCGCCGGTGAAGCCAAGGTGCCCTTCTTTTCGATTTCCGGCTCCGATTTCGTGGAGATGTTCGTCGGCGTCGGCGCATCGAGGGTGCGCGACATGTTCGAGCAGGCCAAGAAGCAGTCGCCCTGCATCATCTTCATCGATGAAATCGACGCGGTGGGCCGGCACCGGGGCGCGGGCTTAGGCGGCGGGCATGACGAGCGCGAGCAAACGCTGAACCAGTTGCTCGTGGAGATGGACGGCTTCGAGCCCAACGACGGCATCATCGTCATCGCCGCCACCAACCGCCCGGACGTGCTCGATCCCGCGTTGCTGCGCCCTGGGCGCTTTGACCGGCAAGTGGTGGTCAGCCTGCCGGACATTCGCGGGCGCGAGCAGATTTTGAAGGTTCACATGCGCAAGGTGCCGCTTTCCGAGGACGTGGAGGCCAGCATCATCGCGCGCGGCACGCCGGGCTTTTCCGGTGCCGACCTCGCCAATTTGGTCAATGAGGCGGCGCTGTTCGCCGCCCGGTCCGGAAAGCGCTTGGTGGAAATGGTGGAGTTCGAGTCCGCCAAGGACAAGATCATGATGGGTGCCGAACGGCGTTCCATGGTCATGTCCGATGAAGAGAAGCGCAACACCGCCTACCACGAGGCGGGCCACGCCATCGTCGGCAAGCTCGTGCCGGGCCACGACCCGGTTTACAAGGTCACCATAATTCCTCGGGGCCGGGCGCTGGGCGTGACCATGTTTCTGCCGGAGGAGGACCGCTACAGCCTGAGCCGCCAGCGCATCAAGGCGCAGATCTGCGGCATGTTTGGCGGGCGCATCGCCGAGGAATTGATTCTGGGGCCCGATTTCGTCACCACTGGCGCCTCCAATGACATTGAGCGGGCCACCGGGCTGGCACGCAACATGGTCACCAAGTGGGGGTTGTCCGACAAGCTTGGCCCCTTGATGTACGACGAGGACGACGGCGAAGTCTTCCTGGGCATGTCGGCGGGCGTCAAGCCCAAGCCCCATTCGCAGCAGACCGCCCAGGCCATTGACGAGGAAGTGCGCCGAATCATCGACGAATGCTACGGCGAGGCCACTCGGCTGTTGACGGAGAACGAGGACAAGCTGCATCTGATGGCCAATGCGCTGATCGAGTTGGAAACCCTGCTGCCGGAGCAGATCGACGACATCATGGCGGGCGCCAAACCCCGGCAGCCGAAACCGCCCAAGGCGGACAAGGGCAGCAAGTCCGGCTCGCGGGAAGCCGCCATCGGCGGTCCGGCAGAAGAGCATTAGGGACCTCCGGATCAAATCCAGAGTGTTCGCGGGCATCCCTTGCGCGGTCTGGAAGGCGGATCTCGCCGGAGTCTGCGTCAGCTTGGCCGGCTCGGCGACCTGTAAGTGAGCCAGCGGCTCTTTGGAACGGACGGCATTCGCGGCGCGGTGGGGCGTTTCCCCATCACGCCGGAGTTTTGCCTACGTCTCGGCTGGGCTGTGGGCAAGGTATTCGCCCGCCAGGGAAGCAGCCACATCCTCATTGGCAAGGACACGCGCATATCCGGCTACATGCTTGAGTCAGCGCTGGAGTCGGGCTTGGTCTCCGCCGGGGCGGACGTCAGCCTGATGGGACCGATGCCGACCCCGGCGGTGGCCTACCTGACCCGTACGCTGCGGGCCGACGCGGGGATCGTCATTAGTGCTTCCCACAACCCATACGCTGACAACGGCATCAAGTTCTTTGACGGCGACGGCAACAAGCTTGATGACGGCATCGAAGCGGAGATTGAGCGGCAGTTGGGCGCTGAGATGGTCTGCGCCGCCTCGGATCAGCTCGGCCGGGCATCCCGAATCGATGACGCTGCCGGTCGCTACATCGAATTCTGCAAGGCCACCGCGGGCCGCGGCTTTCGACTGCATGGCCTGCGCATCGTGCTCGATTGCGCCCACGGCGCCACCTATCACGTAGCACCCGGGGTGTTCGAGGAGCTCGGCGCTGAAATCAGCGTGGTCGGCGCCTCCCCCAATGGCTTCAACATCAACGCGAGTCGCGGCTCTTCGCATCCGCAGCATCTGGCGGGGAAAGTGCGGGAACTAGGGGCCGACTTGGGTATTGCCTTCGACGGCGACGGTGATCGGGTCGTCATGGTCGATGCCAAGGGCGAGGTCGTCGATGGCGATGAATTGCTTTACCTGATTGCCAGCGATCGGCAGCACCAAGGTGTGCTGCAGGGCGGCGTGGTTGGCACCGTCATGTCGAATCGGGGCTTGGAGCGGGCACTGGAGCGATTGGGCATTCCCTTCGCCCGCTCCGCCGTGGGCGACCGCTACGTGCTCGAACTGCTGCGTCGGAAGGGCTGGGACCTCGGCGGCGAATCCTCCGGCCACATCCTCTGCCTCGACTTGACGACCACTGGCGATGGCATCGTCTCCGCCTTGCAGGCCCTCGTGCTGATGGTGGAGGCGGGCAAGGCCCTGCATGAACTCAAACGCGGCATGACCAAGCTGCCCCAAGCGATGGTCAACGTGACGGTGGATGGAGCGCCGACCGCGAGCGTCTGCGAACGGGCAGCGCCGACCCTGCGAAGGCGGGAACAGGCGCTGGGCGATGAGTACCGAGTGCTGATCCGTCCTTCCGGGACGGAACCCGTTGTGCGGGTGATGGTCGAGGGCGACGACTTGGAGGATGTGGCCGCCATCGCCGAGGAGTTCGCAGTGGTCATCGAAAAAGCGGTTTAGGGCGGTGTTAGCCGAACGGGCCGCTTGCGGCTACCATTCGCGCCCCTTGGCGATGGTGGGGCTGACGATGCAGATCTGCGAAGTGACGATTGGGCGCGCCGCCTTCGGCGGCGCAATCGATGGGGCGCAAGAAGTCGACTCAAGATACGACCTTGTCCCGCGATCAAGAAACATAAATGCGTCGTTCGATCATTGCCGGCAATTGGAAGATGCATGGATCGCGGGAAGCCGTGGCTGGCTTTTGCAAAGCGCTGCGCGGGGCGCGTCTGGGCGCGGAGTTGGATGTGTTGGTTTTTCCGCCGGTGGCCTATCTGGGTCAATTTGTCGATGGGGTGCGGAACACTGGCGTGGCAGCGGGCGCTCAGGATCTGCATCCGGCGGCACAGGGCGCCCATACCGGCGGGGTTTCCGGCGCCATGATTGCCGAACTTGGCGGGCGCTGGGCGCTGACCGGGCATTCCGAACGCCGCAGCGAACACGGCGAGAGCGACGCGCTTGTCGCGGCCAAGTTCGGTGCGGCGCTGAGCGCGGGCCTCAGGCCCATTCTCTGCGTTGGCGAGACTTTGGCGCAGCGACAGTCTGGCGAGGCGGAGTCGTTTGTGGCTAGGCAGGTTCAGACGGTGATCGAGGCGGTTGGCGTCGATGGCTTGGCCCGAGGAGCGGTTGCCTACGAGCCGATTTGGGCGATCGGCACCGGCGAGACGGCGGCGCCGGGCCAGGCTGCGGGCATGCACCGCCTGATTCGGGAAACCATCGCTGCCAGCGACGCAGCGCTCGCCGAATCGATTCGGGTGATTTACGGCGGCAGCGTCAGCCCTCATAATGCCGCTGAATTGTTCAGCGAGCCGGAAGTTGACGGCGGGTTGATCGGCGGCGCTTCGTTGCAGGTGCAGAGCTTTCTGGCCATAGTGGCGGCAGCCGTTTGAGGGTTGAAGGCAAGGCGCGAAGACAGGACAGGGATGGCAATCGTGGACATGACGACCTTTGAAACCGTACTGATGCTGCTGTTGGTGCTTGTCGCCTTGGCCTTGGGCGGATTGGTGCTGCTGCAGCAGGGCCGCGGTGCCGATGCGGGGGCGGCGTTTGGCTCCGGGGCGTCGAACACGATGTTCGGCAGCAGCGGCTCCACGTCCTTTCTGGTCAAGGCCACCGCTTGGCTGGCGGTCAGTTTTTTCGTGATTTCCTTTGGCTTGGCTTGGTTCGCCAAGGAGCGGGCAGCGGGGCTGCAGGACGTTGGGGTGCCGCTCGTCGCCGATCCGGTCGAGTCCTCCGAGCCATTGACTTCCGGTGACGAGGCATTGGATTCAGGCATTCCTGACGTGTAGGTCCGCGGGGTAGAGGGGCCGGTCAGGAAATCGTGGCGCAACAAAGCCGAAGTGGCGGAATTGGTAGACGCGCTACCTTGAGGGGGTAGTGGGCGTAAGCCCGTGCGAGTTCGAGTCTCGCCTTCGGCACCACAATCCGATCGGGTTCAAGCTGCGCTGGCCTGTGGAGGACCCGATCTGAAGGTCGCCTGAAAGGCGATCCGAAAGCACACCAAAAGCTTGCAGGGTGTTTGTTGCGTCCCTATAATCCCCCCCTTGCTGATGCGGGGTGGAGCAGTCTGGTAGCTCGTCGGGCTCATAACCCGAAGGTCGTGGGTTCAAATCCTGCCCCC
>JAQAJJ010000006.1:0-402 GCA_028278675.1 Candidatus Azophilus lithoversatilis
GGGGTTGTCGCCGGAATCCGGCCAACGTCGGTGTTTCGGTACCAGCATCTCTCGACGGTTGAGCACACCACCTCCGGTGGCTGAAGTGTCTGTTGCGTGCGAGCCTTCAGTCTCTGGAGAGGGCTGCGGATGGCAGGTTTGGGGTTTCCTTTCGAGTTGAACATCGATGGGCAGTAGTCTGCGGATGAGCAACGCGACTGTGCGCGGGCACAGCGGACGATGGGGGAATGGGCCTGATTCTCATGGATTTCGAAGTCAGCAGCCAGACCCCGGCGATGTTCCGCGCTGAGCGGGGAGTTGGGCTCGGCACGCTGTCCACACATCTAGCCCGACTTCGACAACGCAGGCCGCAATTCGGTCGATTTGAGTGTTTTTTGGCGGGTCGTGGGGATGCAACTCACT
>JAQAJJ010000006.1:645-22735 GCA_028278675.1 Candidatus Azophilus lithoversatilis
TCGAGCCCGACGTCGGCGGCGCTGTTTCCCGCGGACCGGGAAGCGCCGGAGTTGGACGGCGAGGTGGTGCGGATCGAACTCGAGTCCTTGCGGTTGCGCCGGCCGCGTCAGTGGGGCGCGCGCTGGTTGGCGCTGATGCTGCGGTAGCGCCTGGAACCGGATCGGTTCTGACGGAAGCGGCTGCCGGTGAGCCGGCAGGGCACTCGGTGGCTGGACGTCCTGAAGACGCTGGTCCGTTGTCAGTTGACCGGTGAGGATCCGGCGACGTTGCGGCGCTGCTGCACGCAACTCGTGGAAGTCGAGCAGGCGTTCAGGGAACTCAAGCACGATCTCGCCATCCGGCCGGTCCTCCATCAACGCGAGGACCGGATCGGGGCGCACATCCCTGTCGCCCTCATCGCCTATTGCTTGCACGTCACCTTGAGGGATCCGGCCCGGCCACGCGCGCCGGGGGCCACCCCGCGGGCGATCCTCGAGAAGTTCCCGACCCTGCGGATGGTCGATGTCCATCTGCCGACCACCGACCGCAGGCATCTCGTGCTGCCTCGACACACGGACCCCGCCCGGGACCGGCAACTGCCGCTGCACCAACTCAACCTGACATTGCCGGACCAGCCGCCGCCGCGCATCTCGCCCTGAAGGCCGGTTCAAGGGCCACTCCCACCATTCGGCTGCAGTGCCGACCTGTTGCCTTCCTGAACCAAAATCAATAGGTTGCGCACCGCAAAACGCTGAGTTGTCGAAGTCGGGCTAAGGGTCGTTCAGGATCGCCATCACGCGCACCGGGTCCACCCGGTTGCCGTTCAGGCTGACCGACCAGTGCAGGTGGGCACCGGTGACCCGGCCGGTGGCCCCCACCTCGCCGATCACTTGGCCGCGCTCGATCTCATCGCCTTCGGCGACCGCGATGGCGTTCATGTGGCAGTACATGGTGATCAAGCCCTGGCCGTGATCGAGGAAGACGGTCTTGCCGTTGAAGAACAGTTCCCCGGTCAACACCACCGCGCCCGGCGCCGGCGCCCGGATGGGTGTGCCGATGTCGGCGGCGAGATCGAGTCCGGAGTGCGGATTGCGCGGCTGGCCGTTCAGCACCCGCCGCTGCCCAAAGACGCTTGAAACCCGGCCGGTCACTGGCAGCTCGAAGGGAGCAAGGTCGAGCGGGCGCGCCGTGAAGCGCCGATATTGGGCCAACTGCCGGGCGGTCTCTTCGCGTATGCGGACCAGATCGCTCTCCGGGGGATTCACCAATCGCTCGTTGGCGATGGTCAGGTGCTCTTCGGGATACTGTTTGGCGGTGACTTGAAAGCGATGGCTTTGGGTGCCGGCGGGGCCCTTGATCTGCAGTTCATGCTCGCCGGGCTCGGTGTCGATGTGCAGGCCGACCCAAGCTTGGCCGCGCCGGACCATGACCGGACGGTCTTGGAATAGGGCAGCGTCGAAACCGCCCGGCATCTCGAAGAGATAGACGCCGCCGGGGACCGCCTCGGCGTTCGCCCAGAAAGAGACCGCACTGCAGAAGAGGGCCGTTGCGGTGGCCAGGAGTCGGCTCACGGTGGTTCCTCGGAAGTTCCCATCGCCGAAAACCTCGCCGGGCTCACGCCTAGGGAACGGACCTTTTCCTAGCGGGACATCCATCCTGTGGAGGAACGGCGCTTTGCGCCGTCCGAGGGCGGGACGCCCTCGAGCCGAACTTCGTTCGAAGCTGTTCCTTCGGCTCAAGGGCGTCCCGCCCTCGTCTTGAATCGGGCCGTTCCAGGGAAGGCTGTGCGCCTGCTTTTTCGGCCCACCCCACTACTCGCCCATCGCCATCACTAGGGTCGCGCCGTACTGCCGCGGCTGGGTGGGCGCTGCGAAGGCGAACAGGGTGGCCACCGGGGTGCCGCCAAGGCGCTCGACGTTGTTGGACAGGTTCTTGCCCCAAAGCGCAAACCGGTAGCGGCGATCAGCGGATTCCCAAACCGCCTGGGCGTCCAGGGTGGTGAGTTCGTCGCGTACGAAGCCCACGTCATTGGGCGTGGTCAGGGCCATTTCGTCGGTGTAGCTGAAGCGGCCGCCCAAAGTGAGGGAACCCATGTCGGCGAGGTCGATCTCATAGGAGGCGCCGATGCTCAGGTCCCACTTGGGGGCGCGCACCAGGTCGAGTTGGCTGTTGTCGGTCTCCATGCCGTCGCCGGTCAGGTCGGCCACGAAGCCCTTGTACTCGATGTCCAGGTAGCCGATGTTGCCATTGATGTTGAACCCCGGCGCGGGCACGAAGCTGAAGGAGGCCTCCGCTCCGAACGACTCGGCGCCGGCGGCGTTGTCGGTGAAGGTCTCCTGACCGGTGGAGGTGGGTGCCGCCCGGATCACGCCGCGCTGCAGGTCCTTGTACTCGGCGTAGAAGACGTTGGTGTTCAGGCGCAGCCGGTCGTCGAACAGATCGCTGCGCATCCCCACTTCAAAGTTGTCCACCTGCTCATCGTCATACGGCGAGGAGAACACCGGCAAGGTGCCGGCGTTGTTGACGAAGCCGCCCGATTTGAAGGCCCGCTGCCAGAATCCGAACAGCATGACCTCATCGCTCGCCTGATACTCGACGCCCAGGCGCGGGGAGAAGGTGGTCCAGCTCTCGCTGACCGGTCCGAACCGCACCGAGGGGTCGAAGTCCGTCGGGTCGCCCGGGTCGCTGCCGGAGTAGGGCGCGCCGTTGCAGGGCGCCGTCTGCGGCGTGGCGCCGGGCGGGCAGGCGCTGTCGTTGATGGCCATGCCGAGCACGTCGTGCTTCTTCTCGTAGGTGAGGCGTCCGCCGGCGTTCAGGGTCCAACGCTCGTTGAGGTGCCAGTCGAACTGGGCGTAGCCAGCGACGGAGTAGCGCTCCTGTTCATTGGTGCCGTAGCTCACCGCCGGATTGTCCCGGCTGTAGCCCCCGCCGCCGAACAGGCCGCTGTCCAGGAAGATCCACAGGTACTGCTGCACTTGGTAGCTGTCCTGCAGGTAGAACACGCCGGTCAGCAGATCGACGTTGTCGTTGAAACTGGTTGCAAAGCGCGCTTCGACCTGGGTGGAATCGAACTCCTGCAGACGGGTGCTGGCGAAGACGTCCCAGTTGTAGCCGTCGGTGTCGGTGGTGATGTCCTCCTCCACGTCCCGGTGGTTGAAGATGAAGGTGAAGGTGCCCACGTCGGTTTCATACTGGCTGTCCAGGGTGATGCCCCAGATGTCCTGCAGGGTCTGGTTGGGGTGTAGGTTGAAGCCCACCTCGAAGGGGTCGCTGCCGTCACCGTCGATGCCGAAGCGTTGATCGCCGAACGGATCCTTGCAGGGGAAGCCGAAGACGGAGTGTACGCTTGGCGTCCCGCTCGGCCCGTTGCCCAGGGGCGGCGGCAGGCTGACGGGCTGGTAGCATTGGGTCCAGTTGGCCGTGCCGTCGCCCTTGTCCTCCCAGTACTCGCCAATCAGGTCGATGCGCCAGGCGTCATTCGGCTCGATGCGCAGGCTCGGCCGGATCATTAGTGAGCGCTCGCCGTTCTCCCTGTCGCCTCTCTTGTCTTCGTCGATGCGGGTGGTCAGGGTGGCGGTGGTGGGGTTGTAGCTGTCCACCACCAGCCCGTCATTCTTGTAGAAGCCGGCCAACTCGTGATAGTTGGCTGCAACGCGCAGCGCCGCCCGCTCGCCCAAGGGAAGATTGCCGACAGCGCCCAAGTTGCGGCGCCCGGCATTGCCCACGTCGATGTGGGCTTCGAATTCGTGGGCGTCGAGCTTTGGCCGCTTGGTGCGCACTGATATGGCGCCGGCGAAGGCGTTGCGTCCATAGAGCGTGCCCTGTGGGCCGCGGTAGGCGGTAACGGACTCGATGTCGAACAGGTCCAGCAGCGCCACGGCGTTGCGCGAGTAGTAGGCGTCATCGACGAACACCGCCACCACCGGGTCGGCGAAGCTCTCAATGCCGGCCGTGCCGATGCCGCGCATGCTGAACGATGCGGCGGCCTGGAACAGGCCCACATGTTCAAGCTGCACATTGGGAATGGCATGGTTGAAGTCTTCCAGCGTGACGGCGAACTCCCGCTCCAAGCTAGTGCCGGAGAAGGCAGTCACCGCCTCCGCCATGCTCTGCACGTTCTGCGCGTCGCCGCGTTTAGTGGTGACCAGTATTTCCTCAATGACGCCGGACGTGTCCTGCTCCGCGGCATGGACGCCCCCCACGGCCACCATCAGCGCCGCCCAAGCCTGCAACCCAACCCATTGCTTCATCTGCCTCTCCCAGTGAATTTGCAAATGTGGCCTGCATCTCCAGCCACTGTTTCAGTATAGATGACAGGTCCAAAAATGCGAGACGCGGATTCGGAAGCGCTGACGCGCAGGGAGCTGCCTGCCCTACCCAACGGTGCGAGGGCAAGCTGCCCCTATCCGGCTTCGTTCGAGGCTGTCCCTCGGACCGAGCGTCCCATCCTCGATGGTGTTCAAGGGGGTTGTGGGCCGGACATCACCGCGGTCCAGAAGTCCATCATGTCGTCGTGGAAGTGCTTGGCTTGGTCGTCCGCGCTGCCTATGCGGGCGCCACGGTGGCCGTAGCCGGCTCGGAAGCTGCGGATCATCAGGTCGCGTTCGCTTAACATGGGGTCGGCCCGCCCGGTCCAAGGGTCGATGAGGGCGCCGTCTTCAGCGATGTAGGTCGTTGGCGCGTCTGGCGCCACCGAGGCATCGGCGATCAATTCGATGGCGGTGTCGCGGTCGAAGCTGTGGTGGGCACCGGAGAAGATGCGGCAACTGGCCTTGCCGCCACAGAGCCGGATGGCCTGCATGTGGCCTTGAACCTGCTGCGGCAGGCACCATTCGTCGCGGTCGCCGATCACCGATCGGACAATTGCGCGGCCAACCTCGGGACGCTTGAATTGCTGGCCGCACCAAGGATAGGCGGCGTAAACGCCAACCAAGGGTTGGGCGCCGCCGCTCTTGACCAGCCTCGCCATGCAGGCCGCGGACAATATTGCGGAGCCGCCCCGGCTGTGGCCTTGGGCGCCGATGCGTGCTTGGTCGATATCGGAGCGGGCCGCCAACCGCTCCGCCGTCGCCAAGACGTCCCAAGCGCTGGCGGCGAAGGAATACTGGGCTTGGTTGGCCACCGTGGAGGTGACGCCTCGGGCGTCGAAGGGGTCGATGACGCACGCGGCGATTTGCGCTTGGGTCAGGTACGCGGCTTTAGCGACGTGCGATGGGGCGACGCCGAGGCTGCCCGGCACGACGATCACGACGGGCCACGGCCCACCGCCTCTGGGCAGAAAGAGGTTGCCGAAAATCTGTGCCGGGGACATGGCCTGCGGCTCCGAAATCGCCTGGTGGAAGCCGGTCGGGTTGGCGGTCGGAATGCGCAGCACCTTGCCGCGAATGCCGTTGTCCAAGGTAATGGGTGTGTCCACGGTGGCTCAGTGGTTTAAGTGCAGGTCTTTGGCGAGCCGGGCGATGATATCATCGAGCCCGTGGCGCTCGTCGATGTGCCCGAACACGAGGCGCTTCGTCTCGGCGCTGGGCCGCTTCCGCGGCGGCAGGTGTTCCATCAACTGACCGATGGCCACCGCCGAGTCCACCAAGTCAGTGGTGTGCACGTGCCGTTTCGCTTGGTAGGTCTCGAGCAGCGCGGGGCTGGCTTCGCCCGACATCACCATTGGCAGCTTCCCGGCTAGGTTGATGGCGTCGCGCATGCCCGCGTTCATGCCTTGGCCCAGAAAGGGTGGCGTCTGATGCAGCCGATCAGGCAGTGCGCGGAAAGCCGGAAAGCATCGTCGCGATCCAACTGCTTTCCGTCAATGACCACGCGGTCGCCTTTGTCCGCTAGTGCGCTGGCCTCGGTGCCGATCTGAGCGGTGACGCCCGCTTCGGTCAGCGCGGCATCGCGCAGATAGCCTTCCAACTCGGGCCGGTCGAACATGTTGAAGCTCTGCCAACCGTTGCTGGCGAACGGCGAGGGCGTCTGGTCGAAGAGCCACTCCCGCTTGGAGTTGCCGAAGCCGACGCGTTCGCCCGGACTTATCGGCTGCAACAGGCTGGCGACCTCCTCGCCGAGGCCGAGGCGTTGGAAGCCGCGGATGATTTCACCGTCCAAGGAGATCGCCCGGGGCAGCTTGTGCACCTCCGGATACCGTTCAATGAACGCCGCCGTCAACCCGGCACGGGCCAGAAACAGGGCAGCCGTGGCCCCGACCGGCCCCGTGCCAATGATCGCGATGTCGGAATCGGTGGACGCCGTTGCGGTCTTGTGCTCGGCTGTCATGTCTCTTGTGCTTGTTTTGCCTTGCGTCACTGAATGCCGTGCATCCACCGTCGCAGCGTCGGAGAGACGATCCAGATCAGGAGGCCCGTGACAATTGGGGCCACCACCAGCAACAGATAAAACCCGGGCAAGCCATCGATGAGGAAGGTGGCCTCGCCGGATTCCAGCTTGACGGAGTAGCGGGCCACGAAGCCGGCCAGCAGGTTGGAGAGCGAGAAGGAGAAGAACCAAAGCCCCATCATCAGCGATTGCAAGTGCTTGGGCGCGAGCTTGGTCACCATGGACAGCCCGACGGGCGAGAGGCAAAGTTCGCCCCAAGTGTAAACCACGAAGGTGATGAGCAGCCAATGGGGCGCGGCCAGGCCGTCTTGGGCGTCCATCGCTCCGAACACCATCGATAGGAAGGCGAGGCCCAGCAGCCAAAGGCCCAGCGCGAATTTGGTCGGCGTCGAGGGATTTAGCCCGCGATGGTTCAGGAACACCCAGAGCCATGCGAACATCGGGGCGAAGAGGATGATGGCTGCCGGATTGACCGACTGATACCAAGTGGCCGGAAAGGGGCTCTCAAGCAGCCCCCAGAGGGTCCGATCGGTGCTCTGCGCCGCGAACACGTTCATGGAGCTGCCCGCCTGCTCGAAGGCCGTCCAGAAGGCGATGTTGGCGACGAAGGCGAGCACCAGAATGACGCCGATGCGCTGCCACTCAATGCCGCTCAGCGGTGGCCGTTGCGCGGCTTCGCCGACTGCCTCGGCCTCCGTCTTCGGCGGCAGGCCGATGCCTTCCAGATAGCGCGAACGAAAAGCTTGGTAAGCGCTGATGCCGAGGATCATGCCGATGGCGGCCGACCCGAATCCCCAATGCCAGCCAACGGTCTCGCCCAGGGTGCCGGCGATGAGCGGCGCCAGCAGCGCACCGACGTTGATGCCCATGTAAAAGATCGTGAAGCCGCCGTCGCGCCGCTCGTCGCCCAGGCCGTACAACTGGCCGACCATGACGCTGACGCAGGGTTTGAAGAAGCCGGTGCCGATGACGATCAACGCCAGCCCGCCGATGAAGCAGAGCAGGGCGCCGGGGCCGGTTTGCAGCGTCACCGCGGCGCCGGCGGTGATGCCGAACAGCTCCGTTCCCGCCAACAGGATGTGCCCGGCCGCAATGATCCAGCCGCCGGCGATCATGGAGCGGTGGGTGCCCAGAAAGCGGTCCGCCAGCCAGCCGCCGACGATGGGCGTCAGGTAAACGGCCCAAGTGTAGAACCCGTACAGCAGGTAAGCCGATTCCTCCGACCAGCCAAAGCCCGGATTCAGGTTGGCCGCCCCGCTGGCCAGTTCCTCGCTGGTGGAACTGATCAGGTAGAGCACCAGCAGGGCGCGCATGCCGTAGTAGCTGAAGCGCTCCCACATCTCGGCGATGAACAGAACCCAAAGGCCCTTGGGGTGGTGCATGGCGGTGCTCCTAGCTTGGTGCGCGAGGGTTGAAATATGGGCTCATCGATTCAAGTGCCTTGCCGTGGAATGGGGGGGCGTGGCGGCGAACTATTGTTTCCCAGCGGCAGGAGCGCGTCAAAGGCTCTGGGAGATGCTGTTGGAGATGCCCTCGAACGAAGCCCGGCTCGAGGGCGTCCCGCCCTCGCACCGAACCAAGGAATTCCCATCGAGGGCGGAACACCGTTGATCTAGGGGACGTCCTCGAACAAAGCCCGGACCGCGGGCACTACGAACCGACACGAACCTCCGGTTCGCGTTCGCGCCCTCGCATTGGACCACCGGATCCGGTGCGTTAGCGCTGGAGCCTGGGGGCTGGCCCCGCCGTGGACTTCAAAGGCCAGCCGGGGCGTTGCCGGAACCCACGGCGCCTTCCGCGCGGGCGAGCAGTTCCGCCCCGTCGCGGCACTCGACCACCCAGTCGCCCACAGCAGCTAGGGTAGATGGGTCCGTGATGCGATCGAGCAGGGGTGACAGTCGCACAACAACCGCGTCGCCGAACCTGAGCCGCGCCTGCCGTATCGCCATTTCCCGCTGGCCCTGCTCCAAGCCTTCCCGAAGGCCTTCCGCGAACCACTGCTCCGTCCATTCCTTCGCCCGTTCCGCCAGCATCGTCACGCCCTCCTGCAAGTCCTCAATTGGTGTTCTGTCCGCCTCCGGGAAGCGCAGCGGCATCAGCACCTCGCTAACCCAATTCACGAAGACCGGCGCCAGTGCGTCGTCGCCGAGCCATGCCAAGGCCTCCCGCAATGTCTCCAACAAGACCTCTGGCGACCGCGCAGTCTCCAAGCGCACCAGCACCGACATCCGGTTGCGCTGCGGCAAATCGTCCCCCGCCAGCGCCCGCACGTCAAGCAGGAGGTAGCGCGGGCCGGCAATGTAGGGCAAAAGCGCCGGCAACGGTTCGACCAATTCGGCCAGATCACGGGCCGGGGTCCAAGGGCGCAGGCCGGTGTACAGCACGACGGGCAGCACTGCGGGCAGCCTGCCGTCCGGATCCTCCAGCCCAGCGGCAATGCCCTCGTAGCTCATGCCCGTCAGCGTCATCATGCGGGCCGCCATGTTCCGGTCCGGGGTGGACTGGGCCTCGACCGGGATGAGCACCGCGCCGCCACTGCGACGCCGCAGGGTCCAAAGCAGGTCGCCGCGGCGCCGGCGCAGCTCGGCATCCACGTGCTCGGCCGGAAGGAAGCCCAGGCTGTCGAGGTCGATTTCGTCGAGCAGGGCGGCGGGCAGGCACAGGCGCAGGGCGTCGGCCATCATGTTGGCGTCGCGCAGCAGGCGCTTGGCGGCCTTGTCGTGGCCTTCGTGGATGGGCACGGCCCTGGTTCCGCTGGTTGGCTTTGGGGAAACCATAGGGATCGCGGGGGTGCGGGCGAAAGCGGCAATCCCTCGAATTGCCGTGGGAGATTGCCGCCGCGAAACTTGGGCGTATGCCAGCATCGGGCGCGGAAGTCGCCCTTTCCGCTTGGGCGACTTTCGCGGCTGGCGTGAATCTCAAGCGGCGTCCCTGCCTGCTTGCCCAGGGTTTTTTGCGGCGGGTGATGAGGGGCTGGTGCGTCGCTTCCCGCCCGGAGGCGCGTGTTGAAAGCGAAGATTGGCACGGGGTCTTTTGGCCCTTCTGCATAGACTACTTCAATGCCCGATTCGGCGACCAGTGGAGCTTGTCGCCCGAGCAGTCCTTAAGCCTTCATTCGGGCAATGCCAGCATACCCGCGCAGTTGCTGGTGCGAGCGCCCAAGGGCCGTAACAAACCAACCCCCTTGGCCCAAGGGGCATCGATCATGGAGTTGCGGACGCAATTGAAGCGTTCGGAGCACACCACAGTAAGCCCCGGCCTGCGGGTTTACAGCCTTCCTGCGGCGTTGGTTTCCGTCCCGCCCCCGTTCTATACGCGCAATCCCACCGATGCGCGCATCGCCCTGTCCCAGATTCGGGATTCGGCTGACATCTTGGCGCCGCTGCTTGACGGTGGCCGCAGCAAGGTGGCCGGTCGATTGGCGGGAGCGTTTCGCAACATTGGTCAGCATGAGATGGCAGACAAGATTCTGGCCAACATGCGGGCGGCTGGATATCAAGTGGTTCCTGTGGACCCGTTTGAGCAATTGGCGCCGGTCGCGTTGCGTTTACGGGAGCCTTCCCCTTACTGCAACCGCTTGCGGCTCATGTGGCAACAGATGCGCGAAGCGGTCACTGATCGATTTCCCATGCCGGCAGGGCGGCGGTTTGACCCCGATGACTTCATGGCCCGAATGGATGACATCTACACGGAAGACGCTTACCACTCGCTATCCATTGAGGCTTACCGGGTCAACTCTGCCTTGATTGACCGCGTTCGCTCAGGCGAGTGGAATCCCGATGGCGTTGAGAGCGACCGCAATGCCCGTGACGCTTTGGCGGCGCGAGGTTACTGGCAAGCCTTCCAAGCGGTGAAGCAAAGCGTGGCGCAGGTACTAAGAGGCGCGCAATCCGGAAAGGTGGCCGAAAGCAGCCACTATGAATGGCATCGGGAATTGTTCGCTCCCGGCGTGGTGGCGGGCATATTGACGCCAGTTGATCTGGCTGGCTACCGCAACGATTAGGTTTACCTGCGGGGTTCCCTGCACACTCCGCCCAACAAGGATGCGGTGCGCGACTGCATGCCGGTTTTCTTTGAACTGCTCAAGGCGGAACCCAGCGCTGCCGTGCGGGCGGTGCTCGGACACTTCTTCTTCGTTTACATCCACCCCTACATGGACGGCAACGGCCGAATGGCCCGCTTTCTGATGAACCTGATGCTGGCTTCGGGAGGATACGATTGGCTGGTCGTTCCCGTTCAGCGGCGCAAGGCGTACATGGACGCTTTGGAAGCGGCGAGCGTGGATGGTGACATTGGGCCGTTTGCAGCGTTTCTGGGTGATTTGGCGCGGCAGGAAGAGTAGATTGAGGGGACTTGGGTTGGCTGTGCAAGGATGACGGCATCACGAACAGCAGGGATGGCGCTTGAAGGCGTTGCTGGCTCTGTGCTGAGAAGCTGGCTGGGCTTGGGAAGCGTATTGGTCGCTTGCCTCACGGCAGCAGGCGCCTGCACGGCTAGGGAGGAGGCGACGGTGGCGGAATTGCAGGCTCAGTTGCTCAACCAAATCAAGGCGGATGCTTGGGAGACGCGGGGCTACACCGGGCGCGGGGTGCTCAGCGAGCGCGTCATGACGGCCATGGCCGAAGTGCCCCGGCATGAGTTCGTGGACCGCTACGGGCCAGCCTCAGCCTACGCCAACCGGCCCCTGCCGATCGGCCACGGGCAGACCATCTCGCAGCCGTTCATCGTCGCGCTGATGACCGACCTGCTCAACCCCGAGCCCGACCACGTGGTGCTGGAGATCGGCACCGGATCCGGCTACCAGGCCGCAGTGCTGGCGGCGCTGGTCAGCCGTGTGCACAGCATCGAGATCATCCCCGAACTGGCCGAGACGGCGGAGCGCCGCTTGGCCCGGCTCGGCATCGAAAACGTCGCCGTCAAGACCGGCGACGGCTACTTCGGCTGGCCGGAAGCGGGCCCCTTCGACGGCATCATCGTCACCGCCGTCGGCCCGGACATCCCCCCGGCACTGGTCGCGCAGTTGAAGGAGGGCGGACGCATGGTGTTGCCCGTGGGCACCCAATACACGGCCCAAAACCTCACCGTGGTGACCCGCCTCGCGGACGGCAGCACCGATGAGGAGCAAGTGCTGCCGGTCGCCTTCGTACCGTTGACCGGAGATCATTGAGCGGCGGGCGTACGGGTTGCCGCCCATGTTACGGGGAGTTCGGCGCGGGTGATTTCCGCCGAACCTAGGGTTCCGCCCTAACTCCGCACAGTTTGGTGTAGCCGATTTCCACCGAACCTGCAGCCCCGCCCTACCAAGGTGCGCGGAGTTTGGCGCAGCCAAACTCCAATCGCACTGCGGCCCCCTGGGCCGAAGTGCGCGTTGACACCAAAACGCCAGCAGATAAACTAGCCGCCCTTCCCGGCCACCGGGTGTTTAGCTCAGTTGGGAGAGCGACGGCCTTACAAGCCGTAGGTCGCAGGTTCGAACCCTGCAACACCCACCAGTCGGCAGGAATGCACGGAGCGGTAGTTCAGCTGGTTAGAATATCGGCCTGTCACGCCGGGGGTCGCGGGTTCGAATCCCGTCCGCTCCGCCATTTTCATGGACATCCCTTTAGCTGCATGTTTTGCTTTGAGTGCAAAACGGGCGATTGGGAGGCTCAAGCCAGTTCCGCAGCTTCCTCTGCAGCAGCCCTTTGCGGCTTTCGGCTACCTAACCGTAGCTCACCCCCATGCCGGCGCGAACGTCGTTGTTCACTCCATAGGGCGCAATGGGATAGCGCAGGCCGTTGCGGGACAGCGCTTCCAAGCCGGCGAGAATCTTGGGCAGGAAACGCGGCGGCAGCGCCATCAGCAGTTCGTCCTCCATGACGCCGCCGTACCTGCGTTCGGCGAAGCAGGGTATGGACAGGCTCGGCTCGCCAGTGGCCAACGCCCGACCCCAGGAATCCGCGCAGGCGGATTCTCCGACGCAGCCCCATTCCAGCTTCTTGTAGCCGGTCCATTGCAGCCCGTTGATGAACAGGATCATCTGCGCTGGCGTGGCGTAGATCAGGCAGATGTCCGGCGGGTTCAGCCTGCCGCTGGCCAAGGGACTCACCGCCATGGCTTGGTAGGTGCCGAACGGCACCACGTCCATGGCTTCCTGATGGGCGCCGGCGTTTTCCCGATCGGCGTACCAGACGCCTGCCATGCGATCCCCGGAAAGCCACTCCGGGCTGCGTGGATGCAGGCCGATCACCGTGCTGCACTGGGCGCCGACGAGATCGTCGGCGGTGATGCCGACGGTCCAGCCGTTGCGGCAGGCCTGGCCGACGATCTGGTCGGTGGCGTGAATTGCCTTGGGCCGGCGCAGGCGGGGGATGGCCATCATCTCCTCCTCGGTGGCGAACAGCTTCATGCCCACCGGCGTGGCGCGCAGCCGCAGGTAGCGATTCAGGCCGCCTACCAGTTCCGGCAAGTCGGTGTTCTCGAGATCGGTGGCAATCACTTCGGACATGGAGGCTCTCCCTACAGCGACAGGCGCTTGAATTGCGGTGGCCGCCGTTCGATGAAGGAGCGCACACCCTCCTTGAAGTCCTCGCGCTTTAGGCTTTCGGCCATCCACTCGTTGGTCTCGGCCATGGCATCGCCCAAGGGCATGTTGAGGTGCCGGTACACCTGCGCCTTCATCACCTTGAGGCTGGTTGGGGAGGCGGATGCGGCCAGTTCGGCAATGTAGTCCTTGGCGGCCTCGGCGCTTTCCCCGGCACCCACCAAGCGCTCCGCCAAGCCCAGGCGTTCCGCTTCCTCGCCGTTGAACTTCCGTGCGCTCCACAGCAGGTCCAGCGCCCGCCCGGAGCCGATCAGCCGCGGCAGAATCCAGCTCACGCCGTGTTCGGCGATCAGCCCCCGCTGGGAAAAGGAGGTGGCGAACTTCGCTTGGCGCTCGACGATGCGCAGGTCCGCCAGCATGGCGAAGACGAAGCCAAGCCCGGCGCAGGCGCCGTTGACGGCGGCGATCAGCGGCTTGCGGATGGACAGCAGGTAGGAAAAGGTCACCTTGAAGTTGGGGCCAAGCTCCGGGTCCCCAGGCGAAGCCTCCAGGGTGGACAGATCCTCCCTCTCCGCATTGCCGGCGGAGAGGTTGTCGAGGCTGCCCATGTCCATGCCGGCGCAAAATCCGCGCCCGGCGCCGGTCAGCACGATGCCGACCACCGCCGCATCCTGCTCAGCGGCGGCCAGCGCATGGCGAATTTCCGCCAGCATGCGGTTGGTGAAGGCGTTCAGGCGATCCGGCCGGTTCATCGTGATGACCGCTACCGGATCCTCAACGGTGTAGGTGATGTCTTTGTACATGTCGCTCCTTGACGTGAATGAGTTTGGGAAAGCTCCATTCTGCGGCGATGCCTTGGATGCGGCGCAGTGTCGCCGCATGGTAACTCCCGTAAACGGTTGGCTAGTGCATGGTAGCAAGGCTTTTTGGTTCGACAAAGCGCAGCGAATCGAGCCTGTCTCGCGCATCGCTCTGATCGCCCAATTGCGCCCGCAGCGCGACGAGGACTTGGCGCGGGGGTGTGATCCGGCCACTTTGCAGATCGTGGCGGAGCTGGGTTGGGCGGCGGCTCCCTTTCCGAACGATCGACAACGCCGCACTTTGGCCGATCCGGCAAATCTGACATGCAGCCAAGGATTCCTGATACGACGCGGCCTTCAGTGTCCCGCGCCTTTGCAAACCCAGTCAACGTAAAGTAGAAATTCGAAGTAAGCAAGCCGGCTGAGGCCATGTGCCGCCCTGGGCCCGGAGCATTTGGCTCGACAAAGCGGTGCGAGTCTGGTTTATTTTGCCTTTTGCCTTGATCATGAGGAATGCCTAAGCCATGGCGATGATTCTCAACGACGAGCAGACGATGCTCAAGGACAGCGCCCGGGATTTCTGCGCCAACAGCGCCCCGATTGCCCAATTGCGCAAGCTGCGCGACGAGGACTCGGCGCTGGGTTATGACCCCGCCACTTGGCAGGCCATGGCGGAGCTGGGTTGGGCGGCGGTCCCCTTCCCGGAGGCCCATGGCGGCCTTGAATTCGGCTACAAGGGGCTCGGCGTCGTGACCGAGGAGACCGGGCGAACCTTGGTCGCCAGTCCGCTCTTTGCCAGCGTTTGGCTGTGCGGCACGGCCATCAACGTCGGTGGCAGCGATGCGCAGAAGGCGGCATTGCTGCCCCGCATCGTGTCGGGTGAACTGCTCATGGCGTTGGCGCTGGAGGAATCACACCGCCACAATCCCTACGGGATGTCCACCACCGCTTCTGCGGCACCCGGCGGCTACGTCATCAGCGGGCGCAAGACCTTCGTGCTCGATGGCCACGTGGCCAAGCAACTGCTGGTGGTGGCTCGCACCTCCGGTGAGCCAGGCGAGCGGGATGGCATCAGCCTGTTTCTGGTGGACCGCGAGGCGGCTGGGGTGGCAGTCACCAGACTGCGCATGGCCGACTCGCGCAACGTGGCGAACATTGAGCTCGACCAGGTTCAAGTGGGGGCCGACGCGCTGGTCGGCGAATTGGACCGGGGTGCTGCGGTGCTCGACCCCACCTTGGACATCGGCCGCATCGGCATGGCGGCGGAAATGCTCGGCGGCATTCAGGAATGCTTCGAGCGCACCGTCGCCTATTTGAAGGAGCGCGAGCAGTTTGGCGTTCCCATCGGCTCCTTCCAAGCGCTCAAGCACCGAGCCGCCAACATGTTTTGCGAGGTTGAGCTGTCGAAGTCCTGCGTTCTCGAGGCGCTCACCAGCTTGGACGAGGGCCGCAGCGCCGATGAGGTGGCCAAGCTTGCGAGCCTCGCCAAGGCCAAGGTTGGGGAGACCTATAACTTGGTTTCCCGCGAAGGCATCCAGATGCACGGCGGCATCGGCATGACCGACGAGTTCGACATCGGCTTCTTCATCAAGCGGGCCGCGGTCAGCGAACAGACCTTGGGCGACGTCAACTTCCACCGCAATCGCTACGGCGAATTGGAAGGGTATTAGTGCCGTGGGGGGGGGCCCCACTAAAGCAAGCCCAGCGTTCGGTCGATGGTCCAGTACGCCGCTAGGGCACCGATGCCGTAAATCAAGGCTAAGTCGATCCGAGCCAGCCCCTGAGGGGAAGCGCCGGCTGGCTGCGCGACCCCCTGCAGAACGGCAGTGGGGGGGCGCAGCCCGGCCCACCGCGTCGCCGCCAACAAGGCGAGCAACGCCCCGATGATCATCAGTTGGCCCACTTCGATGCCGATGTTGAACAGCAGTAGCGCGGGCGCGAGCTGATCCCTTGGCAAGCCGATGTCAGCCAATGCGCCCGCGAAGCCGAAACCGTGCAGCAGTCCGAAGATCAAGGCCATGATCCAAGGCCTAGCGCCGGTGAGCCGTGAGCGGCGATCCGGTGGCAGCAGCAGCTCCCGTGCCAGAAAAACGATCGACAGGGCGATCACCGCCTCCACCGGTCCCTGCGCAACCCGCACCAGCTCCAGCACCGACAAGGCCAACGTGATGCTGTGGGCGAGCGTGAAGGCGGTTACCGTCTTCAGCAGCCCCCAGCGATTGGGAATCAGATAGACCAAGCCGACGACGAACAGCACATGGTCGATGCCGAACAGCAGATGCTCGACGCCGAGCTGCAGGTAGGCGGCTACTTGGGGCGTGGGGTCACCGAGGTCCAGTGACGGCGAATTGGGGCGCAGCAGCGCCGTGAGCCCTTGGCCGTCCAAACGCTGGATCTCCACCATCACATCGGTCAGGGTTCGCGCCAAGCCGCTGATGTGGATGGCGCCTTGGTCGAGGCGGCAGGCCACTTCCCACTGCTGCACCAAGGCGCTGCTGACCACCTCGGGCACCGGATCGGCTATCGGCGGGCAATCGTTCGGCAGCACCGGGTCGATCGCCAAGCGGCGGTCCTGCACAATCGGTTGCTTCCACAGTACGGCGAAGCGTTCCGGAGCGGTTTCGACGATCTGCAGATAGGCCGGACGAACCTCATGGGCCGCCACCGGCGCACTGGCGATCAGCGCCGCGGCCAACAGAGTCCGCCACATCGGCCTCATGGCCGGCGAACTTCGTAGCGGCTGCGCAACGCCTCGTAGTATGCGGCGTTGGCTTCCTCACGGCGCTCCGCCGTGAAGTCGGCCGTCACTCGGCCGGCCACCTCCTCGAACGGCGGTTGTGATTCGGGTTGCCTCTGTTCGAGCTTCACCAAGTGCCAGCCGTAGGCCGAGCGCAGGGGGCCCTGCCACTCCGGCGCCGGGCTGAGCGTTGCCAGAGCGGCGGCAAAGGGTCGTCCGAACAGGTCCCCAACCGCGCGCTCGGAGCGTTCGGCGTAGGCTCGCTGCAGCATGAACGGGTCGCCCTTGACCTGGGGATCCTCAAGTGCCGCCTCGGCATCGGCTTTGGCGTTCGCACGCCGGTCGGTGGAGAAGTATCGATGGCGGAAGCTAAAGCGGGGTGGCAGCCGGTAGCGCTCGGCGTTGGCATCGTGGAAGGCCCGCAGCGCCGCTTCGCTCGGGGATTGGCTGGCGGCGATGTCCTCAGTCAGGAAATTGAGCTTTTGCACAAGACGGCGGCGAACGATGATGTCGCCCTGGTCCAACGACAGGCGCAAGGCCTCTCGAAAGTAGATTTCCTCTTGTATGAAGCTGTCGATGAGGCTCTCAAGCTCCTCGGCGCTCGGCGAGCGCCCCATTTGGGCGTTCCATTGTTCGGTGAGCCGATTCACCTCGGCGGCGTCCACTTCGATGATGCGATCCGGGGCGTCACCGTCCCACCAGCCGGCGGCGGCAAACAGAGCGGCGCCGAGAGCTAGGAAGAGGATGAGCGGATCTCTTATCCAACTATTCACTTTGCTTATGTGTCCCGGGGGTAAGTTGTTTTGCGCCATCGAGAATTGAGCGTTTCACATCCCGATGGAGTGGTTTATGCTGCCCTTTCGAGCACAGGCCTTGCCTCAGGGCAGGATTGCCGCAGGCGCGGATTGTAACGGGTCGCCATTGGCTTGCCGACCGCAGATGATGAGGCGGAGGCGGCAAAATCCCAAAACCAACCAAATTCTGGCCATTCAATGGCAGTAGACGGAGCCGTCCATGAGTTTTGAAACCCTCAACTACGAGGTCGCGGACAACGTGGCGACGATCACCTTCAACCGACCGGACTCGGCCAATGCCATGGGTCCGCTGATGGCCAAGGAACTCGGTGCCGCAGCCATCGACGCGGACGACGACCCGGCCGTTCGGGCCATTGTCCTAACTGGTGCGGGCAAGATGTTCTGCGCTGGCGGCGACCTTGGCGCCTTCGCCAAGGCCGGGGACGGAACGCGCAAGCTGCTTATGCAGATGACCGGCGATCTGCATCTTGGCCTTTCCCGACTCGCCCGCAGCAAGGCCCCCGTGATCGGCGCGGTCAACGGCACCGCAGCCGGCGCGGGCTTCAGTCTGGTCATGGCCTGTGATCTCGCCATCGCCGCTGAATCGGCCGTCTTCACCATGGCCTACACCCGTGCCGGGCTGTCGCCAGACGGTAGTTCGACGTACTACATGCCGCGCAAGATCGGCGACCGCCGCACCCGCGAGCTGATGCTCACCAACCGCTTGCTCAACGCCCAGGAAGCCTTGGACTGGGGCATTGTCAATCAAGTGGTGGCGGATGCGGAGTTGCTCGGGGAAGCCAAAGGGCTGGCGCGGCGATTGGCCAGCGGCCCCACAGCCGCCTTTGCCGCAGTCAAGACGCTGCTCAACGGCACCTTCGACCAGACTTTGGAGTCGCAGATGGAGCTGGAAGCCAGAGCGATTGCTGGCCTCGCCGCCGGTGGCGATGGGCAGGAAGGCATCAACGCCTTTTTGGAAAAGCGCAAGCCCGAGTTCAAGGGCGCTTGAAATCGACTTGCTTAGGGTGACGAAGATGACAACAGACGAACTCCCCAAGCAGCGGATTGAGGTGCTTGGCAGGCAAATGGCCTACGCCGAAATGGGCGAGGGCGATCCGATCGTGTTCCTGCACGGCAATCCCACATCCTCTTATCTTTGGCGCAACATCATGCCGGCAGTGGCCGGTTTCGGACGCTGCCTGGCGCCGGACCTGATCGGCATGGGCGACTCGGACAAGCTTGATGACTCCGGACCAGACCGCTACGCGTTTGCCGAGCACGTCCGTTACCTCGACGCCCTGTTGGAAGGGCTGGGCGTCACTGAGAATGTGGTTTTCGTCGTCCACGACTGGGGCTCGGCACTCGGCTTTCATTGGGCCAATCGCCACCGCAGCGCCGTCAAGGGCATTTGCTACATGGAGGCCATCGTCCGGCCCGTCTCCTGGGCGGAGTTTCCGGCGGATGCGCGGGGCGTTTTTCAGGGCTTCCGCTCGCCCGCCGGCGAGGCGATGGTGCTGGAGAACAACATTTTCGTGGAACGGGTGTTGCCGGGCTCGGTGCTGCGCCAGCTTACCGACGAGGAGATGGCCGTTTACCGCCGTCCGTACCTCGAACCCGGTGAATCCCGGCGTCCAACACTCACTTGGCCGCGCCAGATTCCCATCGAGGGGGAGCCGGAAGACGTGGTGGCGGTTGCCCAGGCCTATTCGGAATGGCTGTCCGGCGCCGAGGTGCCGAAACTCTTCATCAATGCCGAACCCGGCGCCCTCGTTACCGGCGCCATCCGGGAATTCTGCCGTGCATGGCCGAACCAGACCGAAGTGACCGTGAAGGGCAGCCACTTCATCCAGGAGGACTCTCCGGCGGAGATTGCCGCCGCGCTTGCTGACTGGTTGCCGACGCTCTAGTGTCCTGTCCGGTTAATTCGTGGGTTTTAGGCGCTAGGCCCTTTCGTCCCTTGGCAAGGCGCGACAACGCGGTGTGGCAGGCCCCACACAAGGCGGAGCAACGCGGCCAAGGGGCGAAAGGGCCACGAATAATCACACGAATTAGCCGGAACCGATTGGCGACCGCCAGCCCAGCGATGATGACGCCCAGGCCGACGATTGAGGCCGGATTAATGGCCTCGCCGAGCACCAATGCAATGAGAGCCAAGGACGGCAGCGGAGAGAGGTAGATTAGCTGCCCGATGCGTGCGGCGTTGGTGGTGAGCATCAGGGCGTAGCGCCACAGCAGGAAAGCAACGCCCATTTCCACCAGCCCCACCCAAGTGCCGAAAATCAGCGTGTCCACCGTCAAGGGCGGCCAGCCCGGCCCAAGGGCACAAAGAACCGCGGTGGCTGCCAAGCCGAACGGAAAGCTCCACGCCACCAGGCCGATGGGATCGATCGCCGAACGCGCTTGGGCCAGCCAATAGCCCGCCCACAACAGAGTGCTGCCCAGCGCCAACGCAACGCCTGCCCAATCGACGGTCGAGGACGCTTGACGAGACACTAGGGCCGCAGCACGATCAGCACACCGCCGTAGCTCAGAACAATGCCCAGCAGAACGGGCCGGGTTGGCCGCTGCCCCAATATCGGCCAAGCCAGCAGCGCCATGGCGATGGACCAGGTGTAGTTCAGTGGCTGCGCAACCTGGGCCGGCAGCCGGTCGTAGGCGGCGAAGAGCACGACATAATAGGCAAAGGGATTGAGCAGGCCGAACACCGCCGCTTGGCCGACGGCTTTCACCGGCAGCCGCAAGCGCCCCATCCATCCGGCCACGACCCAGAAGAAGAGGGTGGACACCAGGGCGCCGGCGAACAGCAATTGCACGGGATCCAAGGTGCGCAGCCCCAGCTTGAACCCCGTTGCCACGGTGGACCACAGCGCCACCGCGAGCGATGCGAGCAGAACGGCATGGCGTTCTGACTTTGCAGTCACGTTGCTTGCTCGCTTGTTCCCGCACCCTGAAGATCGCCTAGCAGATTTGCACGGAACCCTGCTCAAGTCGAGGGCGCGATCACTGTTCAACACTTCCCGCGAGATCCTGGGCTTAAGACCCGCCCAGGCGGCGGCCATGCGCCATTCGCAGTGCATTCGAACCGATCCCATCCCGCGAAATTCCGCATAGCGTCGACAGCGTCAATGCGCGTATGCTCTGCCGATGCTCTGCGACGACGAACTCAAAGCAAGCATCGCCGCCAACTTGGCTGCCTTCGATGTCATTGAAAACAAGGTGGACGACGCCCATCACGCAGCGGTCGCCATTACGGTGACCGACGCTGCCCGTGGCGCGGACCTCCCGGGCTTCGGCACCTCAGAGTCCTGGCGTCCGGAGGCGGCGCTCATCCTCACCCGGCGCTCGGCAAAGCTGCGCAACCATCCGGGCCAGTGGGCCTTTCCGGGCGGACGGCTGGATGCTGGCGAGGCGCCCGTGCAAACGGCGTTGCGCGAGTTGAGCGAGGAAGTGGACGTGCACTTGGACCAAGGGGAAGTGATCGGTACTCTGGACGACTTCGTCACCCGCTCCGGATTCGTCATGAGTCCGGTGGTCGTTTGGGGCGGTCCGGGCCTCAAAACCACCCCCAATCCTGCCGAGGTTGCGTCCGTGCATCGCATTCCGCTGACGGAATTCATGCGCGAGGACGCGCCCCTGCTTGATCAGGTCGCCAGCAGCGAGCACCCCATGCTGCGTATGCCGGTAGGCGACGACTGGATCGCCGCCCCCACGGCCGCCCTGATCTACCAATTCCGCGAAGTCTGCCTGCTGGGCCGCCACACCCGCGTCGCCCACTACGAACAGCCGGCATTCGCTTGGCGCTGAGGGGGCGTCCTGCATTTCAACAAGGACAGGAATTCACGAGAAGTACGTCGGGATGGGGCCTACGGACTTGTCGTCGACGGTGTCCCCTTGGTGTCAACAATTCTGTTGACAACACATCTGTTCTCTATGGCTCTAGGGTGTCTGTGGCCGGTTAGCCTTTCGATGCTCGGAGTCGCGCAATGCGCCACTTCGAACGCTTCGGATTCGGGTGGGCATCAGCGCGCGGGGCAGCGCGGGGACTGTTGATGCATCGGCGCAATCCCAACTGACGGCCTTTATTCCGTCACAGCCATTGACCCGAACCGAAGCGCTGCGCCAAACTTGGCGTTTTCCCGCACGGCTCTCTGCGCAAACTGAACGACGTGAACTCAACGGACAGGAGGATACGACATGGCGATTCAAGAAGGCGACAAGCTCCCCGAAGCGACGTTGCACATCATGAGCGACGACCGGCCCAAGGCGGTGACGACGGCGGACCTCTTCGCCGGCAAGAAGGTGGTGGCGTTTGCGGTGCCGGGCGCTTTTACGCCGGGATGCTCCCAGGTTCACCTTCCCGGCTACGTGGTGAACGCCGACAAGCTCAAGGCGAAGGGCGTGGACAGCATCGTCTGCATCTCGGTCAACGATGCCTTCGTGATGGATAGTTGGGGGAAGGCCCAAAACGCCGATGAACTGGTCATGGCCGGGGATGGCAACGGCGACTTCACGCGGGCTCTTGGCCTGGAGATGGATGCCAGCGGCTTTGGCTTAGGCACTCGTTCCCAGCGCTACTCCATGATTGTGGATGATGGCACCGTCACCGCCTTGGCGGTGGAGGCGCCGGGCGCCATCGAGGCCAGCACCGCCGAAGCTATGCTAGCGGCGCTCTGACTTGGTGTCGTGCGTTAGGGCCGATTAGCCGGCTCTGAGCGTGCGCCCCATCTACTGCTTTCGGCGAGTTTTGCTTCCGGCGAGTTTCCATCCTGGTGTCAGGGTGCCGACGGACACGGAACAACTCTCATTTCCCAACGAAGCGAGGGCGTCCTATCCTCGGATGGGCCATTGGAATGTCCCTGCCACCAGGAAGTTGCAAATTGGTTCCAAGGAAGGGCTCCTCACGCTCCCCGGCTGAGGGCTTCCTTCATG
>JAQAJJ010000006.1:22767-50280 GCA_028278675.1 Candidatus Azophilus lithoversatilis
GAGGGGCAGGCCCCTCGTGCTCCCTAGCTGAGGGCTCCGCGGAGCGACGCAGCCGGGGGCCGAAACGGCCACGAATAATCACACCTACTTGCGGGACAGGACACTAGTCTGTGGGCTGCTCGTTCGCGAGCGCATCACCCGCCCGCACGGCGTTCTGCAGGGAGCCTACCGACCGAATCCAAAGGTCCATGCCACTTAAGGGCTGGGGGAGGTTGGCCAAGGCCGCCTCGGCGGCGCGCCGGGATTCATGAACCTGCAGAATCAGAACATGGAAAAGGCGATTTTGGCTGGCTAGGCGCACCCGATAGGCAGGCTCGATGCCGTATTGAAGAGCGTGACTACGCAACGCTTCGGCGTTGGGAAAGGCTCCGGCCTGTATTGCGAAATAGTCTGGGTGCAGGGCCATCAGCTTGCCCCCTTCGTCGGCGGGGCGGTTGGACGCGCTGCGTTGCGACGATGCCGCCAAAGGCCCCTGCCGAGCTGGCGCGGATGCCTTGTCGGCCGATTCGGGGGGTGCGTCAGACGCTGCACGGGGTGCGGCATTGTCGCCGTCCGGGGCCGATTCGGTGGGTGGCGGGGCGGGCTCGGGTTTGGCCACCGCCGTCGCTGAATCTGTGGCTGGAGCGGGATGGGGCGTTTTGGCAGGTGCGGACTTCGGACCCTCCGTCGACGGGGCGACGGATGGCGCAGGTTCCTCCCCTTCCCGCTGACATTGCCAGCGGTTCTTGTTGTGGGAAAGTCCGCAGACCCAAGGCGGGTAGCTGCTCGGCCCATTTGCCGCCTGAGGCACTTTTGAGGCGCATCCACTGATTGCCAAGCAGCAAATCACTGGCCAGCAGGCCAGCGACGGCGGGCGCAGCCGGGAGCGAATCTTCCGCCAGCAAACATCGATCATGTGAAAATCGTCACGAAATCATCAAATTACGGCGTTGAACCTGACCGCGGCTTTGTTCATTATACGCGCCCATCGCCAAGCGGGCGCACTTTGCCTCCGGTCGCGCCTCGAAAGTTTGGGAATTAGCCATGATCGCGACCATCGACACCTATGATCGACTTCCGCACATTCTGCGGCTCGACATCAGTGGCCGCCCGGTGGACTGGGTCCGGTGGCAGGATGCGGTTTGCCTCTACGCTCGGGACATCGTGGTCTGGACCTTGGGAGATCCGATCCTGCGTCTTCGCGGTGGCCATTCCCGGCTTGATGGCAGCCAAAGCATCATCGACGTCAACAGCATCATCGCCTGCAATGGCCAAGTCGCCCCGCCTCGGATCGGCATTCCGCCGCTCACCAATGCGGCGCTGTTCAGCCGCGACCGCCACACCTGCCTGTACTGCGGCGGTGAGTTTCCTGCGGGCCTGCTCAGCCGCGATCACGTGGTGCCCACTTCCCGGGGCGGCAAGGACGTTTGGGACAACTGCGTGGCGGCCTGCAAGCGCTGCAACCATGCCAAGGGCGACCGGCTGGTGCATGAATGGGGGCGGGAGCTGCTGGCGCTGCCCTACGCGCCCAACTTCGCCGAGTATCTGGCGTTGATCAATAGCGGTCGGATTCTGGGCGACCAGATGGACTTCCTACGCCGCAGCTTCGGTGCTGGCAGCCGCGCGAACCTTCGGTTCGCGTTGGAGTTTCGCTGACGCGAAACTCCTGTTCAATCAGCTGGCGTAACGAACCTTCGGTTCGCCTCCTGTTCAATCAGCTGGCGTAACGAACCTTCGGTTCGCGTTGGAGTTTCGCTGACGCGAAACTCCTGTTCAGTCAGCTGGCGTAATGAACCTTCGGTTCGCGTTGGAGTTTCGCTGACGCGAAACTCCTGTTCAATCAGCTGGCGTAACGAACCTTGGGTTGCTTTGGCGTGAGCCAAACTCCAACGGAGCCCACACCCGCGCAACGCCAACCCGCTGAGTTTCGCGCTAGCGAAACTCACACGGACCGAAGGTCCGCCAGCACATCAGCGACGCAGGCGGTCAGCTTCCTGGCGGTGTCGATGTGCAGGAACTCGTTGGGACCATGGGCGTTCGACTTTGGGCCCAACACGCCGGTGACCATGAACTGCACGTCGGGATAGGCATCGCCGAGCATCTTCATGAACGGGATGGTCCCGCCCATGCCCATGCTCATGGCGGGTTTGCCGAAATGGCGGCGCGAGGCCCGGTCCAAGGCGGATTTGAGCCAGGGCGCGGTGGGCGGCGCCCGCCACCCGGTCTGCGGCGTTTCCAATTCGAAGGCGACTTTGGCGCCCGACGGCGGTTCCGCCTCAAGCAACGCCTTGACCTGCCGCCCGGCTTGGTCGGCGTCCAGCGTGGGCGGCAGCCGGAACACCAGTTTGGCGCTCGTGCCGGGCCGCAGGGTGTTGCCGGCGTTGCTCACGTCCGGAGCGCCGGACAGGCCCACCGTGGCTAGGCTCGCACGCCAGGTGTTGTCTATGAGCAGTTGCCGGGCATCCTCGGTCGCAGGCCCCGCGCCCGCCACCCACGGGAAGCGGTTGACGATGTCGGTGCCGAGCACCCGGGCAGCGGCGTCCAGTTCGGCGAGGGACTCCGGGGGGATGGGCGTGCGCAGGGCCTGGTGCAGTTCCCCGGTGGTGGCGTTTTCCACCCGTTCGAGCAAGCCGCGAAGCAGGCGGAATGAGGACGGCACGATGCCGCCCGCGGCACCGGAGTGCTGGCCTTCGGTCAGCACATCCACGCTCAATGTCCCAGGTAGCATCCCGCGCAGTGAGGTGGTCAGCCACAGTTGGCCGTAGTTGCCGCACTCCGCGTCCAGGCAGACCACTAGGTCCGGTCGGCCGATTTCTTCCTGCAGGGCTTCGATGTAGTGGGGCAGGTCGAAGCTGCCGCTCTCCTCGCAGCCCTCGATGATCACCACGCAGCGTCCGTGGGGGATGCCGGCTTTCTCCAGGGCAGCGATGGCGGTGAGGGAGGCAAACAGGGCGTAGCCGTCGTCGGCGCCACCGCGCCCGTAAAGCTTGCCGTCGCGCAGGACCGGCTCCCAGGGCGAAAGGCCGGGCGCCCAGCCAGTGAACTCCGGCTGTTTGTCATAGTGGCCGTAAAGCAGCGCAGTGCCGCCGCCGCCGGTTGCGGGAATGTCGATGAACAGCAGCGGGGTGCGACCCGGCAGGGTGGCGATGCGGCGGTCGTGGTGGCCCAGCGGCACACTGGCGCACCAGCGATCGAGCAGTTCCACCGCCGCCTGCATGTGGCCGCGCCGCTCCCACTCGGGATCGAAGGCTGGCGATTTGTTGGGAATGCGGATGTACTCGGTCAGGGCCGGCACGATGCTGTGTTGCCAAGTGGCATCGACGAACCGCGTTACGGTGCTGGAGGTTTTGGCATTCATGCTGGATCGAAGGTCACTCTCAAGGCCTTCAACCCGCGCAGGATCATGGAGGGATGGTGCGCGAAGTCGTTGTCCGGGGCGAGCGCCAAGTGGCGCAAGCGTTGCGCAAGGGCGGTGAATGCGTTGCGCATTTCCAAGCGGGCTAAGCTGGCGCCGATGCAGTGGTGGATGCCCGCGCCGAAGGCGACATGGGTGCCGGCGTTGGTTCGATGCAAGTCGATTCGTTCCGGGCTTAAGTACTTGCGGCCGTCCCGGTTGGCCGCCGCGAAGCGCAGCATGATGCGCGCCCCCTTGGGCAGGCGGACGCCGCCGAGTTCGGTGTCCTTGCGCACCATGCGAAACAGACCTTGGACAGGCGATTCCAGCCGCAGCACCTCATTGACGAAACTCAGGGCAAGACCGGGCTGATGCCGGATGGCGCTCAGCAAGATCGGCTGCTCCGCCAACAGGCGCACCCCGGCGGCGATGCCGTTGGTGGTGGTCTCGTTGCCGGCCACCAGGAACTGCTGGGTCAAGGACAGCATCTCGGCCATGGTGAAGCCCTCGCCTTCGGCGTCCCGGGCCTGCACCAAGTGCGTCAGCAGGTCGGCTTGGGGTTGTCTTAGCCTTGCCTCCAGCGCCTCGACGATGAAGTCCTGAAACTCCTTGATGAGTTTGGCGCACTCGATCAGCCGCTGGTCGTCGGCCATCATGCCCAAGGGTTCAACGGAAGCGTCGGACCAAGCCTTGATCCGGGGCGCCAAGGTCGGATCCAGGCCAAGCATGTCGGCGATCACCCGGACCGGAATGGGAATGGCGAAATCGGACACCATTTCACAGGCCCCCGCAGCGATGAACTCGTCGATGGCACCATGCGCGATGGCTTGGATGCGGCTGTTGAGCTTGTCCAGGCTGCGGGCTCGAAACGGCGCATCGACCATCTTGCGCACACGAGTGTGGGACGGCGGATCATTGGTGACCAAGGTGTTGACCACCGGATGGCAGGTCTTGCGTATGGCAAGGGCTTCCGGCGGCGGCGGACGCAGGCCATCGACCGATTGGCTGTCGATGCTGGAGAACGTGTCCGTGTCGCGCAGCACTTGGCGCATCAACGAGTAGCGTCCGCAGACGAAGAAGCCGAGCCGCTCGTCGAAATGCACGGGCGGTTCGCGCAGCGCCTCGTGGTAGGCGTTGGGACACTGCTGAACGTCCGCATCCGCCAAGCTCTTGGTTTGCAGCAGCGACATGGTTCGGAGTGTGCCTGTCTGAGTCGGCGCGTCAAGCCTTCCAAAAGGCGCTGCGTCGAGGCCGAGTTCACGGGTGCGTAGGCGGACCGGTGTGGGGACCGACCCCGGCAGCCGCCGCGCCAACGTCTCTTATCTGTCACGAGCATTTCGGACAGTTCTGGTTACCACCCACTTATGCTTTCCGATCGGCCTTGACCGTTTGAAGCCAAGACGTTCGAACGTGGACAGCGCCCCATTGAACAGAAAAGCTGGCGAGGCCTTTCTGCCTTCGGTGTTGTCCGGGTAGGCCTCGATGCGACCGCCACCAAGTTTCTCGATCTGCTCGACTGCTCCCTCAATCGCCGCTGCCGTCACTCCCTTGCCGCGATATCCCTTGCCGGCAAAGATGCAGGTGATCCGCCAGTCGGGGAGTGTCGGGTCGGTTGCCAGATAGGCCCGTTGATTGTGGATTCTCGGAAGCTCTTCAGGTGGCCCAAACTGGCACCAGCCGACGCAGTCCGTGCCATCGAACACTAAAGAGGCGTGCGCCCGTCCTTCCCGAACGAGGCATTCCTTTGCCTTGCGCTTTGACGCTGGGGAATCGTCTGCGCTCCCTGCCGTGGCGTGATACCACATGCACCAGCAACCGCCCCAGACACCGTTGTTCGCATCGACCAGGCGCGCGAATTCTGGCCAAGTGCCCACACTAAGCGCCTTGGTCTCGTACTTTCTCAATTGCCACCCCCAAGGCAGGATAGAGTAGCTCAACACAAAGGAAGCTGACACTCCATGCCATTGAGTTCCCATTCGGAGCTAGGGCGGGACGCCCTTGAGCCGCAGGAGCCCTTAGCTTGCCCCAGAACGGCACGCCGCCGACGCCGAAGGAACAACCCGCCCGCCGCTGGGGTGTCTCCATTTGTTCGATGGAAGCCCAGAACGGCACGCCGCCGACGCCGAAGGAACAACCCGCCCGCCGCTGGGGTGTCTCCATTTGTTCGATGGAAGTAGCCTCGAACGACGGTTGGCTCGAAGGTGTCGCACCCTTGCGCTGAACGCCGGGGTCCCATTGCGGGCAAGATGCCCTCGCTCCGGGAATCGCCTTGAGCGAAGATGCGCTTGAGGGCGTCCCGCCGTCGGACGTATATTGCGGTGCTGCGGCTGTCGAAGCCCACCACTCCGGAAGCGCTGGGGATGGCTTGGCGGGTGTGCTGCGGGCGAGCGGTTCCGGCGCGGGCTGCTCGCTTGGGCCGGGAGTCGGCTGTTGGACCCGCCGCAGTTGGACCTGTCGTTGCCGTCGTTCGATGAGTTCGAAGGACTGAATCGACATTCGCGAATTGACTATCCCGCCTTGCGGCAAGGAGTGGCCATGCAGCGCATCGTCAATGTTTGGGATCTCCCCTTGAGAATCTGGCACTGGGCCTTTGCCGCCTGTCTGGCGGCATTGCTCTACACGGGCCTATCCGGCGACTTGTCGCTGTTGAAGTGGCATATGCGCCTTGGCGCATTGATGGTGGGGCTGCTGCTGTTTCGGCTGCTTTGGGGCCTGTGGGGCGGAATCCATGCCCGTTGGCGGGGCTACGCGCCCAGCCTGCGTCAATTCGTGGCCCACTTTCGCGGCGGTCGCGTGGACGATCCACACACCGCGCCGGGCCGATTGCTGGCGGTCGGCTTCGTAGCGCTGGCGGCGGTTCAGGCCGCAACTGGCTTGTTCGCCAACGACGACATCTTTACCGAGGGACCGCTGGCGCGCACCGTCAGCGACGCGCTGTCCGACCGCTTCACTTGGGTCCACAACCGCGTCTTCATGGCCCTCATCGCCCTCATCGCCATTCACCTGACTGCCCATGTGGTTTACGCCGTGCAGCGCGACCGGACGCCCTTGGCCATGTTTACCGGACGCAAGCGGGTGACGGCTCACACCTTAGAGGTGAAGATGTCCGGGAGCTACTGGCTTCGGGCAGCACTCACGGCGATAGCCGCCGCGGCCATCGTGCAAATGGGTGGCCTGATGCCCTGAAGCCTTTAGCTTGCCCCAGAACGGCACGCCGCCGACGCCAAAGGAACAACCGGCCAGCCGTCGGGCTGTCTCCATTTGTTTCATGGAAGCCCTTAGCTTGCCCCAGAACGGCACGCCGTTGACAGCGAAGGAACAACCCGTCAGCTGCTGGGCTGTCTCCATTTGTTCCATGCGAGACGGTTGCCGCTACTCGTCCTTGAAGTCGTCGTGGCAGCCCTTGCAGGCTTGGCCGAGAGCTTGGGCAGCGGCACCGATGTCGCCACCGTCCACAATCGCATCCCGAAAGGCGGGGGCGGCTTCCTGAAAGGCGGTCATGCGTTCGGCGAAGGCTTCCGGTTGCTCCCAAATGGCCGCTTTGGCGTTGCCGCCTATGGAGCCTTCCGGAAACAAGGTGTGGGCTATGGCGGCCATGTCCGCGAGGGCGCCGGCGTGCGCCGCCAAATGGGCTTGATGCGGCACTTTGCCCTGGAGGATGTCGAACACTGCCGTGGTGTGGCCGCCGATGGCCTCCATGGTGTGGTGCCGGTAGTCTGCGGCTCCTTCGTCAGCCAGCGAGGTGGCCGAGGCCAAGAGAAGCGATAGTCCAAGAAGTGCCTTCATGTAAGCAATCTCAACCGATGGAGTTGGCGTGCATTAAAGCCATCTGGCGGTGGTCTCGCAAGCCTTGTTTGGCATAGACTCCGAACACTTGCACGCTAGGAGCATTCGATGGCTGACGAACAAGACATCGGCACCGACTTAGGGCTAGGCGCAAGCGAGGCGGCGGAACCGGCGCTCGGTGGCCAGTTGACCCAGGACGCAGCGCTCATTTTGGCGGGCCTTGCGCTGTTCGGCGGGGCGGAGGCCTGGGCCGCTGCCAGCGGCTTGGTTCTGGCCAAGGTCGTTGCCGTGGGCAATGCGCTGGTGGCCGGCTGGGTCATCACCAGCGTGCTGCATGAATGGGGCCACTACGCGGGGGCGAAGCTGGCCCGTGCCGCCGCACCTCGGGTCAAGCCGCCGGGCTTTTCGTTCTTCCGCTACCGCTTCGATCTGGAAAAGAACTCTCTGGGGCAGTTCACCGCCATGAGCCTGGGCGGCAACGTGGCGCATTGGGGGGTCTTTGCCGCCGCCTTCGTGCTGCTGCCGATGAGCACCCTGGCGCAATCAGGGTTCGTCGCCGCCACCTTCGCCTTCGCGGTGTTCGCCAGCGTCATTGAGTGGCCCATCATCGCCCGTACCAACTGGGGCGGCCTGCTGCCCTCGAAAGCCTTTGCCCACATCAATCGATCCTTCATCCGGCGCCACTACGTGATTGGCGGCATCGGCGGGCTGGTCTTTCTGGCGTTCGCGTAGCGCCGGTTCCGCAAGGAGGGAGCAATGTCCAAGGCGCGACTCATCGAATTGGCCAAGAACGATTTGGCGCACGGCCAAAGGGGCACCATCGCCCAAGCCAAAGACATCCTGCGGGTGCCGGTGGAAAACTACTTTTCGCGGGACCGTTGGAACGCTGAGATGCGGCAGGTCTTTCGCAGAATGCCGTTGATGCTGGCGACGACTGCGGAACTCCGTGAAGCGGGCGCTTACAAGGCCATGGAGGCCGCTGGGGTGCAGGTGCTGATCACGCGCACAAGGCGTGGTCGGATCAAGGCCTTCGTCAACATGTGCAGCCACCGGGGGGCGCGTGTCATGCCGGAGGGCACGGGGACCGCGCACCGGTTCACCTGCCCGTACCATGCGTGGACCTACAGCCAAGACGGCGACTTGGTGGCGGTTTACTCTGCTGACGACTTTGGCGCCATCGACAAGAGTTGCCACGGCTTGACGGAACTGCCATCGCTTGAGAGAGCCGGCCTGATTTGGGTGACGCTGGATCCCAAATCCACCTTGGACATCAACCTTTTTCTATGCGGGTACGATGCGATGCTCGCCGAATTTGGATTCGATTCGTGGCACCACCACGCCTCGCAGGTCGTCCACGGGCCGAACTGGAAGGTGGCCTACGACGGCTATCTCGACTACTACCACCTGCCCATCCTGCACAAGAACAGCTTTGGCACCGACATCGGCAACCAAGCCAATTACTACAGTTGGGGGCCGCATCAGCACCTGGGCCGCCCCGACCCTGGCTGGGCTGAGTTTGAAGGGGCGGGGGAGGACGAGTGGCCGACCGAAAAACTGCTGATGGGCGTGTGGACCATTTTCCCTCACGTCTCCATTGCCAGCTTTCAGGGCGGTGGCCGCTCGGTGATGATCTCGCAGTTGTTTCCCGGCGATGCGCCGCAGACCTCGTACACGGTTCAGAACTACTTGATGGAGCGCCCGCCGAGTTCAGACGAAGCCGTTGCCGAAGCCAAGGAACAATTTGACCTGCTCGAGCGCGTCGTGCGCGAAGAGGACTACGCAACCGGCATTGCCCTGCAGCGGAATCTGCCAACCGGCGCCAAGAGTCATGTCCTGTTTGGCCGCAACGAAGGCGGCGGCCAAAACTTCCATCGCTGGGTGGACGCCATCCTCGAAACGCCCGATGAGGACTTGCCCAAGTTGTTCCAGACCGGGTGATCCGAACCTAGTGTCCTCGACAGGGTGTGGCTGGCACTGGAATCAAGACATCCCTTCAATGAGCCCTTCAACTTAGCCATTCGGCGGGAATGTTCTCCTCGACCAGTTGCCGAATGCTGAAGTAGTTGATGTCGTGCTCCGCGCCGACCTGAAGCGCGAGCTGCGAGGCGTCGGTGGTTCGTGAGAAAACGAGGGCGTTGGGGTGCTTGCCCTTGATCCAGAGTGCCGTGCGCAGGTTCTCCTCGATGTTGCCCGTTCCGAGAATTACGGTCGGCGAACCGATGGAAAGGTCCAGCACGTTGTCGAGCTTGCGCCAGACTTCGGGGTGGGAAATATCGCCTTCCAGGATCTCCCTGCGGTAACTGCCGCCGATTCGGCGCTGCTCTTCGGCAACCAGCAATCGACGGGTCGCATCGGAGTCGATCACCGCCACCGTGGAGATTTCCAGTTGGGCATGGGCTTGGAGTTCCTCGAGCGTTGTCTGGCCGAATCGCCCAAACCCCGCAATCACCACGACATCTCGCTCTCTGGTCTGGCGGAAGAGGTCGATGAGATGGTCCCGAACCAGTCCGGCGGCAGCCAGTTGGTAGGAATTGAACGTCAGGCATTGCCGGGCGACGGCCGTATTCTGGAGCGCTCGCATGAAGCGCAGATTGTGGCAGCGCAGGACGATGCGCCCGGCGAGCCGGGGAAACTTGGCAAGCATGCGGCTTGCCGCCTCGTAGGACTGAAAGTCGCCCTCGCCGAGCAGCACGACCTTGCTGGCCCGATGCAATCGAAGCGCGGTGATCAGAAACTCGTGGGTGATGTCGCCGGTGACCACGGTGGCGTTGAACGTTTGCTGCAGTTCCTGTCGCCGAATCACCTCGATGCGTTCATCGACCACCACCACCCGGCGATGTGGTTCGTGCCGGCGCAGCACCCGCAAGCAGCTGTCGGTCAAGGCGCCGGTTCCGACGATCACGATATGATGATGGATGCGCCGCATTTGCCAGGGCCGGGGCGAGAGAATTCTGGCCACGGCTTCGATCACTGCCGAAGCGGTCAGAATGGGCGCGCCGAAGTAGGCGACCCAGAGGAACCAGCGCGCCACCAGCGGCCCTCCGACGGGGGTGCCGATGTCCAGACCGCCAACGACGAACAGGCCCAAGCTGTAGTATGCCTTGGTCAACAGACTGGACTGCGCGACGTCAGGCCTTTCGGTCAGGCTGACGCCGGTGAGGAACCCGCCAAACGCGAACAGAAACAGCGCCAGTGCAGCGCCCCAACGCCAGTCGGTGCGGGATCTCCCGAGTTGCTCCCGTGCCAAACGCACGAGGGCACCCCGATTGTTGCTGCCCGAATTGCTCATCTTGAACCGCTGGAAGCGAAGGGCGGACTAGCGCGGCAAGTATGCCAACTTGTTTTTCCGTTTCAATTGGAGGTGCGGGTTCAGCGGCGTCCAGTGGGATTTGGATGACGAAATCGCATGCCCCGCATCTCGAAACGGCGCGGCTGCTATCGTATCGTAGGCTCTTTCAAGAAACCAATGCACACGCCCCTGCGGTGCTCCGGTTTTTCCTTCGGCATCGGCGGCGCGGGGCACTGGGGCGAACTAGGGGCTTTCGGTTGCGGAACGTGACATGCATGGCGTCCTGATTGTTGGCGGCGCCCGGTCGGGCAAGAGCCGTCGGGCGCTGCAGCTTGCCCGGGAAATCGACGGGGAGCGAGTCTTCATTGCCACCGCCGAGCCCTTGGACGCGGAGATGGCAAAGCGCATCGCCCGGCACCGCGCCGAGCGAGGGGCCGATTTCAGGACTGTTGAAGCGCCGTTGGACCTGGTCGGCGCGCTGCAAGCCGAGGTATCTCCGACTGGGGTGGTGATCGTCGACTGCCTGACGCTCTGGCTGTCCAATTGCATGCGCGACGGAGGCAATGTGCGGGTCTGGACGCGCGCGCTTGCCGCCTTTCTCGCGGCGGCGTCCGGTCCGGTCGTTCTGGTATCCAATGAAGTCGGCATGGGCTTGGTGCCGGAGACGCGCCTGGGCCGGGACTTTCGGGATGCGCAGGGCGAGCTGAATCGAGAGGTTGCCGCCGTTTGCCGCCGGGTGGAATTCATGGTTGCTGGGCTGCCGCTGTCCGTCAAGCCCGCTACAGGCTGAGCGCGGCCTGCAGCCTGGCTTCGGCGGCGGCGTCTTTCGGCAGCCCGATCCGCAGGTGGGAATTGGTCCAGGGGAATCGCCGCACGTACACGCCCCGGTCGGACAGCCGCCGCCATAGCCCATGGGCGTTCGGCACTTCCACATACCGAAACAGGTCGGTCCCGCCGACCACGCGGCATGGCCCTTGAACAAGCACTCGGTCAAGCCGCTGCCGCGCCTTGGCCAGACGGCGCCGGGCTGCCGTTTGCCAGGCACGATCCACGTAGGCTGCGGCACCGACCGCAAGCGCCAGGGTTGAGACGCTCCAGACGCCGAGGCGTTGAGCCAGCGACCGCAGCAAATCAGGTGGGCCGAGCAGTGCGCCGAGCCGTAGCCCCGCCAATCCGTAGAACTTGCCGGTTGAGCGCAGCACGAGAAGGTTGCCGGCCGGGACTCCCGGCGCCGCGCTCAAGCTGGGCTCGAGATCCACAAACGCTTCGTCAACGATCAACCAACCGTTGCGCCGGCTTAAGCGCTGTCGCGCCGCCTCGATCTGCTCCGGCGCGAAGCGTCGCCCGTCGGGATTGTTCGGATTGCAGATCACCGCCGCATCGGCTTTCCCGACATCGGCAAGCGGGTCAAGGGTCTCCACCACGTTGATGCCCGCAGCGCGCCACACGCGCGCATGATCGCCGTAGCTGGGGGCGAGAACGGCGATGCGTCGCGGACGCAACAGCGTCGGCAGCAGATGGATCACCATTTCGCTGCCTGGAGCCACCAGAACGGCGCGCTCGGGCAGGCCGAAGGCCTCGGCCATGGCAGCGGCGCATCGCACCCGGTCCGACTGCGTGGGTAGTCGATGGAGGCTGTCGAATGCGCAGCCGGCGGCCGGCCAAGGCTGGGGATTGATGCCAGTGGACAGATCGATCCAAGGCTCCGGGGCGTCCGGAAACAGCCGGCGCATGGTGTCGAGGGCGCCGCCGTGCTCATCAGCCATACTCACAGCAGCCTCGGCAGCACGGCGATGGCCGCGAGCAGCAACCCAGCGAGGACAGCGGTTTTGACGTACAGCACCAGTCCGCGGCGCAGGTCCGCAAGCTCCGGGTCGTGTGCGTCGGCATTCAACCAGGATTCCCAAGCGGTGTGGTCACCGTAGCGGCGCGGTCCGCTGAGCCGCACCCCGAGCGCTCCCGCGGCGGCGCTTTCCGGCCACCCGGCGTTTGGGGAGCGGTGGTTGCGGGCATCACGAAACATCACCTTGAAAGCTTGGCGTTTGCGGCTGGCCACCGCGAACAGCAATGCGGTGAGCCGCGCCGGCAGCCAGTTCACGAGGTCGTCGAGATGGGCGGCGAAGGCGCCGAAGGCCGCGTACCGCTCGCTGCGATGGCCAATCATGGAGTCGAGCGTATTGATGGCCTTGTACGCCGCGAGGCCGGGCAGCCCGAGCAGTACGCCCCAAAACACCGGCGCAATGACGCCGTCGGAGGTGTTTTCGGAAAGGCTCTCCAAGGCGGCTCGGGCAACTGCCGCCGCCGTCAGCTCGGTCGTATCGCGTCCCACGATGTGGGCCAGGGCGGTGCGGGCACTGGTGAGATCTCCAGATGCCAAGGCGTCCGCGACGACGGCGACGTGGACGTACAGGCTGCGGGAGGCGATCAGGCTTGAGGCGATTGCGGCCTGCGCCAACCAGCCGAGCGGAGACGCCGGCAGGGTTGCCGCTGCCAGCCCTGCGCCGGTTGCCAAGGCCACTGTCACACCGGTCGTGGCTATGCCGAACGCATGGCGCCGGCCGCGGCCCAGACCGGGTCTGTTGAGGGTCCGGTCGAGCCGATGGATCAGCGCGCCCATCCAGACAACCGGGTGCCCGATGCGCCGGTGCAGCCGGTCGGGGTAGCCGATCGCCGACTCGATGACCCAGGCGGCCAGCATGAGGCTGGCGCAGTTCATGGGCCGATCGACGGCTTCACCGTGGCCTCGCCGCGCAAGCCAGCAGCCCGTCGATGTCGAGGGCCTCCTCCACCCCGTCGGCGAGCGCCTCGAGTGCCGCTTCAACCGCGGCACCGTATGCCAGCGTCGAACGGCCTTCGGTGCCCGCCTGCCGCAGCCAGTCCTGGCGAAAGTCGTCGTGGGTGAACATCCCGTGCAGGTAGCTTCCCTCAACCAATCCATCGGCGGAGCGGGCGCCGTCCGTCCGGCCTTCCAAGTTGAACAGGGGCCGGGCGCAGTCGCGGCCGATGGTGCGGCCAACGTGGATCTCATAGCCCGAAACCGGCAGGTGGCTGCGCAGACAATGCCCTTGGACGCTGTGCACGGTCTTGGCGGATGACATGTCCGTATCCACGTCGAGCAGGCCAAGACCGTCCGCCTGCCCGGCCCGGCCGTCGGCGCCGGTGTCGTCGGTGATGCTGCGGCCGAGCATCTGGAAGCCGCCGCAAAGCCCCAACACCCGGCCCCCCGCCCGGGCATGGGCGAGAATGTCGTGATCCCAGCCTTGAGCGCGGAGAAAGGCCAGTTCGCCCAGCGTCGATTTGGTGCCGAACAGGATCACCACATCGGCGTCCCGGGGCAGGGCGCGGCCAGGCGGCACCCAGCGAAAGTCAACGCCGGGTTCCATCCGCAGCGGGTCCGCGTCGTCGAAATTGGCCATGCGAGAGAGCATCGGGGCCACTATCTTGAGCCCCGTTCCAGCGTCACGCCGGCCGCGCTCGAGCACCACGGCATCCTCCGCCGGCAGGTCCGCAGCGCATCGCAGCCAAGGAACCACCCCAAAGCTTCGCCAGCCGGTGCGAGACTCGATTGCGGCGAGGCCGTCGTCGAACAGCCTAGGGTCGCCGCGGAACTTGTTGATCAGGAATCCGCAGACCAGCGCGGCGTCCTCCCGGTCCAGCACCGCTTGTGTGCCGACCAGGCTGGCAATGACGCCACCCTTGTCGATGTCGCCAACGAGGCAGACGGGCAGGCCGACCTGACGGGCGAAACCCATGTTGGCGATGTCGCCCGCTCGGAGGTTGACCTCCGCCGGACTTCCCGCGCCTTCGACGATAATGAGCTCGTAGGTGTTGACGAGCCGACTGAAACTGTCGAGCACGGCGCTCATGCGCAAGTCGCGCCCGGCGATGTAGTCGGCCGCGCTCATGCTGTCGGCGATCTGGCCCTGCACCACCACTTGCGCTCTGCGGTCTGATTCCGGTTTGAGAAGCACGGGGTTGAAGTCCACTTCGGGCTCGAGACCCGCTGCTTGGGCCTGCAGCGCTTGGGCGCGCCCGATCTCGCCGCCTGCGCAAGCCGCCGCGTTGTTCGACATGTTCTGGGGTTTGAAGGGTGCTGCGGCGATCCCCCGCCGGTGGGCGATGCGGCACAGGGCGGCGGCGATCAGCGATTTGCCGACATCCGAACCGGTGCCCTGAATCATCAATCCGCTGGCTGCCATGGCGTAGAGGTCTCCCTTAGGCGGGCCCGCGACCGCTCACAGCGGGCCTTCGATTTCAACGCGCGTCCCGTCGATGCGCCCGCGAACGCCGTAGATGTCGGCAAGCCGTTGCGTCGTCAATGTTGCTGCGGGAGTCCCGTCGGCGAGAATGCGTCCCCCTTTCATCCAGATCAGCCGGCTCGCGTAGCGGTTGGCCAATGCCAGGTCGTGCAGCACGACCAAAGCGCCGCCGCCTTCAGCCACGAAGGCGCGAATCAAGTCCATGACCCGGAATTGATGGTAGGGATCCAATTCCGCCACCGGTTCGTCGGCGATCAGCAGGGGCGCTTCGGCGGCAAAGGCGCGTGCGCAGTGTACGCGAGCCAGTTCACCGCCTGACAGGGTGGCCGTCGATCGTCCGGCCAGCTGTTGCAGATCGCAGGCGGCCAGTGCGCGCTCGACGGCCGTGCGGTCGGCGCCGCGCAATCGTCCGAGGGCGGCGCCATGGGCGAAACGCCCGAGTGCGACCACGTCGCGCACCGGGCTTGGCCACGCAAGGGGCCGATTCTGGGGCAGATAGGCCAGTTGGCGGGCGCGCCGTCTTGGGGCCATGGCCACCGTGTCATCACCTTCGACCTGCGCCCACCCGGCGGCCGGGCGCACCAGCCCGACGGCGCCCCGGAGCAGGGTGGTCTTGCCGGCGCCGTTGGGGCCCAGCAGAGCGACCAGTTCGCCGGCGCGCAAGCAGAACGAGGCGGCTTCGACCAGGGTTGCGTCGCCGACCGTCAGCCTCAAGCCGGACACCGCCAACCCGCTGGCGTCCGGGTTGGCCATGGTGGTCGATCTGGCCTCAATCATTGTCGATCACCCGCTCAGTCGTGGACGCTGCGGCGCTGCATGGCGATCCAGATGAAGGCTGGCGCCCCGATCAAGGCGGCGACCACGCCAAGCTTCAGCTCGCTAACCGTGGGCACGAGTCTGATGCCGATGTCCGCAAGCACCAGGATCAGGCCGCCGAGTAAGGCGGAGGGCAGCAGGGAACGCGCCGGATCGTGATCGACCATGGGCCGCACGATGTGCGGGGCGACGATGCCAACGAAACCGATCACACCGGCCAGGGCGACGGCGGCGCCGGTAGCGAGCCCGGTGCCCAGCACCACCAGCAGACGTTGCTGTCTCAGGTTGAGGCCGACCCCGCTGGCCGCTTCCTCGCCCAGCGTCAACGCGGAGAGACCGCGCCGGGCGGCAAACAGAATGCCCAAGCCCACGATCAGGAAGGGTGCTGCAAAGGCCAGGTCCAGGAAACTCCGGTTGGCCACTGAGCCCAGCACCCAGTTGATCATATCCGCCAAGGAGAATGGATTGGGCGCGAGGTTCATCAGCAGATTCATCGCCGCGCCGGCGAAGCTCGACAGGCCCACGCCGATCAGGATCAGGGTCACTGCCGAGGCGGTGCGGAGGGCTGAAAAGGCGATCAGGGTGGTTCCCACGAGGGCGCCGGCGATCGCCGCCGTGGGCATTGCCCAAGCGCTTGCAGCCGCGTATCCGTAATAGAGCGCGCCGGTCGCGGCGAGGGCTGCCATCGCCGATACGCCAAGCACTCCTGGTTCCGCCAGGGGGTTGCGGAGCAGGCCCTGCAGCGCGGCGCCGCTTGCCCCGAGTGCCGCGCCAACGGCGAATGCGGTCAGCGCCCGGGGCAGGCGAATCTGCACCACGACCAATTGATCGCCAGCCGCGCCTTGCCCGAACAGCGCCGCCAACACCCGTTCGGCCTCCAATGGGGTGGAGCCGAGCAGGCAGGCCGCGAACAGCGCCGCCAAGCAGGCCAGCATCAGGGCTGCCGAACCCGGCCAAGGCCGTGCGCTGCCCGTTCTCACCGGGCGTCGCCCGGCCTGAGCGCAGCTGCGGCGCCTGCGAGTGCTTCCACCGCATCCATCAGAAACCACGCGCCGCAGGCGGTCCAGGCACCCTCAATGGGAACCACGGTGCGTTGCGCGAGTTGGGTTTGGGCCACGGGATGCCGACTGGGACTCCAGCCGCTCGGGTGATTGGTCAGGCTTTGGAAGAACGCCGCCGCGATCAGGTCGGGCTGTTCATAGGCCAGACGTTCCAAGGGCAGCGTTCGCCAGCCTGGAAGGGTCTGAAAGTTGTCGAGACCGGCGGCGATGAGCATTTCATGGATCAGTGAACCGGGTCCCGAGGTCACGCCGGCGGGTGTCATGTACAGGGCAGTGGGGCGGGGTGGGTGTCCTTGCGTTCGGGCGGGTGGGTCCGGGCTGCGCAGGGCTTCCCGGCGGCGGCGCGTTTCCACGGCAACGCGATGGCCTTCGTCAGCGGCGTCGAGCGCCTGGGCAGTGTCCTTGATCGTCTGCAGGATCGCCGGAAAGTCCTCGGCCCAACCAACCGTGTGCACGGGTACGCCGGCTCTTGCGAACATCGCCGGCGCCTGGGGTCCGCCACCGTAGGAACGCACCACTAGGTCGGGTTTCAGAACGATCACATCCTCTGCCACCGGACGGACGGTGGGCAGTCCTGCCGCCCGTTTGCTCAGGTAGGAGAAGTCGCGCTCCGCATCGGGCGACAGCGCCAGGATGCGCCTGCGGTCGGCGAACCTCAACACGTATTGATCGGCGCAGAAGTCGAGGCTGACGATGCGCTCGGGCCGCCCGTCGCCGACGTTCGGTGCACTGGCTCCCGGGCTGCATCCGCCGAGCATCGAGGCAAGCGCGAGCGCTGGCGCTAGCTGCGCGACTCCGCCACCACCTTGCCGGGCTGAAGTTGCTCGCGACAGCAGGGCTGCCAGGCGACCTGGGGATTTTCCCGGCTTGATCGGATGGAGCACTAGTAGCGCCACCGTACGCCTACCGAGCCGGAAAGCCCCGGGGTGCCGTAGCCCAGGATCTGTTGATAGTGGACATCGAACAGGTTTTCTAGGCGGCCGAACAGTTCCAGCCTTTCGGATAGGGCGTAGCGGACATTGACATCGATGCGGGTCCACTCGTCCAGGCGGCTGCCGTCGCTGTTCGTTTCACGGCCATTGAAACGCACTAGAACCGTGCCGGAGAAGGGACCGGACGGGTCGAAACCCAGTGCTAGGTCGCCCGAGTGCCTAGGCAGGCGCTGCAGTGGCGGGCCGTCGTTCTGCCGGGCCTTGATGTAGGCGTAGTCCGCCGACAGCGTGACCGAGTCGATGAGGCTCCAGCCGGCGGACACCTCGATGCCCTTGGACGTCACCTCCTCGATGTTCTCGTAGCCGCCGATGGCGAACGAGAAGTCGATGAGATCGTCGATGTCCTGGCGGAAGACCGTCACGCCGACGTGCCCGAGTCCGCTGGCGGGACGCCACTCGGCACCGAGATCGATGCCTTTGGAGCGTTCCGGCCCCAGGTCGTCGTTGGCCGCCGGGGCACCGCAGCAGAAGAACGTGGTTTGGAACAATGTCGGCGACTTGAATCCTTGGCCCCAGCTTGCGCGGAGCGTCAGGTTCGGGATGGGCACAAGCGCGGCGGCGATGCGGGCGGTGGTTTCCGAGCCGAAGCGCTCATGGTCGTCGGAGCGCAGGCCGCCGGTGAGGGTCAGCCGGTCGGCGGGCTGCCATTCGTAGAGCGCGAACAGGCCGTTGATCGAGCTGTCGTTGCCGCTCGCGGATGACTCCTCCCGCTCGGCGCCCAGGACCAGGGTGTTGCGCGCATCCATGGCCAAGGTGCCCTGATATCGGAACAGGGTGCGTTCGCCCTTGGCCTCGAAGCTCCGCTCGCCGTCGCTGAAGTTCCCGCGGTCGATCTCGGCACGGCCGACGAGCAGGAGATTGTCCAGCCGCCCGTCGAAGAGGGGTGCCTTCAAAGCCAGGCGCCCGGACAGCTCCTCGGTCTGGCTGACTTCATCGCCGTCGCCGACGTTGCCTTGGGCGCCGAAGCGGAAACTGTCGAATTCAGCATCGGAGTCGTTCCACAGCAGGGTGCCTTCGAGCCGTGCGCCCCTGGGGAGGTTCAGGCCACCACGGGCGGACAGGCTCAGCGATTCGAAACCGTCCTCCTCGGCGTTGCCGTTTCGCTCATCCGCCCGGGAGATGCCGTCGGTGTTCAGCCGCGTGGCGGCGAGCCGGAAGTCGCCGGCCGAGCCGCGGTGGCTGACGGATGCGCCGCCGCGAACGGTGCCGAACGAGCCAGCCTGCGCGAACAGGCTGCCGCTGAATCCCTCTCCCGGCTGTCGGGTGGTAATGGAAACTACGCCGCCGATTGCGTCGCTTCCCCAGAGCGTCGATTGAGAACCGCTCAGAATCTCGATCCGTTCGATGTTCTCGGTGTCCAGCCGGGCGAAGTTGAAGCCCCCGCCGGGCGCGGATGCGTCGTTGACGGACACGCCATCGATCAACACCAGCGTCTGGTCGCTGGAGGCGCCGCGAATACGCACCGAAGCGGCGCCGCCGAAGGCGCCGTTCTGGTTGACGGTGACGCCAGGCGCTGTGGCGACGGCATCGAGGACATGCGAGAAACCGAGTGCTTCGATCTCTGCCGCATCGATAACCCGCACCGTCGATCCGTTCTCTACGGCGGTCTGTTCAATGCGCGTTCCGGTAACAACGATGGTATCGATGCCAACCGGGTCTTCGCCGCCTGCCGGCGGCTCGGCAGCAGCGGATGCGGTCGCCGAAGCGACCAGAAGGAGTGGCAGGGCGTTGCGAGCCATTGGTTCCCTCCTCACCCCAGCCGGGGTGCGTTGTAGTGACAACATCGGTCGCCGGCCATGACGGGCGCGGCGCACCGCTCAAATGTCGTTACTAGGGAGCCTTCAGCCGGGGAGCGCGAGGGCAGGCCCCTCGCCGGCAAAAGCCTTCAGCCGGGGAGCGCGAGGGCGTGCCGCGCGCAGCAGCATGAAGGGGCACCAAGGTGCTCTTTCCCGTTCGTGGGCATTAGGCCCGGCCCCCGAACGAACGACGCGATGGCAGGTCTCCTGGCTCGCCGATCTGCGCTTGCGGCCGCCTTCCCGGAGGGATGCCTCCCCGCCTTCCCGGAGGGATGCCTCCAGTGGCCTCGTGGCCGCAAGCTCCTGGCTTACAGTTGCGGGTACAGCCCCGGACTTTCACCGGGTTCCCTTTTGGCCGCCCACCGGGCGGCACCACCTGTGGGCATTGTCGAAATCGTGGGCGCGGTGTCAATACCCATTGTGCCCAAACAAGGCGTGACCGGGATTGATGGGAACGTTAGAAGTCGATGCCCCGCACGGCCTTGATGCCCGCGTCGAAAGGGTGCTTGATGGCGCGCATTTCGCTGACCAGATCGGCGTAGCCGCAGATTTCCGGTTTGGCATCCCGCCCGGTCAGGATGACGCTGGTACGCGCGGACCGTGCCCTTAAGCCCTCGATAACGGCGTTTTCCGACAGGTAGTCGTAACGCAACGCGATGTTTATCTCGTCCAGAACCACCAGATCGTAGTCGCCGCTTTCGAGCATCTCGCGGGCCTTGGCGAATGCAGCACGCGCACTGGCGGTGTCGCGCTCGAGGTCTTGGGTGTCCCAAGTAAAGCCTTCGCCCATGGTGTGCCAGTCGAGTTGATCCTCGAACTTTGAGAAGAACTGGCGTTCGCCGGTCTTCCAAGTGCCCTTGATGAACTGCACCACCCCCACTTTTTGGCCCCAGCCGAGCGAGCGCGCGATCACGCCGAAGGCGGAACTCGACTTGCCCTTGCCTTCGCCGGTATAGACCAGCACCAATCCCCGGTCCGGGTTGGATGCGGCCTTGACCCGCTGGCGGTGTGCTGCCTGCTGGAGCTTCATTTTTTCGGTGTGCGCCGTGGCGTCGGTCATGTCTCGATCTCCTTGTGTGCGCTGGGCTGGTTAGCTGGCCTCAAACCGGCGCACCATAGATGCCAAAGCAGCTGCCAGCCAGCCAGTGGGCTGTCTCATTTGCATTGTGACAGTGCCATGATGCCACCAAAATCCACCGAGACCGCGAAATCCCGCGCTTCGGTGCCGCCGGCCGATGCGGCCGCCTTAATCACGCCGGAATGGGTAACGAGCGCGATTGGCTCGGGGTGCGCTGACCAGTGGGCTAGGGCTCGGTCAACGCGGTGCTTAAGCATGGCAACGCTTTCCCCGCCGTGGGGTCTGGCGTGCATGAAGTCTTTGGCCCAGGCATCCAGTTGGGATGCCGGCAGCGCCGACCAGAGGCTTCCTTCCCAAGTGCCGAAGTCCATTTCGATCAGGCGTTGGTCGAAATGCAGCGACACCGCTCGCGTTGCCGCGATGCGCTCCGCCAGTTTGCGGCAGCGGAGCAAGGGGCTCGAGACCACTCGCCGCACCTCGGGCAAGGTCCGAAGCAGCGCTGCGGCTTCATCGGCGAACGTGTCGAGCAACCCGACGTCCAGGCGGCCGTAGCACAGGCCCGTCGGAACCTCGGGCCGGGTATGACGCACCAGAATCAGGCCCACCCGCTCACGCTCGCTGAGACCCCTAGGTAGAGGCCGACTTCACTGGCTTGCTGGACGGCGCCAAGGGTGTCGCCGGTGTAGCCGCCGAGTTTGCGCTCGAAGACGAGCCGCATCAGCGTGTGCCCGGCAACGAGTCCGGCGAGTGCCAGGAACGCGGTCAGCGGCCCGAGCAGCCGCAAGAGACCCGCCAGTAGCACGGCGGAAGTGGTGAGGGCCACGACCCAACTCAGGGAACCCAGGCGGCGGGCCATCGGCGTGGCGACCCCGGCTTGGCGGACGTAGGCGCTGGTCTGCATGACGACGATGCAGGACAGCCTGGACAGGCCATGTCCGACGATCAACGCAATGCCGACGGCGAGGGGTGGGAGACTGGCGAGGGCGGCGGCCTTGATCGCCAATGCCATGACGAGGGCGGTGGTGCCGAAGGTTCCGAGGCGGCTGTCGCGCATGACGTGGAGGATGCGGCTTCTTTGGATGTCGTTGGGGTGGCCGACGTCTTCGTTGGCGCCTTGGCTGCTGCCCTGGTTGGCCCCGGCGCCGATGCCGTCGAAGCTGTCGGCCAGCCCGTCTTCATGCATGGCGCCGGTCAGCGCCAGCCCTGCCGCCATGGCGAGAAGCACCGCGACGGAGCCGGGCAGGACAAAGTCCGCCAACCAGAAAAAACCTGCGCACAGCGTACCGACCAGTGCGCCGACCAAGGGGTAGTGACGCACGGAGGCGGCGAGGCGTTCAGGGCTGTGGGCATTCCCGGCCGGCACTGGCAGCCGGGTGAGAAACTGCAGGGCGAGGGCAAAGATGCGAAGTTCCTCTTGTGCGGCGCGCTTCACGGTTGCTCGCTGACGCCAGCGGAACTGAAACTTGCCATGTCGCGCAGCATCGCGGCAGCGGCCTGCACCAAGGGCCAGGCGAGCAGGGCGCCGGTGCCCTCGCCGAGCCTCAGTTGCAGGTCAAGCAGTGGCTGCGCACCCATCGCTTCGAGCACCACATCGTGCCCCGGTTCAGCGGAGCGATGCGCAAACACTAGATGATGCGCCACATCCGGCATCAGGCGCCGCGCTGCCAAGGCAGACACCGTCGCGATGAAGCCGTCCACCAGCACCAGCTTGCCTGCCTCGGCGGCGCCCATCACGGCGCCGGCCAGCATGACCGTTTCAAAGCCACCATACTCGCGCAGGGCGCTTTCAGGATCGAGTTCGGCAGGCGTTCGCGCCGCCGCCGCTTCCAGGATGCGCCGCTTTCGGGCGAGGCCGGCATCATCCAAGCCGGTGCCGCGACCGGTCAGGCGGCCGACGGGCAGGCCGAGAAGCTTGGCGGCCACCAGGCTCGCCGAGGAGGTATTGCCAATGCCCATTTCGCCGAAGCAGGCCGCCTCGAAACCCGGCTCGCCACCGATCGCGCGACCCTCCCGCAGTGCGCGGCGACATTGGGCCGTGGACATCGCTGGTCGCTTGGCCGAGTTGTGGGTGCCGTTGTCGATGCGGACCGAAGCCAGCCCAGGCCGTCGCAAGGCCGGGCCCGCGACACCGGCATCGACCAAGGCGAATTCCACCCCGAGCGTATTGGCCATGACGTTGGCAGCGGCGCCTCCAGAGAGAAAGTTCTGCAGCATCTGCCGGGTCACCTCTTGGGGAAAGGCGGACACGCCAGCTTGTGCGATACCGTGGTCGGCGGCGAACACAGTCAGCCGGCAGCGTTCGGCGGTGGGCTTCAGCGTCTGCTGGACCTGAGCGATCTGCGCAGCGAGGGATTCCAGCCTGCCGAGGGCGCCGAGCGGCTTGGTCTTCTGGTCGATGGCGTCCTGGATGGCGCGGCTAAAGCTCGCCGATGCCGCGGATGCGCTTTCGTGCGCACCAATTTTGGATGTGGCCTCGGGCATTGGCTTTAGGCTCCTCGGTCGAATGCCGGCAGGCGGACCGCGTGAACACTACCGACTTTACGTCGGGAGGCGCAAGCGCTTCGCCGGAGGCGAAGCGTTCGAGTTGCTTCGCAACTTGGCGCAGGGGGGGGCCTAACGTCCGAAACGATAGCGGAGCTTGACGACCAGCAGATCAACCACCGGATTGGTGAACGCATCCTGAAACAGGTCAGCGAAGCCATCGGCTCCGGTGCCGTTGGCGTCACCCGCGCCAAGTTCCGCATCGATGCGCCCATCGAGATTGCTGCCTCGCGTGTAAACCACAAACAAATCGGAGAGCGGGCCGATTTCCCATCGGTAGCGTAGCTGGCCGACCATGCGCGACAGCGTGAAGTCGGCACTGGGTTCACCGGGCTGCTTGCCGGTGGGCATGAGCGCCCCGGGCCGCTCAGGAATGAGCCAGAAGTCCTGCTCGTCGGCTTGGGCACCTGCCCACTGAAGGGTGAGGCGCAGTTGCTGGCGGGCGCTCAGGAACAGGTCCACGGCAAGGCGCGGGCGCCACTCGGTGGCGGCAAAGGTGGTCATGCGGCGGTCCTCCTGATGCAGCAGCCAGCCATCGCGCCGGTAGTACTCCGTGTCAAATTCCAGGGAGAAGCGGTCGTTGGGCTTGAAGGTGACGCCGGCCGCCGCCCGATAGGTGCGACCGCCGAGGCTCTCCTGGCGCAATCCCACCAGAATGCTGAAGCTTACGGGTTTGCCCGTATCGGTCCCCAAGGCGAGCTCCTTCGTCCAGCGATCCCGTATCTTGAAGGTGCCGTTGCCGAAACTGTTGCGGTCGTCCCACTGGGCGGGGAAGTAGTCGAGTTCAGTACGCAGTTCGCTGCTGTTGGGAAACACCCAACCGGTGCGCAGAAACGCGGCTGAGCGAACCATGCGGCCCGCCCCGTTCTGCTCATGGGCCAGCAGCAGGCTGGCCCTGCGATTGCGCAGGTAAGTCAGCCCTCGGGAGCGGCTGAACTGGGCTCGGTAAAGGACGTTGCGGTAGTCGTTGCGGCGAATGAAGCCCAAGTCGGAGATGTCCAAGCTGGCATCGACGTAGTCCAGCGAGAAGCTGTGCCGCCATTCCCGGGTGGGCACGTAGGCGAAATTCATCAAGGCGCCGTAACCCGTGCTGCCGTCCACGTCGCTGGCCATGAATTGTCCATCCCAAGTGATCTTGCCGTTGGCGCTGAGCAGGTGCGCGTCGATGCCATGGACCACGGCGTCGTACTCGTGGCGGCGGGTCAAGGTGCCGATGTAGCCCGCCGACCATCGGCCGTCGCCGCTCGCTTCATACAGCAGCCGGGCGACGCCGAAGTCGCGGCCGTCCTGGGTGAGCCGGATGGGCGTGCCGTCGTCCCGCTCCGCCACCCGGCGCGCGTCCTCCTCAAAGGCGGTCAGCAGACCGTAGCGCCAATTGCCGGCTTGGCCGGTCACCTTGACGGCGCCGAGCAGGTCGGTGGGACGGCCGAGTTCGGCGCCTTCAGCGCTGACGCCGTCCGGCACCTCGATGCCCGGCGGACCGCCGATGCGGCGGGTGTTGAGCAAGGTGGTGGGCGTGGGGCTGTAGGTTGACCGGGTGCGCCGCCCGAAGCTGCCCGAACTCCCGGAACGGACGCGGGATCGGGGCGTGGTGGTGAAGACCTCGTTTCCCTCCAGGAAAAACAGTCGCTTCTCGGGGAAAAAAGTCTCGAAGGCGGTCAGGTTCACCACCACGTCGTCGCTCTCCACCGCGCCGAAGTCCGGGTTGGCGGTGGCGGCGATCTGAAAGTTGCTGGTGGGGCGCCAAAACAGGTCGAGGCCAGCGCGATAGTGGTCCTCCCCCTTGATCTCATCTTGGGTGGCGCTGAGGTAAGGGTAGAAGTCGAGTTGCCGTCGCGGGCGGACATCGCCCAATTGGAGCTGGCCGAGGGCGGACATGAAGCGGGCGGAGGTGAACGGCAGCGGCGGCGCCGCCCAGCGCTCGCCGAGGTAGGTGACCTTGCGGTTGGTGAAAAAGCCGATGCGCCGCGGCCCATCAATTTGCGGCATGGCCATCATCGACCACGGCAGAAACATCTCCAGGCTCCAGCCGTCCGCCAGCTCGGCGGTGCCGTGCTGCCAAGGGCCGTCCCACTCATTGGAGTAGCGGCGTTCGGGCGCGACCTTGCCGTCCATCACCGCGCCGCCGAGGTTCACCGTGAACCAATAGCCGTAAAGGCCCTCCCCGGAGGTATCGAGCGTGACGCCAAAGCTGTCCCGGTTGATGAATCTATCGCGTCCGGAAAGGCGGGCGACCAGGGTTTCCTTCGGCTGTTCGAGCTTCGCGCCGACATACAGGCCGCGCTCGGTGTGGAAGTAGGCCACCTGAGTCGGGTGGTTGGTCGCCGCCAAGGTGTCCGGGGAGATCACCCGCATGCCGTCGTGGACTTGAAGCCCGGACCAGACGTCTTCGTCGAGATGGCCGTCGATGCGGATGGTCAGGTCGTTGTCATCGAAGTGGGGCACGTCGATGAGCGTCATTCGCTCCGCGCCGCCCTCGGCCGTCGCGACGCCCGCTGATTCAGCCCCCAGCAGGCTCGGCGCAGTCAGGACAAGCAGAGCGGTGGCCGTCAGACCGAGGGTAGGGCGCATCGGGAGGTGAACGAAAAAAGAGGCGCATTATAGACGGGGCAGGCTCCCTAGACCTCAAACCGCCACCGCTTTGAGGGAGCGGCTCGCGCCGCTCAACGTCAATGCTGCGTTGGAAATCCTATTGGTCACGTAGCCGCAGCCACAGCCGGATCCACTGCCTCGGATTCCTTGTGTCGTTCCGCGGCCAGCAGGCAGTAGATGCTGGGCAGCACGAACAGGGTGAACAGGGTGCCGAGCAGCATGCCGGCGACCAGCACGATGCCGATGCTGTTGCGGGCCTCGGCGCCGGGACCGGTTACAAACACCAAGGGCATGTGGCCCATCACGGTGGCGCCGGCGGTCATCAGCACGGGGCGCAGGCGAGTCTCGGCGGCGCCCTTGATGGCTTCGAGCTTGGCCAGTCCCTCGGCCTGCAGCTGACGGGCGAATTCGACGATCAGGATGGCGTTCTTGGAGATCAGCCCGACTAAGGTGATGAAACCGATCTGGGTGTAGGTGTTGATGGTGGTCAGGTCCAGATAGGTGAACAGCAGGGCGCTAGACAGGGCCAGCGGGGCGGAGCCAAGCAGCACCACCAAGGGATCGCGGAAGCTGTTGAACTGCACCGCCAAGGCCATGAACACGAAGGCCAGCGAGATGCCGAGCACGCCGAGCAGGGTGCTGCCCTCCTGGCGCAACTGGCGGGACTCGCCGGCGTAGTCGATGGCGTAGTGGGGCGGCAGAAGCTCAGCAGCCAGCGACTCCATGGCCTGCAGTCCCTCCTCCTTGGTGCGGCCGGGAATCAGGCCGCCGCGAATGCGGAAGGCGTTCTTCTGCTGGAACTTGGCCAGCACCCGGGGGGCGACGGTTTCATCAAGGCGGGCGAGGGCGGACAGGGGCACCATGTCGCCGCCCGGCGTTCTGAGCTTGATGTCGAGCAGGGCGTCCGGGTCGGGCCGCCCGCTGCGCTCGATCATGGGAATGACTCGGTAGGCGGTGCCGTCGAGGTCGAAGCGATTGACGTAGTTGGCGGACAGGAAGGCACCGAGCTGGCGGCTCACTTCGGCCAAGTCCATGTCCAGGTCCGCCACCCGTTCCCGGTCCACCAGGAATCGGCCTTGGGGCAGGTCGATGCGCAGATCCGTATCGACGAACAGAAAAATGCCGGTCTCCCGCGCCCGGTCCATGAGCCGGTCGGCGTACGGGAGCATCTGCGCAGCGCTGTCGGAGGAGAGCACCACGAACTCCATGTCGAAGCGCCCGGCGCTCGGCAGGGGGGACGGCAGCACCGGGAAGGCGGTCAGGCCGGTCACTTCGGAAAGTGCGCCGAAGGCCATGGGCAGCATTTCCTGGGTGCTCAGCTCGCGCTCATCGAAGTCGTCGAACTTCATGCCGCCAAAGCCGAAATTGGCCATTACCATCTGCCACATGAGGCCGCTGCCCGGCAGGCTCTCCATGGCATCCACCACATCGGTCATGTAGCGCTCGGTGTACGCCAAGGAGGCCTCGGGGGGTGCGGTGATGGCCACGTTGATCTCACCCTGGTCCTCGGTGGGCGCGAGTTCCTTTTGCGAGAGCAGGAAGAACGGTGCGGCCAGCAGGGCGAAGAAGACGGCGGTGAACAACACCGGGCCGTTGTTGGCGAGCAGCCCGTCGAGCAAGCGGCGATAGCGCCGGCGGGTGGCGTCGAAGAGGTGGTTGACGCGCCGCGTCATGGCCGATTCACGGCCTTTCTCCGGAGCCATCCAAGCGCTCATGACCGGCGAAAGGGTCAGCGCGACCATACCGGAAATGAGCACCGCCACCGCCAGCGTGAAGGCGAACTCCTTGAACAGCACGCCGGTCAGGCCGGACAGAAAGCCGATGGGCGCATAGACCGTCGCCAGGGTCAGGGTCATGGCGATGATCGGCGACGCCAATTGCCGGGAACTGGCCAGTGCGGCCTGGGTGCGCGAAGCGCCCTCGCGCATGT
>JAQAJJ010000006.1:50423-91370 GCA_028278675.1 Candidatus Azophilus lithoversatilis
GCGCGGTGCGCACCGAACCCATCATCAGCAGCACCACCAAGCCCACCAATGTGACGGTCTCGGCCAAGGTGATGAAGATCTCAGCGAGCGCCTTGCGCATGTAGGCGGTCACGTCCTCGCCGATCTCCAATTCCAAACCCGCAGGCATGGTGGCGTTGATCTCGTCGAGAGCCACGTACAGGGCATCGGCGATGTCGATTTCATTGGCCCCCGGCAGCGGAAAGATGCCGAGGAACACGGTGGTGCGCTGGTTCAGCCGGCCGAGGTCGGTGCCTTCCTCCTCACCGAGTTCGACCCGTGCCACGTCGCGTATCCGAATCAGGGTGCCCTCGGCCTCCCGAATCACCATGCGCTCGAACTCGTCCGCTTGGGTGAGCGAGGTGTTCACCAGCAGGTCGATGCGCTGGTCGGCGTTCTCGGTCTGGCCGATGGTGGCGATGATGTTATTGCGCTGAAGCGCCGCCTCCACGTTTGCGGTGCTGACGTTGAACATCGTCATGCGGTCCGGGTCCAGCCAGATGCGCATTGCCGGCAGCCGACCGCCGCCCATCCAGACCTGCTGGACGCCGGGGATTGACGCAAGCTGCGGGGCCACTTCGCGGCGCAGGTAGTCGGTCAGTTCCGCGCGGCTCATGCGCTCGTTGAGTTTGACGCCCAGATACCAGCCGGCTTGGGGCCGGTCGGCGCGCTGCACCTCCACCGCCGGATCCTCCGCGCCGGGGGGCAGCTCAAAGCGAATCTGGCCGAGCCGCGTGGACAGTTCAGCCAAGGCGTCGGCGCTGTCTTCGTTCAGCTTGAGGTACACGGTGACCCGGCTCATCCCGGCCCGGGTTTCGGAGTCGATGAAGTCCACGCCGGGAATGGTGGCCGCCACCCGCTCGATGGGATCGGTGATGAAGCCCTGCACCACCTCGGCGGACGCCCCCACGTAGGGCGTGCTGATCACCAGCGATGCACTCTCGATGGTGGGGTACTGCTGCACCGGCATGTCCATGGCCACGCGTACGCCGATCAGCGCCAGGCTTAGGGAGATCACCACCGCCAGCACCGGGCGGCGCACGAAGAGGTCGGTGAATCGGGGCCGGCTTTCGCCTTGGGCGAAGGCCGCGTTGGCACCTTGTCCGAAGCTGGACTCAACGGCCACCGGCGGCCCCTTGCACAGGGCGCGAACCCCGCGAACCGGCGTTGACCAAGGCGCCGTCGCGCAGCTTGAACGCGCCGTCGGCAGCCACACGCTCACCGGGGCGCAGCCCCGAAGCGATCACCACCAACCCGCCGCGCTGCGGGCCGAGGGTGACCATGCGCTGCTCGGCCCGTTCCGGGGCGAGGGCGCCTTCCTCCGCCTGCCGCAGCACGAACACCTTGGCGCCGAAGGCACCCCGGCGAACGGCGTTGGCGGGTGCCAGGGTCGCCGTTTGCGGTTCGCCCAAGGGGGCGTGCACCGTCACTAGGGCACCGGGTGCTGCGCCCAGGGTTCGATTTTCCGCCAGCGCCCGATAGCGGACGCTGCGCGAGAGTTCGTTGACGAAACTGTCCTTGGCGATGACTTCGGCACGGGTGATGGCCGCTGCCGTCTGGTTGCGGGCGATCTCGACGGTCTCGCCAATGACCAAGTTGGCTTGCTCCTGGGGCAGCGTGAAGTCGATCCAAATGCGCTCGCCCGTGCCGACCAAGCGGGTTACCACGTCGCCCTTGTCCAAAAACTGCCCGACATCGAGCTCATGCAGTCCGGCGGCGGCGTCAAACGGCGCCCGCAGGGTCTTTTTGGCGATGACGGCCTGCAATCGGCGGATGGCGGCGTTGGCGGCATCGAAGCGGGCTTCGGCTCGATCCTGGTCCTCAACCACGCCGAGCCCGGCGGCGACCAGCTTGCGGCTGCGCTCCAGTTCCAAGTTGGCGATCTTTGCCTCGGCTTCGGCGGCTTGTTGTTGGGCGCGCTCCTCGCTGCTGTCGAGCAGTGCCAGCAGCTGGCCGGCTTGGACGGTAGCGCCCGGCGTGAAGCCAACCTCGGCGATGGTGCCGGCGATTTCGGCCTTGACGGTCACCGAGCGAACGGCGACCGCCTCGCCGATCACTTGGGTAGTCGGCTGCCAAAGCTCCTCCAGGACCGTGAACGCCTGCACCGCTTCGATGCGCTCCGGGAAGGCGGCGGCGAAGGCAATGCCAGCTTGGATGCGCTGATATTTGTACCAGCCCAACGTTCCCGCGACCGCGAGACAGACGGCGATGACGGTCAGCCAAACGCGCAAGCTAGCCCCGCATGCACTCGTCGAGCTGATTGTGGAAGTGCTGGACGCGAAGCTCGTCGTCGTTCAGCCAGACGCTGTCGAAACCCGCCGAGCGCATGCCGGCCTGAACGCCGCCGAGCAGTTCGATGTCCTGGTCGATGGTGTCGGTCATGCTTTTCTCGCCGCTGAGGATGGCGTGGTGCCCGAACTGGTCGCGCTCGGGGCGGACGTAGTCGGCGGGCTTCCTGCCATCGGTGAGGTTGTGCCCGTGGCGGGCGGGGCCGCCGACGCCGCGCGTGCGCTCACTCAAGCTCGGATCGGCGTGCAGAACCAGGCTCATCTTGTCGAACCAGCATTGCTGCGGGTCGGTGGCGTGCGGGCGCGGGCGGAGGATCCACAGGTGCTCGGGAGTGAAGGAGAAAATCGTGTTCGGGAACAGGTTGTACTGCCAGACGTCGGAGAGTTGGTGGTCGGCGAAGCGGCTGTAGTCGTAGCCGTAGTCCCGGCCCACCTCGCGCTTGCGCCGCTGCACGGCTTCGCGCACTTCGAGCACCCGTCCCCGAAATTCGGCAGGGTCCGGCCCCAGGCTTTGCAGTTGGGCCGATTGGATGTCGGTGGGCTCCTCCGGGATGGGGAAGCGGGGGTTGACGGTGGCCCCGCGCACCGCCAGGCCGGTATGCCCCTCGGGAAACAGATGCACCGTGTCGTTGCAGCAGTCCACCATGCGCTTGTGCTGGGGATGCAGGAAGTCCACGTGGTAGAGCTCGCTGAAGTTGTCCACCACTGCCTTCCAGTTGCAGTGGTGGTGAACGGTCTGGTCCTCCACCAAGGTCATGTTGCGGAACTGGTAGGGCGCCAGCCAGTCCGTGACCGGGCCCAGGAATTCCGATAGCGGCATGGGGTTCTCGGCCATGCAGATGAACACCAAGCCGTCCCACACATCCACCGCGACCGGGCGCAGGGCCCGCTCCCGGCGCGGGACGCCCTGCGCAAAGCGGTCTTCGCAGGGGATGGCGTTCAAGGCGCCATCCAAGCCATAGGTCCAGGCGTGGTAGGCGCAGCGGAAGTTGCTGGCCTTGCCGCGCTCCTCGGCCACCAGCCGATTGCCCCGATGCTGGCAGACGTTGTAGAAGGCGCGCAGTTGCCCATCGGCCGCCCGGGTGATGAGAATCTGCTCTCGCCCTAGGTCGAAGACGAAGAAGTCGCCCGGCGCGGCCAGGTCGCTTTCCAGCCCGGCCAAGAGCCAAGTCTGCCGCCAGATGCGCTCCCACTCCCGGTCCATGTAGGCCGGGCACAGGTAGCGCTCCTTGGAGAAGTTGGCGATGGCCACTTCCCGTTCGGTGTGGTTGACCACCTCGATGGTCATGCCGCAGCCTCCTGGTGCGCTGGGGTAGGGTGCGCGATTGTTTCACATTGGGCAGGTGCTTTCGAGAAACGCGGGAGTCCGTTCCGCGGCTATTCCAGTCCCGCCGAAGCGTTTACTACTCAAGGGAAGAGTGTGAAGATGCCGCGATGAGCGCTATCCGTCGATTGCAATGGCTTCTTCTGCTGGGTTGGCTCGCGTGGTGCCCGGTCCAGGCGGTCGAGGTGGTGGTGCCGGAGGCGCTGCGCGACTGGCAGCAATGGGTGCTGAAGGACAAGGCCTACCGCCAGTGCCCGTTCTTCTTCGACCGCGGCGCGGCGCGCGAGGCCGACTTCGCTTGCGTATGGCCCGGTCCGCTTGATCTGAGGGTCGAATCGGACGGCGCTCGGTTCGATCAGACATGGACGCTGTACGGCGGTTCGCAGTGGCTGCCGCTGCCCGGCAGCGCGGCCCATTGGCCGGAGCGCGTGACCGCCAACGACCAGCCGGTGCGGGTGGTGATGCGCGGCGAAACGCCCAGCTTGTGGCTTGACCCGGGCCGGCATCGGGTTTCCGGGCGCTTTGCGTGGGAGGAGCCGCCGGGGGTCTTGGCGTTGCCTGCGCTCAGCGGGCTGGTGTCGCTTCGGGTGGATGGGCAGCCGGTCGCGCGTCTCATGCGAACCGGGGAAGGCGTGTTTCTCGGCGAGGCGCAGCCGGACAGTCCGGAGCGCAACGCGGTGCGTACGGAAATCTACCGTCTGATCGAAGACAATGTGCCGACCGGCTTGACCACCGTCCTGTTCGTCGATGTTTCCGGCGAAGTCCGTGAGGAGTTGATTGGCCCGTTGCTGCCAGCGGGATTTGTGCCGCTGGCGATCGACGCCGATCTGCCTGCCCGATTCGAATCGGATGGCAAGTTGCGCCTGCAGGCGCGGCCCGGCGAGTGGCGGATTGAAGTGGAGGCGAGAGCTGATGACGCGCTTGACGCCATCGGCTTGGAGCCGGGTGAGGAGAATCTTCCCGACAGCGAGATCTGGAGCTACCGCCCGAACGTTCGCCAGCGGGTGACGCAAGCCGAAGGTCCGGCAGCCGTGCAGCCTGAACAGGTTGGCGTGCCGGGAGACTGGCAGCAGTTCGCCGCGTTCCGCGTTCGCCCCGGAGAACGGCTGCTCATCACGCAGCGCAGCCGCGGCATCGGTGCCGCCGATAACGAATTGACGCTCGACCGCGAAATGTGGCTGGACTTCGAAGGGGAGGGCCTTTGGGCTGCCGACACGATCACCGGCAAGATGCGTCGTGGCTGGCGGCTGGACATGGCCCCGCCGTACCGGCTGTTGAGCGCCCGGGAGCGGGGCGAGGACTTGCTGGTCACCGCCGGTGCCCAAGCGGGCCAAACGGGTGTCGAACTGCGGCACCCGGAGGTCAGGATGCGATCGCTGGCCGGCATCGAATCGGGCGGCAGCATGCCGGTAACGGGCTGGACCACGCGCTTTGGCGGTGTGCATGTCGGCCTGAACCTTCCGCCGGGCTACAAGTTGTTGGCGGCGCCGGGCGCGGATCTTGCCCGCGGCAGCTGGTTGAGCCAGTGGCGGCTGCTGGATTTCTTCCTGGTCTCGATCATCACCGTGGGCGCTTGGCGCCTGCTCGGGCCGACGGCCGGCGTGATTGCCCTGCTCGCGGTTGGCCTCAGCTACCACGAGGCCGACGCTCCAGCGTGGCTGTGGCTCAACTTGCTCATCGCCATCGCCCTGCTGCGCGTGGCACCGGAAGGCCGGCTGCGCCGCTCGGCCTTCGTCTTTCAGGCGCTGAGCGGGGCTGCGCTGGTCATATGGCTGGTGCCCTTTATGGCCGATCAGTTGCGCATCGCCATCCACCCGCAGCTCGAGCCGCAGCCGGAAGCCTGGGTGCAGGAAACCTTCGCTGAGTTGGAACCCAGCTACGCGAAGCAAAAGTCCTTGGACTCCGTTGAACGGGATGGCCGGGCAAGAGCATTGTCCAGCGCGCCGGGGGCGGCGTCGGAAATACAGGAGGTCTTGGTCACAGCAGCGCCCCGCCAGACCTTCGCGCGCTACATGCCGAACGCGATGGTGCAGACGGGCCCCGGCATTCCTTCATGGCGCTGGAACCGGCATGCGCTGTCTTGGAGCGGGCCGGTGGACGCGGACCAGACCGTGAGGCTGGTGGTCGCGCCCCGCTGGCTCGTTACCGCGCTGCGGTTCCTGGAGGTGTTGCTGTTGCTGGCCTTTGCCGCCGTGCTGGCCGCCGCGGTTTTAAAGCGCCGGTTGACCCTCCCAATGCACTGGCTGACTGGCCGTGCCAAGGCCAGCGGTTTGCTGATGGCGGTGTCCTTGGGCTCGTTGCTCTTCGGTGCGCCACCTGCCGAAGCGGACCTGCCGGACCCGCAGCTGTTGTACGAACTTGAGAAGCGCTTGTTGGAGCCTCCTGAGTGCGCGCCGCGGTGCGCCGAAGTGGTTGAAGCGCGAATCAAAGTCGCCGTCGATGCGGTCAACATGCTGCTGGAGGTGCATGCGCTGGCCGACGTGGCGGTTCCGCTGCCCGGGTCGGAGGCGGGATGGCGCCCGACCGCCATTCTGATCGCCGGGTCGGCGGCGGGCGAGGTGCTGCGGGGGCCCGATGGAACGCTTTGGGCCAATGTGGGGGCCGGTCGCCGCAGCATCGAGCTCAAGGGCCGCACGCCAGCCGCCGACAGCTTGGAAATACCCTTTCCGGCAGTGCCGCGGGTCATTGATGCGAGCGCCAGCGGCTGGAATCTGGCCGGCATCGAGAATCGGCGGCTGCTGTCCGGTTCGTTGCACCTGACCCGCATGCGTGAGGCCCAAGGCTCGCAATCCGGGCAGCCGAAATGGGAGAGCAGCCGCTTTCCCACGTTCGTGCGCATTGAGCGGACGTTGGAATTCGGCCTCGACTGGCGGGTAGCGACCGAAGTGCGCCGCATCGCCCCGGTCGAAGGGGCATTGACCCTGAATGTCCCGCTAATGGAGGCCGAATCCGTCACCACCCCCGGCCTGAGCCGCGACGGGGATGGGTTGCTGGTTTCGATGGCGGCGGCGGAGCACAGCGTTTCCTGGGAATCCCTATTGCCCCAGCAATCGCCGCTGCTGATTGAATCAGCCCCCGGTCAACCTTGGCAGGAAGTCTGGCGCGCCGCGGTCGGCAGTGCTTGGCGCGCCGAATTCACTGGCGTGCCTGAGAGCATCGGTTCGGATGACGCCGCGGAATTGCACGTCGCCGAATTTCACCCGCGCCCCGGGGAGCGCCTGAACATCGAAGTGATCCGTCCCGAACCGAGCGCCGGACCAACGCTGGCCTTCGATGCCGTGACTCTTGAGGTTGCCAAGGGCAAGCTGTCGAGCACTTCGAGCTTGATCCTGAACTACCGCAGCACCCAAGGTCGGCAGCATGTCCTGCATCTGCCCCCGGGCGCGGAGATTCTCAGCTTGCGAATTGATGGCCAGCACGAGCCGTTTCGAGCGGACGGCAGTGCGCTGAGCTTGCCCATCCTGCCGGGAGAGCACGTCATTCAACTGGGATGGCGCACTTCCGGCGAAGTCGGTTTGCGCACCGCAACCCCGACGGTCGCTCTGGGTGCGCCCGCCAGCAACATCAGCCTGCAGATGCGATTGCCGGACAGCCGCTGGCTGCTGGCGACCGAAGGCCCGCCGCTGGGCCCAGCGGTGCTGTACTGGTCGGAACTCGCCGTCCTGGTCATCGTCGCCCTGATTCTTGGGCGAATCGACCTCACGCCGTTGCAAACTCGGCATTGGCTGTTGCTGGGGCTGGGATTGAGCACCTACAGTTGGCCGGTGCTGGGCTTGGTAGCCGCTTGGCTCGTGGCCTGCGGGGCGCGCAAGCGCTGGCATGACGACCTGCCGACCAAGCTGTTCAACGGCGTCCAGTTTCTTATTGCCGTGGTAACACTTGCCGCCTTGGCCGCGCTCGTGACCACCTTGCCCGACGGCCTGTTGGGAACACCGGATATGCACGTCATCGGTGCTGACTCCCAAGGCAGCAGCTTGAAGTGGTTTGCCAGCCACAGTGAGTCGTCGCTGCCGGTGGCCTGGGCTTGGTCGGTGCCGCTATGGATCTACAAGGCGCTGATTCTGGCCTGGGCACTGTGGCTGAGCTTCGCCCTGCTGCGCTGGCTGCCTTGGGTGTGGCAGTGCTTCTCCGTTGACGGGCTTTGGCACAAGGGCCAGCCGCAGGCTCCCGCAGATGCTTGACGAATTGCTGGCGCCCCCTTGGAGACAGGGAGAAATGAGATGAGAGGCGTCCTTGAGAGACTCAGCGTATCGGGTTTCAAGTCGATCCGGGAATTGAACGGGTTTGCATTGAACGACCTGAACCCGGATAGTGCACGAGTTGTTCAATTCTCGAGAGCCTGAGCCGGTTCGTCATGTTTCCTGGCGCTCTCGAACGATGCCAGGCGATGGGACGTCGCTTCGGCACGGCTTGCCCGCCGTCGGGGCGCACGGCCCCAAACCCCATGCTTTTGTCAACACCCGGCGGGTGTTGGACAGCGCCACGGCGTCCACCTTGAGCAGGGTGAGGCGGATGGTCTGCGGCGTCGCCTTAGGCAGTTCGGCCGGCGAACAGGCCGAGCTGCTGGTCCTTGATCCGGTTCTCCATTTTCGCCCCGGGCGCAGTACAGGTCGTCGTACAGCCCCTGCGGGTCGTTGGCCACGTCCAAGTTGGTGACCATGAAGCGGGGGTTCGCCCCCAGATCCCCGTGCTGGGCCTCCACTCTCCTTCAAGCAGCCCTTCCGCCGGCTCCAGTCAACGAATTGCCTGGACCTTCAGGTGAACGCCTTCCCGTTGCTGCAGGCAATCGATGATCTCGAACAGGTTGCGTGCGTGTGGATTGCCGGTCGAACTGAGCATGCGCATCAGGCTCTTCGGCGACTTGTCGGTGAGTCCTGCGAGTTCGCGGAATCCGATGGTCGCATTGACGTAGTCGCGCAGCAGCGACTTGCCGGTCCCCAGGTCGCTGGACAGAAGGCAGTCGACCGCCTCCGTAAGGAGCGCTTCGCGGAATGCCGGATCGCGTTGGAGCCGCTCCCGCACCGTCACCTTGAAATCCCGAGTCAATGCCATGTCTCAATCCTCCTGCCGTCTGCGCCGGTATTCCCGCCAAAGGCGCCTCGCCGTCTCAATGTCCGCCTGCTGGCGGCGCTTCGTGCCGCCCCCGAGCAGGACGATCAGGGTCTCGCCGTCCCGGCCGAAGTAGATCCTGTATCCCGGACCGGAGTCGATGCGGTACTCCAGAACTCCCGCCCCGATGCCTTTCGCGTTGGACAAGATGCCCCGTCCCATGCGGTCCAGTGCAGCCGTGACCTTGATCGCCGCTTGACCATTTAGACGATTGAACCATCGCCCGAACGGACGGCGCCCTTGAGCATCGACATACTCCGTAACTTGGACCACTGTCACATGGTAACCGGCGCGTTACCCAAATGTATAGCGGAAGCCCTTAGCTTGCCCCCGAACGACAATCCGCCGACGCCGAAGGAACAACTCGCCAGCCGCGGGGCTGTCTCCATTTGTTCCATGGAAGATACATCAGGTCGTAAACCGGCCGGTCGAGCGCAACGGCGAGCCGGACGGCGTCAGCGCAGAGGGTCTCGTCGGGGTGCCACCGGACCGGCACATCCGACATGGTGGCGAGGAGCTGGGGGGCAGCGAGCCGATCAACTTGGCCGAGCCGGACCTTTCGCCAGACTGCGTTGGCAACTTCGGAAGCGAGCAGGCGAGGGGCATGGAGTTCTTCCCCACGGTTAACGAGATCGCGCCCGTCAGCTGAATCGTCTTCGACAACAAGCCACTTGACCGCGACGCTCGCGTCAACCACCCAGCTTACGGTCAGTTAGTGTCCGTGATCGCGATCTTGGCGGATCAACAGTTCGCAGGGCGTCTGGGGGCGCCCTTCGGACGCGCAACGCAACTCAGCAGTTCGGGCAAGGAAGGCGGTCCTTTTTGCTGACAGGTCGTCTTTGACCGCGTCCACCAGAATGTGTCGGACCTCGCCTTCAAGCGAGCGGTTGTTGCGAACTGCGCGAAGCTTCAAGTCGCGTACTATGTCGTCGGCGAGCAGTCTGACGTTGATCGTTGCCATGGCGGGTTCCTTCTGGGGTGCCAGCATTTCGATAGCGTATCAGGGGCGTGGCCGATTGGAACGCTGGAGTGGGCGATCACTCGTCTTGCGCTCATCGGTGGCGGCTTGCGTTTAGTGCGGCTTGCCTGACGTTTCGTTGCAGCCGTAGCAGTCACTCGCCGAGGCGCGCATGCCTGATCTCGCCCCCGACGATGGTGTAGTCCGCCTTGGCGTTGGGGATTTTGCTTTCCTCAACGGTCAGGATGTCTTCGGAGAGCACCACGATGTCGGCGTATTTGCCGGGGGTTAGGGAGCCCTTCATCTCATCCTCGAAAGCTGAGTAGGCGTTGTCGAGGGTGTAGCTGCGGAGGGCTTCCATGCGGGTCATGGCTTGGCCGGGAAAGAAAGGCTCGCCGTTGTTCATGCGGCGGCTTACCGAGGCGTGGAATGAGGCGATGGGGTCGATCGATTCCACGGGAGCATCGGTGCCGTTGTTGAGGATGGCGCCGGCGTCGAGCAGGTCGCGCCAGCGGTAGGAGGTGCGTTCGGCTCGCTCCTCTGCGAGCCGGGTGGGAATCCACGGGCCGTCGGAGGCGGCATGGACGCCCTGCACGGCGGCGATGACGCCCAAGGTGCCGAAGCGCGGGATGTCATCGGGATCGATGTGCTGCGCGTGCTCTATGCGCCAACGCAGGTCATGTCCGGCAACGCCGGATTGGGACCATAGGCGCTCGTAGAGGTCGAGGATCTCGCGGTTGGCACGATCGCCGATGGCGTGGGTGTTGACCTGAAAGCCGTGCTGCAGGGCGATGCGGGCGGCTTGTTCAATCTCATCGAGGGGCTCAAGCACCAAGCCGACGCTGTCCGGCAGATCGGCGTAGGGGGCCAGCAGCCAGGCGCCGTGGGCACCGAGTGCGCCGTCGATTTGCCGCTTGATGGCGCGCACGGTCAGGAAGTCGTTGCCATCGGCGGTCATTCGATAGTCGGCCAGCCGTTCGGCCAAGGTGGCGTTGTCCTCGCTGCGCACCATGACGTAGAGGCGGACCTTCAGGGCGCCTTCATCCTCCAGGCGGCGCAGCAGGTCGATGTCGGCGAAGGACGCGCCGGCGTCCTGAAAGGAGGTGACCCCGAAGCGTAGCGCTTGCTCGCCCGCCAACTGCGCTCGCTGTCTCTGAATGGCTTCGGATTCCTCGGGGCTGAGCCCCGCTTCCTGTTGGGCGATGGCGGCTTCAATCAGGTCCTGGGCGTTTTCGCGCAGCAGGCCGGTGGCCTTGCCGTTGGCGGCCCGGACGATGGTGCCGCCGGCCGGGTCGGGGGTTGTGTCGTCGATGCCGGCGGCGGCGAGTGCTGCGTCGTTGGCGAAGGCGGCGTGGCCGCTGGCATGTCCGAGATAGACCGGATTGTCCGGCGCAACGGCGTTCAGGCCGTCGTTCAGGGGTGTGCCCTCAACGTTCGGCTGCGGCGGCTTGCGCCACTTTTCCTGGTGCCAGCCGCGCCCGAAAACCCAGGCGCCCGCTTCGGCGCCATCCACGGCCACGGCGACCTGCTCGACGATGGCGTCCCAGCTCCCCGCGCCAGCTAGATCGAGAATCTGCTGAGCGCGGCCCAAGCCGAGAAAATGGCCGTGGCCTTCGATGAAGCCGGGCAAGGCGAGACGCCCGTGCAATTCGATCACTTCGGTGTCCGGGCCGATGCGCGCGGCGATGGTTTCATCATCGCCCACTGCGGCGATGCGGTAGCCGTTGACCGCGATGGCCTGAACCTCCCCCAAGGCCGGGTCCACCGTGACCACCTTGCCGCCGCGCAGGACCAAGTCGGCGAATTCGGGTGCCGGTGCCTCGGAGACGGGCGGCGGCCCGCAGGCGGTGCTGGCAAGGGCCGCCAGCACGACGGCGGCCAGCCGCTTCGGGAACGCCTGCATGAGGGAGCCTCTGATCAAGTCCCGTTCGCACAGCGCTTCACTGGTTGTGAATGGGAGCGATGTCGCAGTCGAGTGGCAATGACTCCGAACGGAGCGGGATCGAGCCATTGAACAACGTGAAGCGCCCTTCGGGAGGACGCGCCCTTCAAGAAGGGCATTGCGGACGCGCTGGCCGCGTTGCGGGTCAGAGCCTTCAGCTGGGGAGCGCGCGGGGGGCGCCCCGCGCCGGACATTGTACGGCTTCGCCGCCGCCTTCGGCTTGCCGAAGGCGCCCTTGCACCATCACGCCCGCCAGTCTCCTCTGTGCTTCCGGTACTTAATCAGAGGCTCCCTAGGGAATCGCTGCCGCCTTCAGCGAATTGATGCGGGCGTCCAAGGGTGGATGGGAGGCGAACATCGCCCTCAAGCCGCGGCGGGCGCCGCTGGAGATGCCGAACGCCACCATGGTGTCCGGCATGCTGTTGGGCAATTCCTGGCCGCGCTTCAGACGCTCCAGGGCGGCGATCATCTTGCCGCGCCCGGCGAGCCGGGCGCCGGCTTCGTCGGCCCGGAACTCCCGCCGCCGGGAGAACCACATGACGATGGCGCTGGCGAGGATGCCCAGCACGATCTCGGCGATGATGGTGGCGATCCAATAGCCGATGCCCAGGCCGCGCTCGTTCTTGAGCACCACGCGGTCCACGACGAAGCCGATGATCCGCGCCAGGAACATCACGAAGGTGTTCACCACCCCTTGGATCAGGGTCAGCGTCACCATGTCGCCGTTGGCCACATGCCCGATTTCGTGGCCCAGCACGGCCTCGACCTCATCCCGGCGCATGCCGTTCAAAAGGCCGGCGCTGACCGCCACCAGCGCCTTGTTGCGGTTGGCCCCGGTGGCGAAGGCGTTCGGCTCCTGGGCTGGGAAAACGGCCACTTCCGGCATGCCGATGCCCGCCTTGCCCGCCAATGCGGCCACGGTTTCAAGCAGCCAGCGCTCAGTGGCGTTGCCCGGTCGCTCAATGATCTGGGCGCGGGTGGACCACTTGGCGAGCCGCTTCGAGAGCGCCAGTGAGATGAAGGCCCCACCGAAGCCGAACAGCGCGCAAAACACCAACAGCGCCCCGAGATCGAGATCGACGCCGTTGGCGGCCAGGATGCTCTCGAAGCCGAGCAGGCGGAAGGTGATGCTGGCCACCACGATGATGGCCAGGTTGGTGGCGAGGAAGAGCAGAATGCGCATGGATGTTCCCTTGGCTGGTCTAGTTCAACGTTGGTGGTTCAGCTATCACTGAACGCTAGGCATTTTACATTAAGACCAAGCATAACCCCCGATTTGTGGCACACTTAGGCTCCCACAGCCGCTAAGCCGCGCACCGCAGGGCGCCGCTCCCATGCCGCAGACCGCCACCAAAATCGTTGAACGCCGCAAGGTCCAGGAAATCATGGTTTCGGAGCGGGAACTCGGTGCCTACCTCGTTGAAAACGGTCACGTTCAGGCCGACGACTTGGACCGGGCGGTGCAGATCCAGCAGGCCGCCGGCGGCCGCCTTTGGGCCTTGCTGGTGCGGGTTGGCGCCATTTCCGAAGACCTGCTGCTGCAAGTTCTCGCTGAACGCTCGGGCCTCACCTACCTGCGCCACAGCGAGGAGCTGCCGGACAGCTTGGAGGTCTATCAATTCATGGCCGGGTCGCCCATCAAGCTGGAGTGGTTCCTCGACCGGGCCGTGCTGCTGTGGCAGGTGGACGACGAACTGCAGTGCATCGCTCGGGACGTGCTTGACGACACCCTGTTTGAGGCACTCGACTACTTCTATCCCGACGAGCCGGTCGCCTTTCATCTCGCCGCCAATCATCAGATTGACCGCCTGCTGGACTTCGTGCGCAAGGAGCAGGCCATCGAGAGCCTGTTCGCCGGCGACAACGCCAAGCAGTTGCGCGAGATGGCCGAAGAAGCGCCAGTGATCGAGTTGGTCAACAACCTGCTCTCCCAGGCCGTGGACATGGAGGCTTCCGACATCCACGTGGAGCCGAGCGAGGAGAACTTCGCGGTGCGCCTGCGGGTCGATGGGGTGCTGCACACGCGACTCACCCAGCCCATAGAGCGCTTCCCGGCGGTAGCCTCGCGCATCAAGCTCATCTCCGGCATCGACATTGCCGAACGCCGCCTGCCCCAGGACGGGCGCATCACCGCCCGCATCGCTGGCCGGGAAATGGACGTGCGGGTTTCCACCGTGCCCTGCGCCTTCGGGGAGTCCGTGGTGCTGCGGCTGCTGCCCAAGGAGCGGGAGGACTTGAAGCTCAAGAACTTGGGCATGGAGCCGGATCATCTGGCATTGTTTCGTGGCTGGCTCGGTGCCAGCAACGGCATCGTCTTGGTCACCGGACCCACCGGCTCCGGCAAGTCCACTACGCTCTATGCCGCATTGGAGGAATCCGACGACGGCGTTCGCAAGATCATCACCGTTGAGGATCCCGTTGAATACCAGATGCCCAACATCACCCAAATTCAAACCCATGCGGAGATCGGCTACACCTTTGCGCGGGCCTTGCGCGCCATCCTGCGCCAAGACCCGGACACCATCATGATCGGCGAGATCCGCGATCTGGAGACCGCTGAAATCGCCATTCAATCGGCGCTTACCGGGCACATCGTGCTCTCCACGGTACACACCAACGACGCCATCTCCAGTTTCACCCGCCTGATCGACATGGGTGTCGAGCCATTCCTGGTGGCCTCCCCCATTCGCGGTGTGCAGGCGCAGCGCCTCGTGCGCAAGCCCTGCTCCCGATGCGCCGAGCCGGTTTCGCCGCCGAGCTACCTAGCCGATCAACTCGCCGCCATGCCTGGGGGGATGCTCGGCGAGCGGTGGGTGCGGGCGGTGGGTTGCGACGCCTGCCAGCAGACCGGCTACCGGGGGCGCATCGGCATCTACGAACTCGTGCCCATGAGCGGCGAGATGCAGGACATGATCGTGGCCGGTGCGACCCTCAACGAACTCAAGCGCTTCGCCCGCTCCCAAGGTTGCCGCACGCTGTTTCAGGATGGCCTCATCAAGGCCTCCCAAGGCCGGACCACTCTGGACGAAGTCACCCGCCTGACCTTGACCTAGGGTACCCAACCCACCCCATGCCTGAGTTTGACTACGAGTACGCCGACCGCCAAGGCAACCTGCACAAGGGCCGCATGGCGGCCGATTCCGCCGTGGAGGCCGTGCGCCGACTGAACGTCAACGGCCAGACCGTGGTGCAGGTGAGCGAGTGCGCCGCGCCTTCGGCCGGCATTTTGCGGCGGCGGTTGAGCGCCCAGGAAGTCGTGGTCGCCCTGCATGAGTTGGCGACCTTGCTGGAGGCGGGCGTCTCCTTGAGCGATGCGGTGTCGGCGCAGGGCCGCGGCAGCCACCATCCCTTATTGGCGGAGGCCTTTGCCAACATGGCCACCCGGCTCGGCCAGGGCGAGAACTTCCTGTCGGCCCTGCGCGCCTGCAATCTGCCCCTGCCGGACTACGTCCTTCAACTCGTGGAAGCCGGTGAGCTCAGCGGCCGGCTGGCGGACGCCTTGCGCCAAGCCGTCTCGCAGCTCGAATACGACAACAAGGTGGCAGCCGATTTTCGCGGCGCGCTCGCCTATCCGGCCATCCTGATCATTGCTGGCTTGGCGGCGGTGATGTTCGTCTTCGTCTTCGTCGTGCCGCGGTTTTCCAATCTGCTGGACGAGGGCAACGACCTGCCGCTGCTTGCCGAAGTCATCTTGCGCACCGGGCTGTGGTTCAACGACAACAGTGTCTTGGTGTTCGGTGTTGCCTGCGCAGCCGCGGCGCTGACGGTGCTGCTGCTGCGCCAAGCGGCCGTTCGGCAGCGCCTGTACGACCTTCTGGCGCTGCTGCCGGTGCTTAAGGACTGGTTTTCCGAGGCCGACACCGCCCGTTGGGCATCGGTGATGAGCGCCATGCTCTCCAGCCGAGTCGAACTCATGGATGCCCTGGGGCTGGCCTTGCGGGGCATCCGCATCTCGTGGCGGCGCAATGGGCTTGAGCAGGCCGCTGGCGACGTGCGCAGTGGTGCCGCGCTGTCCGATGCCTTGGAGCGAAGGGACGCCCTGACAGCGACGGGTTACAATCTGGTTCGGGTTGGCGAGCAGTCCGGCCAGTTGGCGCAGATGCTGCGGTCACTGGCGACGCTGTACGAAGAGAACAGCAGCCGGCGGATGAAGCGCTTTCTGAACTTGGTGGAGCCCTTGGCGATCCTGTTGATCGGCGGTTTTTTGGGAACGATCATGGTGGGCATCATTCTGGCGATCACGAGCATCAATGAAGGAGTGCTGTAGGCACCAGGAGCGGCTATGGCGGCTATGACGCATCGATTTGAAGTGGGTTCGGCACCGTGCCACCGGGGCTTTTCGCTGATCGAGCTCATGGTGGTGCTGGTCATACTCGGCCTGCTCACGGGCTTGGTTGGGCCCCGCTTGTTTGGCCGGGTGGACAGCTCCAAGATCAAGGCCGCCGAAACCCAGGTGAAGATGCTGAAGAGCGCCCTGCAGACCTATCGCCTCGACGTGGGCCAGTATCCGTCCACCGCTCAAGGCTTGGGTGCGTTGATGAACCCGCCACCGGAAATCGCCGACTACTGGGACGGGCCGTACCTTGAGGATGAGTTGCCTTTGGATCCTTGGCGTACCGCCTACGTTTACCAATTCCCGGCCGAGAACCTGCAGGGCTTTGCGCTCTACTCGCTGGGCGCTGACTCCCTTAGCGGGGGCGAGGGCATCAATGCCGACGTGGGTTATCTGCCGGAGCAGTAGCTTTACGGAACCGCGGGGCTTGAGCCGACGAAAACGCTCGGACGGCTTCACCTTGCTTGAGTTGATTGTCGTGCTGGTCATCCTTGGCGTTGTCGGTGCGCTGGCGCTGCCCAATCTGCAGAACCTCTACGCCTCCGTCACTCGGCGCGCCGACCGCGACATCGCGCTCGACCAGATTGCCCGTCTCGGTGCCGAGGCGCTGTTGAGTGGGCGCGGCTTCGTCGTCCGGCCGAGCGCCTCATCCAAGGAAGAGGACGCGCCCAGCGCCGGCTACGTGGAGCGCGAGCTGGATTTGCCTGCCGATTGGGGCTTCGAGCTGGACCGGCCGCTGTGGGTGCAGCCGAACGGCGTTTGTCTGGGCGCCAGTCTGACCTTGGTCGACCCCCGCGGCCGACGCACGGAGCACGATCTTGAGCCGCCTTTTTGCCGTGCCCGGTAACCAGCAGGGCTTCACCATTCTCGAAGCCATCGTCGCCTTGGCGGTTTTTGCCAGCGGCGCGATGGCGCTGTACAGCCTCTACGCCACCAATATCGCGGCCTTGGTCAAGGTGGGCGACACGGTTCGTCAGGCGCCCTTGGTGCGCCAGGCCATCGAACGAGTGGCGGCCATCAACCTGACCGATGAGGCTGCGGGCGAGTTTGAGATCGACGGCATGCGCTTCACTTGGACGGCGCGGCGGGTTGAACCCTATCGGCAGGGCCAAACCAACAGAGGGTTTCTCGGCAGCTATCAATTGGGGCTCTACGACATTGATTTGAGTGTCAGCGAAGCTGGCCGAACCGTTGGCGACTACCGCATGCGCTTGACCGGCTATCAACTTCTCCGGCCGCGAACGCCCCAATGATCGGGTCGTCGCAGCGCCGCCCCTTCGCCATGACCGGTCTTTCCCTTCTGGAAATGCTGGTGGTGTTGGTGCTGGCCTCGTTGCTGGCCACATTGCTCGTTCAAGGCCTAGGCTTTTTTCTGTCGAGCAGTGACACGGCCCGGCGTTACGCCAGCCGGGCTTCGGAGGCGCACCAGCGCCAGCACTGGTTTGCATCCTCGGTGCGCAGCATGGTGCCCTATCTTGATCCGCAGCGGGCATTCGCCGGCGATGCGGCATCCTTTTCCGGCATCACTCTTGAGCCGCTCGGCTCCGAACCGGGCCTCCCGAAGCAAGTACGCTGGTCCATCGAGCCGGATCGCGAATCCTTGCGCTATGCCGAGTCGGGTGGCCCACAGGCCCGCGCAGCGGCTTGGACCGTGCTTCGCGCGCCGGGCGAAGCGCTGCGGTTCCAATACGCCGACCGCGCCGGCGATTGGCACGCCAAGTGGCCAGTGGCGGAGGTCGCACGGGAATGGATTCCCGGCCAAGTGCGGTTGGTCGGCGAAGATGGCCGTACCTTCCTGTCGGCGCACTTGGCCCTGCACCCGGTGCCGGTGGCCAACTTTTTGGAACCGTTGTGAGAAGCGTTGGCGGAGGAGCCGGCCAAGGCTTCATCCTGGTGGCAACGTTGTGGATCCTCGCGGCGCTTGCGGCGCTCGCCGCCTACATCAATGCCGTCGCCGAGGCCAACGTGGCGCAGGCGATTGGCATCAAGCGCGCCATCGACGAGGATTTGGCCTTGCGCAGCACGGAAGCGACCCTGCTCTACCTGCTCTCCACCAACCGGATGAATCACCGGGGACTTTTGCTCGAGGCGGATCAGCGCTTCGCTGAACTCAGCCCGGATGACTTGCCGCCCATCGGCGACGGCGAGTTGTGGATGAACGGCACGGTTTACCAGGGTTTGGGCGGGGTGTGCCTCGCGGCCCAGGATGAGATGGGTCTGGTGTCAATCAACCAACCGCGGGCGCCGCATTTTGCGGCCCTGCTGCGCTGGTTTGGCATCGGACCCGCCGATCGCAGTCGGCTTGTGAGCCGCATCGCGGACTATGTTGATGCGGATCACGCGCTCAGGCTTGGTGGTGCCGAACGCTTCGCCTACCAACGTGCGGGCCTGGTGCCGCCACCCAATTGGATCATGGCCACGCCGATTGAAATGAAGCGCGTTCTCGGCATGGATCAATTGCTGGGCGTCGACCAGCAGCGCTCGCTGTTCCCCCTGCTGACCTCGCGCCCGCTGACGGGCTACAATTTCAACACCATGCCCCTTGAAGTCGTCGGGGCGATTCTGGAGGTGGATCGGGAGGTGGCCAACGCCATCTTCGATCAGCGGCTGCAGGCACCGGTTCGGCGTTCGGAGCAATTGCGGGAACTCACCGGATCTGCGGTGGACATCCCTGACGAAGGCATGTTGCAGCTGCCTTCCGACTTCGTGCGGTTGATGCTGTGGCACCCAGGGCGGGGTGGGCGGTGGCTGGTGGGGGTGGAGATGACGCCCTTTGGAGAGACAGCCCCTTGGCGCAAGGATTATCAGTATTGGGAGCCGTTTGCAGCGCATGATACAGAAGAGCCTCCAAGACTTGCGACGCCGCTTCTCTAGGCGTCCGAACTTCATTCAGGGCCGCCGCGACGCAACCCGGCTGCCGCGGCCGTCGCTCAGCGCCCATTGGATTTTGGGCCGCGGCCTGTGCATGTACCGTTGCGAGAACTTTGATCATGTGCCCCGGGCTCGGCGAGAGGCGGCGGTAAGGCTCCAGGTGCCGGGATGGAGCCCGTTCGAGCGCACCGAACACTATGCCGTTTGGGCGGGTGGCGACGCCATGGTTTGGTATTGGGATGCGGACGCCGTGGACCGTGAAGCGATGCGCGCCCAATTCGCCGAGGCGGGTGCGGACCCGGCGCGCTGCCTCGTGCTGCCGGAAACGGTGTTCCGTCCCCGCCAGGCGAACGGCCTGTGCTTGCAGCGTTGCGCGGAGGGCTTTGAGATCCAGTATTGGCGCGACAGCCTGCTGCTTAGCGCCGTTTGGTCGTTGGAACGGCCCTCGGCGCAGCGTGTGGTCCTCTTCGCCGAGCGCCAGGGCGCCGCCGCCGAAGCGGTCGAGGTCGATGAGCTGCTCGCCGAGCCTTGGGCGGCGCAGATGTCGCCTCGGGAGTGGCTGGTGGCCAACGAGTTGCGCGTGGCGGCGGGGCTCGCCTTGGTGCTGTCCACCCTGTTGATTGGGCAGGCAGGTCGGCACTGGAAGCTGGTGCTGGCCGGCCAAGGCGCTGACCGCGACTTCGCCGCGATTCAGGAGGAAGTCGCTCCCTTCATGGCGGCGCGCAATGAGCAGCGGCGCTTAAGCGGCATCAACGACCGGCTCGATGACCTGCTGCGCGAACCGTCGCAGGCCTACCTCATGGGCTTGATTGATCAAGCGCTGCCGAACCCCGAGGCGCGCTTCGCAGCTTGGCACTACCAACAGGGCGAACTCAAGGTGGTGGTTGAGGACGCGGCCGTCGATCCGGTGCAGTATGTGCGGCTGATTGAGGAACTGCCCGTTCTCACTGATGTGCGCGTGGAGCAGGCCCGCGGCCGGAATCGGATTGAGTTGACCATGCAGGTGGGGCGGTGAACGGCTTGAAGGCGGCATGGGCGCGGCTGCGCTCTGAGTTGGCCGCTAATTTGCGGCTGCGCCTTGGCGCTTGGGCGGCGGCCTTCATCGTCCTCTTCTATGTGGTGCTGGTGCAGGGTGACCGAGTGGACGCCGCTTATGACGGATACGCCGCCAGCGCCGAGCGCTTTGCCCGCGGCGAGCGGCTGCGCGGCCAAGGCGAATGGGGCGAGTTGCTGGCCGCCGAGCGGTTGCGCGGTGAGCAGTTGGGGGTCCTGTTTTGGGAGGCCGAGACACGAGGCTTGGCGGAGGCCAGCCTGCAGGCCGCTTTGCAGGACTTGCTCAAGCCGCTCGAGTTCCGCAACCTACGCATTCAATCGGGTGTCAGCCAACCCGTCCCGGACGTGCCCGGCCTCTGGCAAATTCAGGCCCAAGTCAACGCGGGATACCGGCAGGGCGCGGAGCTGCGGATGCTGCACGAAATCGCGTCACACCCCCGCAAGCTGGTGGTCAACCGACTCGACTTGGTACCCCAGCACAGTCGCGTGCTGTTGATCGTATCGGCCGACTTCACCGGCATTAGAGTGTCCGGTGGGCTAGGTGGCCAGCGGGTGGCGGCCAAAGTGGGGCGAAGCCTCTCAAGCAGCCCTTCGATGTGCGCTACCCGCCCCTCGATGCGGGCCACTCGCTGTTGGAGCGTTTCGATCTGGCTCGATTGGGCCTTGATTTCAGTGCGCATCTCCACACGCAGTTCGGCGATGTCCTGGCGCGAAATGAAAACGCGGATCAGGCCGGACAGGAAAAGGCCGAGCCGAAGCATCGGCGAGAGCAGGAGGAAGGAAGACCACAAAAAGCCGAAGAACTCGCCGGCCGCAGTTACGCAAAACTCCTCCAATGCCGCTGGCCGGCGGCGTTAAGTGAACGGGTCACCGTTGCCTACGTGCTTCCCCAAGGCACTTCAATTTGCGGGACAGCACACTAGCCCTTCATGTCATTTAATCCTGTAGTCAAAAGCGCCCTGCCGATCTACCAGGTGTCCACATTGGGCCGTTTCTTGTGCGTTCTTGCCGGTCGTGGCGGTATGGAGCGCAGGCCGGCGCTGATCCACTTGCGGGAATCCGCCGGATCGATGACGTCGTCGAGCTCGAAATGGGAGGCGGTGTTGACCGCCTTGCCGCGCTCGTACATGTCGGCCACCATCTGCTCATAGGCGGTCTTGCGCTCGGCGGGGTCTTCGATGGCCTGCAGTTCCTTGCGGTAGCCGAGCTTCACGGCACCCTCGATACCCATGCCGCCGAACTCGCCGGTCGGCCAGGTGACGGTGAACAGCGGCGCCTTGAAGCTGCCGCCCGCCATGGCTTGGGCGCCCAAGCCGTAGGCCTTGCGGGTGACGATGGTCATCAGCGGCACGTCGATGTTGGCGCCGACCACGAACATGCGCCCGGCGTGGCGCACCAGGGCGGTCTTCTCCGACTCCGGGCCGACCATGATGCCGGGGCAGTCGCACAGGCTGAGTATTGGAATGTCGAAGGCATCGCAGAGCTGCAGGAAGCGGGCCCCCTTGTCGGCGCCGTCGGAGTCGATGGCGCCGGAGAGGTGGCCGGGGTTGTTGGCGACCACGCCCAAGGGGCGTCCTTCCACACGGATGAAGGCGGTGAAGATGCCTGGACCCCAGTCCTTGCGGATCTCAAGCATGGAACCGACGTCGGCGATGCCCTCGATCACCTCGCGCATATCGTAGTAGCGCAGGCGGTTTTCCGGCACGATGAAGCGCAGCTTGCGCTCGTCGGGCGGCTCCCACTCGGGCACTGGCCCTTGGAAGTAGGAGAGATACTGCTTGGTGACGGCCACGGCTTCGGCTTCGTCAGCCACGGTGATGTCCACCACGCCGTTGGGCCGCTGCACCGACATGGGGCCGACTTCCTCGGGCTTGAAGATGCCTAAGCCCCCACCCTCGATCATGGCCGGTCCGCCGATGCCGATGTTGGCGTCCTCGGTGGCGATGATGACGTCGCAGCAGGCCAGCAGCACCGCGTTGCCGGCGAAGCAGCGCCCGGTGGTGATGCCAACGATGGGCACCAGCCCCGACAGGCGGGCAAAGTAGGTGAACGCCCAACAGTCGAGTCCGGCCACCCCGGAGCCGTCGGTGTCGCCGGGCCGGCCGCCGCCGCCTTCAGCGAACAGCACCGTGGGGAGGCGGAACTGTTCAGCCACCTCGAACAGTCGGTCCTTCTTGGCGTGGTTCTTGATGCCTTGGGTGCCCGCCAGCACCATGTAGTCGTAGGACATGAGCATGGCCCGGGCCCGCTCGGGCCCGAACAGGTGGCCATTGACTTGGCCAAGCCCGCAAACCATGCCGTCGCCGGTCGTGTTCTTGATGAGGTCCGCGAGGCTGCGCCGCCGCCGCTGCCCGGCGACCACCACCGAGCCGTACTCGACGAAGGTGCCTTCATCGCAGAGGTCGGCGATGTTCTCACGGGCGGTGCGATGGCCCGTTCGGCGTCGCTTGGCCACCGCTTCGGGTCGGTTCTCGTCGTGGCCTGCGGCCTTGCGCTCGAGAACTTCGGCGAGGTCGGGGCGTACGCGGTCCAAGTCCAGGGTTCCGCCGCCGCTTTCGGTGGGCGCCTCTATCTTGGTTTCCGCGAGGTAGATCAGCGGATGGCCCTCGAACACGGTGTCCCCGGCATTGACGCCGAGGCGCTGCACCACGCCGCTGACTTCGGCGTGCACCACGTGCTCCATCTTCATGGCTTCCATGACGACCACCTGCCGTCCGCTCCAAACCTCATCGCCGGGACCGACGTCGAAGGCGACGATCGTGCCCTGCATGGGCGCGGCCACGGCAACCACGCCCGGCGGCAGCTCTTCCTCGACCAGTGCCAGAGCCGCGGGGGCGGTGGTGGCGCTCGCCGCATTGGACTTGCCGTGGTCCAGCACGGCGAGCGGGTCGATGGCATCGACCTTGGCCCCGGCCAATGCCTTGGCGGCGGCATTCGTTCCATCGGATGCGCTTGTGCTGTTTTGACGTTGGGCCAAGGTGCCGTGTTGGGTTGGCTGGGCAAGGCGGTTGAGGTTTGCGTCAACGAAACCGGTATCGAAAGCGCCGTCCGTGAATTGCGGGTCGGCGAAGAGATTGCGCAGAAAGCCCAAGTTGGTGGCGACGCCTTCGATGCGCGTCTCGCACAGTGCCCGGTAGCCCTTGCGCACAACGGCGGCGTAGTTTCCGCGGGGGGCGTGAACGACCAGTTTGGCGAGCAACGAGTCGAAAGCGGGGCTGGTGGCGTAGCCTGTGTAACCGAAGCTGTCGGTGCGCAATCCGGGGCCGGTGGGCGGTTCGAAGAGGCTCAGCGTGCCGCCCGCTGGCTTGACGCTGCCATCTTCACCGAGGGTCTCCATGTTGATTCGCGCTTGAATGGCGAAGCCTTGGGGGGCCGGGATGCTGGCTTGCCGTAGGCCGAGCTCAGCAAGGCTGGCGCCGTCCGCAATCTCCAACTGGGCGCGCACCAAGTCGATGCCGGTCACTTCCTCGGTGACGGTGTGCTCCACCTGCAGGCGAGCGTTGGCCTCGATGAAAGCGAAGCGTTCGCCCGACACCAAGAACTCCACGGTGCCGGCGCTGCGGTAGTTGACCGATTGGCCCAAGCGCAGGGCCGCTTCGGCAAGGGATTCCCGCAGTGCTTCATCAAGATGCGGGCAGGGCGCGACTTCCACGATCTTTTGGCGTCGTCGCTGAATGCTGCACTCCCGCTCCCACAGATGGCTCACCGCGCCGTTGCCGTCGCCGAGAATTTGCACTTCTATGTGGCGGGCGCCGGACCGGTATTCCTCCACGTAGAGCGCCGAATTGCCGAAGGCCAGCTCCGCTTCGGAGGCGCAGCGGGCGAAGGCGGCGTCGAGGTCGTCGCCATCCTCGACCATCCGCATGCCGCGTCCGCCGCCGCCGGAAACCGCCTTGATGATCAGCGGCGCGCCGTCGAGCGCCGCATGGAAGGCTCGGGCCTCGTCGAGCGTGACCGGCCCTTCGCTGCCGCGCAGCAGCGGGATGCCGCATTGCGTCGCCAAGGCGCGAGCCCGGGATTTGTCGCCAAGGGCGGCCAGGGTTGCCGAGTCCGGTCCGACGAAAGTGATGCCAGCGGCCTCCAGCCGCTCAGCGAACAAGGTGTTTTCACTCAGGAACCCGTAGCCCGGATGCACCGCGTCGCAGCCATGGGCCGTGGCCAGCGCGACGAGTTGTTCGATGTCCAGATACGCGGCTGCGCCACGTCCCGTCAACGCCACCGCCTCGTCGGCTTGGAATCGATGCAGGGAGGCGGCGTCTTCGGGGGCATACGCCGCTAGGCTTGCGACCCCGAGGTCGGCGGCGGCCCGAGCAATGCGAATGGCGATTTCGCCCCGGTTAGCGATCAGCAGTCTTTGCATGTTGAATGACCTCCTGAGCCTTCAGCTTGCCCCAGAACGGCATGCCGCTGATGCCGAAGGAACGACCAGCCAGCCGCTGGGCTGTCTCCATTTGTTCCATGGAGAGCCTTCAGCTTGCCCCAGAACGGCACGCCGGCGCTGCCGAAGCAACAATCGGCCAGCCGCTGGGCTGTCTCCATTTGTTCCATGGAAGTGCCCTGCGACCTTAAGGGCAGGCCCTACTAGGTGCAACAAAACGAACCCCCTAGGCCGCTCCAAGTTCGAGCCAGAGGTGGTGGTAGCCCCGCAACATGGATGAGTGAGTGCGCTCATTGACCGCGTGGGGCGCGTGATCGACCGTTGCGAATCTCCTCAACATGCCGTTCAACGCATGCTGGGCTTCCATGCGGGCCAGCGGCGCACCGATGCAGAAGTGTATGCCATGACCAAAGGTGTGGTGGTCGCTGCGGCGTCTGTCCAGACGAAACCTCTCCGGATCCGCATAGTGATCCGGGTCGCGATTGGCGGATGCGAGCACGGTATAGACGGTTTCCCCTCGGGCAATCTTCTGCCCGTGGAACTCCGCTTCCTGCAGCGCAACGCGGCTGATCCAATGCACCGGTGGATCAAAGCGCAAACACTCTTCGATGGCATTGCCCACCTTGGACGGGTTCCGGCGAAGCGTTTGCCAAACGTCCGGGTGGTCGGCGATGTAGTGCAGCAGGTTGCTCAGGAGGTTGGTGGTCGTCTCGTTGCCCGCTATCAGCAGAAGCTGGCAATAGCCGACGATGACTTCCTCGGCAAGCGCCTCCCCGCCAACGTTGGCGGCGACGATTTTGCTGATTAGATCGTCATCGGGATTCTGCCGTCGCTTCGGAATCTCGTCGCGAAAAAAGTCCATCATCTCGATGATATCGGGCATCCTTTCGTCCATCGTTTTCGCTGTGCCCGTCGCGGTCAGGCTATCCGACCAGCGCTTGAAGTCGTCTTTGCGTTCGAACGGAATGCCCATGAAGCGCGAGATCAACGCGACCGGCAAGGGTATGGTCAGGGCTTCGGCGATATCGACCGGCCGCCCTGCGCCGATGTCATTGAGCAACTGATCCACAACCGCCTCGATATCCGCCTCCATCTCCCTCATTACCCGTGACGTGAACGAACGATTCACAATCGCCCGCAGGCCGGTATGCCGAGGCGGGTCGTCATGCAGCAAAGGGAGGCGCATGGTCGTTTCGGATCGGGCGGTGGCCAGCTCGGAAGAGTAGCTGGCTGGGTCCCTCAGCACAGACCGAACGTCGTCATATCGGGACAGTACCCAGCCCTGCACGTCGTCAGCCCACCAAATGGGCTGATCAGCGCGCCATTCGGCGTAGAGTGGGTAGGGATCGGCAATGGACTCGAGTTGTTGAAATTTCATCGCTCAAAATGCCGCAAAGTTTTCTGCCGGGTAGGCTGCGCAACCCAAGTCTTGGTACTCGTTGTGGTCGAACAGGCCCTGCCACCGGAACAGGCGCACATAGAGCTCGCATCGCTCCCGGCCCGCCGGCATCGAGGTGTCGGCCATCAATTCCGATTTGACGCGGCCGCTGGTGACCACCTCGTCATCCATTCGGATGCCGCCGTCGGCGGGCGTGTCCAGCAGGATGGAGGTCTTGCCGTCCTCACCCCACGCCAGCCAAGGCGTTTCGGCGCCGTCCCGTCCCCGCTGGGGCGCGCCGTTGTAGGCGAACTCCGTCCAGTAGGACATCATGCTCCTCGACAGCGCTGCCTGGTTTTCGTCGTTGGGGTAGATGGTCCCCAAGGCGCCGATTCCCCCTTCAAAGTCGTTGAAGACGAAGGCGATTTCCAAGGCGTGGCCGGCACCTAGGGCAACGCTGAGGTCGTAGCCGAGGGCGCTGGGCTCCTCATCCCAATCCCACCGGTAGGCATAGACGTTGGGGTTGCCGGAGGCGACCATGAATTGCGCCAGCTCGTCCACTCCACGGGCCTTCCAAGCGCGGGCGCTGTAGCGGACCTCGCGCCGGTAGGCATCCTCGTCCTTGAGGGAATAGAAGATGCCCAGGAGATTGTCCACGTAGCGGGGATCTCGAGACATGAACAGGGTGGGCTCGTCCCGATTGGTGCCTAGAATCACCGGCACGGCGTTGTGGTTTTCGGGGTTGGAAAACACGGCCTCGGCGTCCAGGGCGGGCAGCACATGACCATCGTTGAAGTTGGCGGGCAGATCGACCATGCCGAAGCCGCCGCCGTCGAGCAGGCCGTAGAACTGAGCGGGCGTCTTGCCATACAGGTAGCGGCGCGTCTCGGCGGCGGTCCAGCCGTCCTGTATGGCCCGGGCGGCGGCAGCGTTCGCCGCTGCGCCGTCGGCAATGAGCAGGGCGTTGACCACTTCCCGGGCGCTGTGTGGGTGGCCGCCATCGTCCGAGTAGTTTTGGCCGCTGACGAGGCTGGAAACCCCGTAACCGCCGCTCTGGACGATTGCGCGATGGAAGAGGCCTTCGGCCAACGGCGAGGCCATCATCGCCAGGGTGTTGAAGGCGCCGGCGGACTCGCCGAATACGGTGACGTTGCCGGGGTCGCCGCCGAACGCCGCTATGTTGTCCCGCGTCCACTCCAAAGCCCGAATCATGTCCAGGGGGGCGTAGTTGCCGGAGTCGTTGGCCGGGTCGCCGATGTGCAGCGCCGGATGATTGAACCAGCCAAACAGGCCCAAGCGGTAGTTGATGGAAATGACTACCACGTCGCCGCCGACCGCCAAGTTGCCGCCGTTGACGTTGCCGCCGTGGCCGATGCTGTTGCCGCCGCCGTGAATCCAGAGCATGACCGGCGCCCCGCTGGCGTTCGGCGGTGACCAGACATTCAGCGTCAGGCAGTCTTCGCTGCCCGCGACGGCGGCGCTTTCCGGCGATGCGCCGGCGCCGCTCAAGAGCGACGGCAACTGCGAGCACATCTCCCCAAAGGCCAGCGCCTCGATGACGCCGTCGGCGGGCACCGGCGGCTGTGGGGCCTGCCAACGCAGCGCACCCAGCGGCGGGCGGGCGAAGGGAATGCCGAGCCATGCCCGGGCGCCGCTCATATCGATGAATCCCACCACATCCCCGGACTCCGTGCTTCTGAGCGTGTTGGCGCCGGCGGGGTCGGCAGGGTGCCGATGTACCAGTTAGCGCCGAGGATCACGGCGACAGCGACGACAATCAGAATCACGGCGAGCTTGCGCATGGGTCTTGGTCTCCAGTGGCGTTGGTCTGAGGCATCGCCTCGATTGGTAGTTTAGCCCGCCGCAGGAAGGAGGACGAAAAACTCATCGGGAATGGTAGCATTTCGACTTTCCCCAACCGAGCTTGGCTTGATGCGGATCTCGCCCTTGCCCAATCAGTCCGCCTTTTTGACAGCAGGCGCGTTGGGGGGAGCGCTGCGGGCATGAGCCTCACCATCGGCATCGTCGCTGGCGAGGCGTCCGGGGATCGGCTCGGCGCCGGCCTCATGCGCGCCCTGTCCCGTCGGCTCGATGGTGTTCGCTTTGTTGGTGTCGGCGGCGAGGCCATGCGTTCGGCGGGGCTTGAGTCGCTGGCCAACATGGAAGCACTGGCGGTCAATGGCTTCACTGATCCGCTCGTCAAGCTGCCCGCCTTGGCGCGCCTGCTGTTCGGCCTGCGGCGCCGCTTGCTTGCCGAACGCCCCGCGGCCTTCATCGGGGTGGATTTCAATGTGTTCAACTTGCTTTTGGAAGGCCAGTTGAAACGCTCCGGCGTGCCGACCGTCCACTACGTGAGCCCGTCGGTTTACGCATGGCGGCGAGGACGGGCGCGACGCCTCGGCCGTTCGGCGAATCTGCTGCTGGCGCTGTTTCCCTTCGAGCCCGCGTACTACCAAAGCACCGGCCTCAAGGTGGCCTTCGTCGGCCATCCCCTGGCAGACTCCATTGGCTTGGACGACGGCGGGGAAGCGGGCCGCAGCGCCGCCCGCTCGATCTTAGGCATTGTCGAAGAGCAGCGGGTCATTGCGCTTTTGCCGGGCAGTCGCTTCGGTGAGATCAAGCAGCATCTCGAGGTCTTTCTCGACGCCGCCTGTTTGCTGGTTGAGCGGCTGGGCAGCACGGTGTTCCTGATTCCATGCGTACGGCCGGATTTCATGCCGCACCTGGAGCGGGCGGCCCAGGCGCGGCCTGGGCTTGAGATCAGGATTTGCCAGGGCGATGCGCGCCAAGCGCTGGTTGCCTGCGATGGCGCCATCGTCAAGTCGGGCACTGGAACTTTGGAGGCGATGCTGCTGCGCCGGCCCATGGTGGTGGCCTATCGGCTTGGGCCCTTAAGCTACACCTTGGCCCGGCTGCTGGTGCGCACTGAGTTCGTGGCCCTGCCAAACCTGTTGGCGGGACGCGAGCTGGTGCCGGAGCGCCTGCAAGGTGACGCAACCGCGCGGAAACTAGCCGATGCGTTGCCGATTCAACTCGACAAACCGGCGTTGCAGGCGGAAACTGTACAGGCGTTTTCGATGCTGCACCTCGAACTGCGCCGGGACGCCAACGAACGGGCCGCGGACGCGGTGATGGAGCTTTTGGGGGATGCCTTAGGCCAGAAATGAATGCGCACCCTGCTGAACAAGTCGCCGCCAAGGTGCAGCTGCCTTGGGCTTGGGACGCCAGCTCGGCGGGCGTTGACGAGGCCGGACGTGGACCGTTGGCTGGTCCGGTCGTCGCCGGGGCGGTCATGCTCGATCCAGAACGTCCCATCGACGGGCTCAAGGACTCCAAGCAGCTGTCCGCCCAGCGCCGGGATGAACTCGCGGCGCTGATCCGGGAGCGGGCCGTCAGCCATGCTTTGGGCCGTGCCGAGGTCGCTGAGATCGATCGACTCAACATTCTGCAAGCCACGCTGCTCGCCATGCGCAGGGCGGTAGCCGGATTGGGGGTGCAGCCTGAACAGGTTTTCGTTGACGGCAACCGCTGCCCGGAATTGAACGTGCCCACCGTGGCTGTGGTGGGTGGCGATGTGCTGTTGGCGCCGATCAGCGCGGGCGCCATTCTGGCCAAGACCGCGCGGGATGCGGAGATGGCGCTCTTGGCTGCCGACTTTCCCGGCTACGGCTTCGAGCGGCACAAAGGCTACGGTACCAAGGCGCACCTCGCCGCTTTGAGGAGGCAGGGCCCTTGTCCGATTCATCGCATGAGCTTTGCGCCGGTGCGTTGCGCTGCTGAATTGCAACTGCAGGGATATTGAGCCAGTGAGTCAGGTTGAGTCCGATGAGCGCTGCTGAATTCGTCCATCTGCGCACCCACAGCGAGTACTCCATCGTTGATGGCCTCGCTGGCGTCGGCGACCTGGCGCGTCGCGCCGCCGAACTTGACATGGATGCCATCGGCCTCACCGACCACGGCAACCTCTTCGGGCTGATCAAGTTCTATCGCGCTTGCCTCAAGGAGGGGGTCAAGCCGATCGTTGGGGTGGATTTGCCGCATCAGGTTGCCGAAGCAGGAGAGCCGCTGCGCTTGACGGTGATCGCCTGCGGCCCGGCGGGCTACCGCAACTTGATTCAACTCGCCTCGCTGGCCTATGTGGGCGGTGAACATCACGGCGCCGTGACCACCGCGGAGGTTCTCGACCGCAGCGATGGCCTCATTGCGCTCTCCGGGGCGCGGGATACCGAGGTTGGCCACGCGCTGCTGCGCGGTGACGGCAAAGGCGCTCTGCGCGCCGCCCAAGTCTTGGCGGAGCGCTTCGGCGATCGCTTCTATCTGGAGGCGCAGCGCACTGGCCGCGAGGATGAGGAGGCTTGCCTGCGAGCCGCGGTAGGGCTTGCGGAGCGCCTCGAACTGCCGATGGTGGCCACCAACGAAGCCTGCTTTCTTGCCGCGGACGACTTTGAGGCCCACGAGACCCGAGTCTGCATCCACGAAGGCAAAGTGGTCAACGACCCGCGCCGACCGCGGCGCTACTCAGCCGAACAGCGTCTGAAGAGTGCCGCGGAGATGGCGCAGCTGTTCGCCGACTTGCCGGAAGCGCTGGCCAACAGCGTGGAAATCGCCAAGCGCTGCACCTTGGAGCTTGCCCTCGACCAACCCCAACTGCCCGACTATCCGGTGCCGGACGGCGAAACCCTCGAGAGCTTCCTGGCCAAGGTCGCCGAGCAGGGGCTTGCCGCTCGCCTTATGGAGCTGCGCGCCCAGGACGCCTATCCCATTGATGAGCCAGTCTATCGCCAGCGCTTGGCCGATGAGCTGCGCATCATCAACCAGACCGGCTTCCCGGGCTACTTCCTCGTGGTCATGGAATTCATCGCCTGGGCCAAGGAGCAGGGCATCCCGGTGGGACCCGGACGGGGCTCCGGCTCGGGCTCCTTGGTGGCCTACGCGCTGCGCATCACCGACTTGGATCCCGTCCACTACGATTTGCTGTTTGAACGCTTCCTGAACCCGGAGCGGGTCTCCATGCCGGATTTCGACGTGGACTTCTGCGTGGAGGGCCGCGACCGGGTCATCCACCATGTCGCGGAGCGCTACGGCAAGGAAGCCGTCAGCCAGATCGCCACCTTCGGCACCATGGCGGCCAAGGCGGTGGTTCGCGACGTGGCCCGCGCCCAAGGCAAGCCCTACGCCTTGGGGGATAAGCTTTCCAAGCTCATTCCCAATGAACTCAACATCAAGCTGCGCGACGCCGTGGCCAAGAGCGCGGAGCTAAGGGACTTCATCGGCAGCGATGAGGAAGCTGCCGAGATCATGGACATGGGCTACAAGCTCGAAGGCATCGTGCGCAACGTCGGGCGGCACGCCGGCGGGGTGGTGATCGCGCCGTCCCGGCTGACCGACTTCGTGCCGCTCTACGTCGATGAGCGCAGCGGCAGCTTGATCTCCCAGTACGACAAGGACGACGTGGAGAAGGCGGGCTTAGTGAAGTTCGACTTCCTAGGGTTGACCACGCTGACCATCATCGACTGGGCCGTGCAGGCCATCAATGGTGCCATCGAAGCCCAAGGCGGCGGAACGCCCGTGGACATCGACCGAGTGCCCTTGGACGATGCGGCCACCTTCGACCTGCTCAAGCGCGCCGAGACCACCGCCGTGTTCCAACTGGAATCCCGGGGCATGAAGGACTTGGTGGGCCGCCTGCTGCCGGACCGCATCGACGACATCCTGGCGTTGGTGGCGCTGTTCCGTCCCGGCCCGCTGGACAACGGCACCCACGACGACTACATCAACCGCAAGCACGGCAAGGAGCGGGTGACCTATCCCCATGATGACCTGGAGCCGGTGTTGAGCAGCACGTTCGGCACCATCATCTACCAGGAGCAGGTGATGCAGATCGCCCGGCGATTGGCCGGGTTCAGCCTCGGCCAAGCGGACATCCTGCGCAAGGCCATGGGCAAGAAGAATCCGGTGGAGATGGCCAAGTTGCGCAGCGACTTCATGGCGGGCGCCGAGGCCAACGGCGTGGAGAGCAAGCTCGCCAAGAGCCTGTTTGACGAGATGGAGACCTTCGCCGGATACGCCTTCAACAAATCCCACTCCGCCACCTACGGCCTGATTGCCTATCAGACGGCTTGGCTGAAGGCGCACCATCCGGCGGAGTTCATGGCCGCCAACCTTTCGGCAGCGATGGACCACACCGAAAAGGTGGTCACCCTGATCAACGAGGTGCGGCGCATGGGCCTGCGGCTGCGGCCGCCCAGCGTCAACTTGAGCGAGTTCCGCTTCTCGGTCATCGACGGCGACATCATCTACGGGTTGGGCGCGGTGCGGGGTGTCGGGTCGATGCCGGTGGAGAGCATTGTTGCAGCCCGCCGGGCGGGGGTCGAAGCGGGCAAAAACGGGCGTTTCGAGAATTTGGCGGCGTTTTGCCTTCGGGTTGACGTCAAGCGGGTCAACAAGCGCGCGATCGAAGCCTTGATTCATGCCGGCGCCATGGATGAGTTCGGCGCTGCGGGCGAGGACTTGGGTTGGGTCCGCGCCAAGCTGCTCGGTGGACTCGATCAGGCGCTGCAGGCGGCGGACCAGCAGTCTCGAGACGCGGCGCTCGGCATTGGCGACCTCTTCGGCGGCGTTGGCGAAGGCCGCCAGCCGGCCCTGCGGGCTGCGATCAAGCCGCAACTCTTCCAGGAGCGGATCGAATTCGAGCGGGCCGCGCTGGGGCTGTACCTCACAGGTCACCCTGTGGATCCCTATTTCGCCGAATTCACTGAGCGTTGCCAGCGCCTTGATGAACTGCGGCCAAAGGACGCCGGGCGGGTGTTCGGCCTGCTGATGGAACTGCGGCGGATGCGCGGCAGGAAGGGCCGCAACGTCGGCCAGGAGTGGGCAGTGGCGGTGATCGACGACAGCACCGCACGGGTTGAGGCGATGGTTTACGCCAAGACCTACGAGAAAATCGGGCACAAGCTGGAAAAGGGTCAAGTCCTCGTCCTGGAGGGCGAGGTGCAGATCGACGAGTACAACGGCGCCCACAAAGTCATCGTGGAGTCGGCCCTGACCGTCGATGAATGGCGCGAGCAGAACCGTCCAATCCTGCGCATCGACATGAATCACCAGGACGCTCCCTCCGACTTTTCCAGCCGTCTGGCGGCCAGCTTGCAGCCCTATCGCGTGGCGGAGGGCGGCTCGCCGGTCTTCGTTGACTACCAAGCGCCGCTGACCGCCGGCAGCATTCGTTTGGGCTGGCGGGTCAAGGCCAGCGAAGCCTTGGTGACGCACTTGAAGACCGAATACGGCGACGACCGCGTCAGGGTGGGCACGGACAGTCCGTGAACAGCGTTTTTGCGGTCCCCATTGCGCGAGGGCAAGATGCACTCGATCCACCAGGGTGCAAACTCGCCAATAAGGTCCCCCAAGCGCCATGAAAGACCTCATCCGCCACCTGCGGCTTGAACTGGCAGGCTTCGATCACCGGCGCTTGGCGGTGGCTTACTCAGGCGGCCTCGATTCAACCGTTCTTTTGCACGCCGCCGTTCGCGCCGCGCCTCCGGTCACGGCAGTACACGTCAATCACGGCCTGCATCCAGACGCCGACCACTGGCAGGCGCATTGCGAAGCGACCTGCAGGACGCATGGCATCGAACTGCTGAGCCGGCGGGTTGAGGTGGCGGCTGGCAACGTCGAAGCCGAGGCCCGGCGCTCCCGCCACCAAGCCTTTGATGCGCTATTGGATACCGGTGATCTCTTGCTGCTGGCCCACCATCAGGACGACCAAGCGGAAACCGTGCTGATGCGGCTCGCCCAAGGGCGCGGCGCTGCGGCCATGCCGCGCACCCGGCGGCTGCCCGGCGGGGCGGTGCTGCTGCGCCCCTTCCTCAGCCTCCCGAAACGCGGCCTGCGCGCCGCCGCCGAGGAGCTGGGCGTTGACTGGATGGAGGATCCCAGCAACGCCGACACCGCCTTCGACCGCAACTTCCTGCGTCACGAGGTTCTGCCCCGCCTGACCGAACGCTGGCCCGGCCTGAACGCCGCCTTGGCGCGCGCCGGGAAGGCACAGGCCGACACCGAAGCGGTGCTGCGCCTGCTACTGGACTGCGAGGCGCTGCCTTTGAACGACTTGCCGCCCGACTTTCGGCCGCTGGCGCTGCGCGCTTGGCTGGCCCGTTTCGACGAGCAGAACGTCAGCGGGCGGGCGTTGGCGGAATTCGCCGCCCAATTTGACGCCCCAGCGGACGCCCAACCGGAACTGCGCCTGCGCCGCGGGTGCCTGCGCCGCTGGCGGGGCGCGGCCCACTACGTTCCGCCTCCCCCGACCTTGGCATCCCGCTATGAACTGCAGCCGCCCGCTGCGCTGCGGTTGCCCCATGGCGAATTGGTGGTTGAAAAGGCCGGCAGCGGCGGCTTTTGCGCGGCAGGCGCCTTGAGCGTTCGATTCCGCCGCGGCGGGGAACGGGTTCGGTCCGCCCAAGGATCCCGGTCGCTCAAGCGGGCGATGCAGGATGCTGGCTTGCCGCCTTGGCTGAGGCCCAGCCACCCGTTGCTGTACAGCGGCGACCGACTCGTTGCCGTCCCTGGCGTTCGTTGGTTTGCGAACGACGGGCCGGAGGCTGCTCCGCGTTGGCGGGTGGACTGGACGCTCCGTTCAAGCGCCGCGCAGCCGTCCCCAAGCTAACCCGCACATCGCGCCAACTTCCCGCGGCGGACGCTGGTGCCTTCGCGACGAACGCACCGATGCGGCGTGTGATGGCTCGGCTCCTTGAAGATTAAAATGCCAACCTCCGGGTGAGTTCGTGCCGAGCAACCCGCATTTGACTTTCAGCTTAGGAGTTCCAATGCCGTCAGGATCGGAATCGCCACTTGGGAAGGCAACCATTTTTGATGTTGCCGAGCAGGCGGGCGTTTCCATCAAGACCGTCTCGCGGGTGGTGAACAACGAATCCAACGTGCGCGATGCGACCCGTGAGAAGGTGCTGAGCGCCATCCGTGAATTGCGCTACAAGCCCAACGCGGCCGCCCGGGAACTGTCCGGCAAGCGTTCGCGCTTGGTGGGGCTGGTTTACGAGAACGCCCAGGAATTCAATTACCTCAAGGACGTGCTCAACGGTTCGCTCGATGCCTGCGAGGCGCGGGGCTATGCGCTTCTGCTGTGCCCCATCACTCTACCGAACCCCGACATTGCGGCGCGGATCAGAGAGTTCGTCACTCAGGCGCGCGTCGAAGGAATCGTTCTGCCGGCCCCATTGGGAGACCTTGCGGCGGCCGCGGCGCTGCTGCGTCAACTGCGCATTCCCGTTGCTGCGATAGCGCCCAAGGATCCGCGACCCGAAGAGATCAACGTGAGCTGCAATGACGGAGCAGCGACCTGCTCCCTCGCGGAGTACCTGATTGAACAGGGACACCGAGCCATCGGCTTTATCAAGGGACATCCCGGCCATGGTGCGAGCGCCGCGCGATTTGCCGGTTACCGGCGCGCCCTGCAACGGCATGGTTTGGCGTTCTCGGCTGCCTTGGTTCGGCAAGGCTACTTCGATTTCGATTCCGGCAAGACGGCGGCGAGCGAATTGCTCGATCTGGCCAAACCGCCGAGCGCCATCGTCGCGAGCAACGACGACATGGCTGCGGGCGTGCTGTTCGAGGCGCGGGAGCGGGGCTTGACCGTGCCCCGTGATCTATCCGTGGTCGGCTTTGACGACACCCAGATCGCCTCTCGCATGTGGCCGCCGCTGACCACCGTGCGCCAGCCCATCGTGCAGATGGCCGAAACCGCCGCCCGGCTCCTGATCGACAAGTTGAACGGCGAGGCGGTGCAATCGCCGGATGAGCCGTTCGAATGCGAGGTGGTCATCCGCAAGTCCACCGCGCCCCTCGCGTCAATCACCTGATTTCGAGGTTTAGGTCCAAAAGCATGTGGGATGGCCCGACGCTCGATGCTCGCGGAGTTTCGCGATCGCGAAACGCCAATCGAACTTTGGCCCCCGGACGGAGCCCGGGGGCCAAAGTTCGCATTGACAGCGCTGTCAATGACTTGGTAAAACTCCCCCCCTCGTAGTTGCCGGGGTTGATAGGGGAGGCAATGGGCTCACGAGCACCTGCCCTTCGGTTGTTGCTGTGCTTGACCGGCGCGTTGATGATCAGCGCTGCCGCAATGGCGCAATCCGCCCCAGTGCCGGTGGAAATCAAGGGCGAGGCTGGCAGCTTCAGGTTGTTCCGAGGCGGTGAACCCTATGTGGTCCGGGGTGCCGGCCCCCCATCCGTGGACGATCTCGACTCGCTTGCCCGTCATGGGGCCAACTCAGTGCGCAATTGGGCGGTCGGCGACGGCAGCGTCCTGGATCGCGCGCAGGAACTGGGCCTCACGGTGGCCCTGTGCCTGGACCTGGAGCGGGAGCGGCACGGCTTCGACTACGGCGATGCAGCGGCGGTCAACGATCAGTTCAATCGCGCGCGGGCCAAGGTTCTGGCGCATCGTCACCATCCGGCGCTGCTGGTCTGGATCATCGGCAATGAACTGAACCACGACTACCGCAACCCGGCCGTTTACGATGCCGTGAACGACATCTCGAAGATGATTCACGAACTCGACCCCAATCATCCGACCACCACGACCACGGCGGGGATTGACCGGTCGTTGGCGCGGGTGATCGAGTCGCGGGCGCCGGATCTGGACTTCCTGAGCGTCCAGGTCTATGGCGGGCTTTTCGACCTGCCGGAGGCCTTGGCGAAAATTCGCTTGGAGATGCCGCTGATGGTGACGGAGTGGGGCACCATCGGCCATTGGGAAGTGCCGCGCACGGCTTGGGGGGCGCCCATTGAGTTGACCAGCACGGAGAAGGCGCAGCACTACCTCGAAGGATACGAGCGGGTGCTGGCGCCGATGGCGGGGAGGCTCATCGGCAACTATGCGTTTCTCTGGGGCCAGAAACAGGAACGCACGCCCACTTGGTACGGCGTGTTTACGGCGGATGGCTGGCGCACTGAAGCGGCCGATGCGCTGCAACGCATTTGGACCGGCCGATGGCCGGCGAATCGGGTGCCCCAATTGCACGGCCTGTTGCTGGATGGTAAACGCGCCGCGGACGATGTGCGTTTGGCGCCAGGCAGTTCCCATGTCGCGTCCGTGCGGGCCGCAGATCCGGACCGGGATGCGCTGACCTATGACTGGCGGGTGATGCGGGAAAGCGAAGCCACGCAGTCCGGGGGCGACCCGGAGGATGTCCCTGAGCAGTATCGTCTGTCGCACCCGGACGATGCAGCCGGCCAGATCACCTGGCGTGCGCCGGACGAACCGGGCGCCTACCGCCTCTACGTCTATGTGGGTGACGGCAACGGAGGCGCGGCGCACGCCAACGTCCCGTTCCTGGTTGTCGGAACCTGATCCCACTGATCGGTTCGAGGCATCGCCTCGCAAGGAGTACTCGATGTTGAATGCGGAGCACGAAGCCATTGTCACCGAATGGCTGAAGCGGATGAGTCTTCAGCGGAAGATTGGCCAGATGACCATGGCCGAGCGCCAGGCGGTGGAGCCGGCGGATGTGAAGCGCTACGGTCTCGGCGCCGTGCTTTCCGGCGGCGGCTCCCATCCGGGCGGCAATGCGCCCGGTGACTGGGTGCGGATGAGCGATGCGTTCTGGCAGGCTGCGGTGGCCGATGACGACGCCTTGGGCGTCCCCATTCTCTATGGCTGCGATGCCGTGCATGGACACAACAACGTTCAGGGCGCGACGATTTTCCCCCACAACATCGGGCTTGGCGCTGCGGGAGATGCCCGATTGGTCGCCGAAGCCGCTCGCGTCACTGCCCGGGAAATGCTCGACAGCGGCTTGGACTGGAATTTCGCCCCGACGCTCGCGGTGGCGCAGAACTGCCGGTGGGGCCGCACCTACGAGAGTTTCGGGAACGACCCCCAGCGAGTCGCCTCGTACGGGCGGCACTACGTCGAGGCGCTGCAGGCTGAAGGCATCATCGGTTGCGTCAAGCACTGGGCGGGTGACGGAGGCACCCGGCACGGGATGGACCAAGGCGAAACCACGCTGCCTTGGGAAGAGCTGGAAAGGACGCACGTTGCCCCCTATTACCCGGCGCTTCAAGCGGGCGTTATGACGCTGATGGTGTCCTTCAACAGCTGGAACGGCGAGAAGTGCCACGGACACCGCTTCCTGGTTACCGATCTGCTCAAGGAGCGGCTTGGATTCGACGGCCTCGTGCTGTCCGATTGGGATGGCATAAACTACCTCGATGAAGACTATGGCACCGCCATCCGCCGGTCGGTGAATGCTGGGCTCGACATGTTCATGGTCCCGGAGCGGTGGCGGGAATTCATCGATGCCCTGGAGGCGCAGGTGCGGCTCGGGCAGGTGAGCACCGCGCGCATCGACGATGCGGTGCGGCGCATCCTGCGCACAAAATTACGCTACGGGTTGTTCGACATGCCCAGGCCCGCCCAGCGACCGGGCGCGGGTACGGGCTGCACCGGCAGCGCCAAGCACCGGGACGTCGCGCGGCGCGCAGTTCGGGGGTCGCTGGTGCTGCTGAAGAACGAACGCAATCTCCTGCCGCTCAAGGCGGACCAAAGAATTCTGGTGGCCGGCAAGAACGCCCACAACCTCGGCCACCAATGCGGCGGCTGGACCCGGAGCTGGCAGGGCGAGACTGGCAACGACACCATAGAGGGGACCTCCATCTGGGAGGGCATTCGCGAACTTGCGCCGAATGCGCGGCTCAGCGCGGGCGGGACGGGTGAGGACGCTGACCCGAGGGAGCACGACGTGGCGCTGGTCGTCATTGGCGAGAAGCCCTACGCGGAGGGCTTCGGCGATATCCGCTCCGGCGACGCACTCGTTGTGGAAACCGGTTCCATGGTCAATGGCCTTATGAATCCGCTGGAGCCCTATGCGCGCTCGCTGGAACTGGCCGAAACCCACCCGGAGGATCTGGCCTGTATCCGCCGCATCACTGAAAAGGGCGTTCCCGTCGTCGTTGTCCTCGTTTCCGGCAGGCCACTGGCGGTCGGTCCGGAGCTGGCCGCTTCCGCGGCATTCGTGGCGGCTTGGCTCCCCGGGACCGAAGGCCGGGGCGTTGCCGAAGTTCTGTTGGGGGACAGTGATTTCAAGGGTCGGTTGCCGCTGCCGTGGCCGGGCAATGGTGACCCGGCAAGCGGCGATGACGGGTTCCAGGCGGGTTATGGATTGAGCTACGCGCAGGACTCCTGCGGCCAGTCGGAGGCCTGAATGCCGAACTGGCTTGACGGCGTTGACAATGCGGACCGACCGGGGTCCGCTCCGGGCGCCCGCAGCCGGGTCGGTCGCGGGGCCGGTTCCGAACTCTGGGCACCGAGGCAATGGTGGACCGTGCAGGTCTTCTTTTGGCTGTGCCTGTCCGCGATTACCTTCCTCACGCTGACCGTCTGGTACGCGACGGCCGAATGGCCCCATGTGCTGCACACGCTCCTGCAAGGCGTGCTCGGCCTGCTGTTTTCGTGGCCGCTGTATCGCATCTTGCATGCCATCGGTGAACTCAGCACCGTGACGCGGGTTCTGGCGGGATTCGCCGCCGTGGCCGGCACCGCCCTGCTGTGGACCCTGCTGCGCATGATTACGTTCGCGTGGATGACCGGCACGACCGGCCTCTCGGCCGATTTCGGAGGCTGGTACTTCGGTGCGATATTCATCTTTCTCTGCTGGGCGGGTCTGCACTATGTGACGCACTACTACCGCCTGCTGCAAGCCGAACATCGCAAGGTGCTGGAAGCATCGGCCAGATCCCTGCAGGCCGAAGCTCTGGCTAAGGAGGCGCAACTGAAGATGCTTCGCTACCAGTTGAATCCCCACTTCCTGTTCAACACCCTAAATGCGGTAAGCGCCCTCGTGCGGTTGGGAAATGTGGGGGGCTCCCAGGAGACGATCGCCAAGCTCGCAGCCCTGCTCCGGCACTCCCTCGACGCGGATCCTTTGGAAATGGTGCCCTTGGAAAAGGAGATGGAGGTTCTGGGACTCTATCTGGACATCGAGAAGATCCGGTTCGGCGAGCGGTTGCGGGTTGACCTCGACGTCGATGAAGCGGCTCGCGCGGCACTGGTGCCTGGGCTTTTCCTGCAGCCGTTGGTCGAGAACTCGATCAAGCATGCCATTGCGCCCAACGAAGAGGGCGGCCGCTTGGGGGTCAAGGCGCGCGTGGCAGGCAATCAGCTGCAAATTGAGGTGACGGATTCCGGTTCGGGGTTGGATGCGGTCGAACTGGAGAATGACCGCGGGGTTGGGTTGAACAACACCGTCGAGCGGCTCGATGCATTGTATCCGAACCGCTACGAACTGGACTTCGGAAGGTCGGACAGTTGTTTCGCCGTGCGCATTTCCTTCCCGCTGCGGACCAAAGGCAGCCCGTTGCAACAGGGGCGGCGGCGAGCCGGGGCGGTGGCTTGATGCGCCGGCTGCGCACCGTGGTGGCCGACGACGAGCCGCTGGCCCGGCGGCTGTTGTGCGCCTCCCTCGACGCCTGCGGCGGCGTCGATGTGGTGCGGTGTTGCGAGAGCGGGCGGGAAGTGCTGGCCGCGGTGCGTGAGTTGGAGCCGGAACTGCTTGTGCTTGACGTGGAGATGCCCGGAATGAACGGTTTCGATGCGGTGCGCGCCATGCAGTCGGATACCCTGCCGCTGGTGATCTTCGTCACCGCATTCTCGAAGTACGCGATCGATGCATTTGAAGTGAATGCCGTCGATTACGTTCTCAAGCCCATTGACGATCAGCGCCTTGCCCAGGCGTTGAATCGGGCCCGAGCAAGACTTGGCGTTCGCGCGCCTCGCGACCGGGTTGAGAACAAGGGCTTGGTGATGCAGGCGATCATGGACATTGACGACAGCGAATCGGTCGCTGATTGGCACACCAGTCAACGCATCGCTCTCAGGGACGGCGCGCACGTGGAACTGTTGGACCCAGGGGACATCGTGTGGGTGGACGCCGCTGGCGACTACATGTGCCTGCACGACCTGCGCGACCGCACCCACGTCATACGGTCAACCATGAACGACCTGTTGAAGAGACTCGACGATCCGCGCTTCGCCCGGGTGCACCGCTCCACGGCCGTCAACCTTGAGCGAATCGAGAGCGCGGATTTCCTGGCCAAGGGCGAATACCTGCTCGGCTTGCAGGGTGGCGGCTTGGTCAAAGTCAGCCGCAACTACAGCAGCGCGGTTCGCCGTTACCTCAACCGCAGGTCAGTCTGACCCGGATGATCCTAGCCGCACCTATTCATGAATAATCTACTGCGGTCGTCAATAGCAGCGAAATCACTGGGCGTGCTCCCGCCGCGTGCT
>JAQAJJ010000006.1:91385-109484 GCA_028278675.1 Candidatus Azophilus lithoversatilis
AAGCACGCGTCCGCGCACCCACTGCTTTCACTACTCTTGTCAACCTCGCTACGATCATTCATGAATAGGTGCGGCTAGGCGGACGCGAGCTGCCGGGAGCCGAGCGAAACCGCTGCAGGATCGCCCAGTTTCCATCTTGTCTCGCACCAGAACCGCCTTATCGAGTTTCTGTTGCGCCGACCGTGCCGTTGGAGGATAAGTGAAATCGGGTTAAACCAAATTCATTTACACGGGTCACGGGAATGCGCAATCCACTCGAAGGACAGTCGAAGCTGATGGTGTTCAGCCTGCTGTCGGCACTGATGTTTGGCTGTTCAGATCGGGATTCCGCCGAAACGGAACCGTTCTATCCGGCTGCGGAAGAGGAATGGGAGCTCATCTGGAGCGACGAGTTCGACGGCGACAGCCTCGATGCATCGGCTTGGGGCTTGCAGCTGGGGGACGGTTCCGATTTCGGGCTGGACCGTTGGGGCAACAACGAACAGCAATGGTACACCGCCGAGAACGTATCGGTTGCGGATGGCAATCTGACGATTACGGCCAAATCCGACGAACCCCGCGAAGGGTTCTGCTGCACCTCCGCCAGGCTTCGAACCCTGGGCAAATTCGGCCTCAAGTACGGCCGCATCGAAGCCCGCATCCAAGCAGCCGCCGGCCAGGGCCTTTGGAATGCGTTCTGGATGCTGCCGACCAATTCTCCCTACGGGGGCTGGGCGTCCAGCGGCGAAATCGACATCATGGAAGTGGTCAACGCAGCCACCGACGCCGAGGGCATCTGGCTTTCCCTGCACTACGGCTTCGCCTGGCCACTGAATCAGGTCACCAATATGCATCAGCATGAAGACCCGATGCTGGAAGCGCTAAATCCGTCTGGCGGCTTCCATGTCTATGCGGTTGAGTGGGAAGAGGACGAAATCCGCTGGTACATCGACGGCAACCACTACATGACCGTTGGCTCCGACCATTGGTACAGTTACTTCTACGCAGGGCAACAACGTGGCTACGAGGTCGGCGAGGGCGCCGCCCCGTTCGACTCCGAATTCCACCTTCTGCTGAACTTGGCGGTGGGCGGGAACGGTCCGGGGGCGGTGGATTCCGCGGCGCTGCCCAGCGAAATGGTCGTGGACTACGTTCGCGTCTATCAGTGTTCCTACGGTCAGGCGGACGGCAGCGGCTGCAACGCCAACGCCGACCGCACCTTGGAGCGTCCGGCAGCTCAATCGCCGTTTGTCGCGAGCATTCCCATCTACACCGACGCCGCCGAATCGCTCCGTTGGACCATTGGCGGGGAAGTTGTGGAACGACCCTTGGCGGTCAACTCGTTCTGGAACAACGACGGTGCGCTTTCCTTTGTCGAAGTGGCGGAAGAGGGCCGCGGCATGGTCATCGAAGTCACCACGGGCAACTCCGGCAACATCTCAATCAATGCCGTTGATGGCGAACCCACCAGCCTGTTCGGCATGGGCAACAACCCCAACTGGTGGGAGCTTGGGGCTGGCGAGCTCAAATTCGATCTTTACGTGGATAGCGCCAATACCGACCCGAACGGATCGCTGCTCATCAAGATGGACAGCGGCTGGCCGGCCCTCGGCTTCATCGACCTGGCGGTGTCGGACTTGCCTTTGGATGAGTGGACCAACATCAGCGTCCCGATCAATCACCTGCTGCACCCGGACAACAGCGGCGCGGATCCGCTCGACACGGACGCCATCGTCAGCTTCTTCGTGCTGGAGCCCACCAGTTCGGCCCATGTGAAGGTGGACAACATCGTGCTGCAGTGCGGGCACCCGTCCCGCAACGGCTGCGGGGTCCTGCCCCCTGGCGGGGAGGTGGACGGGGATGTCGCCAACGTCTTCATCGACGAGGTGGATCCGATCTGGGACAACGGCATCGGCGCTTGGGATGATGCCGTGGGCAGCGACTATTTCGACGGCGCTAGCGGCAACCACGTCGGTTGGAGCATCGTGAGCGCCGCAGACCCGGAACGCGACGACATTCTGAACGTCAACTTCAGCAACAGCGGAACCTTCGGCCTGATCTACATTCAGTCCGCAGCCGGCATCGACCTCAGCCAGTTCGTCACCGGCAAGCTCTTATTCGATCTCCGATTGGAGGCGGGAACGACCCACGGCATGACCTACAAGATCGATTGCATTTACCCCTGCACCTCCGGCGACCAAGTGCTGGACCTGTCCGGGCATGCGCGCGGCGAGTGGAACACGGTGGAAGTGCCCATCGCCGATTTGGTGAGCGGCGGACTTGATCTCACTCGGGTCAACACGGGCCTCGTCATTTTCCCGAACTCGGGTGAACAGAGCGGAGTCAGCTTCGATCTGGACAACGTTCGCTGGGAGATCCAGGCTCCGCCCACCGGCTTGGCAGACTTGGAAGTGCTGGACAACGGCGTGCCCGCAGCCATGTGGGATCAGGGCGTGGGTGCGTTCGACGAGCAGATTGGCTGGGGCTCCTGCTTCGGCAACGGCGAAGACTGTCCGAGCGTCAGTTGGGACGTGTTTTCCGACGCCGACCGCGGCGACGTGCTCGAAGTGGACTACGCCGGCCCCGGTTTGGCTGGCCTCTTCGTGCAGTCGAATGACGGCATGGACCTATCCGACTACGCGGGCGCCTCGGTCAGCTTCGACATCAACGTGGTCGATGCCGGTCTCAACTCCAGCGGCTTCGTCATGAAGGTGGACTGCGTCTTTCCCTGCACTTCGGGCGACCAATCCATCGGCGTCGTCGGCCAAGGCGGTTGGGAAACGGTCCAGGTGCCGGTGTCGCAGCTGGTCGAAGGCGGGCTCGATCTGACCAACGTCAATACCGGCTTGGTAATTTGGCCAGCAGCCGGTGAGCAGAGCGGCGTCGTGTTCCGCTTGGACGACGTCAAGTGGACCACCAGTCAGCCTGCCGGGCCAGGCCTCACCGTCTTTGCCGACCAGTTGGAGGACCAGTGGGAACTTTGGGATTGCTGCGGGGGCGCCAGCGTTTCCGTGCAGGATTCGGGCGGCGATCGTGGCGCGGTGGCCGAACTGTCGTTCACCGGTGCGGGCGGAACCGTCTCGGGTTTCCTCTACGGCGGCAACCCCGATGCGGATACCTCGCTCGACGTGAGCGCTTACAGCAAGCTGGAGTTCGATGCCCGGGTGGTCTCGCACCCCAATACGGGCGACGACATCTGGCTCATTAAGATCGAATCCGCTGACGCCAGCCAATTCGCGGAAGTGAACCTCAACACCAGCGTCGAGGGGCAGTCTCCTGTGGCGGGAGAGTGGCAGCACTACACCTTTAACTTGGCGGACCTGCCCGGCGTGGATTGGAGTACATTGCAGATCATCATGATCTTTCCGCCTTGGGGGACTGCCCAAGGCGCCCTGATCCAGATCGACAACGTGGAGTTTACGCAGTAATCGGGAACGCTTCCAAACACCGGGCTTAAAGCCCGGTTTTTTTGCCTATCGGCGCCGATCATTCGCAGCTGGCTATCGGACTCCCCGTTTGCAGTAGCGGGTTACGAATTCGCCGTGGGGAGGCAGTTTGGACACCAGTTGCCTGGCATTGTCCCTGTGGCCGCTCAGGAAGGCCCCCAGCTCGTCATCACTCATCATGTCAACGATTGGGTGATATTGTCGGGGCACGATGCCTTGGCCCATCATCACTTGGACCCATGAATTTTCGGCGAAGACGTCGTCCTGCGGCTTGAAAACCCGGCCGGATTCCCGAAACAGTTCCAGCCGGTGGCGCAGACTGTCCGGAATCGACATGGTGCGGCAGTAGTTCCAGAACTCGCTGTCGTCGCGTTCGGTGAGGTGGTAGTGCATGACGATGAAGTCCCGGATGTTTGCCGCTTCCCGTTTCAGCACGGCGTTGTACTCGGCAACCAGCGGTTCGGTGATGCCCTGGTGGGGAAACATCAGCAACAGCCAGAGAATGCTGTTCTGGATGAAATGAATGCTGGTGGATTCCAGCGGTTCCACGAATCCGCTGGACAGCCCCACCGCGATGCAGTTTCGGTTCCAGTACAGCTTCCGCTGGCCGGTCCGGTACTTAATGACCCTGGGTTCAAGCAGCAGCTGGCCGTCGATGTTCGATAGCAGCGTTGCTGCCGCCTCGTCGTCGGACATGAAGTCGGCGCAATAGACCAAGCCGCTGCCGACGCGGTGCTGCAAGGGAATCTCCCACTGCCATCCAGCGCGTCGGGCGATGGAGCGGGTGTAGGGCACTGCCGGTTGGGTGGCGGTGACCTGAACCGCTTGGGCGGCGTTGCAAGGCAGCCAGTGGGTCCAGTCGTCGAATCCGGTTTCAAGCGTCTGTTCGATCAACAGCGCCCTGAAGCCGGTGCAGTCCAGGAACAGATCCCCTTCGACGATCTGTCCCGATTCCAGCCGCAGGCTCCGGATCCAGCCGCTCTCGGGATCGCAGCTCACCGAGGCGATCTTGCCCTCCAGACGAACGGCTCCCTGGGCTTCGGCGAGGCGGCGCAGATAGCCCGCATAGTGCCCCGCATCGAGGTGATAGGCATAGTTGAGCTTCTGCTTCGACAACACCGCGAACCGGCCGCGTTCGGCTGCCTGCAATTCGGCGCAGTAGTCTCCGTAGGGCCGGCTCAGCCCGCAGTTGAGGCCCTTCAGCCAGAAGTGGTGGAAGCCCGCCGCCCAGCACCCCTGACCCGTTTCGCCGAAGGAGTGAATGTAGCTGTGGCCGACCTTGCGCCAGTTTTCGAACTGGATGCCCAGCTTGAAGGTGCCCTTGACCGCCTGCAGAAATTCCGGTTCGGGAATCTGCAGCAACCGGTTGATGGTGAGTATGGTCGGAATGGTCGCCTCGCCAACACCGATTGTGGGAATGGCATCCGATTCGATCAGAGTGACCTCAAGGTTTCTGCCGATCAGCTTGGCGATGGCCGCGGCGGCCATCCAGCCAGCGGTGCCGCCACCGGCGATGACCACGCGGCGCACCTCCTTTCCATTGGTTGCGGTGCTGGAATTCACCAGGCGCTTCCTATCTGTTCAGTCGATTCAAGAGCTCCGCCCTCAAGCTGCGCGCGACTTGCTCGTCGATCTCGCCAAGACGGCCTCTGACCGGCTCAGGTATGTTGCCGAGCCGCTGGCGAGCATCACCAAAAACATAGTATTGGAAATGCTCGCGCCAAGCTTGCCTTTGTTGGGGCGGAAGGTCCTTGATGGCCATGATGGCGTGGGTCAGGGCATCAGCAGGCGAACCCAGAAATTCCGGTGTGCCAGTCATCCAGTAGTTCACCAACACATTCAGGTCATCCAGTGCCTCGACGTGATGCCACCACATGCTAGGCATGAACAGCGCATCCCCCGGCGCCAGTTCCGCCACTTGGGCGCATTCCAGCGCTTGGGCAAACTTGGGATGGGCGTCGAAGTCCGGCCGCGAGAAATCCACCAGGCTGATCTGCTGGCCAGCGGGCGTCAAGTCAAGCGGCCCCGGGTAGAGGTTGGAGAGTTCTTCCGGGGGAAAGAGGGTGAATCGCCGCTCGCCTGCGACGCAACAGGCAAGGTTGTCCGGGAAATCGAAGTGCGCGGCCACCCTGCTGCGGTTTCCGATCCAAATGCTGACGACGGGGTCGGCGGCGGGCAGAGCCAGGTCGTTCTCCACCCGAAATCCCGGCAACCAGCCATCCACTGCGGTGGAGCCGATATACAGTGAAAGCGGTTGCTCCGCGTCGCCATTTTCCAGGAGTTTTGCGAGCACTTGGGTCAGGTTGGAATCCACTTGGTGGAAATTGAAACCGGTCAGTGACTCGTTGTAGAAGAAACGGCCCTCGATTTCCGGGGCGCCAACGAAGGTGGAAACCGGCTTGCCTTGATAGAAATTTCCTAGGTAGGACACCAGATCGGCGTTCGATCGGCCAGCCTCTCGCACCACCGGCCAGTCGGCGACCAGCCCGCGCAGAATCAGCGGCTCGGTGGAGGACAGGGCGGACTCAACAAAGTCACTTCGGTCCGTCGCTGGGACTTCCTCCACTGTGCGCTGCACGTCCATTGCCGAGAAAGGTCAGGCGTTCGCCAAACGGGCGTTGCGCATTTCGACCAGCCGGCCCAGTTGCGATTGCGACGCCAGCATCATGTAGGCGGGCAGCAGGAATCCGGCGCGGTTCAATGCGTGGAGCGCCGACGTTTCAAGCCTTTGCAGCTTTTCATCGTCCACGCTGCACATCCCGCGCAACTGGTTCTGCGAGCCGTCATCGAGCGTGATGTTCAGGGTGACCCCCTCGATGAGTTCGTGTTCCCGGAGCGCGTCAACAAAGGCCGCATTCTGCTCATGGCCCTGGTGGATTGTTTCCAGCATGGCCGCCATGCCTTCCAGGAACTCGCTGTTGCCGCCGTGCTTCAGGAACAGCGCACTGCCTTCCTGTTCGCTGATCCGCGGACTATCCAGGTCGATGGTGATCACCCGTTCCCGCTCCGCACCGGGGTTGCGCCTTTGAAAGCCGATCAGGAACGGCTGCCTGCGGATCATCATGGGTATGTAGGACGCGCACCAGCAATCAGCCTCGAGAAAGAGGTTCTCGCCTTCCTCGAACCCGAACAGTGCCACCGGCGTCAGGTGCCCCGACTCCGGTTGCTTGTGCAGCAGGATCGGGTAGTGGGCCTGCACTGCGCGCATCTCGGTCGGGAACGTGGGCACGAACATCGCTTGGTCGCCGTATTGCGCCCCTCGCCGGGTTATCACCCGCAGTGACCCGTGGTCGATGTTGTTCAGCAACTGGTAGTTTGACATGGCTGCGCCTAATTCTTGCTGAAACCGCCCTGATTGACCAAGTTGACAAGTTCCCGGTTGGTGGGCAGGTTTTTCAGCAGTGCGGCCGTCTTCGCTGCATTGCCGGCGAACAGCTCCCGTGCTCTCTTCTGCTCGCGCTCAAAGGCCCGGCGGCGTGACGCCAGTGGTTCCGTAGCGAAATTCATGCCGTAGAGGATGTACTGGTAGCTGGCCGAAGGAAACATTTCATCGACGTGGGTTTCATCCCGATGCCAAGGAGCGCGGTGTCGCCACAGTTCCAGCGATTCAGCCAGATCGTCAGGCATCGAATCGGCGGTTCTGTTCTCGATCCAGTATGCCGTGTCGGTCCGTTGGGTCAGCGCGTAGTGCAGCTTCAGGAAGGCGATCACCTGACGCCAGCGCGACAGGAAGCGCTCGTTGTACCGTCGGCTCAACTTGTCCATCTCGTTGCGGTTGTGCGGCATGTGGTCGGCCAACATGCGCGCTCCGAGTTCGACCAGGACCAAGGCCGAGGCTTCCAAGGGTTCCACAAAGCCTGCTGAATTGCCGATCGCAACGCAGTTCCTTTGCCAGAAGCAGGCTCGGTGGCCGGCTTTGATGGTGATTTTTCGCACGTCCAGGCTGTCGAGCGGGGCGGGTGCCCCGGTGCTGGCCAAGTAATCCCCCAACTCGGCGTGCGCTTGGTCGGCGCTGATGAAGCTGCTGGCGTAAACATGGCCAACGCCCCGGCGCCTTGGGAGGCCGATGTCCCATATCCACCCGGCCGCGCTGGCGGTCGCCAGCGTGGTTGAAGCAATGGGCGCCTCGGCATCGGCATAGGGCACTTGGACGGCAAGCGCCGTATCGTTGAAAAGAATCCGTTTCGTCTCGACAAACCGAATCCCGTAGTGTCCGCCGAGCAAAAGCGACGCGAACCCACTGCAATCGACAAAGACGTCAGCGTCCAACTCGCCAGAGCGCCGACACCCCAAGGCCGCAATGTCACCATTTGGATGGGTGGTCACTCCGCAGACGTGGTCGACCACATGCTTGACCCCCAATTGGTCGGTTGCGTGGCCTTTGAGCATGTCGGCGAATTGTGCGGCGTCGAGATGATAGCCGTAGTTCAGGTTGCAGGCATACTCCGGTGTGGCGATCTGCTTCGGTGCCTTCTGCGCCTCGCAGATGGGAACCTGCGGCGATACCGCGTCGGCGAAGCGGACCTTGTCCCGATGGGGCAGCCAGTATTCGGCAAGGTTCAGTTCGCTGTAGGCTTCCGGCAGGGAAAACGGATGGTAGTAGATGTCTCCTTTGCCGCGCAGCCAGCCGGTGAATCGCGTACCCTGCTTGAACGACGCACCGCACTGGCGGATGAAGTCTGATTCGGAAATGCCGATCTTGAGCAGCGTGGAGCGCATGGAAGGCCAAGTGCCCTCGCCAACGCCGATGGTCTCGACCTCGGGGGATTCGATCAGGGTGACGGCAATGCCATCCCGGGCGGAACGGAACTCCGCGGCCAAAACCGAAGCGGTAAGCCAACCGGCGGTGCCGCCGCCGACAACGATCACGCGTTTGACGCGGTCTTCCATCGATTGGTCGCTGGCGAGCCTGCGCTGAATGGCCAGCCTGGAGACTACTCAATACGTGAAGCGGAATCCAATCTGGTAGCGCTCGCCATTCAAGCCAACCAAGTTGGACTGCAGTTCACTCCTTGCGTATTCGAAGAACGTCTCGTTGGTGATGTTGATGCCTTCGACGAAGACGACCAGGTCCTCCCTGATTTCGTAGCTCGCGTTGACGTCCCACTGCTCGTATTCATCGGTGTAGCTTGGCTGGGTGACGCCGCCGGTGAAGAACGAGTCCCGCCAGTTGTAGGCGACTCGCACCTGCAGGCCGTACTTGTCGAAGTAGGCGATGACGTTGCGGGTATCGCTCAGCCCGGGCAGCGCGAACTGCGGGTCGTCGGAGTAGTCGTCGAACTTGGCGCTCCCGTCGGCGAAGGTGGCGTTGGCGATGAAGCCGAAACCGGTATCGCCGAATTCGTGTTGGACAGTGAGTTCAAAACCGTCGATGTCGGCCTTGTCATCGGAGTTGATCTTGGTTTCCACATCGAAGAAGGCGGAGCCATCCCGGTCGACGACACCCGAGATTGTCTGCGCGGCCACATCCACGCCGGGTTCATTCGCAAAGTTGGTGAAGATGTAGTCGCGGATGTCCGCGTTGGACGCCGTCGCGCCGAGTGCGCCGATGGCTTGGTCGTACAAAGGCCCGAGGGCTGGGTGAGCCAGATCGGGGAACAGGACGACGTCTTCCTGCTCGGCGGACGTGACGAAGTTCTTCACTGACTTGTTGAAGTACCCCACGGAAACGTAGCTCGCTTCACCGTAGTACCACTCGAGGGACAGGTCGAAGTTGTCCGATTCGTGCGGCTTTAGGCCCGGGTTGCCCACGGTGCCGTCGGCGATGTGCTCCCCCTCCACAACACGCAATATCGACCCGACGGAAAGATTGCCACGCAGGTCGCCGTAGCCGGCCCTGGAAATGGTTTCACTGTAGGAGAAGCGGAACTTTAGGTTGTCGATGATCTCCACGTCGAAGTCGATGCTGGGCAACCAGACCTCGTACTTTGCCTTCAGCCCCGATGGAATCAGGGCGTCCGCTTCGATTGCGGTGAATTCGTTGGTCGAGGCCCAATTGATGCGCACGTAGTCGACGGATTCCGCGCTGGAGGCGACGTCGGTTTCCTCGTAGCGCATTCCCGCCCTCAGGTTGTAGGGTTGGTCGTAAACCGTGCCGCCGTGGTTGAACTGCACGTAGGCGGCTATGGACTCCTCCTCGAACTGGTTGCCGAAGCCCGGATCGCCGTCGGCGCAGAAACCGGTGCCGCAATCGCCGTCGGTCAATGCCGTCGGCAGGTGGAAGGAATCGCCGACCGGCAGACGCTGGAGGAACTCGCCGCGTTCGGCGACCTCTTCCATGTCGAAAAGAAAGAAGTTGTTGGTGACCCGATGCCCTCCGGAGATTTCGTCGAAGACCCCCTCCAGCGAAGCAGGCACCATCAGGTCGGCTATGGAACCAAAGGCTGACGCTTGGTTTTGTCCCCAAGTGTTGCGCTGCACGTTGCTGCCGGATTCGAAATTGTCCACCTGCGTGAGCGAAGCCCCGAAGTCGATGCTGGTCAGCTCGCTGAACGCCCAGTTCGCCTTGAGCCGAGCCTGTTCGATTTCCATCTCGGCCCAACTGTTGTCGAAGACTGACCCGGTGATCTGCATGTCGTCGGGAGACAGGGGATCGTTGGTTGCAGTGGTGGTCACCGGGATGTCTTCCCGGTAGTCCACCGATGCCGATTGCCGCCCGAAGCTGGCGACCGTGATCACCGCCGAACTGCCGAACCGGCTGTTGGGTGAACGCTCCGCCTTGGATTCGTGGTAGTCAAGTTCCAGTGACAGGCGGTCGGTTGCGTCCCATTGCAGGTTGAAGCCGATCGATTCGATTTCGTTCTTGGAGGCATCGATTCCCGCGCCCATGGGCATATCGGGCTGGTTGTCGCTTTCCGTGTACAGCAAGGGAGAAACGATGGGGCCGTCGGACCAGGAGGCGGATTGGCCCGTTGGGCTGAACCAGATCGACATGTTGTTGTAGCGATGGTCCAGTTCGAGATCCGCCATCGTGTAGTCCAGCGTCGCGGTCACCGTGGGAACCGGGCGCCATTGCAAGGTCGCTTGGCCGTTGATGCGTTCCCGCTCCCACTCGTCCAGCTGATAGACGATCTGTTGGGGCAGGGCGACGATATCGCCTTCGGCAGGGCGGTTGGTCTGTTGGCCGTTGTCGGGAATGTTGGCCCCGTCCCGTTCCAGCCAACTCGTGTTGGATGCGGACGCCTCGCCGGCGTGGCGTTCCTGGTAGCTGGCCGACACCGCGACGCCCACCGTATTGTCGAAGAAGGTCTGACTGAATATGCCGGAGACCTCCGGGGTGTAGTCGTCGCCGTCCACCGTGGAGTTGTCCCGCACGGCCTTGCTGCCGATGTTGGCGATCAGACCGCGGTTTTCCAGTGGACGCAAGGTCTTGATGTTGATCGTTGAACCGATTCCGCCGGTTGGTACATCCGCCTGTCCGGTCTTGTAGATTTCCACGCCCGAGACGCTTTCCGCAGCTAGGTCCGCAAAGTCGAATGAACGGCCAAAGCCGCTGTGGGTAGGCATCTGGCGGCCATTCAAGGTCACCAGGTTGAAATCGGGCCCAAACCCTCTGACGGTCACGCGCGAGCCTTCGCCCCGCTCCCGGTCGATGGAGACCCCGGTGATGCGTTGCAGCGATTCGGCGAGATTGGTGTCCGGGAATTTGCCGATGTCCTCGGAGGTGATGGCGTCCACCACGCCCATCGAATCCCGTTTGGTGTCCATCGCCGCCCGGAGGCTGGAGCGGATTCCCTTGACGACGAGCTCTTCGATGATGCCGTCTTCCGCGGTCTGTGCGTTTGCAGGCAAACCCATCATGCTGCCAATCGCCAGGGACACTCCAGCCGATATTTGTCTCTTTGCAAACTGTTTTCCGCGCATGATTAGGTGCCGCCCTGTCCGTGCTCTGTGGTTGCTTGGAATAATGCGAGGTTAAACATGTCACAGAATACGGTCGAACAAAACTGGCTTGCGGCAAGTCGGACTCGCCCTGCGACGAGCCGGAAAAATCAGGCCCGAAATCGCCGCCCGCTGCTTGTGCAAGGCCGAGTCCCCAAGTATAAGTGTCTTTAGATCAAACAGTTACAATGTGCTGAGCGACGGCGAACTGACGCAGTTTGTTGCTGGCCTCCACGGTTCGGTGGGCGGCTTGGTCAGCCGGCTTGCGGAGCGCCGGCGCTGCATCGATCACCGCTGCAAGACGGCGCCGGGCTGAAGCGCAGCGCGCCTTACCCGCACATCAAACAGGAAGAAAGCTCATGAGCGCCAATCGCAAGGCAACCGCAGGAACAGCCGAGAAACTGACGTTTTCGGAAAAGCTGGGCTATGGCATGGGGGATGCCGCGTCCAACTTCTTCTTTCAGGCGTTCAACGTCTTCCTGCTTTACTACTACACCGACGTGTTCGGCTTGGCGCCGGCGGCGGTGGGCACGATGTTTCTCGTCACCAAGATGGTCGATGCCTTCAGTGACCCCGCGATGGGCTTGCTTGCGGACCGCACCAACACGCGCTGGGGCAAGTTCCGGCCCTATCTGCTGACCATGGCGGTGCCCTATGGTCTGCTCGGATACGCCATGTTCCTGGGCCCGGACCTCTCACCGACGGGGAAGCTGGTCTATGCCTAAGTCACCTATTCGCTGATGATGCTCGCCTATACGGCAATCAACATTCCCTATTCGGCTTTGATGGGCGTGATTTCATCCTCCTCCGACGAACGGGTGAAGGTTTCCGCCTATCGTTTCGTCTGTGCCTTCGGTGCCGGATGGCTGATCTTCACGTTCGTCAGGCCGTTGCAGGACATGCTCGGCGGCGGTGACGAGGCGGAAGGCTTCCGCCTGACCATGATGCTGTTTGCGGTGCTTTCCGTCGTGCTGTTCTGGTGGACGTTCGCGGCCACCAAGGAACGCGTTCGCTCCACGCCAATGAAGCCGGACCTAAAGGCGGAATTGGGGGCGCTGGTGCGCAACCTGCCTTGGATCGCCCTGTTCGTGTCGGGAATCTTCGCCCTGATGCAAACGGCGGTGCGCAACGGTGGCCTGATCTACTACTTCAAATACTACGTCGGCGACGACGGGGCCCGGGTGTTCTCGATATTCGACATGACCGCTATTTTCATGTCGTTGGGCACCATCGCCATGGTCGTGGGAGTGACCCTGACCCGCCCGCTCACGCAGCGCTTTGAAAAGCAGCACTTGATGATCGCCTTGACGGCGGCGAGCGCGGTGATTTCCGGCCTGTTCTTCTTCATCCCTGCGGACCAGTATTGGTTGATGGTCGCGGTTCACTGTCTCGCCTCGCTGGTCTCCGGCCCGCTGGCGCCGCTGGTATTCGCGATGAACGCCGATTGCGCCGACTATGGGGAGTGGAAAAGCGGGCGCCGAACGACCGCGCTGATCTACTCCGGCGGCGGGTTCGCGGCCAAGCTGGGCTTGGCGGTCGGCGCCGGGCTGGCAGGATACATCCTGGCCCTGTTCGGCTTTATCGCCAACCAGCCGCAGACTGAGGAGGCGCTCTTGGGCATCCGCCTCATGTTCACGCTGTTCCCCGCCGTGCTTTCCCTGCTGGGTGCTGCGGCAATCCTCTTCTACCGGCTGGACGGCGCGATGGTCAGCCGGATAGAGGGTGAACTAGAGCAACGGCGGCTGTCTGCTGAGAGTCCGGCCCGATGAACATGGACGGGTTGCGGGTCTTCGGTCTCCTGGGTGGTCGTTCAGTGCCCCTTCCATAACGGGTCGCGCTTTTCGACGAACGCTTGGGCGCTAGTCAAAAAAGGATCTATGCGCAATGACTCGCCTCGAGGCCCTTGGGAACTGTCGGAACAGGGGGAGGCGTTTCTTGAAGAGTCCATTTCCGAATCGCCGAATCCCTTTGTCGAGCGTCTGCTCGCGATGCCCGATGTGGCCAACGACACCGACTTTGACCGCAGCGTAGCTACTCGAAATGCGAAGCATATGGCGCGAACTGGCGCATCCCACATCGACCCCTTCCAGAGTGATTGAGTGGCGTTTCATGCTGGCCAATGACCCGCTGGCGGCACCGTCGCCAACGTATGGGCCGCTCTGATTGAGAGCCGATGCGATGTCCGCCCGGTGCGGTTAGAATCCTGCCCTCACCAATCTCAACGGACAGGAAAACGCCATGAATGAAGTGGTCATCGTCGATGCGGCCCGCTCCGCCGTGGGCAGAAAGGAAGGCTCGTTGGGCTGGGTGCATCCGTCGGACACCTTGGGCCCGGTCATGAAGGGCCTCTTGGAGCGCAATGGTCTGCAATCGGGTCAAGTCGATCAGGTGGTCGGCGGCTGCATCAACAAGCTCGGCGCCCAAGGCATGAACGTCATCCGCACGGCTTGGCTGGCCCACGGCGGCGTCACTGAGACGCCGTGCATCACCATCGACGCCCAATGCGGCTCCTCCCAGGAAGCCGCCATGCTGGCCCACAGCCTCATCCGATCCGGCATGGCCGACGCGGTGATGGCCTGCGGGGTGGAGAACATGACGCGGCTTCGGATCGGTGCGGACTCCATCGGCCTGCCCAAGTCCTATGGCAAGCCGGTGGCGCGCAGCTACTTTGAGCACTTCGAGTTCACCAGCCAGTTCGAGGGCGCGGAGCGGATGGCCGAGAAGTACCAGGTGACCCGTGGCGACGCGGACCGCTTTGGACTGGAGTCCCAGCTACGGGCTGCGCAGGCTCAGGACGAGGGGCGCTTCCAAGCGCAGATCATTCCCTTGGAGGTGCCCGTGTTCGACGACGAGGGCCATAAGACTGGGGAGACCCACGTCTTCGACACCGACGAAATCCCTCGCGACACCAGCTTGGAAGCGCTGGCCGGCTTGAAGCCGGTGGCCCGCGATGACGGCATCCACACCGCCGGCACCTCCTCGCAGATCGCCGACGGCGCCGCTGCGGTGTTGATGATGAGCGCTGCCCAAGCCGAGTCCCTGGGCCTCGAACCCATGGCGCGGATCGTCGAAACCGCCTTGGTCGGCTGCGACCCCGTGCTGATGCTGGAAGGACCGATTCCGGCCACCGAAAAGCTGCTGGCCGCCAGCGGCCTCGACATCGACGACATCGACGTCTTCGAGGTCAACGAGGCGTTTGCATCGGTGGTGCTGTCCTGGGCGAAGACGGTGGGCGCCGACCCCGCCAAGGTGAATCCCAACGGCGGCGCCATAGCCCTCGGCCATCCACTGGGCGCCACGGGCTGCTTCCTCATCACCAAGGCGGTGCATGAACTGAAGCGCTCGGGCGGTGACTACGGCCTGGTCAGCATGTGCTGCGGCGGCGGTTTGGGCACGGGGACGTTGGTGCAGCGGGTTTAGTTTCCCCAATCGTTGGCGCTATTCGATCTGGCCGAACGCTTCCAGCCAATTCACAAGTTGATTGACTTCGGTGGCGTCCTCGTCGGTTGGCGGCGCGACGGCAGCCAGAGTCACGCGGCGACGCTCATCAGCGGGCAGCCGGCTCTGGTTGTCCGTGTAACCCTCATCGGCGAGCCACTGCTCTAGTTCATCGGTCTTGCTGGTGTGGAAGCGTGGCAGGCGGTGTTGGCGCAGCGCATTGATGAGCGCTTGGCCATCGCCCTTGAGTTCGTCGGCGAGTTCAGCAGTTCGGTTGATGAAGGTGTCGGATACCGCTCCGCTTTGCTCAAGAACCGCTCCGTTGACCGGTCGCCCCCGGCCTTGGCGCCAAAGCTCGACCCAGGCTCTCGTCGCTTTGCATCTTTGCCTTAGTCGGCCGCGGGCGGCGGCTTCGGGCATGGCGCCCTCGGCGGCGCTGCTGGCGAGCAGGCTTTCGAGTTGGCCCAGCGTTGCGATCCGCCATGCGGTCATCAGGCGGTGCAGAAGTTCGAGGTCGTCGCGGAGCAGGTGGAAGAGGTGGGTGCCGCCGGGCTCAAGCTGTGGATCGAAGCGCGGCACGCCGAGCAACGCCGCGTAGCTTGCGCCGTCGTGACCGGTCGGGGGCGGGAGCGGCGGCGGGGCCTCGACTTGGAAGTCCTCGGGTTCGAGGCGGCTTGTGCCGAAACGGACTTCGGCCAGATCGACCATCGGGGGTTCGGTGCCCGTCGCCTGCCGCCACAGGGCGCCTTCGTGGCGGCGGGCTGAAAGATAGAAGATCTGCCGCTCGCCCGCGTCGGCGAGACGCGTGAGCGTGTTCGCCATCACGGCGAAGCGATCTTCGTCGCTGGTGGTCAGCGCTTCGTCGAGAAACAGGGGCAGGGACTCGCCGCCTTGTTCCTGGGCCTCGGTCCAAGCCAAGCGCAGGGCGAGCAGCAGTTGCATGCGGGTGCCGGAGGAGAGTTCCTCCAAGGCCCTGAGTTGTTCCTGCTTGAGATCGCGGGCGTCGAAGCGGTTGCCATTGCGCAGTTCAAGTGAAAACTCATGCGCGGTGACCTGTTCGAATCGCTCCTTCGCCCGGCGCAACAGGTCGGGCTCGTGCTCGCTTGTGAATTGACCCTCCACCTCATCGAGGAGGATCTCGGTGGCTTGGTGGCGAAGGGCGTCGCCGCGCTTTTCATCAAGCTGTGCGGTGGCGCTGTCGAGTGCGCTGGCCGCCCGTTCGAGATCGTGGCTTCGGCCCGCTTCCGCGAGCCGAGTGTTGATGCCCGTGCGTTCTTCGATAAGCCCTGTGTAGGCATCCGCACTGCGTTGGGCAGAGGCTGTTTCTCGCTCCAGTCGTTCAATTTCGCCGCCGTCGACAGCTTCAATGAGGTCGGCGTGTTCGGCGAGTGCCGTGCGCAGGTTGCCCTCGTCGCGCTTGGCATCGCGCAGCGCCTCGCCGGCCGCCCGCCACTCTCCAAGACGGGCGATTCGGTCGGCGAGTTCGTCGCGCTGCCCCGCATCGAGGGCCACATCGTCGAACAGGCTGCGAACGTCGCTTTCGACATCAGCGATTTGGCCTTCCAATGAGTGAACTTTCCCCTGGCAGGACGTGATCTTGCTTTGCGCGTCGTTCGCTGCCTTCAGGCGCTCCCTGAGCTTATTGAAGGCTATGCGCAGTTCCTTGATGGCCGCATCTGAGCCCGTCGGGTCGAAAGGTGGCGCATCGGCGGTTCGCCACTGCTCTACAGAGCGTCGCACTTCGGCAGTTTGGTCGGCGATTTCTTTGTTGAGCCTCGCAAGCGCCGACTTGCTTGCTTCACACTGCCCACGTGCTCGATCCCATTGACTAGCCACCTCAACGAGCCGGTGGAACGGCGCTCCGGCCAAAGCCGGGTCAAAGCCGATGGCCTTGGCGAGTTCGGCCTTCTCCGCGTTCCGGGCTTCGATGGTCGCGTTCGCTTCTTCGATCTCCAAACTCAGCTCGGGTGCGCCCGATGCCCGCTCCTTTTGCAGAATCAGGCGGTTCAGGCGGTGCTCCATGGTGCGCCGCAGATGCTCCCGCACGGCAGCGGTGGACCATTCATTGGGCGGCTCAAGTTCGGTGTTCGCAAACGCCTTTTTGGCTTCATCGGCTGGAGTCGGAGCCTGGGCAGCTTGCCTTGCCTGCGCGATCAACGCCCAAAACAGGGACGCTGCGCCGAAGGCGATGGCCGCCAACCCGCTCCATGCCTGCTCGATTACGGCCACCGCCGCAGCGATGGCCGCCAAGGCCGAAGCGCCGAACCAGATCGCTCCCTTGATCGTCCGATTTGATGAATCGGGCTGCCCGCTGGTGGCAAGCCAAGCCCGCAAGGCTTGGACGCCCGACCTAAGCTGATCGATTTCAGCGTCGTCAGGCGGCTCGCCAGCCAGTTTGAGTTGTTGATTGAGGGCGCGAAGGCGGGCCTCCGCGTCGATGAGTGGCTCGACGATCTCGCGCGCGCGTTCAAGGCTGTCTGGGCTGAGGTTTGGTGCCTTCCCCCCACATTTGATCTGTTCTTGGGCGTCCTGTAGCGGGGTTTCGGCCTGGGTCAGATCGTTTTGGGCGTGTGTCAAGCGTTCCTCGATTCGGGCCATCGATTCGGCCTGCGGCGCCGAGTCGGCCAATCCGCTGCCTTCTTGCTCCTGTTGGGCCATTTGCAGGTTGCGCTGCGCTTCCTTGCCGCTTTCGCGCAGTTCTTCGAGCTTTGCCTCGCCCTCCTTCAGCCGCTTCAGCTCATTGCCCCTCAGCTTGCCCATGTCGGCAGGAAACCGCTCGATTGCTTGCTGGCAACTTTCACGCCGCTCAATGGCGTGATGCAATTCCAATGCCTGACTCAAGTGGCCTAGGCGTTGGTTGGCTTCCTCGGCTGCCTTGATGCGCTCATCCAAGCCTGGCAACCTCGCTTCGTCGACCTGCAGGGCGGCGTAGCGTCGCTCCACCTCGCCGAGTTTGCTGCGCGCCTCCAACAGCGCCCGCTCCTCGGCCCGTCCCCAGCGGCCCTTCAGCTCGATGCGCGGCGCATCCAAATCAAATCCGCCACGTAAGTCCCGCCAAGTCCGTTCCGCCAGCGCTTTGTCGTCCTGGTCATCGGTCAGCAGGCTTTCCATCGACAAGTGGTAAAGGTTGATCTGGTCGCCGGACGGCAACGATGGAGCCGTGGCGGCCTCCCCATCACGCATCCAGGCGATTTGCCCGCCGTTGCGACGCACCTGCCAGCGGGTGCCGCCGCTGTCGAACTCCGCTTCCAAGGACAGGGCGGGCGGGTCGCGTCTTCGATCGACGCCGCCCAACAAGTGCTTCAACGCTCGGACCAGGCTGCTTTTGCCGATGGCGTTGGGGCCGGTGACGATG
>JAQAJJ010000006.1:109491-151946 GCA_028278675.1 Candidatus Azophilus lithoversatilis
GTGAACCCCGGCGTGATGCCCGGCAGGGCGTTGACGGTCAGGCGGCGCAGGCGCATCAGTCCGTCTCGGCGGCTTGCGCCAGCAGTTGGTCGAGGACGCGGTAGCCGGCTTCGGTCAGCCACTCCACGGGGTCGGGGTCGATTCGCTCAAGAGCGCCCCAGACCGGCTGGTTCGCTTTTCGACCCAGCCGTTCCCTCGCCAAGGCGACCAGCCGGTCCCGCTCTTCATGGCCTTCGGGCTGCTGCAGCCAGAGCAGCCGTTGGGCGAGCAGACCCGGCGGATCATTGCGTTCGGCAAGTTGCGCGAGCTCGATTTCCGGCCGGGTATGGGCACTGAGCGCATCGATGAAGTAGTGCCGGTTGCGTGTGCCTGTGTAGATGGCGTTGCGATCCTCCTGGCTCAATTCCGCCAGCGCCGCACCGCCGAAGCGGGAGCGTCCGGTGAAGCGCAGGTTGAGCGCCACGGCCTCGGGTGCTTGGCTGGGGTCGGTGAAGCTTGAATCGAACTCGCGCAGGCTGGCGATGAGTTTGCTCTTCGCATCGGCGGGTTCCGCAATGCCCTCGATGTCAACGTCCATATGCTCCCAACGCAAGGGCGCCAAAGGCAGTTGGACGACCTCGCTCAGCGTTCCGCGCTCAACCGTGATTAGCCACGGGCCTCGGGGGCCGACTTCCTTGCGGCTTAAGGCCGTCAGGCTGCCGAGATAGCCGTTTGGCCTTGGGGCGGTGAGTTCGTCCGGCTTGTGAATGTGGCCCAGCAGCCAGCCGTCGAGGCCCGCCCGCTCCAACGCCGCGTTCGTCACCGGAGCATAGGGGCTTGACGCGGCGTCCCGGTCGCAGTGCAGCAGGCCCAGGTTGAGGCCAGGCCGGCGTTCAAAGGGCGCGTTCGGCAAGGGGCTTTGCTGCACCTTGGCTTGGGGAAACGACCAGCCCCAGAGGGTGAGGGCGTCGTCATCGTGATCGATGGGCCAAGACTCCCATTGCCCCCCCTTGCCGAGCAGCGTGAACTTCGGGATGTCGTCCGCCAGCCGCGGCAGGACTTTGACGTCGTGATTGCCCGCGACGCCAACCACGTTGATTCCGGCTTCGGTGAGTTTCGCAACGCCCTTCGCCAACTCCCGGTAGGCCTCAAAGAAGTCGTCCTCCTTCTCCACCACATCGCCCGCCAGCGCCACGACTTGAACGTCCGCTCTCAACGCGGCTTCCACGGTGCGCTGCCAAGCGCCCGCCGGGCCGAGCTCCCGCGCCCGTCCCACAAGCTCCGGCGGCAAGCGCGACGGTCTGCGCCCCAAATGCATGTCGCCGATGGCGAGAATCCTCATTGCGATGCTCGCTAGGCTGCCATCGCCGCTTGATAGCCCGCCCGGCTCTCCAAGTCCGCCATGTAGCGCCAGGCGGCGGGGGCGCCGGTCTCGGTCAGCAGCCCGAGGAGCTTGGCGACCATGAGGGTCCAAGCCATGATGATGTCGGCGTTGGTGAAGGCGTCGCCGAGCAGGTAGACGTTGTCGGTCAGTTGGCGGTCGGTCGCTGCGAGACAGGGTTCGGCGCGCAGCCGTGCGTCGGCCACCACGCCGGGGATGCGCTGCTCCGGGGGGCGCAGGCGTTCGTGCTGGACCCAATCGCCCAAGGGGCGGGCGAAGCTCGATTCGGCGAACCAGCACCATTGCTGGTAGCGGGCCGCCTCCGCGGTGCCAGGCGGGGGCTGCAGGTGGCCGTTTCCGTAGCGGTCAAGCAGGTATTGGTTGATGGCGCAGGACTCGAAGATGGTGACCTCGCCATCGGTCATCACCGGCACCTTGCCTTGGGGGTGCTTGGCCCGCCACTGCGGACCTTGCCCGTAGGCGGGCGAGAAGTCGATGGCGACCGCTTCATAGGGCAGGGCGAGCTCTTCGCACAGCCAAATGCTGCGCACCGAGCGGGTGCCCTTGGCGTGATAAATGCGAATCATGGCAATTGTCCCCGAGGCAGTTCCCGATCCCCCCGCTATACTAGCTCGCTTTTCCCTGGGGCGGGCAATCTAACGAGGCGATGCCTAAAACCAACACGTGGGAGATCGGCGGGCGCAAATGTTGACTCGTTTGACAACCTCTTCCCGCGATCAGGAAAACTAGGAGGATTGATGACGGTAAGAGTCAGGCGCGGCGGCTTGCAGGTGGCTGAGGAACTCGATGAGTTGGTGCATGAACGCATGTTGCCCGGCACGGGCGTTGACGGCGCTGCCTTGTGGGCCGGCTTGGCGGCGGCTCTCGAAGAGTTGGGGCCGCTGAATCGTTCGCTTTTGGCGAAGCGGGAGGCCCTGCAGGAGAAAATCGACGCTTGGCATCTCGCCCGCAAGGGCCAGCCGCTTGATGCGGGCGCGTACAAGCCCTTCCTTGAGGAAATCGGCTATCTGGTTCCCCCGCCTGGTGAGTTCACCATAGCCACGGAAAACGTCGATCCGGAAATCGCCGAGTTGGCGGGGCCGCAACTGGTGGTGCCGGTGATGAACGCCCGCTATGCGCTGAATGCAGCCAATGCCCGTTGGGGCAGCCTCTACGATGCCCTGTACGGCACCGATGTCCTGCCGGAGTCACCGGGCCGCGAAAAGGGCAGCAGCTACAACCCAGCGCGGGGCGAGCTGGTCATTGAACGGGCGGCCGAGTTTCTCGACGAGAGCGTGCCGTTGGCGGGCGCGAGCCATAAGGACGTGCGCCTGTACGGCATCGGCCAAGGCGATGGCGGCAATGGCTTGCGGGCGGTGCTGGCGGATGGCGGCAACACCGGCCTTGTCGACCCCAGCCAGTTTCGCGGGCATGTTGGGGAGGATGAGCCAAGCGTCATCCTGCTGCGCCACAACGGCCTGCACCTCGAGATTCAGATCGACCACGGCCACGATGTGGGCGCCGCCCATCCGGCGGGCGTCAAGGACGTGCTGCTGGAATCGGCGGTCACCACCATTCAGGACTGCGAGGACTCGGTGGCGGCGGTGGACGCCGAGGACAAGTGCTTGGTGTACGGCAATTGGCTGGGCCTGATGAAGGGCGATCTCGAAGAACGCATGGAAAAGGGCGGACGCAGCATCGTGCGGCGACTGAACCCGGACCGGACCTACATCGGCAGCGACGGCGAGCCGTTGACGCTGCCCGGGCGCAGCCTCATGCTGGTGCGCAACGTCGGCCACCTGATGACTTCCGATGCGGTGCTCGACGGCGCGGGCGAAGAGGTGCCGGAAGGCTTCCTGGACGCTTTTCTGACGTCCCTGGCGGCGGTGCACGACCTGCAGGGCGATGGGCCGGTGCGCAACTCCCGCACGGGCAGCGTTTACATCGTCAAGCCAAAGATGCACGGACCGGAGGAAGTGGCGCTCACCGCTGCCCTGTTCAGCCGGGTTGAGGACACTTTGGGGCTCAAGCCGAACACGTTGAAAATCGGCGTCATGGACGAGGAGCGGCGCACCACGGTGAATCTGGCCGCCTGCGTCTTCGAGGCGCGGGAGCGCATCGTCTTCATCAACACCGGCTTTCTCGACCGCACCGGCGATGAAATTCACACCAGCATGCAGGCCGGCCCCTTCCTGCCCAAGGAGACCATCAAGGCGCAGCCTTGGATTGCCGCCTACGAGGACGCCAACGTCGATGTTGGCCTGGCCAGCGGCTTTCGCGGCCATGCCCAGATTGGCAAGGGCATGTGGCCGAAGCCGGACGAGATGGCGGAAATGCTCGCCGCCAAGATCGGCCATCCCCAGGCGGGCGCCAACACGGCCTGGGTGCCGTCGCCCACCGCGGCCACCTTGCACGCCATGCACTACCATCAAGTTGACGTGGGTCGGCGGCAAGCGGAACTGGAGTCCCGAACGCCGGCCAGCCTCGACGACATCCTGCGCATCCCGCTGTTGGCCGGCGAGAACCTCTCCGCCGAGCAGGTGCAGGCGGAACTCGATAACAACGCCCAAGGCATTCTCGGCTACGTCGTGCGCTGGATCGACCACGGCGTGGGCTGCTCCAAGGTGCCGGACATCAACGACGTGGGTTTGATGGAGGACCGGGCCACCTGCCGGATCTCCAGCCAGCACATGGCCAACTGGCTGCACCACGGCGTTTGCGGTCAAGCGCAGGTGCTGGAGACCTTCGAGCGCATGGCCGCGGTGGTCGATGCCCAGAACGCGGGCGACCCGGCCTACCGCAACATGGCGCCGGACTTTGCGGGCAGCATCGCCTTTCAGGCGGCCAAGGACCTGGTGTTCAAGGGGCTGGTCCAGCCGAGCGGCTACACCGAGCCGATCCTGCATGCGCGGCGGCGGGAGGCCAAGGCGCGGGCCCGCCATGATTAAGCTCTACGTCTTCCTGACTGCTGCGCCGGGCGCCGACCCGTTCCGCCACCGGGGCGCAGCGGCGCTCGGCGAACTGCACCGGGTGGCGCCGGCGGCGGTGGAGTATGTGCAGACCCGCACCTTGGAGCGGCAGCTATCCGAAGAGCCGCCGCCGTTTGCCGGCACCGCCGAATTCCGCTTCGACTACGCCGCGCCCGCCGTGGAGGCGGCGTCCGACGTGGCCAAGTTGGCAAACCTCTGGGCGGACGACGCCAGCGCTTCCAAGGTCGTGGCAGGCCACGAGCGCACCATCATGCGCCTGCCCAGCCACGTCCATGGCCAGGGCATCAAGGGTGTGTTTCCCTTCGACCGCAAGCCGGGCATCAGCATCGACTACTTCCAAGCCTACTGGTGGCGCACCCACGGCCCCATAGCCGCCCGCACCGAAGGTGCGCTGGCCTACTTCCAGTGCCATCCCCTGCGCCATCTGTACGAAAACGGAGCGCCCGGCTTCGACGGCATCACCGAACTGCACTGGCCGGACTTCGCCGCCGCCGAAGCCGCCATGGCGTCGCGCCAGATGCGCGAAGACCAGTCCCAGGATGCGCTGAACTTTGCCGACACCGACACCGTGCAGCTATTCATGGCGCAGGAGGAGATTGTGCAACTGTAGCCGGCGTGGCTGGTGTCGAGGGAACAATTGGCTCAGCACTGGGCTGTCTCCACTTGTTTCATGAAGGGGTAGGGAAGTGAAAATCGGGTTCATTGGTTTGGGAAATGTTGGCGCCAAGTCGTTCACACCGGTCCGCTCGGCGCCGCGTCGGTGCTCAAGGTGATCACCAACTACCTCGCTGGCGTGCAACTGCTCGCCACTGGCGAAGCGTTCATGGTCGCCAGGAAAGCGGGCATCGACTTGGCGGTTGCCTACGATGCGATCCGCGTGAGTTCCGGGAACTCCTTTGCGCACGAAACCGAAGGGCAACTGATTCTGAACGGCAGCTGCGACGTCAACTTCACCATGGATCACGAAGTTAAGGATCTGGCCCTGTTCGACGAACTGGGCAAGTCATTGGGTGTGCCACTGGAGTTGTCCCCGGTTTGCGTCGCCATGGTGCGCGATGGGCTTAGGCGCTGCGGGCCGCGGGCCTGGTCCACGCAAGTGGTGAAACGGCTGAAGGACGATTGTGGCGTCAGTCTGCGCGCGCCAGGCTTCCCTGCATCCTTGACCGGTGATGAACCCGAAGAAGTGGGTGCGGAAGTCGCGGTGCGTTGCCGTGCCCGGCCAAGGGACTTGTGAGGTGGCACCCTAACGCTGGCAGTCGTCTTCGGGCATTCGCCGCAGCTCTCACTAAAGCTCCTTGAGCTCAAACAGCAGTTCCAGCGCCTGCATGGGGGTGAGTGTGTCGGGGTCGATGGATGCCAGGCGGCTTCGCAACGGATCCTCAGGCGCCTCTTCCACCGGCGGCCGAACGAACAGGTCACCTTGGTTGGCACTTGCTGCCGGCTGGGATTCCAGTTCCCTGAGCCGAGCTCGGGCCTTGTTCAGCACGGCTGCGGGCACGCCAGCCAGCCGGGCCACTTGGATGCCGTAGCTTTGGCTGGCGGGCCCCGGCCGGACCTCGTGCAGGAAGACCACCTGGTCCTTGTATTCGGCGGCGGTGAGATGCACGTTGGCGGTGGCGGGCAGGCTCGCGGCCAAGCCGGTCAGCTCGAAGTAGTGGGTGGCGAACAGCGTGAAGGCGCGGCATGATTCAGCAAGGTGCTGGGCAGTGGCGGAGGCCAGCGCCAGGCCGTCGTAGGTGCTGGTTCCGCGCCCGATTTCATCGAGCAGGACCAGGCTTCGGTCGCTGGCGCCATGCAGGATGTTGGCCGTCTCGGTCATCTCCACCATGAAGGTGGAGCGTCCACCGCTGAGATCGTCGGCAGCGCCGATGCGGGTGAAGATTCGATCCACTGGCCCGATGGTTGCCGCCGCCGCCGGCACGTAGCTGCCGGTGCAGGCGAGCAGCACAATCAGTGCGGTTTGGCGCATGTAGGTCGATTTGCCGCCCATGTTGGGGCCGGTGATGATGAGCATGCGCTGGCGGTCGTTCAGATCGAGGTCGTTGGGCACGAAGGGTTCGCTCAACGCCTCGCGCACCACCGGGTGCCAACCGCCGCTGATGGAGAAACCGGGCTGGCTGGTGAAGCGGGGAGGCGCAAAATCCAAGCGCTGCGCCCGTTCGGCGAAGGCCGCGAGGACGTCCACCTCGGCCAGGGCTTCGGCGGCTCGGCGCAGGGGTGCGGCTTCGGCGGCGAGTTCGGCGAGCAGGGCGTCATAGAGTGACTTTTCGAGCTGCAGGGCGCGGGCGCGGCTGGTCAGGGCCCGGTCCTCAAAGGACTTCAGCGCCGGGGTGATGTAGCGCTCGACGTTCTTCAGGGTTTGTCGGCGAATGTAGTCGACAGGAATCGCCTCGGCTGCGGCCTTGGAGGCTTCGATGTAGTAGCCGTGCACCCGGTTGTAGCCCACCTTGAGGTTGGCGATGCCGGTGCGGGCGCGTTCACCGGCCTCCAACTCCCGCAGCCAGTCGGCGGCCCGCTCGGTGAGGCTGCGCAGTTCGTCGAGTTCCGCATGGTAGCCGCCGGCGATCACGCCGCCGTCGCGGATGGTGGCGGGCGGAGTCTCGACCACCGCTCGGCCAAGCAGGTCGCGCACCGACTGGAATTCCGGCACCCGTTCCGCGAGTTCCGCCAGATGGGGCGCGTCCAAGGGTTCGATCACGCCGCGGATGCCGGGGACTTGGTGCAGCGCGGTGCGCAATCGCGACAGGTCACGGGGCGGCGCCGAGCGCAGCGCGACGCGCGAGACGATGCGCTCCATGTCGCCCACCTCGTCGAGTTGCTTGCTGAGTTCTTCCCGCTGGATTGACTCAAGCAAAGCGGTGACGGCGTTCTGGCGCATGCTGATGACCGTTTCCACGGTGGACGGTGCGTTCAGCCAGCGCCGCAGCAGCCGCGCCCCCATAGCGGTTCGCGTGCTGTTCATCAGTGCGAACAGAGTGCCGGATTCGCTGCCGTCCGCACGGCGGTCGATCTCCAGATTGCGTCGGCTGTGGGGGTCGAGCTTGAGGAATTCGCCCTTGGCCACCGGCGTGATGCGGTCGATGTACGCCAAGCTCTGGCAGTGGGTCGCTTGCGCGTACTTCAGCACGGCGGCGGCGGCGCCGATGGCGGCATCGCGTGGCGCCAAGCCGAAGCCGCGCAGATCGGCGGTGCCGAGGTGTTCGCAAAGAAAGCGGAAGCCGAGGTCCGCATCGAAGCGCAGCCCGTCCAGGATTTGTTGCGGCAGGCCGGTTAACTCCTCAAGTTCCGTTGGCGTGAGGATCTCCGCTGGTTCCAGCCGTGCGATCTCGGCCCGCAGATCGTCTTCGCCAGCGATGGTCTGAGTGGCCAGTTCACCGCGACCCAGATTGAGGATGGCCATGCCGTAGCGTTTTGGCGCGCCTCGGCCCACGGGAGCCAGGCCCAGCAACGTGCTGTCGCTGGCGTTTTCGAGCAACGCCTCCTCGGTGACGGTGCCCGGCGTCACGATGCGCTGCACACGGCGCTCCACCGGCCCCTTGGCCGTTGCCGGGTCGCCGATCTGTTCGCAGATGGCCACCGAAACGCCCAGGCGCACGAGTTTGGCGAGATAGCCTTCGACGGCGTGAAAAGGCACGCCGCACATGGGAATCGGCGCGCCGTTGGCGTGGCCGCGGCTGGTCAGGGTGATGTCGAGAAGCTGCGCCGCCCGCTTGGCGTCATCATGGAAGAGTTCGTAGAAGTCGCCCATGCGGTAGAACAGCAGGTGTTCGGCGTGTTCGGCCTTGATGCTGAGGTACTGCTGCATCATGGGCGTTTGGCGGGCATGGTCCATGAGCGGTATTTTCGCTCAAAGGGCGGATGTTGGCGAACCGCCGCAACAGGCCGCGAGCCCTCAGCTTGCCCCGGAACGGCACGCCGCTGAAGTTGCGGCAGGATTGAACGCCTCACTCAGCGAACGCATCAACATCGATCGAATGGTGGCAGCTTTCCACCGTCCCGGTCTAAAATCCCGGCATGGCGAGAAGAAACACAGCGTTGGTTGCGCCGTCACGTTATCCGCGAAAAGCGCTCTCCCGGAAGCGGTCGGAAAAGACGCGGTCGATCGAGTTTCCGGGCTGCTACCCCGTGCGCCTGCGCCGTGACGAGATTGAGGGCCATGAGGGGCGCTTCGAGTACTGGGAGGCCGACACCGAGACCGCTTGGACGCTCCGCGAACCCACCAGCCTCTACCACGAGCGGCCCAGCCAGCGCCTGGCTCGCCTGACGGAGCGCATCGCCGCCTTTCGCGGCAGCCCCATTGAGACCTTCGGCAGCCCGGACGTGCTGGTCCGCGACGCGAATGGCGAGCGCCACCGCATCATGCAGGCTGACCAGATGGTCTATCTGCATCCGGAGCGCGACCAGCCGGAGGGCGCATCGGTGGAGGTGGGCGAGGACGTCCTGCCAAACGTGGTGCTGGAGGCGGACCTGACCACGGACGTTCGGCGGGGAAAGCTGTGGCTTTACGAGTCCTGGGGCTTCCCGGAAGTCTGGGTGGAGGTGCCGAAGCGCCGCTTGCCAAGCAGTCCGCGGGGCCGTCCGTCGGGCCTGACGATTTACCTGCTCGGTTCGGACGGCTACGGAGAGGCGACGGCCAGCCTGGCGTTTCCGGGATGGACCGCGGCGGAGATTCACAGCGCCTTGAACGAGGACGTGATGTCCTTGATGACGATTGAGGCGCTGCGCCGGGTGGGCCGCGCCTTGGGCGAGCGGGAGGGCACCACCCCGGAGGATGATCCGGTGCTCGGCGCGGAGCGCCGGGAGGGCCATGCGGCGGGTATCCGGGAAGGCCGTTCAGCAGGTCGCCTCGAAGTGCTGTCGGAATTGCTGCACAACCTCTTGTCGGCCAAGGGAATCCAGATCTCGTCGCGGCTCGGCGCCAAGGCCGAGGCGCTCACCGCCGTTCCGCTCGATGCGGTGATGGCTGCGGCCTCCGAGTGTCACGACGAGGCGGACTTCCTGCGCCGGGCCGACGCGCTGCTGCAAAGGTGATCCTGCTTGGGTGGTGAACCCAACGGTTTTGGGACTTATGCTGCGCGGGATGTAAGCGATCACCCATTTCACTCGATCGCCGCTTTAGGTGTTGCCTTTGACGCTTGCGGCATATACGGTCGAACCTTCTTTTCAACGGCTTGGAAATCGCCATGGCGAAGATAACCTCCGCGACCGCAGGCGCGGCGCGCAGCGGCAATCGGGAACGAGCCTTGAGCGCCGCCCTCACTCAGATCGAGCGCCAGTTCGGCAAGGGTTCGATGATGCGGCTCGGCGACCGCGAGCGGGTGGCCATCCCCTCCGTATCCACGGGTTCGCTGGGGCTGGATGTGGCCTTGGGCATCGGCGGGCTGCCTCGGGGCCGGGTGGTCGAAATCTACGGCCCGGAGTCCTCCGGCAAGACCACCCTCACCCTGCAGGTGATCGCCGAGGCACAGAAGGCTGGCGGCGTGTGCGCCTTCATCGACGCGGAGCATGCCTTGGACCCCATCTATGCGGACTCCTTGGGCGTGGATACGGAAGACCTGCTGGTCTCGCAGCCGGATACCGGCGAGCAGGCGCTTGAAATTGCCGACATGATCGTTCGCTCCGGGGCGGTGGACGTGGTGGTGGTGGACTCGGTGGCGGCGCTCACCCCCAAGGCGGAAATCGAGGGTGAGATGGGCGATTCCCATGTCGGCTTGCAGGCCCGCCTGATGAGCCAAGCCCTGCGCAAGATGACCGGCTCCATCAAGAATTCCAACACGCTGGTGATCTTCATCAACCAGATTCGAATGAAGATCGGCGTGATGTTCGGCTCGCCCGAAACCACCACCGGCGGCAACGCGCTGAAGTTCTACTCCTCCGTCCGCTTGGACATCCGCCGCATCGGCGCCGTCAAGGACGGCGATGAGGTCATCGGCAACGAAACCCGGGTCAAGGTGGTCAAGAACAAGGTGGCGCCACCGTTCCGGCAAACCGAATTCCAGATTCTCTACGCCAAGGGCATCAACCGCATGGGCGAAATCCTGGAGCTTGGGGTGCAGCAGGGCATCATCGAAAAGTCCGGTGCTTGGTACGCCTACAATTCCGAGCGCATCGGCCAGGGCCGCAAGAACGCGGCCGACTACTTGGAGGCTCATCCGGAGATGCGCACTGAAGTGGAGACCGCCATACGGGTTCAGTTGCTGCCGCAGCAGGGGACTGATGAGGCCGCCGACGAAGCCGCTGCCATGCCCGGTGCGACCAACTGAGGATGCGCCCCCAAGCAAGCCATGATCGGTGCCGAGGCTGAAGAGCGTGACCGGGCGTTGGGCTTGGCCCTGCGTCTATTGGAGCGTCGTGAGCATGGCCGCGCCGAACTGCGGGCCAAGCTAAAGGCCAAGGGATGCGCTGCGGCGGTGGTCGCCGAAGTGGTCGAGGGCCTGCAGGAGAACGGTGCCCAAAGTGATGAGCGCTTTGCCGCCGCGCTTGTCCGTCGCCGCATCGATCGGGGATACGGACCTTTGTACATTCGCGCGGAGCTCAACGACCGCCGAGTGGACGAAACCCTGGCGGAGGACGCGTTGAATCAGCCCCCAGCCTATTGGGCGGATGTGGCGACCCGGGCCTTGGCCAAGAAGTTTCCGAACCGGGATGAAGGCGAATTGGGTTCCACTGGCAAGGGCGCCAGCTACGCCGCGAAAGCCCGCTTTCTCTCTCGCCGCGGATTCCCACCCGAGCTGATTTATCGCTTGCTCGAATCGACGGATGAGGGACTGAACTGACGTGCGCTGGCGCACGGGATAAGGGGCTCCTGGGCTCGCCATGTCGAGAGCGGGGCACCCGCGCGACTTGACGGTCGCGTTGTGGTTTCGCTGGCGCGAAACTCCTGTTCAATCGAACGGACCCCCGACCCGGGCATCTTGCCCTCGTCTTGGATTGCACAGATTTCATGGGTGTTCCCGCCGTCGTTGAGCGGCGTTGATTTGTTCCATAAACGATGCTGCAAGCTATACTTGCCGCCTTTTCGCAGGCGAGTTCCCATGAAGACCGCTGAGGTGCGCCGGGCGTACCTGTCGTTTTTTGAAGGCAAGGGCCACCGAGTGGTTCCGTCAAGCACTTTGGTGCCTCGTGACGACCCGACCCTGCTGTTCACCAACGCCGGCATGAACCAATTCAAGGATGCCCTGCTTGGCCGGGAGGATCCGGGCTACAAGCGAGCCGTCTCGTCGCAGCGCTGCGTGCGCGCCGGGGGCAAGCACAACGATCTCGAAAACGTCGGCTATACGGCCCGTCACCTCACCTTCTTCGAGATGCTCGGCAATTTCAGTTTCGGCGACTATTTCAAAGAGCAAACCATCGCTTGGGCTTGGGCGTTCGTGACCGAGGAACTTGGGCTGGCAAAGGAGCGCCTTTGGGTCACCGTGCATCCCACTGACGACGAAAGCCGCCGCCTGTGGCGGGACAAGATCGGCGTTCGGCCCGAACGGGTGGTCGATCATGGCGACAACTTCTGGGCGATGGGAGATACCGGCCCTTGCGGTCCCTGCACCGAGCTCTTCTACGATCACGGCCCCGAGGTGCCCGGTGGCCCGCCGGGCTCCGCTGATGAGGATGGCGACCGCTACATCGAGGTCTGGAACCTGGTGTTCCCGCAGTTCGACCGCGCCGCCGACGGCGAGCTTGTGCCGCTGCCGGCGCCGGGAGTCGATACCGGCATGGGCCTTGAGCGCATGGCCACGGTGCTGCAGGGCGCGCAAAGCAATTTCGAGATCGATCTTTTTGCCGGCCTCATGCGACGGGCCGGCGAATTCGCCGGCGTCCGCGACCGGGCGGCGACCCTCGCCAATCCGTCGTTCAGGGTCATCGCGGACCATCTCAGGTCGAGCGCCTTTCTCATCGCCGATGGCGTGGCGCCGGGCAACGAGGACCGAGCCTATGTGCTGCGCCGCATCATCCGCCGAGGTTTGCGCCACGGATACAAACTGAAGATCAGGGAGCCCTTTTTTCACCAACTGGCCGACGAGCTGGCCGCTGAAATGGGCGACGCCTATCCGCTGCTGGTGGAGAGGCTGCCCGACGTCAAGCGCACGTTGCTGGCCGAGGAGGAGCGCTTTGCCGAAACGCTCAGCCAGGGCATGGAACTGCTGGAAAGGACGCTGGCGAGCCAACACGACGACTGCATTTCGGGCGAGGTGCTCTTCAAGCTCTACGACACTTACGGCTTCCCCACCGACCTCACCGCCGACATCGCCCGCGAGCGGGGCTTGGCCGTTGACATGCCGGGTTTCGAGGCCGAAATGGAGCGCCAGCGGGAGCGGGGCCGGGCGTCGGCGCGCTTCGGCTTCGCCTTGGGGCAAAAGGTGCGCACGGACTCCAAGGTCGAGTTTTTGGGCTACGCGGGCTGTGCCGGCCAAGGCAAGGTCGTGGCCCTTTTCGACCCGGCGGGGGATGCGGTCGAGTCCATCGACGAGGGCGCGCAGGGCATCGCCGTTCTCGACCAAACCCCGTTCTACGCGGAGTCGGGTGGTCAGGTGGGAGATACGGGTACGCTTGGCAATGGCGGCACCTGTTTCGAGGTCTCGGACACCATCGCTGCCGGCGACCAGCACCTGCACATCGGCAAGCTGGCCCAGGGCGAGATTCGCGTGGGCGACACCGTGGCGGCGGAAGTCGATGCCGAGCGGCGCCGGCTGATACGGGCCAACCATTCGGCGACGCACCTGCTGCACGCGGCTCTGCGCCGTGTGCTCGGTGATCATGTTCAGCAACGCGGCTCGCTGGTGGACGCCAACCGGCTGCGCTTCGACTTTTCCCACGGCCAGCCGGTCAGCGATGCCGAGATCGACGCCATTGAGCGGCTGGTGAACGATCAAATCCAGGCCAACAGCGAAGTCGCCACCCGTCACATGAGTTACCCGGAAGCGATGGAAAGCGGTGCCGTGGCGCTGTTCGGTGAGAAGTACGGCGACCGAGTGCGGGTGCTGGCCATGGGCGGCGACTACTCCGTTGAGCTCTGCGGCGGCACCCATGTGGCCCGGACCGGGGACATTGGCCTTTGCAAGGTCACCAGCGAGTCCGGCATCGCCGCCGGCGTGCGCCGCATCGAGGCGGTCACCGGCAACGCGGCACTGGCCCGCATGGCCGATTCGGAGCGCCGCTTAAGCCAGTTGGCCGAGGCGCTCAAGACGACCCCGGCGGAACTGCATGAACGGCTGCTCGCCGTGCTCGACGAAAACCAGGCATTGAAAAAGGCGTTGCGAGCGGCCACCGACCGCTTGGCTCGGGACGAAGGCAGCGGCCTTGCCGAGGGAGCTCGAGATGTCAACGGCGTCAAGGTGGTCGCTGCCGAAGCGCCGGGCGATGCCAAGGCGATGATGCAGACGCTCGACCTGCTCAAGTCGCAGCTCGACCGCTATGTCATCGTGCTCGGGCAGGCCAGCGGCGGCAGGGTCAGCCTGGTGGCTGCCCTGTCCCCGAACCTGACGGACGTCATTCAGGCACCGGAATTGATCAAGGCGGTCGGCGTGCAAGTTGGCGCCCGCGGCGGCGGCCGGCCGGAGCTGGCCCGCGCCGGTGGCGGCGAGCAGGTCGATCGACTCGCCGGGGCTTTGGCCGGCGTCGCCGATTGGGTGCGTGAGCGGGTGGCCTGAGATGGCTCTGGTCGTTCAAAAATACGGTGGCACCAGCGTCGGCAGCGTCGAGAAGATACGCGCGGTCGCCAAACGAGTCGCCGATGCGCGTGATGCCGGGCACAAGGTGATCGTGGTGCTTTCGGCGATGGCCGGTGAGACGGATCGTCTTCAGGACCTCGGTTCGGCCGTTTCGGCGAGGCCGGCTGCGGAGGAGATGGACGTGTTGCTGGCGTCCGGGGAGCAGGCCTCCATCGCCCTGCTCGCCATCGCGCTCAAGGACCTGGGCCATCCCAGCCGCTCCTATCTGGCGCATCAGGTGGGCATCCGCACGGACGCTGATCACCAGCGGGCCCGGATCGAGCGGATCGATACAAGCGCTTTGCGCGAATCGTTGGCCGCGGGCGTGACGCCAGTGGTGGCGGGTTTCCAAGGCATCGACGGATCCGGCAGGCTCACCACCTTGGGCCGCGGCGGTTCGGACACCACCGCGGTTGCCGTGGCGGCCGCGGTTGAGGCGGACGAATGCCAAATCTGCACCGACGTGGACGGCGTGTGCACCGCCGATCCGAGGATCGTGGCGGATGCCCGCCGCCTCGACCACATCACCTTCGAGGAGATGTTCGAACTGGCCAGCCTCGGCTCCAGGGTGCTGCATCCGCGGTCAGTTGAGTTTGCCGGCAAGTACGCGGTGCCGCTGCGTGTTTTGTCGAGTTTCGCGACCGGCGGCGGCACCCTCATCACCGTGGAGAGCGAATCTATGGAACAGCCCATTGTCTCCGGCATTGCCCATGCGCGCGATGAAGCCAAGATCACCATGTCCGGGGTGCCGGACGTGCCGGGCGTCGCATCGAAGATCCTCGGTCCGGTGGGCCGGGCACCCATCGAAGTGGACATGATCGTGCAGAACACCGGTGCCGATGGGCTGACCGACTTCACCTTCACCGTGAAACGCGGCGATTATGCGAGGACCTTGGAGTTGCTGCAGCCGGTTGGCGGGGAACTCGGCGCCCGGTCGATCTCCGGGGACGACCAGATCGCCAAGGTGTCGGTGGTCGGCGTCGGCATGCGCTCCCACGCGGGCGTCGCCATGCGGGTGTTCGACACCTTGGCCGCGGAGAACATCAACATTCAGATGATCTCGACGTCGGAAATCAAAATATCGGTGGTGGTCGCGGAACGGTACATGGAACTGGCGGTGCGGGCGCTGCACGGTGCATTTGAACTTAGCGAGCCGAACGGTTGACCAGGCGATGCCTTCCAACAGCCCAATCGAGGGCGGTGCGAAGCGCCGTTCCTCCCCGCGGTCAAGAATGCCGGAGGGAGTGAGCCATGCCCTATGATTCGACGCTCGTGGGCCAAGCCACCGAGCCCTTCCGCCACGAGGTGGATGCCCGTTGGATCATGTCCTATGCCGCGGGGCTCAACGACTTCAACCCGGCCTACTTGCGCACCGACCTCGCCAAGCCGGTGGCCCACCCCTTGTTTCCGGTGTGCTTGGAATGGCCCGCCATCCTCGGCAGCCGGCACTTGCCCGGCTCTGATGCCCTGACACCCGAGGAGGCGGCCCGCAGCGTTCACGCCGCCCATGATCTGCACATTCTGCGGCCCATTGCGGAAGGTGAAACCCTGACCACCCAGGCGACGGTCACCGGCCTGGAAGCCATCGGCCCCGGCGTTGCCGTGACCACCCGGCTCGACACGCGCGATGCCGACGGCGAAGCGGTGGCGCGCACTTGGCAGCTCGGCATCGCCAGAGGCGTCGCGCTCAACGGCGCAGCAAGGCAGTCGCAGCCACCGCCGCCCCGCCCGTCGCTGCCATCGCCGTGGCGACTGCCGCAACGCTTCTCCATTCCCATCGCGGCCAATGCGGCCCACGTTTACACCGAGTGCGCACGCATCTGGAACCCGATCCACACTGACCGGCGCGTGGCGTTGGCCGCGGGCCTGCCGGACATCATCCTGCACGGTACGGCGACCTTGGCGCTGGCGATTTCCAAGCTGGTCGATGAGTTTCTCGATGGCGAGCCGCGACAGGTGCGGCGCGTTGGCGGCCGCTTCCGGGCCATGGTGCTGATGCCTTCGGTCATTGCCGTCGAAGTGCTTGGGCAAATCGAGGACACCTTGTTCTTCCAAGTGTTGACGGAAGACCGGAAGCCCGCTGTCAGTCAAGGCTATTTGACCTACGGCGCTGCATGAGCCTCCAAGCGCTGGCTTTCGACAATCGGTTCACCCGCGAACTGCCGGCGGACCCCATCACGGGCAGCGCTCGGCGGCAGATTCGCGGAGCGCTCTATTCGCGGGTGTCGCCGACGCCGGCGGTGGCGCCGCAATTGCTCGCCTACGCCATCGAAGTGGCCGAGTTGATCGGCCTTTCGGAGAAGGACTGCGCGTCGGACGCCTTTTTGCAGGCGTTTTCCGGCAATCGGGTGCTGGCCGGCATGGATCCGCACGCCACCTGCTACGGCGGTCATCAATTCGGCAACTGGGCGGGCCAGTTGGGCGACGGCCGAGCCATCAATCTCGGCGAAGTGGTTGGGCCCGAGGGTCGCCAAACCCTGCAGCTCAAGGGCGCGGGACCGACCCCCTACGCCCGCACCGCCGATGGGTTGGCGGTGCTGCGCTCCTCGCTGCGCGAATTCCTGTGCAGCGAGGCCATGCACCACCTCGACGTGCCCACCACGCGGGCGCTGAGCCTGGCGCTGACCGGCGAGAGCGTGGTGCGGGACATGCTCTACGACGGGCATCCGGCGCCAGAGCCGGGGGCGGTGGTTTGCCGGGTGGCGCCCTCGTTCACCCGCTTTGGCCACTTTCAGATGCTCGCCGCCCGGGGCGAGGTGGACTTGTTGCGAGCGTTTTTCGATCACACGGTGGCGGCGGACTTCCCCGATCTGTTGGAGGGCACCGCAGCCGACGATGCGGGTCTCCCCTTGGCCTGGTTCACCGATGTCTGTGAACGCACCGCGGCGATGGTGGCGCACTGGATGCGGGTGGGCTTCGTCCACGGGGTGATGAACACGGACAACATGTCAGTGCTGGGTTTGACCATCGACTACGGCCCATACGGCTGGCTTGAGGACTACGACCCAAACTGGACCCCGAACACCACCGACGCCGCCGGGCGTCGCTACCGCTTCGCCAACCAGCCAGCCGTCGCCCAATGGAATCTGCTGCAGCTTGCCAACGCCATCTACCCCTTGATTGGCGAGGCGGCGCCATTGGAGGAAGCGCTCAGGGAGTTTGAGGCCCGCTACATGGCCCATTGGCGCGCGATGATGAGCGCCAAGCTCGGCTTTGCATCCCTCGTGGAATCCGACAGCGGCTTGCTTGATGAACTCGACGCCGTTCTGCAGTTAACCGAGACCGACATGACGCTGTTCTATCGCGCTCTGGCCGATTTGTCGCCCGCCCTGCTGGACGGCGATGGTTCGCCCATTGACTGCTTGATGCCCGTCTTCTACCGCCCCGATGAAGTGGCCGGTGAGCGGCGCGAGCGCATCAATGCCTGGCTGCGCGCCTACTTGATGCGCACCCGACAGGAAGGCCGCCCCGCCAGTGAGCGCCGGGCGGCGATGAACGCGGCGAATCCGAAGTACGTGTTGCGCAACTACTTGGCGCAGATGGCCATCGACAAGGCGGAGGCGGGCGATGCGTCGTTGCTCCACGAGCTTCAGGATGTCCTCCGCAACCCCTACGCCGAGCAGCCCGGCAAGGACCACTTCGCGGAAAAGCGCCCGGAATGGGCCCGTACCCGGGTGGGCTGCTCGCAGCTCTCCTGCAGTTCCTAAACATAAATTGAGGGAAATCCCATGACCACACTCAACGAGATCGCCCCGTCCTTCATCGACATGGCGCACCGCATCGTCTGGTGCTCAGCGGCGACGGTCGATGCCAAGGGCCGTCCGCGCGCCCGCGTGCTGCATCCCATCTGGCAATGGGAGGGTGCCGAACTGACCGGCTGGATCGCCACCGGCCCCACGCCGATCAAGCGGGCGCACTTGGCGGCGAGCCCGCACCTCTCCTGCAACTACTGGTCGCCGAACCAGGACACCTGCGTCGCCGAATGCCACGCGGAGTGGGCGTTCGACGATGCCACCCGGCAAATGGTCTGGGACCTGTTCGCCGACGGTCCGGCGCCGGTCGGCTACGACCCGTCCATCATCCCCGGCTGGGACAATGCCGCATCACCCACCTTCGCAGCGCTCAAGCTGCGCCCCTGGCGCATCCGCGTAATGGCCGGTGCCGTCATGATGAAGGGCGAGGGTGCGCCGTTGGTTTGGCAAGCTGATTAGAACTCCTCGCCCTGCGCCCGGCGGGCCAGCATGGCTGGCAGATCCATCGCCGCCGGTCCGCGGCGGGCGAGGATGTGCTCGAGGCGGGAGCGCAAGAAGTCGTCCCACGCGGGGTGCGGCAGGATGTAGAGTCGGTCTTCTTCGATGGACTGCGCCACGGCTTCAGCGATCTCGGCGGGCGCCTTGCCTTGTTCGAGCATGGCACGGCCGGCGGCCATCGCTTCCGAGGGGCTTTCCTGCGCATCCCTGCGCAGTTCTGACGGACGGTTGCGCTCGGCGTCGTATATGCGGGTGTTGACGAAGCCCGGGCAGAGCACCGACGTGCCGATGGCGGCGCCTCTAGCCTTGAGATCGTTGTGGAGGGTTTCCGTGAGGACCAAAACCCCGTGCTTGCTGACCCCGTAGGTGCCGCCGCTCGGCATCAGCGCGGCCAGCGAAGCGGTGTTGACGATGTACCCGCTTTCGCCATGCTCCAGCATATGCGGCACGAAAGCCTGCAAACCGTACAGCACGCCGTGGAAGTTGACGCCGAGCACCCAATCCCATTCGGAATTGGGCAGTTCCCAGATTCCGGCACCGCCGGCAGTGGTGCTGGCCACCCCGGCGTTGTTGCACAGGACGTGCACCTTGCCGAAGGCATCGATGGCCCGTTCGGCCAAGTCGAAGACGCTTTCCCTGACCATGGTATTGACCGGCACGCCGACCACCTCCGCCTGGCGCTCCTCAAGCTGCTTGACCGCACGGCTTAGGGCATCCTCTTCGATGTCCGCGAGCACCACCTGCATTCGGGCGGCGGCGAACCGTTCAGCCAGCGCGAAGCCGATGCCGCTGGCGGCGCCGGTCACCACGGCGGTCTTGCCTGCGAAGTCCTTCATAATGCCGTTCCCTTTGTTGTTCGTTCGACGGCGTTTTGAATCTGCGTCAGTATAGTGCGCCACGTGGAGGAATGCCCCAATGCGCATCTTAAGTTGGAACGTCAACGGCCTGCGCGCCTGCACCCGCAAGGGCTTTCGCGGCTTCCTGGCTGATTGCGGCGCCGATGTGCTGGCGCTGCAGGAAGTGCGCGCCTTTCCTGATCAGCTCGACGCCGATGTGCGGGCGCCGGAGGGCTGGCAGGCGGCCTTCGCGCCGGCGGAACGACCGGGCTACAGCGGCGTGGCGCTGTACTGCCGCGAGCCGCCGGACCGCATTGAAACCGAGCTTGAGCCGCGCTTTGATGTTGAGGGGCGCTTCATCGCCGCCCACTTCGGCCGCCTAGTGGTGGCAAGCGTCTATTTTCCCAAGGGCAGCGGCCGGGAGCGGGACAACAGCCGGGTGCTCTACAAGCTCGACTTTTGCCGCGCCGTGTTTGATCGTGTGCAACGCCTGCGCCGCCGGGGGCCGGTGTTTGTCACCGGCGACTACAACACCGCCCACCAGGCCATCGATCTGGCCCGTCCCAAGGGCAATGTGAAGAACAGCGGCTTCCTGCCCGAGGAGCGGGCCGAGATCAGCCGCTGGCTCGCAGCGGGCTGGGTGGACACCTTTCGCGCCCGCCACCCCGATGCGCCGGGCCACTACACTTGGTGGCGGCAATTCGGCGGCGCCCGGGAACGCAACGTCGGTTGGCGCATCGACTACGTTCTGGCCTCTCCGTCGGCAAACCGACGGGTGCAGCGAGCCTTCATTTGGCCCCAGGCCACCGGCTCCGATCACTGCCCGGTGGGTGTGGACATCGCCTAGGCCCGTCGGCACTTCAAGATTCATTCGAGGGCGGGGCCGAGTTTCCATCTTGCCCTCGAAATGCACCCCCAAACTGGTTAAGTTGGTCGCCACAACGTTGGGGAGAGGGTTTCATGGATGTGCGCACCTTGATGCGGCGGGCGGCGGATCACTACGGTGGTTTGGAGGCCGTGGTGCACGGTGATCGCCGCCTGACCTTTCGTGAGTCCTGGCGCCGCTCGCTGCGGCTGGCCAACGCCATGCTGGCGGCCGGCCTGCGTTCGGGTGATCGGGTGGGGGTGCTGGAGGACAACTCAATCGAGGCGGCGGACCTGTTCGGCGCCGCGGCGGCCGCCAATCTGGTGCGGGTGCCGCTGTATCCGCGCAACGGGCGCGACGCGCACCGGCACATGCTCGGCCATACCGGCTGCCGGCTGTTGATCGTCAACGAAGCCTACGGCGATGAAGTGGAGGGCCTGGCTGACGAGTTGCCTGACTTGGCCCATGTCTGGGTGCGCGACGCCGGTTATGAGAGCTGGCTGGCGGATCAATCCGACGCCGACCCCAATCCCGACATCGGCGAGGACGACCTGTTCATCATCCGCCACACCGGCGGCACCACCGGCAAGTCCAAGGGCGTTGCCTACACCCACCGCGCTTGGCTGGCGGCGGGGCGGGACTGGTTCTACACCTTCCCGCCGGTCGAGCCCGGCGACAAATGCTTGCATTTGGGGCCCATCTCCCACGGCTCCGGATACCAATACCTGCCGATCTGGTTGGCGGGGGGCAGCAACCACATGCTCGATCACTTCGACGTGCGGGAGACGCTGGACGTGATCGAGCGCGAGCGCATTGCCTTCGGCTTCATGGTGCCGACCATGGTCAACGCGATCGTGCAGGACAACAGCGCCCGCGGGCGTGATTTCTCCGGCCTGAAGTGCCTGCTGATCGCAGCGGCGCCGATTCAGGACGCCACCGCCTTGGCGGCCCGCGAGGTCTTTGGCGAGGTGCTCTACCAGGGCTATGGCCAGACCGAGGTGCTGCCGGTGTCGATGATGGGGCCGCGCCAGTGGTTCGCGCAGGTCGAGGGATCGACGCCGTTGCGGGCCTGCGGGTTGGCGCTGCCCTTTGCCGAAGTGGCGATCTGGGATGAGCGCAATCAGCCGCTCCCCGCCAACGAGGTGGGCGAGATCGTGGCCCGGTCCGACGGCATGATGACCGGCTTTTGGAACAACGAGGAGGCGACTCGGGAGCGCTTGATCGATGGTTGGGTGAAGACCGGCGATCTCGGACGCATCGACGCCAACGGCTATCTCTACGTGGTGGACCGGGCCGATGACATGATTATCTCCGGCGGCTTCAACATCTGGCCGGCGGAAATAGAGAACGCCATCGCCCACCATCCGGCAGTGGTGGAAGTGGCGGTCTTTGGCGTTCCCCATCCCAAGTGGGGCGAAACGCCGCATGCGGTTTGCGTGGTCGGGGATGAAGGCGACCTGACCGCTGACGAGGTCATTGACTTGGCGGCGCGGGAACTCGGCTCCTACAAGAAGCCCGGCGGCGTCACCATAACCACCGAGCCGCTGCCGAAGAGCCCGGTGGGCAAAATCAAGCGCAAGGACCTGCGCGAACCCTTCTGGGCCGGGCAGGATCGACGGGTTTCGGGGAGCTGAGCAAGGCCTTCGCTTTGCGCCAAGTTCCGGGCGCTGCGCGTCGCATGGGTTCATCTGCTATTCTCGAACCATGACCTTGCAACCGCCCTTCAATCCGTTCGTGCCTGGCTGGGGTGAACTGCCACCCCACTTGGCGGGCAGGGCAGCGGAGCAGGCGGCGCTGCTGGGCTTGCTGGCGTACGTGAAGGCGGGCAGAGGATCGCCTCGTGGCGTGATCCTGTCTGGCCCGAGAGGCAACGGTAAGACCGTGCTGATGCGCTGGTTTCAGAGCGAAGTAGAGGCGAGTGCGAAACAGTTGGAAGCGGTCTGGTTGACGCCCACGGACGCGCAGAATCTGGACGACTTGGCTACCCTCTTAGTGCCGCCCCGCCGGTTCAGTTCGTTGCGCCCGGACAAACTGTCCTTTTCCATCGGCATTGGGCGGCTCGGCTGGGAATTGGGTGGCCGGCCAGGTTCGTTGACCCGGCTTTTGGCGGAACGATGCAAGCAACGCCCATTGGTTCTGTTGCTGGACGAAGCCCACACCTTGAAGCGCGAACTTGGCCAAGCCCTTCTCAACACCAGCCAATCGGTCAGCGCCGAAGCGCCTTTTCTTCTGGTCATGGCAGGGACCCCGGGCCTGCACGTTCACCTCAATGCCATGTCGGCCACCTTTTGGAGCCGGGGGGAGAAGATCGGCGTCGGCCTGTTGGACGAATCGGCCGCCGCTGAGGCCTTAACCCGCCCGCTCGCCGAGCAGGATTCCCCGATCACCATGGACGATGCCGCACTTGCGCAGGTCGTCACGGAGAGTCAGTGCTACCCGTATTTCCTGCAGTTGTTGGGGGCGTCCTTGTGGGCGTCAGCACAGGAGCGCGGAGTGGCCAAGATCGACGCGGCGTTGGTCGCCCAGGCCAGGCTGCGATTTGACGTCGAACGGTCCGCTTACTACGAAGACCGCCGCGATGAGTTGAAACGCCGCGGCTTGCTCGGCGTTGCCGCGTGCTTGGGGCGGACGTTCCGCGGTCGCTCGCCATTCAGGGAACATGAGCTTGACGCCGCCATCGCCGCTGATGCGTCGTCGGACGGCACCGCCCCAGACGTGGGTGAGTGCCGCGACGCCTTGGCTGAATTGGGCTACGTGTGGAAGGCGCCCGGCGATGAGGACCGCTGGCGGCCGGGCATTCCCAGCTTGATGACCTACGTGCTTGATCATTCCGGAAAATGATTTCCGCTCGAACGCGATGACTGGCTCCCCCGCAGGTTTTGGTAAGATTCGGCCTTCTTTCCTTTCCGCATCTTGATTCACAGGGGGGCGCGAACGATGGCTCATGATTTGGTAGTGCGTGGCGGACAGCTGGTTGACGGCGCCGGGGGTGAACCCCGGCTTGGCGATCTGGCCATTGACGACGGGCTGATCACCGCGGTTGGCGAGATTTCGGGGCGCGGCAAGCGGGAAATCAACGCCGAAGGGCAGATGGTGACGCCCGGCTTTGTCGATATTCACACCCATCTCGACGCCCAAGTGGGTTGGGATCCGAACCTGACGCCGGTCAGTTGGCACGGCGTCACCACGGCGCTGATGGGCAACTGCGGGGTCACTTTCGCGCCCTGCAAGCCCACCGACAAGGAACTGCTGGCGGGCATGATGGAGACCGTGGAGGACATCCCCAAGCATGCCATTCTGAACGGCCTGTCCTGGGACTGGGAGGACTACGGCGGCTATCTCGATGCGATTGACCGGCTCAGCCCCGCCATCAACATCGCCGGCATGGTCGGCCACTGCGCGGTGCGCTTCTACGTTATGGGGGAGCGGGCGGTGGAGGAGCAGGCCAGCGAGGACGAAAAGCGGCAGATGGCCGACATCGTCGCCCACTCCATCGACCAGGGCGCGGTGGGCTTCTCCACCAACCGCTATCCGCCCCATGTGCTGCCGGATGGCCGCTCCATTCCCGGAACTTTCGCCGACCCGGACGAACTGATGCAGATCGCCAAGGCCATTGCGCCGCGCAATGCGCTGATGCAGAACGTGCTCGACTTCTCCGACCGGGCGTTCAGCGCCGGCCTGCTGCGCGACATGGCCCGCACCACCGGCAGCCGGGTGCTGTTCAGCTTCGGGGTTTCCGCCAACCCGGAATCCGGCAAGAAGGCAGCTCGGTTCGTTGAAGGGCTGTGCGAAGGCGGCTTGGACATCACCGCCATCTCCCAGCCCCGGGGGTCCGGCTTCGTCCTGTCGCTGCAGTCCATGCTGCCGGTCAAGGGTCCGACTTGGAAGAAGCTCAGCGGCATGGACTTGGCGGGTCGCTTGGCGGCAGTCCAGGATCCCGAAACCCACACCGCCCTCGTTGCCGAAGCCAAGGCGCCGGACGCGACCCGCATTCCGATGGATCAGGTCTTCTTCATGGGCACCGGCGAGGTGCCGCAGTACACCGCCAAGGACGAGGAGAACCTCCAGGCGATTGCGGACGCGGCCGGCCAGCACTGGTCGGAGACCTTCCTGCGGCTCTCCAGGGAGACCCAAGGCCGGGGGCTGTTTACCTTCCGCATGTTCAACCGCAGCCTTGACGCCTTGGCCGACCTCTTCAAGAGCGAACGGGTGTTCCCCAGCTTGGGCGATGCGGGCGCCCACGTCTCGCAGATCATGGATGCCGGCTGGGCCACGTTCGTGCTCTCCCATTGGGTGCGCGAAACCGGCCTCTACAGCATGGGCGAAGCGGTGCGCCGCCTCACCTCAGCCCCCGCGCGGGTCATCGGCCTGAAGGACCGGGGGGTGCTGGCGCCGGGCCTGCGCGCCGATGTGAACGTCTTTGATGCCGACACCGTGGCCGAGCGTCAGCCGCAACTGGTGCATGACTTCCCCGGCGGCGCTCCGCGCTTCATCCAGCGTTCGATGGGTTACAAGGCCACCATCGTCAACGGCGAGGTCAGCGTTGTGGAGGGCGAGCACACCGGCGCACGGGCCGGCGGCGTTCTGCGCCACTCGTCCTGACCGAAGCCGAGGCGGCGGAGCAGGGCATGGCGGCGTTGAGCGACGAGCTGACCGCTGCCCTGCAGCGCTTGGACACGCCGACGGTCTGCAACGCCTTGGAGGTGGTCGCGCCGGAGCGGCGCGGCCACGGTTACACCACCGTGCCTTTGGTCTGCATCCGACCGGAGTTGGGTTCCCTGGTCGCCGTCGCCCGCACAGCGACCATCCGCGCCTCCCATCCCGGCCAGGGCGCCCACGGCCGCAGCACCGCCATCGACTACTACGCCTACATCGACCAAGGCCCGAAGCCCTGCGTGACGGTAATTCAGGATCTCGATGGCCCGCAGCGCGCCTACGGCTCCTTCTGGGGCGAGGTCAACAGCAATGTTCACAAGGGCTTAGGCTGCATCGGCGTCATCACCGACGGCAGCGTGCGCGACCTCCCGGACATTGCCGACGGCTTCCAGATGCTGGCCGACCGGGTGGGGCCGTCCCACGCCCACGTCCATGTGGTGGACTTCGCCTGCCCGGTGACGGTGGCGGGCATGGCAGTGGCGGACGGTGATCTCGTTCATGCCGACCAGCACGGCGCAGTGGTCGTGCCATGGGCGGCGGCGGAGCAGGTCGCCGAGGCGGCTGCTCAAATTGCGCGCCGCGAAGGCGTCATCATCAGCGCGGCGCAACAGCCGGGCTTCAACATCGACCGCTTGCGGGAGGCGTTTGGGGAGGCTGCCAAGCTCAGTTGAACAAATCGCAGATCGTGGTTTTGGCGCTTCTCAACGCCGCTCCGCCGCCCACTCCTGCGCTTGCGGTGACGCCACCCACTTCAGCGCGTTTTCCAGCAGCTTCCTGAATTTCGGGTTGTCAAAGGCCGCCGGGCCGTCGCCCAGGTCGGACGCCACCACGGGGCTGGCCTCCACCGAGTGCGCCCAGACCATCAGGTTGCTGCCCGGCGGGTGGTTCCAGTTGGCCTGCTCCTCAGGCGGGGCCAGGGGCGGCGGGGTGAAGTTCTCCGCGATGAAGTCGTAGTTGCCGCGCAACAGGGGGGTTACCCGTTGCTCGAAGCCGGCGGTCTTCAAGTAGATTTCATCGGTGATCTCGAAGCCGTCCTCAAGGCCCGCCAACACCGGGTGCTCGCATTGGGGGACTAGGTTCAAGGTGGGGTTGGGATGGGGGCCGTGGCCGCCCCGGTAGCCGGAGCCGGGCACGGTCTTGCCGTCGAGCTGGCCGGACTGCAGCATGAACGAGGAGCCGGAAATGCGCCGCCAAAGGGGCCACAGCGGCCAGGACACGGTGGCGTGGTTGAGCAGCACCAGGCCGGTGCCGCGCTTGACCAGGGCTTCGATGCAGGCTCGGTAGTCGTCGGAGGGGAGGCCGGTGTCGCCCGCGCCGTCGTGCAGCAGGCCGATGCCGGGGATGCCGGACATGTCGTAGAACAGCACACTGTCGTAGGCGCCGACGTGCTCCGGCTTCAGCACCACCTGGGCGGCGGGCTGCTCGACCAGGGTGGCGGTCACGTCGGGCATGTCGGTGAACATCGCCAGAAAGCGATTGTGGTCGTAGTCGTGGCCCTTGCTGACGATGAGTACGTTGACGCTATCCATGGATGGTTTCCTTGCTAGTTTCCTTGATTGCGGGATAAGGTTGCCGCATGAGTCACCTTTCGCGCGCCGCGCCCGTGCGCCGCCGAGGCGGCGCACCTTCTCGTTGGTCTGAGGCATCGCCTCGTTAGGATATGGCTCGCATTGGAAAAGCATAACCCAAGGGAGGCGAGCATGGACCCAACCCAGGAACTGGTCGAGATCGAAGCCATCAAGAATTTGCGCATCCAGTACTCGCACTACTTCGACGGCCAGCATGTGGCGGCGCTGGCGGACCTTTTCACGGAGGATGCCGTCTGCGAATTTGGCCCGGATTACGGCGGCGACTGGGTGGGCAAGGCGCAGATTCGGGAGAATTTCCAACAGTGGTCCCTGGGGGAGGGCGATCCCTACAGCGTCCTGCATGCAGTGACCAACCCGCTTATCCGCCTGATCAACGAGACCACGGCCCACGGCCGCTGGTATTTGCTGGACCTGCGCACTACCGAAGGGGTGGAGAATCCGCTGATCCTGTTCGGCATTTACGACGACGTCTACCGCAAGGAGAACGGTAGCTGGCTGATCCACCGCACCCGCATCGACTTTCTATGGCCGAAGCGGCACGTTGGTGAGCCTCGGAATCCGTAACGGCTGGCAGGAGGAAGGAAGCGTTCCCTGCGGCTTGGCCATCGGCCGGAGGCAAGGCGCTTCGCGCCTTACGAGGCATTCCTTTCTGGCAAGGGCGGTCAAGAGTCGTTGTGATAGCGGCAGGCGACGATGCACACTTGGGCATGGTCCACCGAGTAAACCAAGCGGTGCGTGCGGTCGATGCGTCTCGACCAGAGACCGCTTAAGTTCTCCTTCAAGGCCTCTGGCTGGCCGATGCCCTCGAACGGTGAGCGCAAGACATCTGCGATCAGCCGATTGATGCGCCTTGGCATTCGCTTGTCCTGCCCCTGCCAATACAGGTAGTCGTTCCAAGCTGCGTTGGTCCAAGCCAGCGTTCTACTCACCAAGCGTACCGCGTTCGACGGTTTCGCCGGCGCGGAGCTGCCTGATGGAATCCGTCAGATGGGCCGCGTTGGCTGGCGACCTGAGAAGATGCATGGTTTCCACCAAGCTGTTGTAGTAATCAAGGGACATGACCACGGCATCGCCGGGCTCAAGGGCGTCCCGCCTTCGCTGGCGTGTGGACTCCTAGTTGGGCTGTCCCCCAGCCACGTCGATGAACTGGCCGGTGGTCCATTCGGCGGCGGGCGAGGCGAAGAACACCGCGGCGGCGGCGCAGTCCTCGGGTCGTCCGGTGCGGCCCAAGGGAATGACCGGGCCGAAGTTGTCCACGGCATCCTGTTCGGAGATTTTCATGGTCTCCACCAGCATCTCGGTGACGATGATGCCGGGCGCGATGCAGTTGACGGTGATGCCCTTGGGCGCAAGCTCCACGGCCAGCGTGCGGGTCATGCTGATCATGCCCATGTTGGCCGCCGAATAGACGCCGAAGCCCGGCGAGGGCTTGTGGGCGGCGATGGAGATGATGTTGATGATGCGTCCGCCGTCCTCCATGCGCTTGGCGGCCTGCTGCGAACCCCACCACTTGGTCTTCATGTTAAGCGCAAGCTGCTCATCGAACTTCTCCATGGAGATGTCCGGCAGGGTGTGCATCTTGCGGTCGAGATTGCCACCGGCGTTGTTGACCATGATGTCGAGGCGTCCGAAGTCATCGACCACTTGGTCGAGCACCTTGGGGATGGCGGTGAAGTCCATCACGTCGGCGGACAGGCCCAACCCCCGTTGGCCGCGCTCCTCGATCTCCCTGGCGACCGCGTCCACCTCGTGCTGGCGCCGTGCCACCACGACGACGTCGGCCCCGCAATCGGCCAAGGCGAGGGCGATGCCGCGGCCGATGCCGCGTCCGCCACCGGTGACCACCGCGACCTTGCCGTCGAGTCGAAACTGTTCGTACATGCCCATGGCATTCCCCTCAAGAAAAAGCGCAAGCCTAGCCTGATGGGTGGTTTGGGGCAATTGCGGGCCTGCGGCCCGTTCGAGTTTGGCTGACGCCAAACTCGGCGTGCGATCGGGGGCTTGGCGATCTCAGGGCGTGCCGTCGAGTCGAAACTGTTCGTGCATGCCCATTGCATTCCCCTCAAGAAAACGCGCAAGCCTAGTCTGATGGGTGGTCTGGGGCATTTGCGGGCCTGCGGCCCGTTCGAGTTTGGCTGACGCCAAACTCGGCGTGCGATCGGGGGCTTGGCGATCTCGGGGCGGGGCATGGCCATTCGACGGGTCGAGGGCGAAGGCCAAGCGGCTAGGCGAGGCGGGCCGAGTGTGCAAGGATAGCCGCCGTCGGTAGCGTCTCAGCTTGATTCACGTCGAGTTTTAAATTCCCACGTGAATCAAGCTGGGACCCTACCTTGGTGTTTGACGCCGCTGGAGCCGACTTGACCGCCGCCCGCCAACCCATTGCGAGACGCAAGCTGGTGCTCTTTGCCCTGCCGGAGTACGCGGTCTACCTCGGCAGCATCCCGGTTACCCTGTATCTGCCGTTCGTTTACGCCAAGGACTTCGGCCTCGAACTCGCCGACGTGGGGCTGATTCTGATGCTCGCCCGGGTCTCCGACGTGATCACCGATCCGCTGATCGGCTACCTGAGCGACCGCACCGGAGGCCGCTTTGGCCGGCGCAAGCCTTGGATGGCGGCGGGCTGCGTGCTGATGACCGCCTCGGCTTTCCTGCTCTTCAATCCAATCGGAACCGTGACCAACGCCTACCTGCTGGTCGGATCGATCAGCCTGTGGCTCGGCTGGACCCTGATCAACATTCCCTACTACGCTTGGGGCGCTGAACTCTCCGACAGCTACCATGAACGAACGCGCATCACTGGCTGGCGGCAGGCGTTTGCCTTTCTCGGCAATGTCAGCGTGCTCGCGGTCCCCGTACTGGCGGGTCAAGTGATCGGATACGGCAGCCTGCCTCGGGAGGGGCTGACCATCATCGGCGCCATGGCGCTGGTCGCCCTGCCGGTGATGATCACGGCGACCCTACTAGGAGTCCGGGAACGCCCCAACCGGCGTCCGGTGCGCTCGCCGCTGATCGGCAATCTGCGCGTCATGCTGCGCAACGGTTCCTTCCTGCTGTTGTTCTTCGGCTTCCTGCTGCAGTCCTTGGGCACTGGCTGGGGCGGCGCCACTTTCATGCTGTTCGCCACCTACGTCATCGAAGCGGAAGCCCAAACCCAAGCCATCCTGCTCGGCTACTACGGGTTCAACGTGATCTCCCTGCCGGTGTGGGTGGCCATCGCGCAGCGCATCGGCAAGAAACCCACTTGGGTGGCGGGCGGTGTTCTGTTCGTGTTTGTCACGCCCCTGTTCCTGTTGCTGGGCGGCGGTGACCTCGGCTGGTTCTTCTTGGTGCTCGCGCTCTATGGGATCGCCGGGGGCAACTTCGCCGCCATCTCCATGTCCATGAAGGCGGACGTGATCGAGATCGCCTCACGGCGCTCCGGGGAGGACATTGCCGCCTCCTACATCGCCGTCTGGTCATTGGGCCAGAAGCTGGTCGGCGCCTTGGCCCTCGGCTTGGCGCTGCCGCTGCTTCAGGCCTTGGGCTTCTCCGCCAGCGGCGGCAACAGCCCGGAGGACCTGCGCATGCTCTCCTACGTCTATGTGCTGCCGCCTTGGCTGTGCTATGCGTTGGCGGTGGTGGTGATCTGGCGCTATCCCATCTCCGCGGCGCGGCTGGCCAGCATCCGTGAGCGATTTGACCGGCGCGACGCACGGCGGGAGGCGGTGGCCGGCACTTGATTTGCCAGCACCCGCCCACCGGTTAAACTCGTCCGCCGCGCTGAGTCGCGAAGCGACCCCATCGCGTACCCGGCAGGGGAAGCTCGGACACCTTGCCAGACAACCCCATCTCGGCCATTCTAGGTCCCTTTCATGGGAGGAGGGATCCATTGAAGACCCCTAATCACGAGCTCAGTCCGATGCAATGTCCGATGACGCTTGCCGATGTGGATTTGTTCGGTCCAGGTGCGCCGGAGCATTGGTACGAGGCCTATGAAATCCTGCATCGCGAAGCCCCCGTGCACCGCTTGCCGGGCGAAGGTCCCGCCCCGGACAAGGACGCCTACATCTTGACCAAGTACGACGACATCGCCTTGGTGGTGCGCGACCCGGTGCGCTTTCCGCCACTGATGTCGCTGGGGCTTAGGGAACTCAACGCATCGGGTGTCTCGCCGGAAGACGTGCCCAACCTCAACACCATGATGGCGTCGATGATGACGCTGCGCCCGACCAACGCGCTGTACCGCTCCCATCGCCAGGAATTGACCGATCCTTGGGTGGGGCCGGGTGCCTCCCGCAACGCGGAAATGATCACCGGCCATGTGAACGATCTGATCGGCAGCTGGATCGACAACGACGCTGGCGAGGTGGAGTTCATCTCTGAATTCGCCCGGCCGCTGCCGCAGCGGGTGATGAACAGCATCCTCGGCTTCCCCCAGGCGGACATCGTGTTGGTGGAGAAGTGGGGTGCTGCCCAGGTGGCGCCTTTTGTCTATGGCGAGGGACACCGCAACATCCTGAATGACGAGCAGGTTCGCGAGCAGTTCGAGGCCCTCGACGAGTTTGCCGACTACGTGCAAGCGCACATCGAGGACCGCCGCCGCCGTCCGAAAGACGACATGATCACCTTCTTGACCCAGGTGACCTATGAAGCCTTGGGCCGCAGGCTGACTGACTTGGAGATCAACGGCATCGTTTACGCGATGGTCATCGGCGGGCTGGAGACCACCCAGTACGCCATCGAGGAGCAGGCGCAATTGCTGTGCGAGCGGGAGGGCGTGTTTGATGCCATCAAGCGGGACCGCAGCAAGCTGCGCCATTTCACGGAGGAGGGGATGCGCCTGCGTTCGCCCACCCAAGGGCTGTCGACCCGCATCACCACCCAGGATGAGGTTTTTCAGGGCGTCACCGTGCCGGCGGGTTCGCAACTGCACCTGCGCTGGGCGGCTGGCAACATCGATGAGGAGGAGTTCGAGTGCCCTCATGAACTTAAGCTCGATCGCAAAGCGGTCAGCCGCCACCTGACGTTTTCCCAAGGCCCGCGGGTTTGTCCCGGTGCCCATCTCTCAAGGCTCGAGCAAGTGATTGCTTGGGATAGGCTGCTGGACAACATCGAACATCTCGAGTATGCGCCGGGCAACCGCTTCATGCACCAGCCGGGCATCATGCTGGGCACGCTCGAACTGAAGCTTCGGTTCACGAAGGGCGCTTAGGATGCAACTGCAAGGCCGGATGGCGGCGGTGACGGGCGGTACGGCGGGCATTGGCCGCGGCATCGTCGAGGCTTTTGTTGCCGAGGGCGCCAAGGTGGCGCTCATGGCCCGCAACCCGGACAAGGCCCGGCGGACGCTTGAGGAAATTGATGCGGGCGACGCGGCAGTCTTCATACCCGGTGACGCCACCGTGCAGGCCGATGTCGAAGGCTTTATCGACCAAGCGGTGAAGCGTCTCGGGCAGGTGGACGTGCTGGTCAACAACGCGGGCGGCGCCGGCGACCTGCAGCCGCTGGTGGACCTCTCCGACGAGGCCTTTGACCTGGCGATCAAGTGGAACCTTTACTCCACCTTCTGGGCCTGTCGCCGGGTGCTGCCCGGCATGCTGGAGCGCGGCTTCGGGCGCATCGTCAACATCTCGTCCGTTGAGGGCAAGATTGGCAAGCCGGTGTTCACGGCCTACAGCGCGGCCAAGCACGCGGTCAACGGCATGACCAAGTCGCTGGCGCAGGAAGTCGGCGCCCAAGGCGTCACGGTCAACGCCATTTGCCCGGGCTTGGTCATCACCGACATCGTCAAGGACAACGGCCCCGCCACAGCCAAGGCGATGGGCCTGACCTTTGAGGAGATGGTGGATCTGTTCGCCCAGGAATCGGCCATCAAGCGGCCCAACACTGTTGAGGAGGTGGCTGCCGCCGCGGTGCTGCTCGCCAGCGAAGCGGGGGGCGGCATCACGGGCGCCACCCTGAGCGTGGATGGCGGAACCGCGCCCTACTGAGGGTCTGGCTGGAATTGAAGTCATCGAACTGCCCGGTGGCAGGGTTCGCTGTGTGGAACGGCTCTTCTCCAGCGCCGAAAGCGAGCGCTTGTTTTCGGCGTTGCGCGACGCAACCCCGTGGCGGCAGCAGGAAATCCGCATCTTTGGCCGCCAACGGCGCCAGCCCCGCCTGACCGCGTGGCATGGCGACGCCGGCGCCCAGTACCGCTATTCCGGCATTCAGCTCGACCCCGAGCCTTGGACCGCGGACTTGCTGACGGTCAAGGAGCGGATTGAGGCAGTTTCGGGCATCCGCTTCAACAGCGTGCTGCTGAACTACTATCGAGATGGCCGGGACAGCATGGGCTGGCACAGCGACGACGAACCCGAACTCGGCGCAAACCCGTTGATCGGCTCTGTCAGCCTAGGTGCCGCCCGGCGCTTTCGGATGCGCCACAAGGCCGATCCCCGCCGGCAAATGGCTTGGGATTTGCCGGGTGGCAGCTACTTCGAAATGGGCGGCGCCCTGCAAAGGCACTGGCGGCACTGCGTCCCCAAGGTGGCGTCCAAAGCGGGCGTCGGCCCGCGCATCAATTTGACGTTTCGCCGGGTTGCAGCGACGCCATTACCTTGAGGATTCGGGTGGCCGGATCGTCCAGGCTGAGTTCGGATTGGCCGGCGAGGTTGACGCCCACCCGGCCCTGCCAAGGTCGAAGCCAAGGGTCTGGAATGGGCTTGCCCTGCAGTCCCCAGAGTCCGCCGATGGTGGTGCCGTTGCAGTGGGTGTCGAGCCCCGCGGTCACCGCATCGCCGATGGCCGCCCCAAAGTCATCGGGATGGGACAGCAGGGACCACGCGACGATGGCGACGTTGTTGAGCGTGTGGACTGGCGATAGGTCCGCATAGCGGGCGCCGATTTTGGCTCCGCCGTCGGAACCGTTCCTTAAGGCGCATTCTACCCTGCCGAAGGTGACCGTATAATTCAGTGGCTCACCACCTCGAGGCTTCAATCTTGCGGCTAGCCGGGCTCAGTTTTCTGGATCGCGGGACCAGGCTGCCACCTAAGCCAACTTTTGCGCCCGGCGGCAGGATCTGATGCGGCTTGCCATCGAGATTGGCGCCGCCCGGCCCGACAATCTGGCTCTCTTGGTGGATTGGGTGCGCCACGCGGAAGGTCTGGGCGTGGCGTTGGCGTTTTCTGCGGAGGCGTGGTGGAGCGACGCGGCAACGCCGCTGGCCTACTTGGCCGACAGGACCGAGCGCATCGGGCTGGCCACCGGCATCATGCAGGTCACCGCCCGGACCCCGGCCATGACCGCCATGACCGCATTGACGCTGCATGATCTTACCGGTGGACGGTTTGCGCTCGGCTTGGGCGCGAGCGGGCCGCAGGTGGTGGAGGGGCTGCACGGGGTTGCCTATCGCACCCCCTTGGCCCGGCTTAGGGAGACCGTGGACATTTGCCGCATGATCTTCGCCGGCGAGAAGGTGAGCTACCAAGGCAAGGTCTTTCAACTGCCCCTGCCGGACAGCGAAGGCAAGGCGCTGCGCATCGCCCACGAGCCGGCCGACGTGCCGATCTACTTGGCCACCTTGGGCCCGAACGCGCTTCGATACACGGGAGCGGCGGCGAACGGCTGGCTCGGCACGTCGTTTTCTCCGGATCATCCCGAGGCCCATCTGGAGTTCCTTCGCGAAGGCGCGGACCAAGCCGGACGGGCGCTGGCCGAACTCGATCTGTGCGTCTCGGCGCGAGTCGAGATTGGCGACGACGTGGAGGACATGATCCAGCGCCGCAAGCGGAGCGTTGCCTTCAATCTAGGGGGCATGGGGTCGGCCACCACCAATTTCTACAACGATGCCTATCGGCGGGCAGGCTATGTTGAGGATGCCAGAGCTGTGCAATCCTTGTGGTTGGCCGGTCGGCGCGAAGACGCTGCCGAACGGGTGCCGGACGCCTTGGTGACGGCGTTTCAGGCGCTCGGCACCGCCGATATGGTGCGCGAGCGGCTGCGCAGCTACCGCGACGTGGGCGTGACCACTCTCAAGCTCGGCCTCGACAGCGCCCCGCTCGGGCCGCCCCGTTTTGAACTGCTCGAACAGATCACCGACCTGATGGAGGACATCACGTGAAACTGTACATGGTGCCGCTGGCGCCCAACCCGACCAAGGTCATGCTGTACATCGCCGAGCGCGCCGAACTCGGCTTGGACATGGGCATCGAGCAGATTGTGGTGAACACGGTCAAGGGCCGTCACAAGGAGCCTGCCCACTTGGCGAGGAATCCCTTCGGCACCGTGCCGGTGCTCGAATTGGACGACGGCAGCTACCTCGTCGAATCGCTGGCCATCATCGAGTACTTGGAGGACCGTTTCCCCGAGGACGGGCTCTTGGACGCAAACCCCGAGCAGCGCGGCAAGGCCAGGGACGTGGAGCGTGTCATCGACCTCAAGGTGGCCAGTGCCATGGGGCAGTATGCCCATGCCAAGAACTCACCCTTGGGTCGCCCACCGAACCCGAAGCTGGCCGCGCGCATGGAGCAGAGTCTGCAATTGCCGTTGGACTACTTGGAAGACCTGCTTGCGGACGGCCGGCCACTGCTCCTCGGTGAGCGCGCCTCCATCGCCGATTGCACCCTGCAGGCCTCGCTGCAGTTCCTGCGCTTTGTTGAGGCGGACCTGTTTGGTGAACGCCAGGGGCTGCGCGATTGGGACGCACGCTACCGCGCCCGTTCCGCCGCGCAGAAGGTGCTGCGCTGGTAGGAAAGATCCCGCCGCGCGACCTGACGGTCGCGTTGTGGTTTCGCTGGCGCGAAACTCCTGTTGGGCCGTGCGGGCTCCCCGGGCCGAGTTTGCATCTTGCCCTCACGTGGAGCGGCTCCGCTCCTTATGACGGCGGTGTGGGGCGTTGTTAGCTCTCTTCGGACTTGAGGATGTCGTACACGCGCTTTTGGAAGTACCAACGGCCGTCCACCTTGACGTAGTCATCCTCATAGCGGCCCACCACGAAGCGTTTGCCGCCTTCCTTGTCGTGCAGCTCCTCCTGCTGATACCAAGTGCCGTGGGCGGTGTCGCCATCAACGACGATCGGCCCCGCCGAGGCGTAGAAGCCGACAAAGGAGAAGCCTGCCATCGCCCCCTGCCAGATGGGGAAGAAATTCGCCTTGCCGGTGATGTCGCCGGCACCGGGCAGGCACCAAGTGGCATCGTCGCGCCAGTTGGCTTGCCAAGCGTCGCCGTCAAAGCGCATGACGGCGTCATTGTATGATTCCACGAGTTCGCGGATGGCGAGGCGATCTTCGACCGGTCCACTGCTGATCATGTTCTGCCCTCCCTAAGGTGCTGTTCACAAGGGCGCATCTAAGCACGTTGCGGGCGCAAAAACGAGACTGACGCACCGAATTGATCGGTGCTGCTTGTCTCGCCGCCTATAATGCGGCGGTCAAGACCCCAGAGGATGCACCATGTCAAAACCCAAACTCTACGGCATTGCCGGATCACGAGCCATCCGCTCGCTCTGGGCCATTGAGGAAACCGGCATCGACTACGAGCATGTGCCAGTTAGCTTTGGCGAGGATTCGAAGGCCGCCGAGTATCTCGCCATCAACCCGAATGGCCGAATACCCGCCCTCGAGGACGGCGACCTCACCCTGTTTGAGTCCATGGCCATCAACCTCTACTTGGCCAAGACCTACGGCGGCAGCCTGTATCCGGACGATCCGGCGGCAGAGGCCTTGGCCATCCAATGGTCCGTGTGGGGGATCAGCGAAGTTGAGGATCTGCAGATCCGCATCGTCGTCCAGAAGTTCTTCCTGCCGCAAGCCGAGCGCGACCCGGCGGTCATTGCCGAAGCCGAGGCCGGCTTGGCAAGGCCCTTCAACGTGCTTGACCAGCACTTGGACGGCAGGGATTGGTTGGTGGGCGACGCCTTCAGCATCGCGGATTTGAATTTGGCGGGCGTAATGTCCCTGCTGCAGTTGGCGGAGGTGGACATTTCCGGCTACGCCAACATCCAGCGTTGGGCCAATGCCTGCACCGCCAGACCTGCCTACGCCCGGGCGCAGCAATTGGGTGGATAGCTTGAACGGGCCCTAGCCTTCAATGGCCTCAAACACTTGGTCCAGGAAGGAGGCCACTTCGAAGTCGGTCGGTTCGTTGGTGCCGTGGTAGTTGCCTTGCTCCCGAACCGGGCGGCCGTCGCCCACTCGCGTGTAGCGGCTGAAGCGGGTCGCCACGAGGTCGGCGTCCGGATAAACCCCGATGATCTGCCCGTGGAGGCCGATGGCGACGAAGCCCACCCCACCGCCGGGCCACCAGTAGAAGCCGTATTCCCCCTCGTAGGCGGGTCCGGTGCTGGTGGTGAACCAATCGTTCGACAGCACCGTCTGGCCGTTCCATTGGCCGCGCCGGGCAAACAGCAGGCCGAAGCGGGCGAAGTTCCTTGGCGTGGCGTCGAGACAACAGTAGGTCATGACGTGGCCCGCTGAGTCCGTCCACCAGTCGCCGGAAAAGCCGATCGTCGCGCCGATGCGGCTGTCCAGAAAGGCCTCGGCGCTCATGCCAGTGGCCACCCGCACCACTTCCCCGGCCAGCATGACGTCAGAGTTGGAGTAGTCGTAGGTCTGCTCGCCCGGCGTCCCGGTCAGGGCGCGGTCGATGGACGTCTGCAGTTGGTCGGCCCCGTTGTAAAACTCGCCGCCATCAAGGATTTCCAGAGCGGTGCGCACCGTCATGGTGTGGCGCAGGGTGATCGCCGCCTTGTCCGTGTCCCGCCAGGCGGGGATGAAGTCCGCCATCGATTGATCCAGGGAGCCGATCAAGCCGTCGTCCAGGGCGGCGCCGACCAAGGCGCTGGTGAAGCTCTTGGCCACCGACCAACTGGTGGCTTGGTCGTTTGCGCCGCGGTCGTCGGCGTACCGTTCGGCGACGATGCGGCCGTTGCGGACGATGATCACGGCACCCGTGTCCTCCCCGGCGGCGAAAGCATAGTCGATGGCTGACTCGAGCGCGTCAGGACACAGGCCTTGGGACTCGGGGGTGGCGCTTTCCCATTCCAAGCCCGGCCAAGCGGTCTCGAATGGGCCGCTGGCCACATCGACCGAGCAGCCGGAAGCCGGTGGCTCGGGCGCTGGCGGCGGGGCGGCGGGCTGCGGCACGGGATCGGGTGACGAGCTGCCGCCACCGCCGCAGGCGCAAAGAGCGGCCAGCAGCGCGATGATGGTCAGCGGTCGCCATCCTGAGATCGCATATCGATGGCGCACGGTGAACGGCGCTGTGGACCAGCGCCGTTGCAACGGCGGATGCTCGGCCCGAAGGAACCCGCTTCGAAGGGAGGCCTTCGGACCTAGGGCACCTTGCCCTCGTCCTGAATCGGGGAACTTCCGTGCAGGGTGGCGACTCGGCTTGGTCCGTCGGAGCGAGGGCGTGCCGTACTCGATTGATTGGTGGAATTCCATTTATAAATCAAGGGGTTGAAGAGTGAGCTATGAAAGTTCAAATAAAGACGCGCCGCAAGTCGCCAGCCAGGGAGTACAGCACAGGCACGACGAACAGCGTCACCAAGGTGGAGATCGCCAAGCCCCAGCCGACGGCTAGCGAGATGATGCTGACGATGGGGTCGTAGCCGCCGATGCCGTAGGCGGTGGGCAGCACCCCGCCAAGGGTGGTCAGGGTGGTCACCATGATGGGCCGCAGACGCTCGGTGACCGCTTCGATGATCCGGCCTTTCCGATCGCCGTCCCCATCGCCTTGGCCGATGCGGCGATGGATGGAATCCACCATCACGATCGAGGCGTTGACCACCACGCCGGCCAACCCCACTGCGCCCATCATGGCGAACAGGCTCATCGGCTTGCCGTGCACGAAGAAGATGAGAAAGACTCCGGCGATGGCGAAGGGGATCACCAGCATGACGAAGAGGGCCTCCAGCAGGGAGCCCAACATCAACCAGATCACGATGCCGATGCCCACCACCGCCAATACGGCCGCCACAGCGATGCCGGAAGTGGTCTCCTGCGTGGCCACTGCCTCGCCGCCGTTGAACACATAGAGGTCCGGCAGGTCTGCGAAGCGGCGAAACAGCGTCTCCTCCAGGTTCTGGGCGAAGCTCAGCGCCGTCAGTCCGCTGTCTTGGGAAAAACTGGCGCGAATGGTGGCGGAGCGGAATCCATCCCGATGATAGATGCGCGTCACCGCCGGCAGTTGCATCGGTTCCACCACGTCGCGCAGGCGCGCCAGCCGGCCCGAAGCCGCCCGCACGGGGGTCTCCAGCAACGCTTCGAGGTCGAGCCGCGCCGCCGGGTCGAACTGCACCCTGAGCTCAGTGGTGTCGTCGAGATCGCGGTGCTCGCTGGCCTCGATGCCGTAGAAGGCGGCCGCCAGCGTCGTGCCCACATCCTGGGCGCTCAAGCCCAGCCGAGCCAGCTTTTCGTAGTTCAGGTTCAATTGCAGTTGCGGTGTGCCCGGGCGCTCATCCACCTCCACCTCGATGACCCCGGGGATGCCGCGCAGATGGCTTTCGATCTCAAAAGTGACGCCGCGGCGGATGGCGTCATCGTTGGACAGGATGTGCACAGTGACCGGCTGGTCCGTGGGCGGCCCAAAGTACTCGGACTGATAAACCAAGTCCACGCCTGCGGGCACCCGCAACTGGAGCGGGATCCGCCCGATCCACTCGGTGTTGGTGTAGCGGCGTCCGAAGCGCTTGAATTGGGCGATGATGAGCGCCTCATTGTCCGCATCGCCGAAGCTCTTGTCCAAGGAGTTGGTGTTCTGGTGCCCGATGCGGGCGGTTATGGATTCGACGTCGCTGGCGGCGATCTCAAGCAACTGCCGCTCCAGATCTGCGGTAACGGCTTCCGTGCGTTCCAGGGCCGTGCCTGGCGGTGTGGTCACCTTGATGAACAGCCGATCGGCGTCGTCTTGAGGAAAGAGGATGAAGGGCACCATCGGGCGGATGAATCCCATGATGATGGCGAACGCGGCGAAGGCGGCAACCAGCGTCACCGCCCGGTGCGCGAGCACCCAGGCGAGCGCCCGCCGGTAGTGGGCTTCCAGGGTGCGCAAGAAGCGGCGGCTTTGCAGCCGAGTGCCGGATCTGAGGGTTGACATGTGGGCGGGCAGGACCAGAAACGACTCAATGAGGGAAAACATCAGCACGATGATGACAACCGTGGGAATCTGCCAGACAATTTTGCCCGGCAGCCCGCCTAGGGCCGCCAAGGGCGCGAAGGCGAGCACCGTGGTCAGCGCCGCGGCGCTGACCGGCGCCAGCATTTCCTTGGCTCCGGCCAAGGCCGCCGACGATGGATCCAGTCCCTGGGCGTGCTTGACGACGATGCGTTCGGAGACCACAACGGCGTCGTCCACCACCATGCCGAGCACGATGATCAAGCCGGTCAGGGCCATCATGTTCATCGTCAGGCCGAAGACGGGAAACAGGATCAGTGAGGCGAGGAACACCACCGGGATGCCGATGATGATCCAGACCGCGGGCCCGGGGCGGACAAAGGTGAACAACACCGCCGTCACCAGCGCCAAGCCGATCAAACCGTTGTTGGCCATCAGCGCCAGGCGGTTGCCAACGATCACCGACTCGTCGTTGGTTAGCGTCAGGTGGACCCCTTCGGGAACGTCCATCGATGCGACCTCGACCCGCACCTGCTCGACCGCCTCCACGATGTCGGCCGTTTCGCGTTTTTGAACGAGCAGGGTGACGCCGCGCCGGCCGTTGGTGTGCGCGATCATGCCAGTGTCCTCGCGGCCAGATTCGATGCGGGCGATGTCGCGGATGCGCAGGGCGCCGCCTTGGTCGTCGAAGCGCAGGATCGCCTCACCGACGTCGGTGGGTTCATCGAAACGGCTCCACATCACCACTTGGCGGCGCTCATCGGGGCTTTCCAGCATGCCGCCGGTGCTGGAAACGTTGCGGTCGCGGACCGCGGCGATGACGTCGGTGAGGGTGATCCCATGCTCCCGGGCTCGAACCGGATCGACCAGCACCCGCACCTCCGGGTCCGGCATCCCGACCCGGTGCACGCTGGCGATGAGCGGCAGGCGTTCCAGGCGCTCCTCGACGGCCTTGGCTGTATTCGCCAGCGGCTCCTCCGGCCCTTCCAGCGCGATCTCCAGCACCGTCATGCGGGCTGGGTTGAACTGTTTCAGGACCGGCTCATCCTCCATCTCGTTGGGGAATTCGGTAATCGCCTCCAAGGCCGCGCGCAAGTCGGTTTCGGCGGCCTCAGTCTGCGCCCTGTTGTAGTCGTCGTAGAGTTCAATGGTGGTAAAGGAGGTGTTGTCGGCGATGATGGTGGTGAATTCGTCGATGCCGTCCACCTCCTCAAGGGCCTCCTCGATCGGAATGGTCACCTTCGCCTCCACGTCCTGGGCGGCGGCGCCCGGCAGCATGGCCGTGAGCCAGAAAATCGGCGTATCGACGGTGGGAATGAATTCCCGGGGCGTGGTTGACGCGGAGATGTAGCCGATCACCACCAGCCCCGCGGCAATGACATTGACCAGAAGGTGCCGCTTGATGAAGAAGCGGAGCAGGGCCTCCAACGTGTCAACCCCCGCTTACGATGGTGACCGGCGCGCCATCGCGCAGCGCGAACTGGCCGTCGATGACGACGGTTTGGTCGATTGCCAGCCCATCGATGATCTCGACCAGGGCGCCGCCGGTTCGTCCGGTTCGCACTGCGCGCAGGTGTGCCCGCCGGCCCTCGACGACGAACACATGCATGGCGCCGTTGCGCCGGAACACCGCTGCGGCAGGCACCGATGCCGGACTGTCCACGGCGGCGTAGGGCACATGCACCGTGGCCACCATGCCTTCGCGCAGGACGCCGTCCCGATCCTCCACCCAAATCTCCACCGGATAGGTGCCTGACGCTGGTTCGCTGAGACGGGCAACGCTCTGGATTCTGCCAGTTAGCCGGCGGCCACCCAGGGCATCGAGCGCCAACTCGGCGGTTTCGGCACCAGTCAGCCGATTCGCCTCGCTGGCGGTGACGCCCGCCCGCACCCGAGCCAGCGAAAAGTCCGCCACGGTGGCGACCGCGGCGCCGCGCTTGAGGTAGTCGCCAACCTGAACGTGAATCTGTTCGGCGGTGCCGGCGAAGGGCGCCCGAACGGTGGCGTCGGCCAAGGCTCGTTGCGCCGCTGCCAATTGCGCCTTGGCCGCCACCGCTTGCGCCCGGTTGCGCCGCACGGCGAAGCGCAGGGCATCCAAGCGGTCCTCGCTGATGAATTGGCGGGCGAAAAGGTCGCGGCCGCGGACCAGCTCGCTGTCCGCTTGGGCGGCGTTGGCCTCGCTGCGGCGCACATCTGCCGCCGCTTGGTCACGGGCGATGCGGGCGCGCTCATCGTCGAGCAGGATCAGGGGCTGGCCGGCCTGCACCGGATCGCCTGGCTCCACGGAGCGGGAGATCACGCGGGCATCCACCTCCGCCGCCACGACCGCCTTGCGGAAGGCTTCAACAACCCCCGGCACTGACGCCTGCCAGTTCAATTTGGCGCTCTGTACGGAAGCGATGCGGACCTGCACCGGCGTGGACAGCGCGGTGCCGGAGTTCGGTGCTGGGGACGGCGCGCTGTCCTTCGCGCCGGACGGCGCCTCACCTTCCGTGCAAGCGGCCGCGACCAGCGCCAGTCCAATAGCTAAGGCCAGTATTCGTTTTGAGACCTTGCCGTGCAGGGAGTGGCTCATGCAGTTCGACCCATCAGTTCCGCATCAGGCGCAGGTCCAAGTGGAAGTTGCGGCCATACCCCTGATGCGCGTTGGCGAATAAGCGGAAACAGTGGTTTGCCAATGCTGGCGCCGCGGCGCTGGCGAAGCGCACCGCCGAACCAGTCTTCGGCCTTTAGGCAAGCAATGGTTGGCTCGCCCGCCCGGCGCAACGTGCTGCTGCATGTGACTTGCCTTCAAGTTAGCGTGAATTTGGCCGGATTGTAGGCGCAATTGGCTAGGCGAGCCACCACTAGCGCCTGCGCAAGGGCCTACGCAAGGGGCCTGCGCAAGGGCTTGTAATTGTCAGAATGACATATGAAACTGTTCAGTACGCGTTGTAGTCGCACCGATTTTCCACGGACAGTCGCTTGGGACCCATGGTGGCGGTGGCCGACGCAGCCTATTGGTTTGGGGCGGACGGGAGGAGATCATGGGGAACCTGAGGAACGTGCTTCGCGCATTGGCGCTCTCGCTGCTTGCGGGGGCGGCCGTTGCGGGGGAGCCCGCGGGGCTGCGGGTGGTCGAGCTGTCGCT
>JAQAJJ010000060.1 GCA_028278675.1 Candidatus Azophilus lithoversatilis
GGGGCCTGCCCCTCGCGCTCCCCGGCTGAGGGCTCCGCGGAGCGACGCGGCCGGGGGCCGAAACGGCCACGAATAATCACACTTATTTGCGGGACAGGACACTAGGCCGGTGGAGCAGTCAAGGCGGTGTGCAGGGTGTCCGTGGCGCGTGAACGGAAGCGGAAAATGACTTTGGCGGTGCTGATCCTCTTTCTGGGTCCGGCCGTGGCTTCCATCGCCCACAGAGCGCTGACGGACCAGCCCCATTGGGGGGACGCCAGCCATGCGGCCACGGGGCTGGCGCCTGCGCCGACGCAGAGCCCTGAAGCGGTGGTGCAGGTTTATGCGGCGCGCACTTGGGGGCTGCGCGGGGCCATTGCCGTGCATACCTGGGTCGCCGTCAAGCGGTCCAATGCGGATCGCTACGTGCGTTACGAGATCATCGGCTGGGCGTTGCGACGGGGCAGCACCGCCTTGGTGAAGCGGCAGGGCAACCCGGACGCCCAGTGGTTCTCCAATCCGCCGCAACTGCTCGTTGACCGGCGCGGCGCCGGGGTCGAAGCGCTCATCGACCGGATTGAAGCGGCCGTGGCGGCCTATCCATACGCTGGCGAATACCGCACTTTGCCAGGCCCCAACAGCAACACCTTTACCGCATTCGTTGGTCGGCGGGTGCCGGAACTGCGCCTCGACCTGCCTCCGACCGCCATCGGCAAGGACTTCCTCGCCGACGGCGCCCTTGTCGGCAGCGCCCCAAGTGGCACCGGGTATCAAGTCTCCGCGTGGGGACTGGCGGGTGTATTGGCCGCGCTGCGCGAAGGCGTGGAAGTGAATTTGCTTGGGCTGGTCGTGGGCGTCCGTTTCAAGCCCTTGGCGATCAAGTTGCCAGGGTTGGGGACTTGGCCGCGGCAGGAGACGCCACCGCGGTAGGCCTCCCGGTAGCGACGGCGCCGGTCAAGCGCGCACGGGGTCGATGGGCGTCGGTGCGCGGCAGTGGCGCTCGATTTCCGCCGCCGCCAGCAGGCAGAGATCCTCCCGGTACAGTTCGGCATAGACTTGCACGCCGGTGGCGAGGCCGTCGTCAACGCCGGTGGGCAGCGCCACCGCCGGGATGCCCAGCAGGTTGCCCGGCGTGATGAAGCGGTTGGTGTCGATCATCAGTTTGGTGCCGGCGTTGGAGTCGAGGTCTGCATCGATCGGCCAGGGCAGCGTTGTCCAGGTCGGACCGATGTTCGTTCATTTTCCGTCCTTTGGGGGATGTCGAGCCGGCCTCCGCCGCGGTTAACAGGGCTTCGATACGGTCCACCCGGTCCGGGTAGAAGGCGAGATGGTCCTTGATTTGCTCGACGCCGGCGAACGGCGACTCATAGGTCCACACGGCGTTCTCGGCGTTTCGCTCGCCCACCGAGAGCGAAAAATAGACGGCGTCGCCCTTGTGGGGGCAGTGCGTCGAATGGGCGGTGCGCCGATAGAGCCTCATGTTGGCGTCGGCGCGCGGAATGTAGAGCACCGGCGGATAGCGCCCCTCGCGCAGCACCAGTGCGCCGCTGCTGTCAGCAACGGTTTCCCCGGCAAACAGCACCCGCACCCGGCCCGAGTGCGGCGCTATGCTGATGTGGGGCGCAGGCTTGTCCTTCATGGCTCGAACGGGCCAGTTTCGTCGTAGATTTCTTCCCGGCTCAAAGTGAAGCCCTCCGGCCAAGGCCCGGGGTCGCGGCGCGGGAATGCCTCGTCGAGATCAATGGTTGGGTGAGCTGAGGTCTTGTCAGCCGGTCTTCCTGGCGGCCGAAAGGTCCGCGCTTCGCTAGTCAGAAGCTCTGAATTTGCTTCTTGCCTTAATGGTTTTCGAGTTGCCATTTGGAGGTTCGCCACCAGCCCCGGCAGTATCCGACTACTTCCGATCCTGCACAAGAGGCAGGCTCATCAGGAACTCTCGGGCCGGTACGATGCGTTCGCCGCCGGGATAGGATTTCGCCTGCTTCAAATCGGCTACAAGTTGAGTTCGGGCGATGGGCTCGTCACTCAGGAAGCGCTGCAGATTTGCGCTTAGGCTGGCATCGGACCATTTCACTTCGACCAGATGCTGGGGCTGCCGATTGCGGGTGACCAGAAAGTCGATCTCCCGCCCGTCCTTGTCGCGCACGAAGTGCAGGCCGAGTTGCTCTCCGGCCACATCCTCCAGGCGATGGATTTCCTTGAGCAATGCGCAGGCCACCAGGTTCTCCAGCTTTGCGCCGTCATCGCCAGCCACCATGCCGGTGTCGTAGAAGTAGTACTTGGGTTGCTTGAGCAGCGCCCGGGCAATCTTGGTGGAGTAAGGTGGCACGGCGAACACGACGTAGAGGTCGGTGAGCAGCTTGAGCCAATGCTGAACCGTGTTGGGGCTCTTCTGCAGGTCTCTCGCCAGGGAATTGGTTGAGACGGTGCTCCCCACGCGCGAGCGCAGCATTTCGATGAGCGTCTCGATCGATTGAATGTCCCGCACCGCTGTCAGGGTGACGAGATCCTCCTTGAGGATCAGGTCGGTATGCGATCGTTTCCAGCGATTGTGGTAGCGCTCGGTACCTTTCAGGAACGGCTCCGGAAAACCACCGACTTTCAACAATCTATCGAACGCCTCATCCTCGTCCATGTCCGTGTGTTCCACGGTCTCCTTCAGATCCAGCGGATGCAAACGGAACTCGAAATGCCGGCCTGCCAGCGAATCACCGGTTTTTCGGAAAGCGGACAGATTGGCGCTGCCGGTGACCAGCAGGCCGGGCGGAATGCCCTCCACATCGTAGATTCCCTTGAGCCACGACTTCCATCTGTCCATCTTGTGAAGTTCGTCGAAGATGATCAGCGACTTGTTGCGGTCCCAACTCTTTTCGGCGATCAGCAGGCGGTGTTCCGCAAGATCGTAGTTCAGATACTGGTTGTCTTGATCGAGCATTAGGGACAAGGTCGTCTTCCCGCATTGGCGCGGGCCGGTCAGCAGGACGATTTTTTGCCGGATGTCTTCGAGCAGTGCGTTCTTCAGATACCTGTCCATCATGCGGAATCCTAGCGGTTGCTCCGTCTATTTTTCATTTAACTGAAAATTAGTCCAGACTTTTTTTCAGTTACATGAAAAATAATCAGATCAGCCACGCGGGCGTTGGTGCCCTAGTCGCTCGATGGTCCCGTACCGCCTGCTTGATTCAGCGTTGCGCCCACCCGCCGGCGAACGGAAAGGCCTGGCCGGTCATGAACCCGCATTCGTCGCTGGCGAGGAAGAGCGCGAACATGGCGTCTTCGCGCGGGGTGCCCAGCCGGCCTGCGGGCACCTGCCGCTTCAGGGAGGCGACGAACGAGGGCTTCTCCATGAGTTCCGGGGGATAGTAGTCCGCGCTCTCGACGTAGTTCTGGGCGATCAGGTTGATCTGCACGTTGTGCGGTGCCGCCTCGACCCCCACCGACTGGATGTAGCCCACTTGGGCGGCGCGGGCGGCGGAATAGGCGCACAGGGTCTTCAGGCCGCGCAGGGCGGTGGCGCTGCCGTAGGCCACGATCCTGCCTTGGCGGCGTTCGATCATGGACGGCAGCACGGCTTGGGTCAGCCAATGCAGCGGATGCACGAGCCGATCAAAGGGCGTGCGCCAGTCGTCGTCGGCAATGTCGGTCACCGCCGTGCCGCTGAAGTTGGGGGAGGCAAGGTTCGCCACCAGCACATCCACCGGGCTGCTCTCTTCGATCAGTGCCCGGCAGGCGTCCGCTGTGGTCAGCGGCCGCGTGTCGGCAATCACCTGCGCACCCTCCTCCCGAAAGACCGCCACGGTGGCCGGCCCCATGAAGTCCGCCGCCTGCGTCACGACGACGCGCTTGCCTTTCAGCCTGTCCGCCATATTGGCCTCCCTTGCGTTGGTGGTGAGCCGGGATTGTAGGGCACAGGCCGGTGTTGTGGGTCCTATGAGGCTCTCCAAGGGCATCCTGGCCTCGCCTCGGTGGCGTCAGGGAGGCGTCGTCACTTCGATCTGAAACAGCCTCGGCCAGCGCTTGCCGGTCACGAACAGCCGCTTGCTGGCGGCGTCGTAGGCGATGCCGTTGAGCACGTCGGTGCGGGGGGTGCGGAACACGAGGGGCAGGAGGCCGGTCAGGTCGAGCCAGCCGCGCACTTGGCCGTTGGCCGGATTGACGATGGCGATCCGGTCGCTGGGCCAGGCGTTGGCGTAGAGGTCGCCCTCGACGAATTCGAGTTCGTTGAGGCCGGTCACCGGCTCGGTGCCGTCGCGCACCTCAAGGCGTCGAACTTCGGTCAGGGTGGCCGGGTCGAGAAAGCGAAGTTCAGCGCTGCCGTCGCTCATCACCAGGCTCTCTGAATTGGCGGACAGCCCCCAGCCTTCGCCGCCGTAACGAAACTCACCGATGGAGGCGAGGCTTGAGGCATCGTGTATGAAGCCGAGGCCGGCCTTCCAAGTCAGTTGATGGAGCCGTCCGCCGCTTAGCGCCAAGCCCTCGCCGAAGCGATCGTCCGGCAGGCGGCGCTCCCGCAGCACCCGGCCACTGGCCAGATCCACGATGCGCAGGGAGGATTCGCCGTAGCCCCCCGTGCTCTCGAAGAGCTTGCCGTCGGCGAACAGCAGCCCTTGGGTGAAGGCTTCGGGATCGTGGGGATGGCTGGCGACGACCCGATAGCTGTAGCGGATCGAAGCGGCAGCGGGCGCTTCGTTGGTGCCTAGGGCGGGTTCGGCCAAGGTGGCCAGCAGGATGAGCAGCGCGCTCCCAAGCGATGCGTTCATCGCCGACGAATCAGCCCTTCCTGGGTCGCTGAGGCCACCAACTCGCCGGCTTGGCTGTAGATCAGCCCCCGGGTCAGGCCCCGGGCGCCGCTGGACACCGGGCTGTCCTGGACGTAGAGCAGCCACTGGTCGGCACGGAAGGGGCGGTGGAACCACATGGCGTGATCCAGGCTCGCCACTTGCATGCCGTCATCGAAGTAGCTCACCGCATGGGGCAGGATGGCCGTGTCGAGCAGCGACCAGTCGGATAGATAGGCCAGCACGCACTGGTGCAGGCGGGGATCGTCCGGCAACCGGTCGCGAGCCCGCATCCAGCACATTTGCTGCGGCGCCCCGACGCTTGGTTTGTAGATGTTGGTCGGGTTGATGGGGCGGATTTCAATGGGTCGCTGCCGTGTGTTAAGTTCCGGCAGCCTTGGCGGCCGGTCCTTGGCATGCCGTGCCCGCACCGCCTCCTCATCCTCCAAGGTGTCGGGGTCCGGCGCCTCCGGCATCTCGAACTGATGCGCGAGGCCCGCTTCCTCGATCTGGAAGGAAATGGACATGGCGAAGATGGCCTCGCCGTTCTGGATGGCCACCACTTGCCGGGTGGTGAAGCTCTTGCCATCCCTGATCCGGTCCACGGTGTAAAGGATGGGGGTGTTCATCTCGCCGGGGCGCAGAAAGTAGCCGTGCAGGGAGTGGGCGTTGCGGCCTGCCTCGACCGTGCGCGAGGCGGCGACCAGCGCTTGGCCGATGACCTGCCCGCCGTAAACCCGTTGCCAGCCGTCGTTGGGACTGGTGGCCCGGTAGTGGTTTTTCTCGATCGTCTCCAGATCCAGCAGACGGATGACGTCCTGAAGGCTTTGCTCCACGTCGGCGGTGGCTTAGTACTTGTAGTCCGCGGGCTTGAACGGACCCTGCCGGTCAACGCCGATGTAGCTGGCCTGGTCGGCGGTGAGCCGGGTGAGCACGCCGCCGAAGCCTTCCACCATGAGCGCCGCAACCTGCTCGTCGAGCTGCTTGGGCAGCACTTCGACGCTCACCGGTGCGCGCTGGTTCTCCGGTTGGTCGGCCCAGCGCTCCTGGTAGAGGTGCATTTGCGCCAGCACTTGGTTGGCGAAGGAGCCGTCCATCACCCGTGAGGGATGGCCCATGGCGTTGCCCAAGTTCACCAGCCGACCTTCGGAGAGCAGGATGAGGTAGTCGGATGCCGCATCGCTGCGGAAGATCTGGTGCACTTGGTCCTTGACCTTCTCCCAGCGCCAGCGCTCGCGCATGTAGGCGGTGTCGATCTCGTTGTCGAAGTGGCCGATGTTGCAGACCACGGCGCCTGCCTTGAGGCGGCTCAGCATGTTGGCGTCGCAGACGTTGCTGTTGCCGGTGCAGGTGACCACGAGATCGGTATCCCCCAGGAGGCCCTCATCGATGTCTTCCAAAGCGCCGGTGTTGACGCCGCCCCGATAGGGGGAGACCACTTCAAAGCCGTCCATGCAGGCCTGCATGGCGCAAATCGGGTCGGCCTCGGCCACGCGCACGATCATGCCTTCCTGGCGCAGGCTTTGGGTGGAGCCCTTGCCCACGTCGCCGTAGCCGATCACCAGCGCCCGCTTGCCCGCCAGCAGCATGTCGGTGCCGCGCTTGATGGCGTCGTTCAAGCTGTGCCGGCAGCCGTAGCGGTTGTCGTTCTTCGACTTGGTGACCGAGTCGTTGACGTTGATCGCCGGGGTCTTGAGTTCGCCCTTGCGCAGCATGTCGAGCAGGCGATGTACGCCGGTGGTGGTCTCTTCGCTGACGCCGTGGATGGCCTTGAGCATGGCCGGGAAGCGCTCATGCACCATCAGCGTGAGGTCGCCGCCGTCATCGAGCAGCAGGTTGGCGTTCCAGGGCGCGCCGTCCTTGAGGATGGTTTGTTCGATGCACCACTCGTATTCCGCCTCGGTCTCTCCTTTCCAGGCGAACACTGGGATGCCTCGAGCCGCCATCGCGGCTGCCGCGTGGTCCTGGGTGGAGAAGATGTTGCACGATGACCAGCGCACCTCGGCGCCCAGGGCGACCAGGGTTTCGATGAGCACTGCGGTTTGCACGGTCATGTGAATGCAACCGATGATGCGCGCGCCGGCCAGCGGCTGCTCTGCCGCATAACGCCGGCGCAGGGCCATCAGGGCGGGCATCTCGGCTTCGGCCAAGGTGATTTCCTTGCGCCCGAAGTCGGCAAGCGCGATGTCGGCGACCTTGAAGTCGCTAAAGGCAGTGTCGGACATGGAGTGTTCCTTGTGCGTCTCGGCGGTTTGGAGCGCCCTCGCTGCGCTGACACTTCGTGCCGAGCGGGCGGGGCGGGGGCGCGCATGCTAACAACGCAACGGGTTCTGGGCAAAACCCGTTGTGGCGATCAGCGCGTCTGCTGCGCCAATGCCCTGGCTGGTTCGATGTTTCGTTGAGTTCTCCATATCGTACATGGCGATTTACGAGGTACCACTGCCGTTGGCGTTGAAATTCGCTAGGCGGGTGCGCCAGAATCCGCCCTCTCCAAACTCGCGGTTGTCCATTGGACTTAGCAGAGCACGCCACGGCGGGCGGCTTGGACAGCAAACTGCCCGAAGTCGGCACCACCATTTTCACCGTCATGTCGGCGTTGGCTGCGCAAGAGGGTGCACTGAACCTGTCCCAAGGCTTTCCCGATTTCGATGGGCCGCCCGAGTTGCTTCGGCGTGTGCAGCACTACCTCACCCACGGTTACAACCAGTATCCGCCCATGGCTGGGGTTCTAAGCCTGCGCGAGGCGATTGCCGGCAAGGTGCTTGATCTCTACGGCCTCGCCGCGGATCCGGAAACCCAAATCACGGTGACCTCCGGCGCTACGGAAGCGCTGTTCTGCGCGATTACGGCGGTGGTGCGGCCCGGTGATGAAGTCATCCTGTTCGATCCGGCCTACGACAGCTATGAGCCGGCGGTGCGGCTGTCCGGCGGCGTGGCGCGGCACGTTCCGCTGCAGCCGCCGGCCTACGGCGTCGATTGGGATCAGGTGCGCGGGGCCATCAGGCCGCGAACCCGGCTGGTGGTCTTCAATACGCCGCACAACCCCACTGGCGCAGTGTGGTCGCGGGACGATTTGCGCAGCCTTGAGGCGCTAGCCCTTGAGCACGGCTTGCATGTGCTCTCCGATGAGGTTTACGAGCACATCATCTTCGACGGCCAGGCCCATCAGAGCGTTTGCCGCTTTCCCGACCTGTGGCGGCGGAGCTTCGTGGTATCGTCCTTCGGCAAGACCTACCACACCACCGGTTGGAAGATCGGCTACTGCGTCGCCCCGGAGCATCTGACCGCGGAGTTCCGCAAGATTCATCAATTCGTGACCTTCACCTCGAACACGCCGGTGCAGCACGGCTTGGCGGATTTCCTCAAGGCGCACCCTGAGCACCATCTGGAGCTTGGCGCTTTCTATCAACGCAAGCGCGACCTGTTCTGCGCCCTGCTGGAGGGCAGTCGCTTCAGCCTGACGCCCAGTGCGGGCACCTACTTCCAACTGCTCGGCTACGAGGGCATCAGCAATGAGCGCGACAGTGAGCTGGCGGTTCGCCTGACCCGCGAAGCCAAGATCGCGTCCATTCCGGTATCCGTCTTTTACCCCGACGGGGCCGACCATAAAATGCTGCGCTTCTGCTTCTGCAAGGACGATCGCACTTTGCGCCAGGGCGCTGAAATTCTGCTGGGGCTGTAGCGCATGAGCGGCCAACTGACCCTCAGCTTGGTGCAGACGCCCACCCATTGGCATGACCCGCCGCGCAATCGGGCGCGCTTTGACGCTCTGCTTGAGGATCTGCCGCACCATGCGGATGTGGCGCTGCTGCCGGAAATGTTCACGACCGGATTCACCATGGACGCCGCTGAAGTGGCGGAGACCATGGACGGCCCGAGCGTGGCTTGGATGCGAAGCCGGGCAAGGGCGCTGGGGTGCGCCCTTTGCGGGAGCTTGGTCATCGAGGAGGGCGGCAAGCGCTTCAACCGCATGATATGGGCGCCGCCCGAGGGCGCCATCGTCACTTACGACAAGCGCCACTTGTTCCGCATGGCCGGCGAACACCGGCACTACGACGAGGGAACGGCTCGCGTGGTAGTTGATTGCCGGGGCTGGCGCATCGGTTTGGCGGTCTGCTACGACCTGCGGTTTCCGGTCTGGCTGCGCAACCGGGGCGACTACGATCTGTTGCTGTTCGCCGCCAACTGGCCGCGAGCCCGGCAGTCGGCCTGGGATACCCTGCTGCGAGCCCGGGCGATCGAAAACTTGAGTTTCGTGGCCGGCGTCAACGTGCTCGGCGAAGACGGCGACGGGGTGCGCTATGCAGGTGGCAGCGCGCTTTACGGGCCGGAGGGCGAAGCGCTGCTCGAGGCCAGCGAGCGGTGCGGCGTGTTCACGGCCACCTTGGAGAAACCCGTCTTGGACGACTACCGCGCAGCTTTTCCCGCTTGGCGTGACGCCGATGAATTCGCGATCGACGGACAGACGCCATGATCGATGCAGGAAAAACGCGGAAAGGCCAGCGCCCATTGCCGTGGGCCGGGATTCGCCGCTGGCTGCTGTGCGGCGCCTGCCTTTGGTTGACCGCCTGCGCGGACGACTCGGGCGCTCTGGAAAGCGATGGCGAAGCCGCCGCCAACGCGCATCGTTCAGGTGCCGCCATCTACCAACGCTACTGCTTCTCTTGCCACGCGGCGGGGGTGGCTGGAGCCCCAAAGACGGGCGATGCGGAGGCTTGGTCGCCGCGCATGGCCAAGGGCCGGGACGCGCTGCTCCGCTCTACCATCGACGGCATGACGGGCATGCCCGCCATGGGGCTGTGTTTCGACTGCTCGGAAGAGGAGCTGTTGGACGCCATCAGCCATATGAGCGGGGCAGGGCAGACGCCCTAAATCGGGTCCTCCCGTGCTTAGAAGCGAAGGCGGGACGCCCCAGCTTTGCCTACTTCAGGACGCTTGCCCTACAATCCTCCAATTCCCGCCGGAGCAGGTGAGGCTGGCATGCTGCATTTTGCCCGTCGGTTGGTTTTCTCCCCCATCAGGAGGCATAGGTGCCCTTGAAGCCACTCGTACCCGTGGTGCTGGCCGGCGGCGTTGGCAGCCGGTTGTGGCCATTGTCGAGGGCGCTGTTTCCCAAGCAGTTTCACGCCTTGGTCGGGGAACGCTCTTTGCTGCAGAATACCGTGCTTCGTGCCGCAGCCGCTACGGACTGGCCGCCGATTGTCATTTGCAATGAGGACAACCGGTTTTTGGTCGCCGAACAGCTGCGGGCGCTGGAACTGGCTTGGCAGTGCATTGCATTGGAGCCAGCGGGCCGCAACACCGCACCGGCCATTGCATTGGCCGCCCATCTCGCTGCAGCCGAAGCGGAAGGTGCCCAACTGCTGGTGCTGCCGTCCGACCATCTGATCGATCAGCCCGAACGCTTTGCTGCTGCCGTGAACTCCGCCCAGGCCGCGAGCGAAGGCGGTTCGGTGGTGGTGTTCGGCATTGCGCCCACCCGAGCGGAAACGGGGTACGGCTACATTGAGTTGGAGGCCGATGGGGCGCATGGCGTTCAGCCGGTCAAGTCCTTCGTCGAAAAACCCGATCAGGAGCGCGCTGGTGCCTTCGCCGCCTCCGGCCGCCATCTGTGGAACAGCGGCATGTTCCTAGTGGACGCCGACGTGGCGTTGGCGGAGATACGGGCGCACAGCAGTGAGATGGCCGAAGCCGTTGCCCAATCCGTGGAAACGGGGCGGTCCGACCTAGAGTTTTTTCGTCCGGGCGATGCCTTTATGCGCAGCCCCAATGCCTCCTTCGACGTGGCGGTGATGGAAAGAACAACTCGGGCTGCGGTGCTGCCAGTGAATTTTGGCTGGAGCGACATCGGCTCCTGGGAGGCGGTGCTTGAGGCATCGGAGGTGGACGGGCGCGGGAACTGCTTTATTGGCGACGTGTTGCCCTTGGATGTGGACCACACCCTCATTCGCGCCGACCATCGTCTGGTGAGCGCCATCGGGGTTGATCGGTTGGTCATCGTGGAGACGGCTGATGCGGTGCTGATTGCCGATCGGGACCGCGTTCAGGAAGTCGGCGCCCTGGTGGCTCAACTCGGCGCATCGGAACGCTCGGAGCACCTTCTGCACACCGAAGTGTACCGCCCGTGGGGCAGCTATGAGGGCGTCGGAAGCGGCGAGCGCTACCAGGTCAAGCGCATCAAGGTGAAGCCTGGTGCCAGCATCTCGCTGCAGTTGCACCGGCGCCGCGCCGAGCATTGGGTGGTGGTGAAGGGCGAGGCGGAAGTCACGTGCGGCGAGGAGACGTTCGCCCTATCCGAAAGCCAGAGCACCTACATCCCGCAAGGTGTGAAGCACCGGTTGCGCAATCCGGGGAACACTGGATTGGAGGTCATTGAGGTTCAGGTCGGAGGCTATCTGGGCGAGGATGATATTGTGCGTTTTGAGGACCTGTATGGAAGAATTGATTGACGGGTATGCGGTCGTATCAGTTTTGGGCCTCTATAGGCCTTTCGCGAAGCGTGGCGGGAAGATCGTCGTACGCGGCCTCAATTCTTGCTAAAGCCGCTTTGTGGACGAGGAGGTCAACTTGATTCGCCTGCAATGCCTGTTCGTAGAGCTGAGGGCCAAGTTCGTCACGAATTTGGTCCAGCCGGTTCGACATTGAACGCGGCTGGTCATGGGTGGCGTTGCGCCAAACCGGATCGGCGCGAAACTCGGGAAAATGTGGGCGCAACCAGTGCTCCATCACCCTTAAGGACCGGTTGAACAGTTCCACTGCTCCGACGAAGGGCAGGATGTTCAGGGCCTGAAGGGCGCGCTGTTCGAGTTGGTCCGTCGGCCCGGGTATGCCCGCCGCCAGCCGAACTGCAGCGAAGTTGCGCGCAATGCTGTTGTTCTTTCTGGCCAGCATGCTTTTCATATACCCAGCGAAATCGCTGTGTGCCGCCAATCGGGTTGCCATCTTTTCAACGCCGGCGTGGAATCGCTGGCGTTGGAAGAAATAGGCCGAGTGAAGCCGAGTCAACGGGTGGCGCACGAACAGAATCGGAAGCACCGTTGCAGCTGGGATGTTGGGAAGTGGCATGACGGCGGTATGGGAGGAAAGCACCAGCACTTCAGGGTTTGCGCACAGCCACTCCTCGACTGCGTCCGAACTTGAATCGCCGCTCAGGATTGCCGTGGTCCTGCCGACTGTTGCGAATTCGTGGTTGCGCCATCGCTGCTCGCCGAAGTTCTTCTTAAGAACTTGATCGATGCTGGTTCCGGCGTTCTTGAAGAGGTGGTAGTGAAGAATGATCTTCCGCTTCTCTAGCGAGCGCCCAGAGTATGAGCCCCGGCGGAGCTTGGAAAACAGGGTGCCGAGCCAAGGTGAGATTTTGCCGTTCATCGGGCACAAGCGGAGCTAGAGCGCCATCGGCGCGGTCAGCTGCTCATCCTCGTCATTTTCGAGCGCCAGGATGCGGGACAGATCCATTGCCCCTGCCGTCAGGGAGTGATTTCGTTGCATGGCTGCAATGCCACCTCTGGACAGTGTGCTCCACAAGTCAGGATCGCAGTAGACGCTCTGGAGATGCTGGATCCACTCCGCCTGATTTTCAGCAATGAGGATATCCCGGCCGTGCTCGACCTCAATCCCCTCTGCGGCGATGGGAGAGGCGACGACCGGGACGCCGTGGCAGAGGCTGGACACCACCTTGCCCTTGGCACCCGCGCCATAGCGCAACGGCCCAACTGTCAATCGAATTTTATTGTAGAAGGCCATCAAGTCCGGCACATAGCCGAGCGTTTGAACGCCGTCAAGATCGTTGAGCTGCGCCACTTCGGAAGACATTTGGCTGCCGCCGATGTACAGCGCTGAGTCTGGCACCGCAGAGTGAAACTCGGGCCAAATGTCGTGTGCGAAGTGCAATATGGCGTCTGCATTTGGCGGGTGCAGGTAGTTGCCCAGAAAAGCGATGCCACGACGGTTTTCGAATGTCGCCTCACCCGCTCCAGGTATGTCTCGAATGAGCGGCAGGTGGAAGACCGGGACGTCGGGCAGTGCCTCTTCGAGCAATGCCTGTTCGGTTTTGCTCACCACAATCGTGGCGTTGGCCTTGCGGGCCAATCTGATTTCCTCTCGCTTGGTGGCTTCAGCTCTTTTTCTCAAGCTCTCGGAGTTTTCAACTTCCGCTTGGCGTGCCTCCCGGATGTGGTGCAAGTCCACGGTGCTGAAAATGATGCGGGCTTGGGGGCAGTACCTCTTCAAGTCCCGCTCCCAATCCGTGAAAACGGCGACGCGATGCACGATGACGTAGTCCTGATCCCTCCCGTGCTCTTTGAGAAAAGTGCGCAGAGAGCTGCAATAGGGCGCATACAGCACCTCTGCCCCGAGCCTTTGCACGGCGTCCGTGAATTTACCAAAATAGGCTAGGTCGCGATGGGCAGCGAAGGTCGTCTTCACGCCTAGGCGTCCCAGCATGCGAATGAGGTTAAAGGTGTCCAGCGAGCCCGAATCGTGGTCGGGTGTTGGAATGTCCCAGTCGATGACCAGCGCCCGAGCAGCGGCACTTCGGTCCTTGGCGAGTTGTGGCGACGTAGTGGGGGCGAGATGCTTGCTGGCCAGTGTTTCGCGCCAACGCTCCAGAAATCGTGTGCAGTTTTCCAACTGATAGCGTTTTTCGCCTTTGGAGAGGTCGGTTCCGGATGTGGCACCCTCGCTGTGCACCACCTTGGCGAAGGGTTGGAAGAGCACCCGGTAGCCTGCTTCGCGAATGCGGAAGGCGAGATCGGTGTCTTCGTAGTAGGCGCGAACATAGTAGCTATCGAAGCCGTTCAGCCGCCGCCACAGGGCGGTCGGCAGCATGATGGCGGCACCGCTGCAGTAGTCGGCGTCACGCACGTAGTTGTATTCGGGCTTGCAGGGGTCGTCTCCGCGGCCAAAGTTCATCGCGGAGCCGTCTGACCAAACGATGCCTCCGGCCTCCTGCAGGCCCCCGTCCTCGAAATAGAGCTTGGCACCAACCAGCCCGACGTCGTCGTGGTCGTCGAAGGTGCCCGCAAGCGCATCAAGGGTGCCGTCTTCGACGACGGTATCGTTGTTCAACAGGAAGAGATAGCGGCCCTGAGCGAGTGCGGCGCCCCGGTTGCAGGACTTTAGAAAACCCTGGTTTTCGTCATTGCGCAGATAGCGGATACCGGGCACCGCGGTAAGCAGCTCGCCACTTTCGTCCGGGGAGGCGTCATCCACTATGATCACTTCGAAAGACCGCTTGTCACTCAGGTCGCTCAGGGACTTGAGGCAGCGCAAGGTCAAGCGGTACTGCCCGTAAATCGGGATCACCACGGAAACGTCCGGCTCCGCAGGGCACTGCAGCCGAATGCCGGCGGTCGAGGCTGAGTAGGTGGAGCCCAAAGGGACGATCTGCTTGGCTATCAGCGGCGCGGCGCCGGTGGACAGGGGATGTGGACGCACCGGGTCATCGGGTTGCTGTGCCACCGATTCCACCGCGTCTCGAGTCGCTTGCAGGAAAGCGTAGCCAAAGCGCTGGTCGGGCTCGAGGTATGCGCCTTCCCCCCATTCGTTCCAAGCGTTGATGAAGACCAACTGTTCCTCGGATGGTCTCAACCGGTCGAGGGTCCAGCGCATCGCTGATCGCAACCAGTGGCTGTAGTCTGATGGAGAGTGTCCTTGGAAGAGGTGCGCAGCTGACTTCAGACGTGGGGTGTTGTCCCAGCCCGGCATCACGCCTCGGAACTGGGTCCAAGGTTGATCGGGCTGGTCTTCGCACGTGGCGGCGTAGTCCGGCCAATCGAACACATAGCCGCTAAACTCCGATTTGGCGGGGAACAAATGAGCGGTAATGTCGGTGGGCAATCCGGTGTGCCACGG
>JAQAJJ010000061.1 GCA_028278675.1 Candidatus Azophilus lithoversatilis
GAATTGCCGGCGGTCCGGCGGTTTGCGAACTCCTGGGAAGTGTAGAGCACGGGGCTGACTTCGCGATCCAAGCTAGCCTCCGCGGGTGCGAGCGCCGTGTAGAGCGCTTCCAGCGTGAGGGCGTCCGCCACTACGAGGAGATCGATGTCGCTGGTCGCAGTGTCGGTGCCACTTACTACGGAGCCGTAGAGCAGTGCGAGTTCAATGCGACCGGCAATGGGTTCCAATGCCTGCCGAATCGGCTCAACCATGGCGACTGTTTTGCGGACCAGTGCGCAAAGTTCCTCGAACACCGGGCAGTCCCGGTTCGCCTTGTAGTGCTTCTGCTTGCCGACATGGCTGACGGTGACCAGTCCGCTGGAGGTGAGGCGCTTGAGTTCCCGCTGCACGGCACCGGAACCGGAGCCGGTTTGCGCGATCAGTTGACTGGCAAAAAAACTGCGCGACGGGTGGCCGAACAGCAGCGCCAGCACCCGTTGCTGGGTGGTGGTAAACAGCGCATCCGCGATGCTGGTAGGCACATCAATACGGTCGGCGGAAGCTAGGCGGCGGGCTGGGCGAGAAGATCGGGTCGGCATCATGTTTCCCATTTCGGGCATGTTACTGCCCAAATTGGGCAACATGCAACATGATCGTTCAACCCGTTTGTAACAGCTGCCTATTGGGAATGAAGGCAAATCACCCCGTCGGGAAGCGACTTCTGCCATAGCTTGGCCTACGCCAGAAGTCTATCCACCAGCGCATCATGGGAGCCCGGTGCGAGTTCGGTGAGCTGGACACGGTCGATTCCCAAGGCGGCCAGACCCTCCAGCGAGCGGGCCACATCGTCCGGGTGGCCAGCAAATTGGCCCAGATAGCCGTTTCCGAACAAGCCTTTGAGCGCCAAGACCTCCGGGCCTTCCCCGGCGGCCACGAGCAGGAAGATGCCTAGGGGCTTGTCCGCGTCGATGGCCTTGACGCGCTCGACGTTGCGTTTGACTTCATCCTCAGTGACGGTGGCCACCCTAGCCAGGTCAAGTGCACCGCCACGAGTGCCGCGGGCGCTGGCCTTGATCTCCACCCGGTCCACCAGCGGCGTCACTTCGCGCAGCGCCCGGGGGCCGCCTGCCGATGCAATCAGTGGCGGGGGCGTTGCCGGCCTGGGACCGATGGCGGATTCGCCGACAATGTCGATCCGGTAGTGTTCGCCGGAAAAGCGGCACTGTCCGGTTTGGATCAACGCGGCGGCGATTTGCAGCGCTTCGACGTAAAGGCTCACCCGCGTTGGGCCATCGGGGTAGGCCATCCCCATGGCCTGCATCTCCGCCGCCGCCCAGCCGGCCCCCAACCCTGCCTCGAATCGCCCGCCTGAGAATGCTTGCAGAGCCAGCGCCGCCTGCGCGAACTCGACGGGCGAACGGAACAGGTTGTTGGCGAAAGACGTGGTCACCTTGATGCGCTCCGTCGCGCCGGCCATCGCCATGGCCGTGACGAAGACGTGCGGGTATTGGTGGTCACCGAGAAAAAGGTGATCACTGGCGCAGATGCCCTGCCAGCCTTGGGTCTCCTTGGCCTTCGCCCATGCCCCGGGTTGGTCGAAGTCCCCCGCGGGCAGGTTGGGAAAGTACTCCATGCCATTCTCCATCCACCATGCGGTGGGCGGCAAGGATACGGCACCGGCGGCAAGCCTTGAAGCCTGGCGGAAACCCTGCCGGCCTGAGCGGAGCAACTCTAGGGAGCATAAGGCGGTGGAACTTTCACACAACACCCGATTGACGGTGGAACAGCGGCTGCAGCGGCTGGAGAGCATCGAAGCGATCAAGCAACTTAAGCATCGAGGACCGCTACGTCCGCACCGCCGAGGGCTGGTGCATAGGCGCTTCGACGTTTGCCGTCACCAGCACGCTGCTTACCTCCGTCGCGGACGGTGTGCGGAAACTGATGTTCATGGGTGCCCAAGCAAGCCCGGAAATTGACGATCCCAGCTTGCAGGCCTAAGCGGTGCGGTGGTGCGACCGCCAATCTTCGTTCTACAATCGGCGCATGTCGGGGCGCTAGGGCAAACGATGACAACCCACCATGTGCTGGTCGACTACGAGAACGTTCAGCCGAAGAATCTGGCGGCGTTGAAGGGTGATCAACGGGACTGCGGCTTCCAGATCATTGTGTTCGTGGGCGCGAACCAGACGCGATTGCCGAGAGATTTGGTGCTCGAGATGCAGTCCTTCGGCAGCGATGCGCAGTACATTGAGATCACGGGCAGCGGCAAGAACGCGCTCGACTTCCACATCGCCTACTACCTCGGCAAACTGGCCAAATCGGGGTCAGACGATCAATTCCATGTCGTCTCAAAGGACACCGGGTTCGATCCGCTCATCAGGCATCTCAAGGAGAACGGCATTCAGGTTGCGCGCCGCAAGGGCCTGTTTGAGATTCCATGGCTGCGGGCGAACGAGGCAGACTCAGTTGACGATCAGCTCCAGAGGGTGGTCAGGAACTTCGACATGCAGGGAAAATCACGTCCACGCAAGGTGCGCACGCTGCGCACCACCATCAACAACCTGTTTGGGAAGAGCCTCACCGAAGAGCAGCTCGACACGCTCGTCAACGGCCTGCGGAATCTGAACTACATTGCGATCGAAGGCGAGCGGATCAAGTACAAGCCCTGAAGTCGGCCCGGTCGCCGGGGTTTGGCACAGTACAACCTTGACGGTGCTGTGGCGTCGCGGCACCAAGCAAGTCCAGGAACTCGCCAACCAGCCGGCGGCGAACGGCGGTAGCGGATTGAGATGCGGAACGGGGAGGCAAAGAGACCGCAATGGCTAACATCTTGAAATGGCTCGGTGTGCTGCTGCTTGGAATTCTGCTCGGCACGGTGCTCGGCTACGGGGCGCGGGACTCAGGCTTTGCCCGGGTCGTCGAGGAGCGCCGAGCGGAAGCCGTGGGCACACTGGCCAGTTCCTACATCGCCTCGCAAACCGAGGTGGACGACCGGGCCGAGGTGAAGACCGTCGCTGGCCTCCAGCACATCGAGGTTGGTGTGGACCAACCTGCTCCCGATGTCTTTCGCGCTTCCGGCGTGGGCAACACCTTCCTGATCCGCACCCATGACGGCCTTGTGCTGTTCGATACCGGGCTGGCCACTCAAGCCGCCAAGCACAAGCGCCTGCTGCAGGAGGCGGCGCCCGGTCAGGTCACCCACATCGTGCTGTCCCATTCCCACGCCGACCACATCGGCGGCGCCAAGTTTTGGCTGGCTGAGTTTCCCGATGCCGAAGTGGTCACCCATGCGGAATTCATCGAGGGTCAACGCTATCTGGATGACCTTGAGCGGCACTTCTGGTCGAGAAACCGGCTCCTGTACACCTTCATGCCGGAGGAGCCGCCGGAGAGCGGCATGAACGTTTACGGCGGCATCACGCCGAACATCGAGGTGGCCGAGGGCGATGCCTACGCCTTCTCATCGGGCGGCGTCCAGTTTGAAGCGATCGCGGCGGCGGGCGCGGAAGGAGACGACAACTTGGTTTTATGGCTGCCCGAGCAACGCCTGCTGTTCAGCGGCGACTTTTTCGGTCCCCTGTTTCCGATGGTGCCGAACCTGTTCACCCTGCGGGGCGAGAAGTTCCGCGATCCGCTTGCCTATGTCCGCTCGCTCGACAAACTGATCGCGCTGCAGCCGGAGATGGTGCTTCCGAGCCACTTCGACCCCGTCACGGGCAGTGAGCGCATCCGTCAGGACATGCAAAGGATGCGCGACGCCACGCAGTTCATCCACGACCAAACGGTGGCCGGCATGAACCGGGGCGATTCCCTGTGGCAACTGATGCGGGACGTCCAACTGCCGCCGGAACTCGCCTTGAGCCAAGGCCACGGCAAGGTGTCCTGGAACGTGCGCAGCATCTGGGAGCACTACAGCACTTGGTTTCATTTCGAATCCACCACCGAACTCTACCCGGTCCAGATTCGTGAGCTCTATTCCGACATCGCCGATCTCGCCGGTGGCCCGGAACCGCTCGCGGTCCGGGCAAGGGAAAGCCTGGAAGCGGGCGAGTTGGAGGCGGCCCTGCACTGGGTCGAACTCGGGCTCGCCAGCCAGCCCGGCCACACCGATTTGCTGCAGGCCCGATTGGCTGCGCTAAACCAACTTCTCGACCGGGCCTACGAGCAAGGCAGCAACTACAGCGAGACGGGCTGGCTGAAGAGTCGCATCAGCACCACCGAGGCGGCGCTGGACTAACGTTCTGAGTTCTTTGTGCAAAGCCCGGCCAGATACCAGCGGGTTTCGCAGTCGTAAACCAGGCGGCCGCGTTCGCCGAGCTGCATGTCGAGCACCCGGTTGATGGTCTCCGTGGGCGCCATGCCCTTGGCGGCGTCCGGCTGCAGCGTCTCCAACGGGCGCGGATAGGACGCCCAGTCCTTCGGGGCGCGCCAGCCGGGCGGCGGCACGAGCGCCGAGCGCGTGCCGTGGATGGGATAGAGGGCGCGCCAACGGCGGATGCGGTCCGCGTAGTCCTGCACGATGTCGGGGTGGGCCGATGCCAAGTTATTGTATTCGTTAGGGTCTTCGGCAATACGGAAGAGATGGTTGGTGACCGTCGTGGTGACTTGGTCTTGCACCACTTCCTGCACCAGCTTCCACTCCTCATTGAAGACCGTCAGGTTGAACTCGCCGTAGATGGGCGTCTCGGAAACGAAGAAGACATCCTCAGTGCGCGGCGCCGGCGCGCCATCGGCAATCGACGGCCAAAGGCTCTGGCCATCCCAAGGAAAGTGCTCCCCCGACTCGATGTCCGCCGCGTCCATGAGCGTGGGGAACACGTCCATCGCCGTCATGATCTGATCCATCTTGCCGCCGGCGGGGAGCCGGTCGGGCCATCGCAGAAGGGATACCACCCGGATGCCGCCTTCGAAGACCTCGCCCTTGCCGCCCCGCAAGGGCGCGTTGTTGGCGCCGCCAACGGAGTAGGCCGCGCCACCGTTGTCGCTGAAGAACAGCACGATGGTGTCGTCGGCGATGCCCTCGGCATCGAGCGTATCAAGCACCGTGCCGATCGCCTGGTCCATGGCGTCCACGACGGCGGCGTACAGAGGCCGGGCGCTGTCCTGCAGCAGAAGCTTGGCGGTGCGCCTTGTCCCATCGGTTTGGCGGCTGCGCGCCGGGGGCAGATCCGTTTCGATGTCGGCGTACTTTTCGATCAGGTCCTGGGGCGCCTCCAGCGGCGTGTGCGGCGCCAGGAACGGCATGTACAGGAAGAAGGGTCGTTCGGGATCGCGCGCCTCAATGTAACGGCTCGCTTCCTGGGCGAGCAGTTCCGTTTCGTAGCCCTCATCGTCAATCGAGACGCCATTGCGCTGGAAGTCCTTGCCGCCCTGATTGGCGAACGGCGGAAAGTAACCCACCTCGGTGTGCAGGTGGCCGTAGAAGTGCTCGAAGCCGCGCTGGTTGGGATGATAGGTCTCCTGGGCATGGCCAAGGTGCCACTTGCCGACCATCGCGGTCTGGTAACCGGCGTCCAGAAAGGCCTCCGGCAGAAATCGTTCATCCGGGTGAATGCCGTTATTGGTCCAGGGCAGGATCACGGCGTAGGCCACGCCGAGCCGAATGGGGTTGCGCCCAGTCATCAGCGCCGCCCGCGTCGGTGAGCAGATCGGGGTGGTGTAGAAGCGGTCCAACTGCACGCCCTCGGCGGCCAGCCGGTCCAGGCTCGGCGTGTCGATGTCGCCGCCGTGATATCCAACATCCGCCCAACCGAGGTCATCCGCCAGCATGATGATCACGTTGGGCCGCTCGGCGCCATGGCTTGCGGCAGCGGCCAGCAGCATCAGGGCGCCAATCGCTCTACTCATGGCTTCTCGTCCCGATTGCGATGAAAAGGCTGGCGACTATGGCGGAACGCAGCGATTGGGTCAATTTCGGACGCGATTCGGCAACGATTCCGACGCGCTGGAGGGCTCATCGGACTCCCGGCGGCATCGCATCTCTCTAGGACTCAACAAAGGTTGTTGACGAGACCATCAATCACATCACTTCCGCAAACGCGCTGAATCGAGGCACCCACACACCTGTACCCACCACTCAGTCTCTCAGTTCAATTTCGGTGCTTTTGCCTTTCCCTTCGCGCTGCTTGGATTTCGGACTCAATTTCCTTCATCGACAGCCGGTCCGTCCCAGCTTCGAGCGAAGCTCGCTGCATTGCTTCCACTGCGCACTCGGCTAGAAGCTGGCGGGAATATCTGGGGCAGACACCTCTCGCCCCTCCAGGAAGTCGGGAGCTACTCATAGCCGCCTTGCATAGGTGGTTAGTTCATCTGCGGTGATTTGCTCGGATGGAACGAGTCGGTAGTGCCGTTCCTCAACAACTCTCACTTGGTCTTCCTCGATCGTAAGCTCGAACAACGCGATGAGGTCACCGCTCATAAACTGAGTCGAGATTGGGCGGCAAATGAGATGCGGAAATCGTTCCGCGCAGCACTGAATATCCTGCTTTGTCTGAACGATAGACAAGCGGTCTGAGCCGCCCTTGGCCTGCACCGGCATCACGTATTGCCGTCCTTGACGATCGACGCCTACATAAATTTCGTCAATTTCGATCTGACCGACATGGGAAACGGTGGTGCGCAGGTGGTTCTGCAGTGAGTAGGCAGCAATGCCCAGGAACACATCGATTAGCCGGTTGTATCGAACTTTGGCCAGCAAAGCCTGCTCGTCCGACAACGAATACGCTGAAACGATTTCAGGGGTGGCATCAGGCAGCTTGATGGTCACCAAGTCGGGGTTGGGGACGATGCGGCTGACTTGCGCCAGCTTGAAGATGTACTTCGCTCGGCCTGCACCTTCTATCACCCATTCGCGGCCCTCCGTTTGGGTTGCCAATATGGACTCTGGCATGGGCGTTCTGTAGCGGTACGAGTACACCAAGTCACCGATGTTTTTCGGAAAGGGGACGCGCAGAACCCTTGCAGCGTCTTCTATGTCGCTTCGCTCGAAGGGAACTTCCATGGAACAAATGGAGACGGCCCCGCGGCTGGCCGGTTGTTCCTTCGGCGTCGGCGGCGTGCCGTTCTGGGGCAAGCTAAGGGCTTCCATCGCACCACTTGCGTAGCGGTCCAAGAAGATCTTCTCGATGATGGTTTTGAAGAGGTTGGACTTCGACGCCCCGGCTGATGTTGTGATTTTCTCACTAATTTCCCTGGCCACTCCATTACGATCACTTCCTCGCGCAACTGCTCTCCCGTGACAGTCGATGGCCGGGTGCGGAACAGATCGATGTTGAGGACTCGATAGCCAAGCGACTCGGCGATGTCGGCAAGAAGTTGGCCGGTGCGGATCATCACGCGCAGGTAGGAGGCTTGATCGCCGACCACATAGGCGAGCTTAGCGCCGGGTTTGAGAGCCTTGCGCAAAGAGGCGAAGTGCTGTGCCATGCCGCCGAAGTACAGACGCGTCACTCGGGCGTATTGGCGTTCGAATCCCGAGGTCTTGCCCAACTCGATGCGCCGCCGCTCGATGGCTTCGGCGATGCGGTTGATCGCTTGGTTTTCAGCGATGGCTTGATCGTCGGTGTCCGCCACATAGACGCCTCGGGTGTTTGAGCGGACCAAACCCTGCTTCAGTTGGCGCAATTCGGCCCGACTGCGCACCAGCCCGAGCACAACGGATTCCAAGCGCGTTGTGCGAGTGTAGTCCTTTTCGTTGGGATAGGGCGGCGAGGTGATTACGGCGTCGATGGTTCTTGGCGCCAGAGCTTCACTGGCGTGCCGAGCGTCGGAATTGACGACATCGGATGCGACACGGCAGCGGTCCCGGACCTGATCGAGGTCCTGGGCGATTGTCTTAACACCCGCCAGCCAAGCCTCGACAGCCGGGGCATCCCCCCGAATGCGGCCAACCCCCACTTCCGGCCCAAACTTGAGGTTGCCGATGCGCTGCACCAGGGCGTTGGCGAGCGCGAGCCGACCATATTGGCGAAATGACGCCGAGCCGCTGCCGTCAATGGCCTCAAGCAGCGTCAAGGTCTTGTGCAGAGGCACGGGGCTGATGGAGTCCTTGAGCAGCAGCTTCATTTGCTCGGGTTCGAGACGCCGCAGGCCTGTCTCGGCACCATGGGCGGTGGCGCTCTCATCAAAGAGCGAGGGTTCCCCATCCGTCTCAGACGACCCTGTGTTCTGCCCGCATGCCGCCCGGTCGTCCCAAAGCGCTCCCGTCGCAGCTTCCGCCACCTGCTCCGCTTCACGGACTAAGTCCTCGCCCTTAGCCGACCAGTCAACCTTCACCGCACTCGCAAAGTGAGCTATGGAATTCGACTCAAGCCCCGCGCTGCCCACCCCGCGCTTCTTGCATTCGACCAAAGTGGTGCCGGTGCCGCAGAACGGATCGAGCACGGTGTTGCCCGCTTCGACGCCGAACTGATCCAAGTATTTCTGCACCAAGTGCGGGGGAAACGACAGGACGAATCGATACCAATCATGCACGGCGCGGTCTTGGGGCCGCAGCTTGTTTTCGCCGTTGGCTACGGGGGCGGCAAGGGCGGGATTGGCATCGGCCCAGAGCATGGGGGTTCGCCGACGGTGGTTTGGTTGGCGGATTATAGACCCCCAACGAGGCGCCTAGACCAACGAGTAAGCGAGAGAGTTTAGTCGGCTATTGGCCGGACAGGTGTGTTTGGCTCTCTTCGCCTCAAAATCTCATCGGACAGTAGTCAAGGGATTGGGAATAGACGCAGAACGTTGACACCTGATGCGTGATGCGCGACGATTCCATCATGCGCACCACGATAAACCTCGACGAAGACGTTCTTTGGGCCGCCAAGGATATCGCCCGGCTTCGCGGCATACCGATGGGACAGGTCGTCTCCGACTTGGCACGGCAGGGGCTTGCCAGAAAACGCGATGACTTGCCGGAACGGAACGGTGTTCCGCTTCTGCCGCCGCGCACCGATGCCCGGCCAGTCTCGCTTGCTGTTGTGAACGCTTTGCGGGACGACGACGCTTGACCGCCTTGCTCGATGTCAATGTGTTGATTGCGCTGTTCGACCCGGAGCACATCCACCACGATGCCGCCCATGCATGGTTCGGCGGTGCGGCGCGCGGCCCTTGGGCCACCTGTCCGTTGACCGAGAACGGGTTCGTGAGAATCGTGTCGAACCCAAGCTACCCGGGTCGCAAAACCACCGTTGCCGACGCCGCGGAGCGCTTGGCAGACTTCTGCGACAGCGGCAGCCACGCCTTCTGGCCAGACTCACTCTCGATTCGCCAACGCGAACACTTCATCGCCCGCTCGATACAGGGCCATCGTCAGGTCACCGATGCTTACCTGCTTGCCCTCGCCAAACGCAACGGCGGCGTTCTTGCCACCTTCGACCGCTCCATTCCCATCTCAGCGATTCCCAGCGCCGACGCAAACTGCGTGCTCGAGCTAGCGCCCAACTTGCAATAGAACCGGGCGGCGTTTGCTTTCCTCTAAGTGCCTATAATGACGCCCTCACCACCAACCTGCTGCGGCCCACCATCGCCCTATGGCCACGCGCCCTGAACTCGCCGTCATTGTCCTCGCTGCAGGAGAGGGCAAGCGCATGGCGTCCGCGTTGCCCAAGGCGCTGCACCGCGTCGGCGGCAGGACGCTGCTCGACCACGTGGTTTCCGCGGCGCAAGGCCTTGAGCCCGATGATGTGCTGGTGATCGTCGGCCACGGTGCGAAGGACGTTCGGGCCAGCACCGCAAGCGCTGTTCAATGGGTGGTGCAAAGCGAACGGCTGGGCACGGGCCACGCAGTGGCCCAAGCGTTGCCCCTAATTAATGATGCGTCGGTGGTGCTCGTTCTGACCGCCGACGTGCCCTTGGTTCACCAAACTACCCTGCAGGCTTGCGTGGATGCCGCCTGCGAAGGCGCGTTGGCCTTGGTCACCGCGGAACTCGAGGATCCAGCGGCATTGGGGCGCATTGTGCGGGGTGGCGACGGGCGCATCGAACGCATCGTCGAATTCAAAGACGCCAACGCGGAGGAACGGACCATCCGTGAGGTCAACGCCGGATTGATGGCGTTGCCGGCCGCCACGCTGCGCCGCCTGCTCGCGCAGGTGAAGCCCGACAACGCCCAAGGCGAGTATTACCTCACCGACCTCGTGGCACTGGCCATTGCCGAGGGGACGCCGGTTGAAGGCATTAGAGCGGCCAGCTCCGATGAGATTTTTGGCGTCAATGATCGTGAGCAACTCGCTCAGGCCGAGCGCATCTTCCAGCGGCGGGAGGCGAAGCGACTCATGGCGGAGGGCGTGACCTTGGCGGATCCCGCCCGACTCGACGTTCGCGGCGAAGTGACCGCAGGCCAGGACGGCTTCATCGACGCCAATGTGGTGCTCCAAGGACGCGTGACGCTCGGCGAGCGGGTTCATCTCGGGCCAGGCGTTGTGATCGAAGACGCTGAAATTGGCGACGATGCGCGCGTCGAGGCCTATACCGTCATCGAAGGCGCCCGCATCGGCGCCCGTTGCCGCATCGGGCCATTCGCCCGGCTGCGGCCGGGCACAACCTTGGCGGAAGAGGTCAAGGTGGGCAATTTCGTCGAAACCAAGAACGCCCGCCTGGGAAGGAGCGTCAAGGCCAGCCACCTAGCCTATCTGGGCGACGCCGAAGTCGGTGCAGCCAGCAACATCGGGGCCGGTGCCGTCACCTGCAACTACGACGGCGCCGACAAGCACCGCACCCAGATCAGCGACGACGTGTTCATCGGCACCAACGCCACCTTGGTCGCGCCCCTGTCCATCGAATCCGGCGCGTTCATCGCGGCCGGCTCCACCATCACGAAGAAGGTTGGGGAAGAGGAACTCGCCGTGGGCCGAGGCCGGCAGCGCAACATTCGCGACTGGAAGCGTCCCGGGCGCAAAGACAGTTGAGGGAACAACCACCATGTGCGGCCTGATCGGCGCGGTCGCGGACCGCAATGTCGTTCCCATCCTGCTGGAAAGCCTGCAGCGCCTGGAGTACCGAGGCTATGACTCGGCGGGTGTTGGGGTCGTGGCGGACGCGGGCGATGCGGTCGAGGTGCGCCGTCGCGCCGGAAAAGTGCGGGAGCTGGTCGATGACTTGGACGGCGACCCGTTGGCCGGCCGCACCGGCATCGCCCACACCCGCTGGGCCACCCACGGGCCGCCCCATGAGGTGAACGCCCATCCCCACCAGTCGAACGGGCGCATCTGCATCGCCCACAACGGCATCATTGAAAACGCCGACGCCTTGCGAGCTGAGTTGACGGCGGCTGGCTACGCCTTCGCTTCAGAAACGGATTCCGAGGCGATCGCCCATCTCATCGATTTCCAACGCGCCCGTGGGCGGGCCGGGGCCGGACGCTCCCTGGTTGATGCAGTGCGTTCGGCGGTGGATCGCCTGGAGGGCTCCTACGCGCTCGCCATCATGGCGAACGACGACCCGGGCCGCATCGTGGCCACTCGGGTGGGCAGCCCCTTGGTGGTGGGCAAGGGCATCGGCGAGAACTACGTGGCCTCCGACGTGCTGGCGCTGCGCGCGGTCACCGACCGCTTCATCATCCTGGAGGAGGGTGACCTCGTCGAAATCACCGCCGATGAAATCTCCGTGTGGAACCTTGAGGATGAGTCGGTCATCCGCTCAACCATCAAGGTGGAGGTTGCCGTTGACGACACCAGCAAGGGCAACTACCGCCACCACATGCAAAAGGAGATCTTTGAGCAGCCGCAGGTGCTGCGCAGCACCCTGGAAGGGCGCATGGGCCGGGAGCGGGCGCTGGAGCATGCCTTCGGCGTGCGCGCCGCCGAGGCGTTCGATAAAACGCAAAGCGTCACCATCGTAGCTTGCGGAACCAGCTTCTACGCCGCCAGCATCGCCCGCTACTGGATCGAGGAGCATGTCGGCATTCCCTGCCAGGTCGATATCGCCAGCGAGTTTCGCTACCGCAGCGTGGTGGTCGCGCCGGGCAGCCTGTTCGTCACCATCTCCCAATCCGGCGAGACCGCGGACACATTGGCGGCGCTGCGGATCGCCCGGCAAATCGGCTATTTTGCCACCCTGACCCTATGCAACGTGCCGACGAGTTCCTGCGTACGGGAGTCGGACTTGGCGTTGATGACCCAAGCAGGCACCGAAGTTGGGGTGGCCTCCACCAAGGCGTTCACCGCCCAGTTGGCCAACCTCGCCCTGCTGACGGCTGTGCTCGGTCGCCGTCACGGCATGGAAGGGGCATTCGAATCAAAGTTGATCGCCAACTTGCGCGAACTGCCGGACAAGATAGAACAGGCCTTGGCGCTGGACGGCCGCATCACGACATTGGCCGAAAAGTTCGCTCACCGCCATCACGCCCTGTTCCTCGGTCGAGGCTTGATGTATCCGGTGGCATTGGAGGGCGCCTTGAAGCTCAAGGAGCTGTCCTACATCCACGCGGAGGGCTATCCGGCCGGGGAGCTGAAGCATGGCCCCCTGGCATTGGTCGATGAGGACATGCCGGTGGTGGCGGTGGCGCCGAACAACGAGCTGCTGCAGAAGCTGCGCTCCAACCTGCAGGAGGTGCGCGCCCGGGGCGGCGAACTTTACGTTTTTGCGGACGCCGCAACACCCTTCAAGGATGGCTCGGGCATGACCGTGATCCGGCTGCCGGAAGTCGATCCCATGCTGGCGCCCATCGTTTACACGGCGCCTTTGCAATTGCTGGCCTACCATGTGGCCGTGCTGAAGGGCACCGACGTGGATCAGCCGAGGAATCTGGCGAAGTCCGTGACGGTCGAATGAACCGAATCAGACCCAATTCAACAACAAGCGGAGGACAGCCGCCATGAGCGAGGCAACCGAAGAGAGCGGCCAACACAACCACTGGCTGCTGTACGCCATCCTGGGCGCCATCATCTTGGCTACGCTGACCGGCGGGTTTCTGCCTGAGCTGGCAGCGGAGACGGAAATTCTCGGCGAGATGTTTCTCAATGCCCTGAAGATGATCGTGGTGCCGCTGGTGATGCTGTCGATCATGGTCGGCATCACCAACTTGGGCGACATCCGCAGCCTCGGACCCATCGGCGGACGCACGGTGCTCTACTACGTCGCCACAACCAGCCTGGCGGTCATCGTCGGCATGGTGCTGGTGAACATTATCGCGCCCGGCGAAGGGCTTTCCCAAGGTGAGCGCCACCCGGCCATGGGCTATCGGCTCGGCGGCGAGGGGTTGCGCACCGTGGCGCTCGACGGCGAGCTCAACAAGCGCTACGACAGCACCTACGCCCTCGTCCTGACCGACCAAAACGTCACCGGCAGGGTCAGCGCCATCGAGGGGGGCATCGTCACCGTCAGCGATTGGCGGCTCACCACCCCCAACGCAGACTACCTCACCACCGAAGCGGGCGAGCGGCTGTTGCTGATCGACGGGATGCGCGCGCAACTGAACCTGAACCCAGCCGGTCAAGGCATCGCCGTCGATCTGCCCATGGCGGCATCGGTGAAGGACAAGGAGGGACGCGGCATCGGCAGCGCTATCCGTGAAGTGTTCCTGGGCAACCCGCGCACCGGCAAGGCCGGGATGATCCCGGAAAACGTCTTCAAGGCCATGGCGGAAACCGACATCCTGCCGCTCATCTTCTTCGCCCTGTTGATCGGTGCGGCGCTGTCCGTGCTTGGCGAGAGGGGACGTCCGGCCATCGCCGTCATTTCGGCGCTCAACGATGCGGTGATGCAACTGGTGAATTGGATCATGTATGCCGCGCCGATCGGCATCTTCGGCCTGGTGGCGGCGCGCATCGGCGAAGCGGGCGGCTTCAGCGGCTTCCTCCCGGAACTGATGGCGGTGGGCAAGTACTTCTTCACCGTCCTGCTCGGCCTGACGCTGCATGGGGTGGTGGTGCTGCCCTTGCTGCTGATGCTGTTTGCCCGGCGCAACCCCGTGGCCTACGTCAGCGGGGTGGGGACGGCGCTGCTCAACGCCTTCTCGACCGCCTCATCAAGCGCCACCCTGCCCGTCACCATGAAGGGGGTAACGGAAGAAAACGGGGTGTCCGAACGGTCCTCGAGCTTCGTGCTGCCGTTAGGGGCCACCATCAACATGGACGGCACCGCCCTCTATGAGGCCATCGCCGCCATGTTCATTGCCCAGGTTTACGCCATTTCCTTAGGCTTAGGCGAGCAGGTGGTGATCGTCCTCACCGCCACGCTGGCCGCCATCGGCGCTGCGGGCATCCCGGAGGCCGGGCTGGTCACCATGGTCATCGTCCTCAACGCCGTCGGCCTGCCCATCGAGGGCATCTCCTTGATCCTGGCCGTGGACTGGCTGCTCGACCGCTTCCGCACCACCGTCAACGTCTGGGGCGACAGCATCGGCGCCGGCGTGATCGACGCCTACGAGGTCCGGGACGCCGAAAAGGAGGGATCAGGGTAGATTGGCGCACACGGCAACCTGCACGGAACCCTGATGAGCGTTTTGCCGCAACTGTTGGGCTTCGGAAGGAGGACATCGGGAGTGGGATTTGGTGTGTTGAGAACAAATAAATTGTCCGGTGCTGTAACACATGAACTGTCCGGTTGCAGACTGCCCCGAACTTCAGCGATTC
>JAQAJJ010000062.1 GCA_028278675.1 Candidatus Azophilus lithoversatilis
CCGGTCGCGGACGAGCCGACGGCTTTCAAGGTGAAGATCAAGTACCACCACTCGCTGCGAAAGGCCGGATGCGCCCCATGATCATCAGGAAACCGAAATGCGCGCGGCAGCGACGCTTCCGCAAATCCCGCCGCGTCGTCGTCCCCACCGAGCATCCGCCCGACTTGCAAACCCTCGCCAACGCCCGCACCGGCATCGACCGGCCCGTCGCCACACCCCAAAATCGAAGCGCCCGCAGCCACCCACAGCACCCAACCCAGCAACTTCAAGTGCCTTCCTCCGGCACTGGCACTACGCTGGCGGCCACTGCAGCCAACAAGCCAAGGGCCATGGGCAACGCCCAGTCCGCTGCCGAAATCGACAGCGCCACGCTCCAGCCGAAGGCGCGGGGATTGATCACGTGGCAAAGAACCACGCCGATGAACAGTCCCAAGGGGAGCGCAAGGACTACGGCGAAGAGGCCGAGCGCACCACCTCGCATGAAGGCCACCCACCGTTGTTCGCCGACGCTCAATCCGAGGACGCGGAGCAACGCCACGCTGGTCCTTTGGTTTAGCCGCAGCGCCATCATGGCGTTGTAGAGGCCCGCCACGGCGACGATGAGCGCTACCAGGGTGAGCGCCCGGGTGATCGCGAACGTGCGGTCAAAGATGTCGAGCGACACCGCCCGCAGCGCGGCCCGCTGAAGCACTACGACATCCGGTGCGACACGGGCAAGCCAGCGTTCAAGGTCGGCAGCGGGTAGGCCAGACAGGACGAGCCGGTCGTAGTGCAGGGCGCCGAAGCGTTCGCCGGCGGCCTCCGCTTGGATCAGCAGACGCGGTGCCACATCGCCGAAACCGGAAAATTCATGGACGATGCGCAGCGGTTCACCGCCCACCTCCACTAAGTCCCCCACCGACAATTCCAAGGCCGTCAGCAAGGCCTCGCTGGCCAAAGCTTCGTCCGGCCCCAAGGCAAGCGCATGGCCGTAGCGGGCCGTCTCGGCGGCGGAGAATTCCGCGTAGCCGACTGCAACGGTGTGCCCATGCAGGCGGACGGAGTGCTCGCCCGAAGGCACGGCCACTGCGTTCGGATGAGCTTCCGGCAAGGCGCGGGCCAAGGCGGCGCCATCCCGGTCGCGCAACTCCAGATAGAAGTCGTGGGCAAGGCGCTGGTCCAGCATCCGCATGAAGTCCCGCTCGAAGCTGCCCACCATCAGCCCAATGCCAATGCTCGCCCCGACCGCCAGTATCAGCGCCCCGATGGCGACCCCCAAATCGGCTTCATGCCAAGTGGCCTCGCGCATCGCCAACCGCAACAACAACCCGTTGCGAGTCGTCGCGGCTGCCCCGGCCGCGCTGCCGCGCAAGTGTCCGCGCCGCGTTCCCCGTGTCTCGAAGGCGTCCCGCAGCCACCGCAGCAAGGGGCCCACCCAAGCCGCCGCGATCAAGCTCCCCGCAAGCACGGCCAGAAAACCGCCATAGAGGCCCGTTTCGTCAAAGGTCACGCCGGCGACGATCACTGCCAGGCCAACAGCCGCGCCGCCCCAATGCGCACCCTTCCGGTCCGCTGGCGGCTGAAGAAAGCCCGGTGCGCGGCGAGCGAAAGCCACCCCGGCACCCACCAAGGCGACGGCAAGCCCGGAGAAGACAGCCTTGATAAGAACGATCATCGACATTTCCATCACGGGGGGCGCCGCGATGCCCGCCATCGAAAGGCGCAAGAGCAGCGCCGCCAATCCATAGCCGCCAGCGATGCCAACCAGTGTCGCCGTTCCAGCGAGCACGCCGATCGCGCCAAGAAAGCCGGCGGCGAGTTCCCTCCGGCTGACGCCCAACGCTGAAAGCCGGGTCATCAGCAGTTGTTGGCGGCGCAGCCAGAGCACGCAGATTTGATAGATGATGAACCAAGCCACCACCAAGGCCAGCAACCCCAGCGCGCCGCGAGTGAACAGCACGGCGTTGCCGAACTGCTGCTCCGGACGAACAGACGCCACCGGATGCAACGTCCAACCGGCCAAACGCTCAGCACCAGCAGGGAGGCCGGCGGCCAGCCCCGGAAACAGCCGCTCCAAGGTATCGCGCACACCCCTGAGGGGCGACCTAAACGACAGGGCGACATAGCTCAAATGATCCGCCGGCTGACCGAGCAGCATCAGGGCGTCACCGATGTCGGCAAACAAGGCGTCCTCAAGGCCTGCATCCACCACTTCGGCCACCGTCCAGCGCTCGCCCGCGAGCTGCAGGCGGGCGTTGGGCGCCAGTTCCAAACTGGCATCCGCCGTGATCGAATTGCGCGCTGCCGATGCCCTCGAACCCGGTGCCGCCAGCCGAAATCCGTCCGTCCCAATGACCTGATAGCGTCGCTGTCCTTCTACCAACTGACCCTGAACGACCGGCGTGACCCACGCCACCTCCGGCAGCCCGCCCTGGCGCCACTCGCGACGCAGGTCGAAGTAGTCGGCCATGGTGGCATCCGCCCGCTCGGCGATGTGGGTGACGCCGCGCAGATGCGGGGCGGCAAGAGCGTCGAGTTGGTCGCTGACCGCCAGCCCCAGCAAGTGGGTAGCCACCGTCGAGGCGACGCCCAAGGCGATGCCCAGCCCGGCGGTCAACGTGGCCCAAGGCGTTTGCCCGAAAAACCGGACGAAGCTGCGCCCCAGCAGCTTCCGGGGACCCCACCTCAACGCTATGTTTTCCAAGCGCATTCCTGTAGTCGAATCGAAGGCGCGAACCTTCGGTTCGTTGAAGTTTCAGTCAGGCGGATTCCTCGGCTCAAGGGCTTCAATGGGCGAGCTCAACGATGCGGTCGGCCCGTTCGGCCACGGCAGCGCTGTGGGTCGCGACCACTAGGGCGCTGCCGAGCCGTCGAGCCTCCGCGAAGAGGGCATTCGCCACCTGCTCGCTGTGGCGGGCGTCAAGATTGCCGGTCGGCTCATCGGCCAGCAGGATGGCCGGCGCATGGGCCAACGCCCGGGCAATGGCCACCCGCTGCTGCTCGCCGCCGGAGAGCGTTTCCGGATAGGCGTCGAGCCGGTCGCCGAGGCCCAAGGCCTCGAGCCGTCGCTGAGCTTCGGGCAAGCGCGAGCCGAATTTGTTCAACGCCAACGGCAACGCGACGTTCTCAATTACGGTGAGAGTCGGCACGAGATTGAAGAACTGGAACACATAGCCGACAGCCCGGCGGCGCAACGCCGTTCGTTCGGATTCGCCCAGCCGGCTCAAGTCATGGCTGCGGCCTTCGTGGCGCAGGGTGAGCGTGCCGGCATCCACCGGCAGCAAACCGGCCATCAGGTTGAGCATCGTGGACTTGCCGGAGCCGCTTGGCCCACACAAGGCCACCGACTCGCCAGTGGCCACATCAAGACTGAAGTCGTCAATCACCCGCCGATAGCGGGAGCCATCGCCAAAGCCCTTGCGCACCCCGTTTAGGCAGATCGCGCTCACTGGCTGCCAGCCCCGCGGAAATGCCGAGGAACGGCGCTTGGCGCCGTCCGAGGAGCCCGCACCACCCAACAGGAGTTTCGCATTAGCGAAACTACAACGTGAACCGAAGGTTCGCGCCGGCTCGAGTCGGATTTGTTCCTTGAAGCATTAACGAGTACATTGGACGCTCTAAAGCAGTCATTCAGATTTGGCATCCCGCCACCCCCCAAAGCAGTATCAAAACAACCTCATGACAGAACGACCGTACAAATTCGTCGTGCGGCTGCCTGCGGCCATGCGCGATCAGGTGGCCGAAGCCGCCGCCCACTACCGGCGCAGCATGAATTCGGAGATTGTAGCGCGGCTGGAACAGTCGTTCGGCGTGCTGCCGCGCAGTTCCACGGAGCAGGAACTCGAACCCGCTCTGCATCCTCACATCGAAGCCATCTTCCGCAGCACCCTCAATGACACCGAGCAGTCGTTGATCAAGATCTTCCGCCGCCTCGACGGCACCCACCAACAAGCTTTGCTCGATCTGCTGAGTTGATCCCGTCCGGCTACCGTGCCCGCAGATGGCCGGGCACCGCGACGCGCTCCACGCCCTCAAAGGCGAGTTCGGTCGCAATCGCCAGCAGTGCGGCGGGCACGGCGCCCTGCAGAATGAAGGAGACATCGTTCAGCGCCAGGCCGGTGACGATCGGGTCGCCCAACCCGCCCGCGCCGATGAAGGCCGCCAAGGTGGCCGTGCCGATGTTGATCACGGCCGCGGTGCGGATGCCGGCCAGCACGCTCGGCATGGACAGCGGCAGATAGACGTGGCGAATTTGCTCGCGCCGGGACAGACCCATGGCGTCCGCAACGCGCAACAGGGTGGGGTCGATGGTGGTCAGCGCGGTGACGGTGTTGCGCATCACCGGCAGCAGGGAATAGAGGAACAAGGCCACCACTGCCGGGGCAGCGCCAATGCCGAACAGCGGAATCATCAGCGCCAGCAAGGCGATGCTCGGCACGGTCTGCAGGAGGCCACAAAGATAGACCACCAGGCGGGCTGCGACCGCCCGGCGAAATATCAGCAGGCTCACGGAGAGGCCCACGATCACCGCCGCAGCCAACGCCGTCAAGGTCAGTTTCAGATGCTGCGCCGTGTTGGCTGCCAGGCTCTGCCAAAGATCGCCGCCACCTGCCTTGGCGACCGTCTCAGAGTCCACTCCGCGCTCCGCCAGAAAGCCCGCCGCCACCTCGGCGAAGCTCGCCCCATCCACCACCACGGCGGCGTTCAAGGCCTGCGCCGCGGCATCGTCCAGAGTGCCGCCCAGGAAATCCAGCGTCTCGATGACCTCGGCGCCGACATCGGCGCGCACCAAGGGCGCGGCCAGGTACCGGGGGAAGAAGCGCTGATCATCCTCCAGCAGAACCAGATCGTGGCGCAGCAGTTCCCCATCGGTGGAATAGGCGTCGGTGACGTCGAGTGCGCCTTCGGCAATGGCTTGGTAGGACAGGGCATGTTCAATGCCGGCGACGTCGAAGGCCAGCCCATAGGCGCGTTTGAGCCCCGGCCAGCCGTCCTCCCGCTCCAGGAACTCGTGGCTGAACACCACGCGGAGCGTCGGATGATCCGCCAAGTCGCCAATCCGGGCCAAGCCCAGCGCCCGCGCCTGCTCGCGCCGCACGGCGACAGCGTAGGTGTTGTTGAAGCCGAAAGGCTGCAGCAGGCGCAGCCCATCGCCTTTAAGCCGTTCGTTCATGACTTCGCGGGACGCTTCCTGGCCAAGTTTCAGTATCGCTTGACTGAGAGTGCCGGTGTATTCCATGTAGAGGTCGATCTCCCCGGCCACGAGAGCGTCAAAGGCAATCAGCGTGCCGCCGAGGCCAAAGCGGCGCTCCACCGCGAAGCCCTTCGACTCAAGCAACTGCGCGGCAATTTCCGAGAGCAGGTAGGATTCATTGCTGTTCTTGCTGGCAATGCGAATGGGTTCGGCGGCATGGCCCGCCGCCGCGGCCAGCACCGCGGCCAACGCCCAGCCCCACCAGCGCGAACCTGCGGTCCGCGTTGTAGTTTCGCTACGCGCAACTCCTTTAGCGCCGAACGAGAATCGCCCCCCAGTTCGACTGCGTTGCGCCATCACTCGCAGCTTCCGTGGTTCAAGCGGAGGGCGGGACGCCGCTGGTCCGGGGGCTCCCGCCTGGGAGTGGAGGAGTGTCACGCTAGCGAAACCACAACGCGAACCGAAGATTCGCGCCCCCGCTCCTTCGGGAGCCGACGCGCGTTCACAGTTGCTGGTTCACCAGTTGCTCGACGTAGGGGTCGCCAGGCGCGTTCACCACCTCTTCCGTCACGCCCGAACGGACCACCCGGCCTGCCTTGAGGATGACCAGGCGGTCGCCGAGATGCACCGCTTCGCGCATGTCGTGGGTGACCAGCACCGTGCTGACGCCCTCGTGGCGCTGAACAAACTCGAAGCGTTCGTAGATGCCAACCCGGGTAATGGGATCGACCGCCGAAAAGGGTTCGTCGAGCAACAGCAGGCCCGGCTTCAGCATCAATGCCCGGCACAGTCCCACCCGCTGTTGCTGCCCACCTGACAACTGATGCGGATAGCGTCGGGAGACCTCCTTCGGCAGATCCATTTCGTGAAGCAATTCCGCATAGCGCGCCTCAATGGCGTCCTCCGTCCAGCCTTCGAGTTGGGCCAGCAGCACCACGTTCCGCCGGTTGGTGAGATGCGGAAAAAGCCCAGCGCCCTGCACCGCATAGCCAATGCGGCGGCGGAAGCGCTCCGCCGCTTGACGGGGAACGGCCTCGCCGAACACGCGGACCTGCCCGGCATCGGGCTGCAATACGCCATTGATGAGCTGCAGCAGGGTGGTCTTGCCGCTGCCGCTCTCACCGACCACGGCGGTCGTCAAGCCCGCCGGGAAGCCCAGGTTGATGCCGTCGAGCACCGCGGCGCCGGCGAAGGCCTTGGCCACGCCATCGAATTGAACCGCCTCAGCAGCCAAGATCGTCCCGGAGCCCATCGAGGTGGGCGCGAATGGCCTGCAAAATGCCGCCGCCACTCTCCCCCTGCCGGTGCAATTCATCCAGCCGCGCCCTCACCTGTGCCATGGTGCGCCACCGGGCCTCGCCCGCTTGGAGCTTGGCAATCACCCAATCTCGCCATTCCCGCCGCTCTTCATCGGTCAGGCGTTCCGCAAAGCTGCGCGCCTTCAACCGCTTGGCGAGTTCCGGCAGGCGCGAATCCTCGTAGTCCAGATCGAGCCAGCGGCCCTCGGCCAAAGACTGATTGAAACTCAGGCAGCGGGTGCGGTCATCGTCGCTCAGAAAGCCGTCGTAGAGAGCCGCCTCCACATCCGCCGCCGCCCCGGGCCGCTCCTGGCGGTACACCGCCTCAATCTTGGATTCCAAGCTCGCCTCACGCAGCCGCCTGAGCCGCTGTGCCACCTGTCCGGCATCGAGCCCCACACGCTTCGCGTCGACGGGCCTGACCACGGACAGGGGGGCGATGAAGGGGCACTTGTTCAACCGGACTTCCTTGAGCGGCGGCCGAAGAGCTGCATCGGCGCCGTACAGCGCTTCGCGGATTCGGTCCGCGTCCCACTCGATCAGCGGTTCGATGTCCTCGCCCAAGTCGGCAACAATGACGGAATTGCCGTTCTGCGGATGCAGGCAGAGTGCCGCCACCGGCGCAAAGCCGTATCGGCTGCGCGGATACCTGCCCGACACATGCGCCATCGCCTCGCCACCTATCGGCAGCAGCAGGTCTCGGACCCTGCGCTTGAAGCGCAAGGTCAGGAAGTAGTCAAACAGCCGAGGCTGCCGGCGCTTGAGCAGGCGCGCCAGCGCCACCGTGGCGGTGACGTCGGAAAGCGCGTCGTGGGCCTGGCCGTGCGCCAAGCCGTTGGCGTCGGTCAAGGCCGACAATCTGTACACCGGCAGGCCGCTGTCGTCGCGCGGCCACTCGATGCCTTCGGGGCGCAACGCCCCAGCCGCCCGGACCAGGTCCATGAGGTCCCAACGAGAGTTGCCGCCCTGCCACTCCCGGGCGTAGGGGTCCATCAGGTTGCGGTACAAGCCGTGGCGAATGAATTCGTCATCGAAACGCAGGTTGTTGTAGCCGGCCACGCAGGTGCCCGGCACCGAAAACAGCGCGTTGACCTCAGCTAGGGCGCACCACTCGGAAACGCCCTCCTGCCGGGTGCGCTGGGGCGTGATGCCAGTAACTAGGGCCGCATCCGGGTCCGGCAGCACATCGTCGGGCAAATGAATGTAGGTGACGAATTCGTCGCCCACCGGTTCGAGGTCCGGATCGGTTCGCAGCCCGGCGAACTGCATGATGCGGTCCCAACGCGGCTCGGTGCCGGAGGTCTCCAGGTCGTACCAGTAGAAGCTCTCAGTCAAGCGTTCTATTCCCTTCATCCAACATGAGTTCGACGTCTAGCGCCCTTTCTCAATCGAGGGCGCGAACCAAAGGTTCGTTACGCCCTCGGTCCGGGCGCGGTCCTTCGTGGTCAACGCCGCCAAGTTGCAAAGCACCGCCGGCTGCGGCAATCTCGAAGCAATGTCGCTGCCCCTCAAGAAGTTCGCCGGACCGGCAGGCCCCATTCTTGCAGTTCTCGCCGCGAGTTTCATGTTGCAGGCGGGCTTTGACGCGCCAGCCGCCATAACGCTGGGGGTCACCGCGCTGTGCGTGGTCTGGTGGGTGTTCGAGCCCATCCCCATTCCCGCCACCTCCCTGGCCCCCTTGGCCATACTGCCGCTCACCGGCGTGCTCACCGCGGCCGAGGTCGGCGCCGCCTACGGCCATCCGGTGGTGCTGCTGCTGCTCGGCGGCTTCATCCTAGCCACTGCCCTGGAGAAAAGCGGCGCCCACCGGCGCATCGCCCTCAGTCTGGTGCGGGCCTTCGGCGGCGGCAGCAGCCGGCGGCTGGTGTTCGGCTTCATGGCCGCTTCCGCGCTGATGAGCATGTGGATATCCAACACCGCCACCACACTGATGCTGCTGCCGGTGGCGCTGGCGGTGCTGGAGAAGTCCGAAGACCCGAAGCTGGCCCGGCCGCTGCTGCTCGGCGTCGCCTACGCAGCCAGCGTCGGCGGCATGGGCACCCCCATCGGCACTCCCCCGAACGTGGTTTTCATGGGCGTGTACAGCGACTTCATGGGCAGCGAATTCAGCTTTCTGGAATGGATGTCCATCGGTTTGCCGGTGGTGGCGGTGATGGTGCCCGTGGTTGGCCTGTGGTTGACCCGGCGACTCTCCTACAAGGGCGCAATCAATCTGCCCGCTCCGGGCCCCTGGAGCGCCGGGGAAGTGCGGGTGGTGATCGTGTTCGGCGCTACCGCCCTGGCTTGGATCACCCGCAAGGAACCCTTCGGCGGTTGGACCGAGTGGCTCGGAGCACCCTACTCCAACGACGCCATCGTGGCCTTTCTGGCGGTCATCGCTATGTTCCTGGTGCCCAACGGCAAGGGTGGGCGGCTGCTCGATTGGGAGACGGCCACCAAGATTCCCTGGGGCATGCTGATTCTGTTCGGCGCCGGCATCACCATCGCCAGCGCCTTCACCTCATCGGGCCTCAGCGAAGCCATCGGCAACGTCTTGGGCGGCATCGCCGCCTGGCATCTGCTGGCGGTGATGGGCGTGATCTGTCTGTCGGTCACCTTCCTGACCGAAACCACGAGCAACACCGCCACCACCACGCTGCTGATGCCCATCCTCGCCGCCGCCGCGCTGGGCGCGGGCATGGACCCCCGCCTGCTGATGATCCCCGCCGCCATGAGCGCCTCCTGCGCCTTCATGCTGCCGGTGGCCACCGCGCCCAACGTCATCATGTTCGGCACCGGCCGAATCCCTGTTGAAGTCATGGCCCGCGAGGGCTTCGCATTGAACCTCATCGGCGCGGTGGTGATCGCGAGCCTCTGCTACCTGCTGGTCGCGTAGCGCCGCGAAGGCGGCCTCGCGCGGCTGCGCCTCAAGCTGCGCCAATCGGTCCACGGCGGCGAAAAAATCGCCCCAGTCCGAGTGCTGCTGGCGCAGGGCGGCGAAAGCGGGCTGCCAATCCCGGTAGGTGGCCAGCGAGGCCAGAAAGGCGTTGTTCACCCGCTCCATCACCCAGTCATAGCGCCCGCCGCCGAGCCGATTCCGGTTGACCTGATAGCAGGTGTGCAGGGCGTCGAGCAACTGCGCTTTGGCCGCTTTTTCGGAATCCCCGCGCTGCGGCGCAGGGGACACGTCGGTCTGGGCGTAGAGCGCCGCCAATCGGGCCTTGGCCCGCATGAGCAAATCGGTAAGCCGGTGCCAATGCGCCTGCTTTTGCTGATGCGCTGCGAACTCATCGGACCGGCCCTGAACGGCAAACCATTGGCGGGCGCCCTGCTCGCCAACAAAGCTGGCGAAGGCCTCGTTCAGCGGCACGTCATCGGCCATCCAGAGCCGTTGGTGCGCTGTCTCATGGATCAGCAGTTCCGCCAGCTCCGCCTCCGGCCAATCAATGAAGGTGCTCAGCAGCGGATCATCGAACCAGCCGAGCGTGGAATAGGCGGCGACCCCACCGACATAGGTCTCCAAGCCCTCGCCCGCCAAGTGCTGCGCGGCGCGGCGGGCGGCATCGAGCGAGAAGTAGCCTCGATAGGGGGTGCAGCCAGCGAACGGATGGCACCATTGACGAGCCGCCAACGAGAAGGGGGGCGCGGCGAAGACATTCCACAGCACATGGCTGCGCTCAAGGCGGGCGAAGCGCCGGTAGCTGCCGCCGGGGTCCAAGCCCATTTCCGACTCGGCGAACTGCAGAATCTCCCCAACTCGCCGCAGTCGGGCCTTGAGCAGCGCCGGGGTGGCCGGGTCCTCCAGCAGCGCATCGACCGGCTGCGATGCCCGCAGCACCCGCCAATGCCCGCCCACCGCTTGGGCGTAGTAGCCGAGGTTTGCGCAGCCGCCCATCCCCACCGCCAACAGCAACACAAGCGCTGGCACCCGCCATCGGACTGTGTGGTGTGCGCTCAAAGCCCTTAGCTTGCCCCAGAACGGCACACCGCCGACGCCGAAGGAACAACCAGCCAGCCGCTGGAGTGTCTCCACTTGCTCCATTTAAGCAAGCCAATGGCCGGACGGGTTGCCGCTTCAGTCGTCCGCTACAGGCGGGAGGTATTGGTCGCCGACCGTGCGCCCGCCATTGCCGTTCGGGCGGTTTAACTTACCTGCCAAGGCTCGCTGGGCAATCAGAATCGCTCCTCTGACCGTTTCCACTGAACGGTCGCCAATGTAATCGGAAAACGCCTTAAGGCTCCCCTCATCGGCCGCCTCAAGGGCGGCAATGTAGGTAAGCTTGCCTTGGGCGCTGACCACCGGCGGCGGCAGGCTCCGCTTGATGTAGGCCCACGCCATGAGTTGCCGGGAGACCCGCCCGTTGCCGTCCTGGAACGGGTGGGTCCGAACGAACCGATGATGCAGCCAAGCCGCTTCCGCGTTGACCGGATAGTTTCTGTGGCCGATGTCGTCGTTGTACAGGTCGAGGAAGCGGCGCATCTCCGGCTCCACCTGCTCCGGCGGGCAGTACTCGTGCACCACACCGTCCGGGCGGCGGGGATTGTTGGGCCGAATCTTCCATTGGCCCTTTCCCTTGAACTCGACCTGAACGCGCCGACCTTGCGGGTCGATGCCTGCCACCGTGTCCTGATGCCGCGTCAGCAGGGCATGCCAACTCTTGACCATGTACGCCGACAAGGGCCGCCCACTGGCGACGTCATCGAACATCATGTCATAGGCGGCCTCCTGGTCCTCAAGCAGCCCGCGCACGGTCCGGTCCTCAATGCCTTCATGCGTGTGCGACCCCACCGCGCCCGCGAAGCCCTCAGCGATGAGCTGCTCGGTCACGCCTCGCCGCAGCGTGTACAGGCCCTCGATCTGGCCAGTTTCCAAGGCGAAGGCGCGAACCCGCTCGCGAAGCCATCCGTCCAGAAAGCGGGATTCGGGAGAACCCGCTTTCAGCCGTTGCCGACATTCGGCCCACTCCGCCTCGAGCTCGGCGAAGCCGGGCGCTGCCCAGCCTTCCGCGCCGTCCGGCATCGCCGTGAGGGGCTTCCATTTTTCCGGTGCCTGCGCATCCATGTTCAAGTCTCATAATCGGTGCCGGACTTCAATCGCAATTGTACACCCGACCTGGAACGCCTACCGATCCACGGCCCCACAACGGCAACGCTGTTCGAGTTCGGAAACACATCGGGATCTTTCCCGCTCAACGCGAGCGGAGTTTCGCGCCAGCGAAACTTCAACGGACCAAAGGTCCGCCGCGACCGTCAGGTCGCGCTGGCACCCTCCATCGGCCTGTGCTATGTGTGCCCAATGGCATGGCTCAAGGGCTCCTTATCAGCAGCGTTCATCACCCTCAACACTGCGGTGGTGTGCGTCCTGCTCTACCCGATGGCCTTGCTGCGGCTGCTGCTCACCGGCACTTGGCGCAGCGCTCTGACCCGCCGCATGGACCTCATCATCGACCTGTGGGTAAGCGCCAACAGAGGCCTCATCAAAGTCTTGGGGCTGATCGACATTCAAGTGGAGTGGCCATCGGTGCCGTTGCGCCGCGACCGCTGGTACATGGTGGTGAGCAACCATCAGACCTGGACCGACATCATATTGCTGCAATCGGTGCTGCGTCCGGCGCTGCCGCCGCTGAAGTTCTTTACCAAGCGTGAGCTCATCTGGCTGCCGCTGGTGGGCCTGGCCATGAAACTGCTCGGCTTTCCCTACGTCCGCCGCGCCCGCCAGCCCGGCGGTGACCACAGTGCGGCCTCAGCGGCCAAGGACCGCGACGCCATCAACGCCGCCTGCGCCGTCTTCCGCAACCATCCCACCGCCGTGTTGAGCTTCCTGGAAGGCACCCGCTTCACGCCCGCCAAGCGAGACGCCCGAAACAGCCGCTTCGAAAACCTTCTGAACCCCAAGATCGGCGGCCTAAGCGCTGTCCTCAGCGGCCTTGCGGATGAACTCGACACGCTGATCGATGTGACCATTCACTATCCTGGCGACCCGCCGGGCTTCTGGGATTTTCTGCAAGGGAAGTGCCCGTGCGCCCGCATGCGCGTGGACGCGCACCCGTTGACTGACCAGATGCGCCATCCTAACCCTGCCGTGCAGCGGGCCGAGGTTGGGGCGCTCATTGAGGAGTTGTGGCGGGCAAAGGATGCGCGGTTGGGGGAGGCCAAAGCGGAGCAGCAAACAGGGGATTGAGGGCGGCTGGGCGAGTGTCCGTTGTTGGCCGTGTCTTGCGCACCTCTCATCGGTCGTATCCAACCAAGGGACGCCGCGCAGTGGAGGTCGATGAAGCGGGCGCACCCCGCACCCGGGGAGTCAATCCCGCGGCGAGGCGACTGCAGCTGGGCATGAGCGCCATCGTCGGGCGTCCGGACGGCGCCCTGGTTGAGTTGTTTCCCGACGGGACGGAAGTTGTTTTGCACGGTCCGAAGGAACGCGCCGAGAGTTTTGATCCGAATCCCGCGGACGATCTTAGCGGAAAAGACGCTTGAGCCGGATGTTCAACGCGGTGACTGGGCCATCCGGGGCGGGCAAGTGAATCGAGCCGGGCTTGCCGGAGGCTGTTTCGTGTGGGTCATGCTGCCTCAGCCGCCCTTTTCAGTTGCTGAAAATACAGGCTCTCTTTCTCCGCCGGTGGCAGGTCGCCGTTCGGTTGGAGAAGACGTCGGTTGTTGAACCAGTCCACCCAGCTCAACGTGGCGAACTCCAGCGCATCGAGACGGAGGCATTGGTTACTGCGAGTTGAAGCGGCCGTCGGCGCGGATTGCAGCAAGGCCTTCGCCAGTTCCCACACACACGAGGATAGACCCCGCCGCGCCGGGGCTGTCAAGCGGCCTCGCGCTTGACCCGCGCAATGTCGTGCTGCGCCTGCAGCGCCAACCAGAACCTCGCCGTGGACCAGCCCATCTCCTCGAGTGCGACGGCCATCCCAGGCCCGATGCCACCCCGCCCAGCCAGCACGCGATTGAGCGTGGCCCGCGACACACCTAGTCGGCGGGCCGTCGCTGTGACGGTGGCCTTGTGTCCGTCGATCCAGTCGCGCAGCACATCCCCCGGATGGGCCAAGGTAGTCAGGGTGGCCAGATCCACGCTCTCGCTCATGCTCATCTCCTCAATGGTAGTCAACCAAGTCCACGTCCACCGCCTCGCTGTCCTCAAAGCGGAACGTGACCCGCCAGTTGCCGGTCACGCGAATGCTCCAATGCCCGGCCAGTTCGCCCTTCAACGGATGCAGCCGCCAAGCGGGGTTGGCTAGCTCGCTCGGTCTTGAAGCCGCAGCCAGCGCCAACAGGATCCGCGTCAACTTTCCGGCCATCGCGGCGTCAATGCCCTTGGCGCTGCCGTCCGCCACGAACTGGCGCAAACCCTTGTGCTTCACTTTCACTGGCAAAGTGTCTCACGGGAAGAATCATACGCCAACATTTTGAGACGGTTTTTCGTACTCGGGGATTCCCGGCACACACAGGGACAGAGCTCACTGTCGATCCACATCTCTGTCAATGGCAATCGACAACTGCGCACCATCAAGGAAGCCCTTGGCTCGCCCCATACCTGCAAACCGCCGACGCCGAAGGAACAACCCGCCCGCCGCGGGGCTGTCTCCATTTGTTCCATGGAAGCCCTTAGCTTGCCCCAGAACGGCACGCCGCCGACGCCGAAGGAACAACCCGCATTTGGTCCATGGAAGTTCCAAGCCCGGTGGCCGGGACGCCGACGGCCAGGGAACAAGCGCTTTGCCTCCGGGACGTCCTTCGCGTGGAGAACGGCGCTTCGCGCCGCCGAGGGCGGGACGCCCTCGAGCCGACCTTCGCTCGAAGCTGTTCCTCCGGCTCGATAGTCGGCTTTTGCGGGACCGAATGCGGCTGAAAGCCACTCCGCCGCGACAGCAACCAATTCGATTGGATTCGCTCAAAGGCCCGTTGTATAGTTTGTTACCTTTTCACCCAATTTTGACGCGGAGAATTTTCAATGCCGTATCGCCTGCAGGCCCTCTCACTGGCGCTGCCCCTGGCTTTGGCCTTCGCTGCCGGGCAGGGGCAAGCCGCCCGCGTGGACAACTTCGTTCTGCTCGACCATGAGGGCGCTGCCCACGAGCTCTACTACTACCGGGACGCGCCGGCCGTGGTCATCATGGTGCAGGGCAATGGCTGTCCCATCGTGCGCAACGCGCTTAACGACTACAAGGCGCTGCGCGACCGCTACGGCGAGCAGGGCGTCGAGTTCTACCTGCTCAACGCCAACCTGCAGGACGACCGCGCTTCGATGCGCAAGGAAGCTGCCGAGTGGGACATCGACATCCCCATTCTCGACGATGAGGCGCAACTGATCGGCGAGTCCCTCGGGCTGGTGCGCACCGCCGAAGTGCTGGTCATCGACCCCAAGACGTGGCAGATCGCCTACCGGGGCCCGCTCAATGACCGCATCAACGACTATGAGCGCCAGCGTGCTGAGGCCAGCGAGCATTACGCCGCCGACGCCATTGAGGCGCTGGTGGCCGGCGAAGGCCAAGCCATCAAGGTGGCGCAGCGCGACGCCATCGGCTGCCTCATCAACTTCCCGGCCCGCACCGAGCAGCAGGTGCCAATCAGCTACACCGCCGACGTGGCGCCCATCCTGCAGCAGAACTGCGTGGTCTGCCATCAGGAGGGCGGCATCGGGCCCTGGGCAATGACCGGCTACAACATGGTGCGCGGCTTTGCGCCGATGATCCGCGAGGTGGTGCGCACCAAGCGCATGCCGCCTTGGCATGCGGACCCGCACATCGGCACGTTCAAGAATGGGCGCGGGCTTACCGTCGAGGAGGCCCGGACGCTGGTGCATTGGGCCGAAGCCGGGGCACCCCGGGGCGAGGGGGACGATCCCTTGGAACTGGCGGACAACAGGGCCGTGGAATGGCCCTTGGGCGAGCCGGACCTCATCATCGACATCCCCGCCTATGAAGTGCCCGCCAGCGGGGTGGTGGACTACCAGTTTCCGGTGGTGAAGAACCCCTTGGACGAACCCGTGTGGATCGTCGCCACTGACATCCTGCCCGGCGACCGCAACGTGGTGCATCACGTTCTGTTCGGGTCCACCGAGTCGGAGACAGCCGTCTCGGATCGCGGCTTCGATTTCGAGCAGTACATCGGTGGCTACGCACCGGGCAACGAGGGATCACACATGCCCCAGGGCACTGGCATCCGCGTTGAGGGGGGCGGCTACTACCAGATCCAGATGCACTACACGCCCTACGGCAAGGCGGTGGTGGACCACAGCAAGCTTGGCCTCTACTTCGCCGATGAGCCGCCCGCCAACTACCTGCGCCAGACCGTGGTGGTCGATCCCACCATCCGGGTGCCGGCCAACGACGCCCGCTTTCAGGAGGAGGCCTACCTGACCTTTGATCGGGACGCCGTGCTGCACTCGCTGGTGCCGCACTCCCACTATAGGGGCATCGCCTCCCACTTCGAGCTTCAGCGCCCCGACGGCAGCAGCGAAATGCTGCTCTCGGTGCCCAACTACGACTTCAACTGGCAGCGCACCTACGAGTTTGCCGAACCAGTGGCCATGCCGGCCGGCAGCAAGCTGGTGCACCGCACGGTGTACGACAACTCGGCCCGCAACCCGGGCAATCCGGATCCCAACCGCGACGTGCCCTGGGGCCTGCAGTCCTGGGATGAGATGCTCTACGGCGCGGTGACGTTCACTTGGCGGGAGGAGTCCACGGCCAATCCCATCCACAACGAGGAACTGCAGGAAACCTTCCAGTTCGTCGGCTTCATGGACCGCAACATGGACGGCAAGCTGGTCTGGAGCGAATTGCCGGAGCGCATGAAGAAGCGGCTCGTGCAGGGCTTTGCCGCCGTGGACGCCAACGGCGACGGCGGCCTTGACGCCAATGAGATATTCAACATGAACAACCGCCGCCAAGAAGTTGCCGCAACGGACGGAGCGCCGAGCGCGGAGTAGTCCAAGCCGCCAAACCCTTCATGGACAAGTTGCCCCTTCCAAGCCGCACGGACTTTGGACCTAGGACGTCCCGCTCTCGCCTTCAAGTCGAGCGTTGGCAGTGAACAACCGAGTCTGTTTCGCGACGGCCCTTCGGCTTCGTGGGCGCTCCTACCGCGCTGCCGTGCGTCCGATGGACACATCGTTCAACTGGCTTGCCTGGCGTCACCGACTGCTTCTGCGGGTGTTGATGAGCATCGGTTTAGCGCTTTTCGCAAATCTGCATGCAGGTGCGGTTCTAGCCGACGCTTCCGCAACGGACAGCGAAACTGCGGCGGAAAGCGCTGAGGCCCACATCCCCGATCCCATACTGCGCAGGGTGTTTGAGGAAGCACTGGGGAAGGAGCCGGGCGGGACGATCACTCAAGCGGAAATCGCCGCGATGGAGGGCTCGTTCGCCGCCACAGGCGGCGTCGCGAGCCTCGCCGGGCTTGAGCACGCGACTGGCATCCGTTCGCTTTATCTAAGCTACAACGCGGTCTCCGATCTGTCGCCGTTAGCGGGACTGACTAACCTGACCGTGCTGAGTTTGCCCTCGAATGACATCAGCGACATATCGCCTTTGGACGGGCTCATCAATCTGACGTATCTAACCCTCGTGATCAATTCGGTGGCCGACCTGTCGCCATTGGCCGAATTGACCAGCCTCGAACAACTCTATTTGAGCCACAACGCCATCTCGAACATCTCCGTACTGAGCGGACTGCCCAATCTGCATTCACTGTCCCTCGGCGCCAATCCACTGAACGACATCTCCGGGTTGGCGAATCTCACAGGATTGGAGATCCTGCACCTTTATGGCAATTCAATCTCCGACCTTTCGCCCCTATCCGGGCTAACCAGCCTGCTGGTGCTCTACCTCGAGAACAACGCAATCTCCGACCTCTCTCCGTTGTCGAGGCTGACCGGCTTGGCGGGTGTGGACCTGAGCGGCAATTCGATATCCGATCTGAGTCCATTGGGCAGTTTGGCCAATCTCCAGTCCATCGGCCTGCAATCCAACCTCGTGTCGGATTTGCGGTCGCTTTCCCAATTCCAAATGCCCGCCCTAAAGGAGCTCATCCTAAGCGCCAACCGGATATCGGATCTATCGCCCCTACAAGGCGCGAGCCTTCGCCTGAATGACCTGCACCTCGACGGCAACGCCATCTCCGACGTCTCGCCGCTCCTGCGGAACACCAGCGTGACCTCGCAGGTTTACCTACAGGGCAATCCGCTGAGCCGGGCCTCCGTCGATGTCCACGTTCCCGCGCTGGAGGAAGTCGGCATCAGGGTTCATCTCCAAGCCGACGACCACGGCGACGACGCCGAGTCCGCCACCTCCATTGCACTTGAAGGTTTCGCGCGTGGTGAGATTACCCCTTACAACGACATCGACTATTTCCGCGTGGACATCAAGGAAACCATTGAGTCCACCATTTTCGCGATCAGCATTCACGATGTTAGATTTGCCTTGTTTGACAGCGCGGGCAAGCCGCTGACTCCCAGCGTTGGCTCCAGCGTTCGGCGACGCCTCGAACCCGGAACCTACTTCATCTCGGTGTGGGTGGGCGGTTGGGACCGTCACGAGCGCCGAACCGCAAGTTACGTCATCAATGCGATGGACGCCGCGGGTGCGGAGGTGGCGATACCAGATGCCAATCTCCGCTCCGCGTTGGAAAGAGCGCTGGGCAAGGCCTCCGGCGAGCCGATCCTCTCAACCGAGATGGCCATGTTGACCGGCTTCGCTGCGGAAAGCAGCGGGATCACCGATCTGACCGGCCTTGAGTACGCCACCAATCTGAGACGCTTGAAACTCGGCAAAAACCGAATCTCAGACATCTCGCCCTTGGCCGGGTTGACCAACCTCTCAGAGCTCGACCTCCACGGCAACGCTATCTCCGACCTATCACCCTTGGCCGGGTTGACCAACCTCTCAGAGCTCGACCTCCATGGCAACGCCATCTCCGACCTCTCTCCGCTGGCGAAGCTGGTGGACGAATTGGAAAGCCTGCACCTCGACGACAACGCCATATCCAACCTGTCCCCATTGGCCGGCTTCATCGCCTTGGACCATCTTGGGCTGAACAACAACCTGATATCCGATGTCTCGCCTTTGGCTGGCATGGTTGGCATGGAAGGCCTGGGATTGAACGGCAATCAAATCACCGACATCTCGCCCCTCGCTGGCTTGGCCGATTTGGAGTACTTGGGCTTGAACGACAACAAGGTGACCAACATCTCCGCCTTGACCAAGACCCGCTTGGTGATCCTGGAACTCAACGGCAACCTGATTTCCGACCTGTCACCGCTTGCTAGGTTGACCCGACTCTGGAGATTGCACCTTCGATCCAACGCCATCATGGACATTTCCGCCTTGGCTGGCCTCCAGGATCTGCGCATTCTGGATCTGGGGGAAAACGAAATTTCCGACATTTCGGCACTCGCCAGCCTGACCTGGTTGGAAGAACTGCGCCTCGACAGCAATCAAATCGAAGACGTTTCGCCGCTGAAGAACTTGATTGGCGTCCACGAACTGCAACTTCACAACAATCGAATCAGGGACATCTCGCCTTTGACGGCCCACGGCGACAGGGTCCGCCGCGGCATCGTCACTCTATGGATGAATCCCCTGGCGCATCGCTCGTTGACCGACCACCTGCCCGTGCTCGGCACATGGATGCAGGTGGATGACGACCACGGCAACAACCGGCACACCGCCTCTTCCTTGGCGCTTGGCGCCAGTCGAACAGGCGTGATCGCCCGCCACCAACTTGATGCCAACGACATTGACGCCTTCCGCTTGGAAATCACCCAGACGGTGGACTTGAAGCTGTTCACAACCGGAACCCTCGACACCTCCGGACGCCTGTTGGACGATCAAGGCGAGGTGCTCGATGTCAGCTACAGCCCGGACGGCGGCCACCAAAACAACTTCCTCTTCGATACCCGTCTCGAACCGGGCACCTACTACGTCGAAGTGACCAGCGACGACATCGGTGGCTACATCCTGCACGCGCCGGACGCCAAGGCGAACACGGCGCTGGTGCCCCTGATGCTCTCCGCCGCCAACAACAAGGCGCAGGGCTTCGTCCGGGTCATCAATCACAGCCCCGAAGCTGGCGCGGTGCGCCTCTACGCCTGGGAAAACGAGGGCTGGCTGCACGAGCCGGTCACGCTGAACATCGGCGCCCGGCAAACAAGGCACTTCAACTCCCAAGACCTCGAATCGGGCAACCCCGCCAAGGGATTGGACGGCAGCACCGGACCGGGGCGCGGCGACTGGCTGCTGCAGTTCGAATCCGACCTGGACATCGAAGCGCTGGCCTACGCCCGCACCAAGGACGGATTCCTGACAGCGCTGCACGATGTGGCACCCGTGATCGAGGATGCCGGCAAACGGAAGCATCAGGTAGTTACGTTCAATCCCGCCAGCAATTGGCGCCAAGTCAGCAGCCTGCGGCTTATCAACCCCAACCGGGAAGGCTCTGAAATCCAGATTGACGGTCGGGACGATCTTGGCGCTGTCCACGAGGCTAGGCTCACTCTGCCCAGCGGCACGGTGCACCAGGTCACAGCGCAGCGACTCGAAGCTGGCGACGACATTTTTTGGCGGCACATCTTCGGCGACGGCACGGGCAAGTGGCGGCTTGACGTCAGCGGGACACCGGGCCTGCGGGTGATGAGCCTGATGGAGAGCCCAACGGGCCATCTGACCAACCTGTCCACAGTGCCCCCAAAGTCAGCCGATGGGGTGCATCACGTGCCGCTGTTCCCGTCGGCTTCGGATCCGTCGGGCCGTCAAGGCTTTCTTCGCATCATCAACCGATCCTATCGCTCCGGTACCGTGACCCTAAGCGCGAAGGACGATTCGCTCAACGACTACCCGCCAATCACGTTGGCTTTGAACGGCTATCAAGTCCGGCACATCAATTCCCAGGACCTGGAGCACGGCAACTCATCCAAGGCCCTGTCCGGAGGCGTTGGCGCAGGCGTCGGTCACTGGCGGCTGGCACTGTCCTCGGAGGACCTGGACATCCAAGTGCTCGCTTACATCCGCACACCGGACGGCCTCCTAACCTCCATACACGATGTCGTGCCGAGCCTTGAGAACGTCCATCGGGTGGCCATCTTCAACCCAGCCAGCAACTGGCGGCAAGTGAGCCTGCTGCGGATCATCAACGAGGGCGCTGACGATGCCCCGGTGACCATTGAAGCGCTGGATGATGGGGGTTTCTCGCCAAGCACGCCCGTGCGCCTGAACGTTCCGAGCGGTTCGACTCGCACCATAAGTGCTCAACAGCTCGAATCCGGCGATCGGGACATCGAAGGCGCTTTGGGGGACGGCACGGGCAAATGGCAGCTGACCGTCACTTCCACCCAGCCCATATCGGTCATGAGCCTGCTGCAAAGCCCCACTGGACATCTGACCAACCTCTCCACCGCCCCGCGACTGGAGGCCCCCGACTAGGGAGAGGAGATCAACCCACTTATTTGCGGGACAGGACACTAGGGAAGCTCTGAACAACCCGGTTTCTGCCCGACCGCAGGTGGCCGAGAGGGTATAGCGAGTGTTGGTGAATCAACGAACACGACTGTTATCACTTCAAGTTATGGAAAACGCCCGAAATCGCGTTTTCCGTGCGGCTCCGCAGGCCGCATCTCGCCCTCGGGCGGATTGCGGGCGGATTGACCCTCCGCCGTCAGCCCGGCGCATAGCGACCGGCAATGAGCAGATTC
>JAQAJJ010000063.1 GCA_028278675.1 Candidatus Azophilus lithoversatilis
GCGATAGCGAGCAAAATGCCGCCCCCAATGACGATTCGGATTTGGTCCGGGCATGGGGAAGGACGAGACAGACAAAGAATTGGTGTCCCGCGTCAAGCAGGGTGATCGAACCGCTTTCGACCTGCTCTTCGGGCGCTATCAGCACAAGATCTGCAGCTTGGTCTCCCGCTATGTCCGGGATCCGCATGAGGTCGAGGATGTTGCCCAGGAGGCCTTCATCAAGGCCTTCCGCGCCCTCCCCAAGTTCCGCGGCGAAAGCGCGTTCTACACTTGGCTTTACCGCATCGCGATCAACACCGCCCACAACCACCAGATGGCCAAAAGCCGACGCCCGCCGGGGGTGGACATTGCCGCCGAGGACGCCCAGTTCATGGATGGCGCGGATCGGCTCGTTGAAACCGAAAGCCCCGACGCGGCAGCCTCCAGGGATGAACTGGCCCAGGCGATAGAACAGGCCATCACCGCCCTGCCGGACGATCTGCGCAGCGCCCTGGTCTTGCGCGAGTTCGAAGGCTTAAGCTACCAGCAGATTGCGGCCATCATGGAGTGTCCGGTAGGCACGGTGCGTTCGCGCATCTTCCGCGCCCGGGAAGCGATAGACCGCCGCATTGGCCCGATGCTGGACCGATGACATTGGGCCAGTGCGTCGGCAATCGGCGGGACGAGGGAACCATGCGGCCTGAAACGGGTCGTATGGTCAAGCCCAGCAGATAAACCCACACTGGAATGCGCATGGAAACAACGGTTTGTCATAGCGTACGCGAGGGATAGACCAAGCGTCATGTCAGAGCAATTGCGCGAGTCGCTGTCCGCCCTCATGGATGGGGAGGCCAGTGCCTTTGAAGTTCACCGTGTGCTTGACGAGGTGCGGCGCGACACCCAATTGCGCGCTGTCTGGGCTCGGTGGCAGCGAGTCTCAGCAGCGCTCCATGGCGGGGCGGCGCCGTTCGCAACCGACCTTGCCGACCGTGTCTGGATGGACTTCGTGAACGATCCAGCCACAAACGTCGCAACGGGTCAAACGCGGTCGGGCCCTGAGCGGAACTGGCGGCCATTGGCCGCTTGGGTTGCCGCGTCGGCGGCTGCCGTTGCCGTGATCGTCGTGACCCAGTTCGCGACGCTTGGCGGCGACGGGGAAGCGCCGGCACAGCAAACAGCGTTGGTTCAGCAGGCATCGTCGGTGCCCGAAATTGCCGTCCGCGCAGCCGCTCCGGCACCGCAACGGCCACTGACCGGCGGGCTGTCGGCGGATGCCCGGAATGTGAACGTTTACATGCTTCAGCACATGCAGCAGAAGGCTGTCAACCAGCCCGACGTGGGTGCCTTCACCAAGCTCGTGACCTTTGAGCCGGACCCCCAGCGTTGATGCGGGCTGATCTCTTTTGGCGATTGGCCGTTGGGCTGCTTGTCCCGGTGCTTGGTTGGGGCGCGGCACCGAGCTGGTTGGCCGACATGAACCGGGCCTTCATGGATCTCAACTACGATGGCGTGTTCAGCTACTTCACCGGGCAGGACGTCGCCACGCTGCGCATCGTTCATATGGTCGTGGACGGTGAGCAGCGGGAACGGCTGGTGCATTTGAATGCGGCGCCGAGGGAGATCATCCGCCGGGGAGACGAGGTCATCCGGGTGCTTATGCCGGGCGACAATCTGGTCGAACTCAGCCGCGGCATTGCCTCAGGCCCCTTTGCCCGGGCCTTCACTCGCCCGTTTGACCGCATTTCGGAGCAGTACGTCATCTCCGACCTCGGCGTCGGCCGAATCGCGGGCCGCAGGGCGCAACGCTTTGCCGTGACGCCTAAGGACGGTGATCGCTACGGGCATCGGCTTTGGCTGGATCACGAGCACCGCTTGCTGCTGCGCTCCGAGCTGGTTGACCGGCGCGGTGCGCGTTTGGAGGTCTTTCAGTTCACGCAGATTGAAATTGGCGATGGCGTCGATCCTTCGACTCTGGAGCCGGGCTGGCACGAGGGCGCATTGGCGTCGGTGGATACGCAGCCTCGGGTCCTTGGGGCCGATCGGGGCAACGTCCGAATCCGGTGGCGGGCAGGCTGGATACCGGCCGGATTCTCCATGGCTACGGCCGCTGTGCGCCGCGCCGGAGGCCGGTCCGATTCAGTCAACACCATGATGTACACGGACGGATTGGCGGCATTCTCCATCTTCGTTGAGGATGAGGCCACCGGTCGGACCGCGATGGCGGCAACCCGTCAGGGAGCCACTGTTGCCGTCACCGAGTTCGTGCCTGGCCCGTCGGGGCGCCGTGCCCAAGTCACCTTGGTTGGGGAGCTGCCGGAGTCCACGGTGCGTAAAATAGCCCGCTCGATTTACCACGAATCGAGGGGGCCCTAAGGGATGCGGAACCAGGATGACAGGCTGATTGCCGTGCGCCGAGTCGGCTGCGTTGGCTGTTCGTGCTACTTCGCGGGCGCTACCGGACCGGCCGCGGGTCCGGGCGAAGGCGGAGCGCCCTCGGACCCAATCCGGCTGGTGGGGGCGGCGCTGCTGGCATTCGGCGCACCGTTGCTGCTGTTGCTGCTTGGCGCTGCCGGTGCAGCGCTGTTCACCCCGGGCCAGCCGGCGTGGGCTCTAGGGGGACTGGTGCCGCTGTTGGGCATTGCCGCGGGCGGGTGCAGCGGGCTCAGGAAGGCGCTCCTTCCTCTGGCACTTCGGTCAAAAACGCGGCCACTTTGGCCATGAACCGAATTCACTTGCACAACGTGCTTTTGAGGACACTCACGCATAAGGAAGGATTGGTGATACGACGAATTGCATTGATGGCGGCGGGACTGCTAATGGGTGTGGGCTTTGGCGCCGTGGCCGCGGAGCTGCCTGATTTCACGGAGTTGGTGGAGGACAACGCCGCAGCGGTGGTCAACGTCAGTACCACGCGGCGGCAAAACGAGCGCGACCGGCGCATGCGCGACTTCGAGGAGTTCTTTCGCCGCACTCCGCCGCAGCCGCCGCCGGTGCCCAATGCGCGTCCGCGCTCCTTGGGGTCGGGCTTCGTCATCTCCGATGACGGCTATGTGCTGACCAACAACCACGTTGTCGAGGGCGCCGATGAAATACTGGTGCGCTTCCCCGACCGGCGGGAACTGAACGCCGAGGTGGTGGGAACCGACCGGCGATCGGATCTGGCCCTGCTCAAAGTGGAGGGGGGCAACCTGCCAACGGTGCGCTTGGGCCGCTCTGACGAATTGGATGTGGGCGAGTGGGTTCTCGCCATAGGCTCGCCGTTCGGCTTCGACTACTCGGTCACCGCCGGCATCGTCAGCGCCAAGGGGCGCAGCCTGCCCACCGAGCGGAATGAGAACTACGTCCCCTTCATCCAAACCGATGTGGCCATCAATCCGGGCAATTCCGGAGGTCCTTTGTTCAACCTGGACGGCGAAGTGGTGGGTATCAACTCGCAAATCTACTCAAGGTCCGGTGGCTTCATGGGCGTGTCTTTTGCCATACCCATCGACGTGGCCATGGAGGTGGTCGAACAACTCAAAAGCGGCGGGCGAGTCTCAAGAGGCTGGCTGGGCGTTGTCATTCAGGAGGTCAGCCGCGACCTGGCGGAAAGCTTCGGTCTGGATCGGCCCCACGGCGCCCTCATCAGTGAGGTGGCTCCCGGCAGCCCCGCTGATGAAAGTGAACTGCAGGCCGGGGACGTCATCGTCGAATTCGACGGCAAGCCCATTGAGCGCTCCAGCGAACTGCCCCATTACGTGGGCCGCACCGCGGCGAACAGCGAAGCGGCGGTCACCGTGGTGCGCGGCGGCGAGCGGCTCAAGCTCAAGGTTAGGATCGGTGAACTGCCCGACCTTGAAGGCGACGAGTCGGTTGGTCAAGGCGCACCCAATGAACCATCGAACCTCGGTTTGGTGCTTGAGGACGTGGCGGAGGCGGCCCTAAGCCGCTTCAATCTCAAACGCGCCGTAAGAGTCGTCGAATCAACCGGACCGGCAGCGGAGTCCGGCATTCGGGCCGCTGCGCACATCACTCGCCTCAACCACCGAATGGTCGAGAATCGGCAGGGCTTTCGCGAAATCGCCATGTCGCTGCCGAAGGGCCGCCGTGTGCCCGTGCTGATCGTGCGCGGCGGCGTCCAAACCTTCGTGCCGTTGAGTGTGCCAGAATGATCGTCGTGCCGGATTTGAGCCTGGCCACCGGCATTCACGCGCAAGCGTTCGCGCCGTTGTGCCTGCCGGAATAGGGAAGCCGCGCGGTTTGCCCACTGCCGACCACATCCGCAACTTCTCGATCATCGCCCATATCGATCACGGCAAGTCGACCCTCTCTCACCGCCTGATCCAGCACTGCGGCGTCTTGATCGACCGGGAGATGGCCGATCAGGTGCTCGATTCGATGGATCTGGAGCGTGAACGAGGCATCACCATCAAGGCGCTGAGCGTTGGGCTGCATCATCGGACAGAAGACGGCCGCACTTATCAGCTCAATTTCATCGACACGCCGGGCCATGTGGACTTCAGCTACGAAGTGTCACGCTCGTTGGCGGCCTGCGAGGGCGCCCTACTGGTGGTGGACGCCGCCCAGGGCGTGGAGGCGCAGTCCGTGGCCAATTGCTACACGGCCATCGAACAGGGCCTTGAGGTGCTGCCGGTGCTGAACAAGATCGACCTGCCCCAAGCCGAACCGGCCGCTGCGGCGCGGGAGGTGGAGGAGATCATCGGCCTGCCGGCGGACGATGCGCTTTTGGTCAGCGCCAAGACCGGGGCAGGGGTGCCGGAACTGCTGGCCGGCTTGGTGAGCCGCATTCCACCGCCCGAAGCCGACCCTGATGCGCCCCTGCAGGCGCTGATCATCGACTCCTGGTTCGACAACTACCTGGGCATCGTTTCCCTGGTGCGGGTGATGGCGGGCCGGGTTGCGCCCGGGGACCGGGTGGCGGTCAAGTCAACAGGCCAGGTTCACGGCGTCGATCAAGTGGGTTGCTTCACGCCCAAGCGGCAGGTGGCGCAACGCCTCGTAGCGGGGGAGGTCGGCTTTATCGTGGCTGGCATCAAGGACATCCGCGGGGCGCCGGTGGGCGATACCATTGCGCCCGCCCGCCACGAAGGCGTGGCACAGCTGCCCGGCTTTGCCGAAGTCAAGCCGCAAGTTTACGCGGGCCTGTTCCCGAACGCGTCCGAGCAGTTCGAGGACTTCCGCGACGCCTTGGCCAAGCTGAGCTTGAACGACGGCTCGCTGTTCCATGAGCCCGAATCCTCCGAAGCCTTGGGCTTTGGATTCCGCTGCGGCTTTCTTGGCCTGCTGCACATGGAGATCGTGCAGGAGCGTCTCGAACGGGAGTACGGCCTGAACCTCATCACGTCAGCGCCCACGGTGGTTTACGAAGTGATTGGCGCGGACGGCGAGATCAGCCGGGTGGACAACCCCTCCCGGCTGCCGCCGCAGTTCGCCGAAGTGCGCGAACCGATTGCCGCGGTCAACATCCTCACGCCCCAGGACTACGTTGGCAATGTGATCAGCCTTTGCGTTGAGCGGCGCGGGGTCCAGAGGAACATGCAGTTCTCGTCCGGCCAGGTGTCGATGACGTGGGAGCTGCCCATGAGTGAAGTGGTGATGGACTTCTTCGACAAGCTGAAGTCCGTCAGCCGCGGCTTCGCGTCCTTGGACTACGGCTTCGACCGCTTCGAGGCGTCGAACCTGGTCAAGCTCGACATGCTCATCAACGGCGAGCGGGTCGATGCCTTGGCGATGATCGTGCATCGCAGCCAAGCCCAGAGCCGTGGCCGTCAGTTGGCGGAAAAGATGAAGGAACTGATTCCGAGACAGCTGTTCGACGTCGCCATTCAGGCCGCCATCGGCAGCCAGATCGTGGCCCGGCAGACGGTCAAGGCGCTGCGCAAGAACGTCACTGCCAAGTGCTATGGCGGCGACGTGACGCGCAAGAAGAAGCTGCTCGAAAAGCAAAAGGCGGGCAAGAAGCGCATGAAGCAGCTCGGCCGGGTGGAGATACCCCAGGATGCGTTTCTCGCTGCGCTCAAGGTCGAGCGCTAGGAGCCTGCGTCGCAGGCTGCTTAGCGGGCTACAATAGAGGCATGGACATCGACTTTCCCTTAGTGCTCACTTGGGCGGTACTGATCAGCGGCGGCATTTGGCTGCTCGACGCCCTATTCCTGAAGCCGCGCCGGTTGGAGGCGCGCTCTGCGGAAGAGGCGGACCAGCCGGACAAGGAGCCGATGATCGTCGAGTACGCCCGCTCCTTCTTTCCGGTTCTATTGCTGGTGCTGGTGCTGCGCAGCTTTCTCGCCGAGCCCTACCAGATACCCTCCGAGTCCATGGTGCCGACCTTGGAGGTGGGTGACTTCATTCTGGTCAACAAGTATGCCTACGGCATTCGCCTGCCAGTGCTCGGCACCAAAGTCATCGAGGTCGGCGAGCCGGAGCGGGGTGACATCATGGTGTTCATCCCCCCCCACGATTCGCGCTACTTCATAAAGCGGGTCATCGGCCTGCCGGGCGATCGCATCCGCTATGAGGACAAGGCGCTGTACATCAACGACGAGCGGGTGGACTATGAATTCGTGCGGGAATTCTATGACGTCATCGGCGGCGCCGCGGTGCCCGTTCGGGCTTACCGCGAGTCCTTGGGCGGCGGGGCGCACACCACCCATCGCTATCCGGTCGGCGACCGCAATGGCGAGTGGACGGTGCCGGAGGACTCCTATTTCGTGATGGGCGACAACCGCGACCGCAGCGACGACAGCCGCCGTTGGAAGTATGTCTCCGAGGCCAAGATCGTCGGTAAGGCGGTGGCCATCTGGGTGCATAAGGACCCCGGCTTGAAGCTGCCGACCTTCGAACGCAACCAATGGCTTACTCGTGGCTGAACGCCCCGGCGCGGCTCGCGCCGCGAAGCTTGAACGCCTGCAGCTCAAGCTGAACTATCGATTTGCCGATGAGCGCCTGCTCATTCGCGCCCTGACCCACAAGAGCGCTTCGCCGGACTGCAACAACGAGCGTTTGGAGTACCTCGGTGACGCAGTGCTCGGCTATGCCGTGGCCGCGCACCTGCACGGCGAGCATCCGGGCGAGGCGGAGAGCGGCCTGACGCTGGCCCGGGCGGCGTTGGTCAAGCAGGGCACCTTGGCTGAAATTGGCCACGCGCTGGCACTGGGCGACTACATGCGCTTCGGCATTGGCGAAATGCGTTCGGGCGCCTTTCGCCGCGCTTCCGTGCTCGCCAACGGGGTCGAAGCCCTGATCGGCGCCGTGCACGAGGATGGCGGTGTGGAGGCGGCCCGGGCGTTGGTGGTTCACCTGCTGGGCGACCGACTGGCGGGCTTGACGGCGGCGCTGGTCAAGGACGCCAAGTCGGCGCTGCAGGAGTTCGCTCAAGGACGGGCCGTGCCGTTGCCAGTGTACCGAATCGTCGAGGAAGCCGGTGTCCGGCACGCGCCCCGCTTCATCGTTTCCTGCGAAGTCGCTCAGCTGGGATTGAAAGCCACCGCCGAGGGCGCCAGCCGCAAGGAGGCGGAAAAGCGGGCCGCCGCCCAACTGCTCGACCGGATCGAAGCCGATGACGAAGGTGGTTGATCGCTGCGGCACAGTCGCTATCGCCGGGCGGCCCAATGTCGGCAAGTCCACCCTGTTGAACCGAGTGCTCGGCGAAAAGCTCAGCATCACCTCCCGCAAACCGCAGACCACCCGGCGCAACCTCGTCGGGATCGACACGCAGGGCGCTTGCCAAGCGATCTACGTCGATACGCCGGGCATTCACCGCGGCGCTCGGCGGGCCATCAACCGCAGCATGGTGGGCAGCGCCCAAGCGGCTCTTGGCGACGCGGACCTGATCGTTGTGGTGCTTGACCGGGACCGGTTGACCGACGGCGATGAGTGGGTGATGCGGCAAGTTGAGTGGGCGGCGAAGCCGGCGTTTGGGCTCATCAACAAGATCGACCTGCTGAGCGACAAGACGCGCCTGTTGCCGGTCATGGAGCAGCTTGGCGCTCGGGGCCTTTTTGCTGAAATCGTGCCGGTCTCGGCTCTCGGCGGGGCCGGCGTCGGCGAGTTCCGTTCATTGGTGTTCGAGCGCCTGCCGGTCGGACCGCACCTCTTTGCCGCCGATCAGCTCACCGACGAAAGCGAGCGTTTTCTGGCCAGCGAGATCATCCGCGAGAAGCTGATGCGCCGGCTGGGTGATGAATTGCCGCATCGAACGGCGGTGGTGGTGGAGTCCTTCGATGAAGCCTCAGCGGTGGTGGACATCCACGCCCAGATTATGGTCGAGCGCGCCGGCCAGAAGCGCATCGTCATCGGCAAGGACGGCGAGAAGCTCAAGTCCATCGGCCGTGAGGCGCGTTTGGACATCGAGCGGATGCTGGGCCGCCGGGTCATGTTGCATCTCTGGGTCAAGGTGCGCAGCGGCTGGTCGGACAGCCCGGCGGCGCTGCGCAGCTTGGGCATTTGAGGAACAGGGGAGATCGAGGAGCAACATCGTGTCGTCCTGTCCGCCCGAAGATTGAGGGCGAGAATGTCGAAGAGCTGTTGGAATGGTTTGGCGATTGGGACCCGGCCGCGTTCGATCTCGCAACGGTGAAACGTTGGTTTGACGCCTAAACGGCACTACCTCCAGGCTACACCTTAAATTCGCTGCCGAGTTGTTCAAAGAATGGGGGCCACCTCTCCGCCGCTCGCAAAGCGCACCCGGCTGCCCACTGGATACGCAGCGCCGGGAAAGTCTGCGGCGATGGGAGCTTGGGCGCGGCGGGCCATGCGCGGAATGTTACGGCAGCCTAGGCCAATAAGGGTAGTTTGGGGACCTGTTGGTCAATCCGGTGCGGACTTGCGGGGAGAAGAAGCAAGGCTCAGCGCTAAGTTGAGGGTGTTGAGCGTTCGATTCACGCGCTTGCCTGTCGTCTTGTCAACTCGGTAGCTCAATTGAATGGACACTCTCGGCGTAAGCTGGTAGCTGGCGCCAACAGAAAGGTTGTACCTGAACCGCTCGTAGCGGGAAGATGTTGATAGGCTGTAGTCGAAGTCGGGGTAGTTGAGTTTCTGGGTTTGCTTGGAACGTTCGAAGCCGACGCCGCCACCGGTGCGCAGCGTGAACTGCCCCCTTCGAGCCAGTGTGCGATGCGCGTTGAGCGAAGTCGAAAAGGCACCGTCCTGGAAGGACTGAGAATGCCGAACGGGGGTTTCCAATTCGCTGACGTGACGGCTGGAGTGCCGACTGACCTCAAGTTCCATGCGTGTTCTGAGTCCCCAGCGGCGACCGATGGTCGCACGCCAAGTATGGAGCCGGAAGCGATTGTCGGCAATGCCGCCAGTATCCGTCTGGGAGGACAGGCCTGCGCTCAGGCTGCCATAGATGTCATTCCACCAATGGTGGTCTTCCACCTTCGCCATGCATGGGCTCGGCCACAAGAGAACGAAGGCGGAACCGAGGGCCGCCCTCGTTGTCCAACGGATCATTGCCTTTTCTTTCGGAAGAGCGGCTTGGGCAAGTAACCGTAGTACCACTTCCTCGGGTTGGGAGTGTAGTGCTTCCTGCGGGCAACGCGCAAAACCAAATAGGTGATCAGAAAAACAGCAACGGCCATCCAGTCAGTCGGCGCATCGAACACAAAAGTGGACATCAGTACCCATACCAATATGACTACAATGCTGTCATGCAACCACCCCACTACCGCATCTTTCAACGACATTTACGGTCTCCGAAGCTCATGCGACAAAATCCACATTTCGGCAGTCGCCTAGTCCGCGCAATAGGCGCTGCCAGTGCCGGCAACCGCGGCAGCCACCGCGGCCATGCATGCTGCTTTGGCGTTTCCTGGAGGTAGTCTACCGCATCTCTCTGCTGCGATGGTGCCGGCTGCCGCGAGTGAGGCCGCGCACACAGGAGCGGTCTCGAACTCATGCGGAAGAGCAACGGTGTATATTCCCAATCCGACTTTGCTAGGGGTGGCGATCCGGGGAGCGATCACCACGATTTCGTCGTCTTCCCGCCTTTCCCTGTCCTCAGCAAAGGCCAGAGGCCCAATGGTCAATGTTGCCAAGACAGCTACAATAAGCAGTTCGTTCATTTGCTTGTCTCCTACTGGTTTTGGTTCCCGGTTGGCGCCGGGCTTTCCAGTAGTCACACAAGCAAGGTGATCCTGCCTATTCGCCGGGCGCGGGTAGCTACTCCCTCGCCTGTTCACGGCTTTGGTATTCGGCAGGTAACCCGGCTACGGGTTGGGCCTGCGCGACCACTGGTGAATTCGACTGTGCCAGCCTTGTCGGGTTGAGTCAACACTCACTCAGCCTTTTTGTTGACAACAGCCCACGCGCTTGCGCTTGCCATGCCGGATTCGGGGTGCTATGAACAGACCATGAAGAGGCGGGCCATGTCGCCGGTTTGGGAACGCTCGGGTTCGTGAACCGGATTCAGGATGAGCAGGCCATCGTTCTGCACACCCGCGCCTACCGGGAATCGAGCCTCATCGTGCAGTTTCTGACCGCCTCCCATGGCCGCATCGCCGCCGTTGCCCGGGGCGTTCGCCGCATCGGGCGCAATCGCGGCGGGGTCAGCCTGCAGCCCTTTTATCAAGGCTTGCTGAGCTGCGCGGGCCGTGGCGCCTTGGTGTCCCTGCACCGTTTTGACTTGGCCGAAGCCCGTTGGTTTACCGGCAATCGGGTGGCTTCGGCCTGCTATGTGGCGGAACTGCTCGTGCGTCTGACTCGGGAGTGGGAGTCCGCGCCGCGCCTGTTTGGGGGGGTGGCTTGGGCGTTGGGTGAACTGGCCGAGGCCGATGGCAACGAAGGGATCGAGTCCTGTCTGCGCCAATTTGAGAAGCTGCTCCTGGAGGAACTCGGCTACGGCCTCGATTTCAGCCGTGATGCGGCAACCGGCGAAGGCATCGACGAGACCGCTTGGTACGGGGTGTCCCCGGAAGCGGGCTTCATTGCCGGCCCGGTTGGCGAGGGTTACCCCGGGGTGGCGCTTAGGGCCATTGAGGCCGGTTGCTTCGACGATGCCGCAACCCGTCGATTCGCCAAGCAGATCTTTCGTTCCCTGCTTGCTGACCACCTTGGTCCCGCCCCGTTGGTGAGCCGCCGACTCTACCGTCGGGGCATCTGAAGCGTTGGCCCGCCGTCTGCCTCAGTTTGTCGAACTGCGGATCACCGGCGTCGATGGCGACGGCCGCGGGCTGGGTGAAATCGAGGGGCGGCCGATTCGGGTCAAAAACGCCTTGCCGGGCGAGTGGGTGCGGGTGCGCTTGCTGCGCCGCCAGCGCGGTGAGTGGTGGGGCGAAGCCGATGCGGTGCTGGAGGCCAGCCCGGCGCGGCATCCTGCGCCCTGTCCGCGGTTTCCCCGCTGCGGCGGCTGCGCGGTGCAGCAGTTGGAGGGCGCGGCGGAGCGGCTAGCCAAGCAGGCGCGTCTGCTCGAACTCTTGGCTGCCAGCGGCGTCGAAGTGCGCAAGCTGCGCCCCCCGGTCGCTGGGCCGAGCTATCACTATCGCACCAAGGCGCGGCTGGGCGTTCGGCTGGTTGGCGATGCGCCACTTGTCGGCTTTCGCGAGCACTTGAGCAATCGCGTGGCGCGCATGGACGACTGCTTGGTCCTGACGCCGCGCCTCGGGGGCCTGATCGAACCCTTGAAGGTGTTGGTGAAAGGTTTGAGTGTGCGCGATGCCGTGCCGCAAATCGAACTGGCGGCGGGCGATGCGGAATGCGCCTTGGTGCTGCGGCACTTGCGCCCGCTTTCGGCTGGCGATGTGGCTGCGCTTCGGCAGTTTGCCCGGCGCTTTGGGGTCGCGCTCCTTACCCAAGCCGGGGGACCGCAAACCGCCACCCTGCTCGCGGGCCCAGTGGCTCGGAAGCGGCGGCTTGGCTATGCCATCCCGGCTTTTGGACTGTACCTGAACTTTCACCCTTCCGACTTCACCCAAGTCAATCTCGCGCTCAATCAACGCTTGGTGGCCGATGTCGTGCAAGCGCTGGGGCCGCCGAACGGCCTGACGGCGGACCTGTTCTGCGGCATCGGCAATTTTGCCCTGCCCTTGGCTCGGCGCGGCCACCGGGTGCTGGGGCTGGAAGGAGATCCGGGCTGCATTGAGCGGGCCAAGGGCAACGCCGCCCTCAACGGCTTGAGCGGGCGTTGCCAGTTCTTCGTTGCGGATTTGCGCAAGGCTCCCGCGCTGCCGGCCCGGCTGGGCGCTGTGGTGGTGGATCCGCCGCGCTCCGGGCTGAGTCCGGCACTGGTGGAAGCGCTCAGCGGGCGTACGGATAGGTTGGCCTACGTATCCTGCAATCCGGTGACCTTCGCTGGCGACGCGCGCCACTTGGCTGATCTCGGCTTCCAATTGACCGAGGCCGCCGTTTACGACCTGTTCCCCCATACGGCCCACATCGAGACCTTGGGACTGTTTGAACGGTGATGTGCTAACCTGCGCCCTTGGGCGTGAGTCCACGCCAAACGGGGTGATCAGCCTTTCGATGCCATGACGGAGGAACCAATGGCGCATACCCATGACCACGAAATCGTATCCATCTATCCGTTTTCCGATGAGGAAGTCGATCAATTGATGGCCAACTCCCAGGAGTGCGTCCTCATGTGGGCCACCAAGGATGGGTGGCCGGTGGGCGTCACCCATGCCTTTCTTTGGCACGAGGGCAAGATCTGGATCACCTTTGCCGTTCACCGGCATCGCGCCGCCGCCATTCGCCGGGACAACCGAGTCTCCGTGAACGTCAGCAGCCGGGGTTATCCCGACGGCGCCTCGGAGGACTTGCCGAGCGGCGCCATCACCTTCAAGGGTACCGGCGAGTTTTTCGACGACGAGGACACCAAGGCTTGGTACTACGCCGCCCTGTCGAAAAAACTGAACCCGGACAGCCCGGAAGGGGAGGCCTTTTTCAACAACCTGCTCGACTCGCCGTTGCGCGTCATTCTCGCGGTGACGCCAGTGAAGAAGATCATGTACAACGGCGGGAAGGCGCAGGCCCACATGGCGGGCACCATCTCCGAGGAGGAGCTTGGCGAGCGCCTGCCGGTTGACCGGGATCGCATGAACGCTGAGCGCGCCAAGCGTGGGCTGCCGGTGCGGTGACCGGCGCGGTTCGCGGCTGCTGGCAGGCACGATGAGAGCCAGGCTCGGCGCCGTCGCGGCGTTGCTGGCCCTCCCCTTCGCGTCGACCGGCCAGACCGTCGGTTGGCCGGCATATGGCGGCGCTGATGGCGGTGGCCACTACACGCCGGCGGAGCAAATCACGCCGCAAAACGTGGAGCGGCTGGCGTTGGCCTGGACGCACCGTTCGGGTGATTTTCGGGAAGGCGTGATCTCCGGGGTCGAGGGCTTTGATTCCGAAGGCCAGTCGGCCTCGGCGTTCATCAACACCCCCATCGTGGTCGGGGACACGCTGTACTACTGCACGCCGTTCAACCGGGTCTTCGCTCTTGACCCGCGCACCGGCCAAGAACGCTGGTGCTTCGACCCCAAGGTCAACATGGACGTGGAGCACCTCACCAATTGCCGCGCGGTTAGCAGCTGGATCGACCCCTTGGCGCAACCTGGCGATTTGTGCGCCCATCGCATCATCCTGGCCACCTTGGACGGCCGCATATTCGCGCTGGACGGGGCCAGCGGCAAGCGCTGCGGCGGCTTCGGGGACAACGGCGAGATTGACCTGACCGCGGGACTGACGGAGCACGAAGCGAGTGAGTACGGCATCACCAGCGCCCCGGCCATCATCAACGACAAGCTCGTCACCGGCGCCTACGTGCTCGACTCCTTTCGTCCCGAAGTGCCCTCCGGCGTGGTGCGCGCCTACGACCTGCGTTCCGGCGCGTTTGCTTGGGGCTGGAACCCGGTGCCGCCGGGCAAGTCGGCGGTGGATGCCGAGGGGAACTTCACTGCCGGCACCACCAACGTCTGGTCCACCATTTCCGTGGATGCGGAGCGCGGTTTGGTGATTGTGCCCACCGGCAACTCCTCCCCCGACTACTACGGCGGGGACCGGGGTGGTGACTTGGACTACTACTCAAGCTCGGTGGTGGCCTTGGATGCATCCACCGGCGAAGTGGTCTGGCACTACCGAACGG
>JAQAJJ010000064.1:0-13843 GCA_028278675.1 Candidatus Azophilus lithoversatilis
GAATCGCTGAAGTTCGGGACAGTCTGCAACCGGACAGTTCACGTGTTACAGGACCGGACAATTTATTTGTTCTCAACACTGAAGAGAATGGTCAGTGCGCGGGTTCGGGGGATGTGCGACTGAGGGAGGCAACTATGGCCACACCGCACTCGCTCCGCCTTGCCCGGAGAAAAAACGGCTCCCGGCAGGGCCAACCCAAGTCGTGTTAACAGGCCCTAGCCGCTGGGGCAGCCGCCTGTCGGCGAACCATCAGAAGTTCACCTGCTGCTCAAGCGGGCCGATGGGCAAATGCGCTTGGCACAGCTCGATTTCGCCCCTGTCGGCAACGGCAATGCGGAACCGCACGAGGCTGGCCGGCCCATCGAACGTAGCGCGTCCACTGCCGCCGGCGCCTGCTATGCGACGCCCGAAGATGCGCAATGTGGTCTGATCGACAAAGTACACCCTCGACGCGACTTCCGGGTCGGTCTCCGGTCCGTCTTATGCTGGAGGGTGAAGCCCGGAATCCGAATTTGGGTCCACGGGATGCGCATGTGGCTGCGGATCGACTCGAAGTGGGCCGAGTCCGCGGCGTTTTGCGCGAACTCGATGATTTGCATCCGCACTCGACCCGGCCCCTATGGACGAACGTGCCGTCGTCCACCTCCGGGATGCGGGGTACGGGACTGTTCGCGTCTTCTAAGGCGGCTTGCGCGCATGGACCAGGAAACTCGGAGTGAACATGCCCAGCTCGCCGCCCTCGACCAATGCGTCGGCCGCGACGTTCAAGAGCTGGGCGGCTTCGCTGGTACCCGCAGGAGCGATGCGCACGCGTTCGAGTGCTCGCGTCACTGCGGCGGTCCAAGTGCGGCCGATCGGAGTGCGCGCAAGCGAGGAGAACGAAAAGTCGCGCCCCTGCAGGGAGACGTACCACGGCGTATCCGAATCGCTCGTGGCTGCCTGGTCGGCGGCGGCCAGCACTTCGAATCCGGCGGCCTCGGCCGCGGCTACCTGCTCAAGGGCGGTGAGGAGGTTCGGGGTCGCGTTGCCGAACTCGATGCGTTCACGAACGTCGAGGTGCCGGTCGTCAGCTGCGTCGAAGCGTTCCGTCAGACACCAGTCGACGGCGGCGATCTCCCCACCAGGCCGCAGCAGGCGGAATATCTCGCAGAAGAGCTGGCGGGTGTCGGGTGCGTGGCACATTGCGTCGAAGGAGTAGGCTGCGTCGAAGTGGCCGTCGGGCAGCGGCACCTGCATGAAGTCCGCGTGCAGGAACCCGCAACGCTGCTTGAGGCCCGCCTTCCGCAACAGCCTCTCGCCCTTGGCGATCTGGCGGGCGTTGTTGTTGAGTCCGGTGATGCTCGCGCCCGTCGCTCGGGCAATGGTTGCCAGCGGCCCGCCCACACCGCAGCCGATGTCCGCGACCTGCATGCCGGGCCGCAAGCCCAGCAGACGGCCCACACCCTCCTCGTGACGACGGTGCGCTTCGGGGAGACGCTCGCCCGCATGACGGGGTGAGAAATGGAACGAAGTGCCCCACGCCCATTCGTAAAACGGCGTGACGACATCGTAGTAGCGACTTACGAGCACCGAATGCGACCGGCCGGTGGACGCTTCGCCGGCAGATCTTTTAGGGCGCCGCAACTCGCGGTAGTCGTCAAGCGCGACCGCGAGGTCACCGCGGTTGGTCATAGCTCTGTGTCTCGCCAACTTGGTACGCGAGCGAAAGATCATAACTGAGCGTCGGGACGCGCACCAGAAATTGTCATTTGTCGTGTTGTCATTTGTCGCCAGCTTCGGAGCAATGGTCGGACACGAAGCGTCCAACGGCAAGGAAGGGCATCCAGCGAGCGGGCTATCACGCAATGCGGCCAATCACCGAAAGCTTGTTTGCGCATCTGGATCTCGACGCGCTTGCGACGGGACCTGGGCCAATGGGCAGTTTACGTTGCTAGTGCTCAGCACAGGGAAACATCTACGTCTGGAGGTTGGCGCCCCGTCACTACCCGCCGGTTGCTGCACGAAGTCGCTAAAGCGAAAATTTGACATCGCCGTTCCGTTGGCTGATCGATTAGGGCGAATATCGAGTCATGTTTGACGGAATCGAGCGGCCGACGGTGCGGAAGGGAGCGGATTTGCAGCCGTGAGTTCCCACGGCGCAGGCTCCCAAGCGACGTGGCGGGAATGAAGGGAGCGAGCTGGCCGGTAAGCCGGGTTCTGTCGCCGGATGGCTCCGGCGGGCAGCCATTCATCTAGGGCCGTCGTCACCGACGGCCTCCAGCAGCCTACCCGAATCCGGTACGGACCATACCTTGGGATTCCTATTTGGCCTTGCTCCGGGCGGGGTTTGCCTAGCCACCGGTGTTGCCACCCGCGCGGTGCGCTCTTACCGCACCCTTTCACCCTTACCGCGAGGCGGTTGACGCCTAAGCGCCAGCCTCGAGGCGGTCTGCTCTCTGCTGCACTTTCCGTAAGCTCACGCTTCCCAGGGGTTACCTGGCGCCCTGTCCTGTGGAGCCCGGACTTTCCTCTCGCGGCTAGGGCGCAAGCGCCCGCCGCCAGCGGCTGCCTGGCCAGCTCGCCAGCTAGCCTGTACCTAGGGAAGCGGGATGTCAAACAATCCCGGCATCGTCGGCAAACAGCGGTTCACCCCCCGCCAGTGCAGACAGCGGCACGACCTCGACACGCTCCGCGAGCGCATAGCGCTGTTCGCCCGGATAAACCACCGCTACCCGGACGAGACCGAGGTCAACCAAAGCATGGCGAATGGAGGGCGTCATGCGCGGCGCGTCGGCAAATTTGCACTCCACGCCGTACAGGTCACCGCCCCGGCGTAGAATCAGGTCGATTTCCGCGCCCTGATGAGTGGCCCAAAAGCAGGCTTCGTCATGGGCCTCCACAGCAAGCACCTGCTCGAGCACAAATCCCTCCCAAGACGCGCCGACGCGGGGGTGCGTCATCAGGTCCCGCTCCGTGCCCATCCCCAGCAATTGGTGGAGCAGTCCGGAATCCCGAATGTAGATCTTCGGCGCCTTAACTTGGCGCTTGCGCAGATTGGCAAACCGCGGCTGGAGCTGTCGCACCATCATAGCGTCGGTGAGGATGTCCAAGTACCGACGCACCACGGCTGGCTTCGCTCCGAGTGCCCTGGCCGGCTCAGCGGCATTCCAAGTTTGGCCGTGGTAGTGCGCCAGCATGGCCCAGAAGCGGCCCATCGCCGACGCGGAAACGTTCAAGCCCCACTGCGGAAAGTCCCGCTCCAACAGAGTCTGCACGAACTCCCGACGCCAAGCGAGGCTGTCCTCCTCGCTCCCCGCAAGGTAGGAGCGCGGCATCCCGCCCCGCCGCCACAGTCGCGCCGACTCATCCGGCACCCCGCCGACCGTCTCGCGCAAAGTGAACCCCCCCAGGAGCACTCGCTCCATGCGCCCCGCAAGGCTTTCCGAAGTCTGACGAAGAAGGGCGCCCGACGCACTGCCCAAGACCAGAAATTTGGCGGAAGCCGGGGTGCGGTCCACAAGGACGCGCAAGATTGGAAAAAGCTCCGGCCGAAGTTGCACCTCATCGATGACGACCAGTCCCCGCAAAGGCGCCAGAGCCGTCATCGGTTCATCCAGACGAGCCAGGCTCGCCGGCGATTCGAGATCGAAGTAACTGACGGACTCAGGGGCTAGGAACTGCCGCGCAAGCGTCGTCTTGCCACACTGCCTCGGACCTGCGAGCAACACCACAGGCGCTCGGCCAAGGGCGGCATCAACGGTTCGATAGGCATCGCGGTCGAGCATGCGCCCAAAATACCATGAAAAAAACCGTTTATGCGACCGATTTTCATGGTACCGGCGGCGGCCGAATCCAATCGACAACGGACACCGACCCCATCACCGGCGAACCGCCCTGCGCCCGAGCTCTCAGCGCGGCTGGGCGAGCCGCGCTCGTTCATAGTGCGCAGCCCTTGCGCCGCCAAACAAGCGGGTCATCACCCGTGCGACCTTGGCCGGGGGCAACTCCTCGACCAGCGCCGCGAACAGATGCTCTTCGTCAACAGCATGCGGATCAGGCACCGCATCCAAGCTGCCCAACAACAAGGTGAACTCTCCGCGCAGCGCCTCCCCAGCCTCGAGTTCCGCCGCCACATCGTCCGCGCAGCCGCAGTAGTAGCTCTCAAACTTCTTGGTCATCTCCCGACCGATGCACAGCGCCCGCTCCGGCGCCAAGTCGGCGATCGCCTGCAGGGTTTCGCGGATGCGATGGGGCGCCTCGAAGAACAGGGTCGCCGACGGCGAGCGGCAGGCCTTCTCAAGGGCCGTCTGCCGGGCGTTGGGCTTGGCCGGCAGAAAGCCGACGAAGCGCATTTGGTTGGCAGGGAGCGGGCAGATCGACAGCAAGGCGGTCAGGGCGCTGGCACCCGGCACGGGAACAACCGGAATCGACTCCGCCCAGCAACGGCGAATCAAGCGAAAGCCGGGGTCAGCGATCAGGGGAACGCCGGCATCGGAGATCAAGGCGACAGCCTCACCGGCCTTGAGCCGCGCAATCAGGCGTTCAGCCGCCGCCGTCTCATTGTGGTCGTGAAACGCCAGCAAGTTCCCACCCGGCAAGCCTAAGTGCCGCAGCAGGATGCGGGCCCTTCTGGTATCCTCGACGGCGATCGTCCCAACTTCGGCAAGCACCTGCGCCGCTCGACGCGTGATGTCCTCCAAGTTTCCTATCGGCGTAGCCACGACGTGCAGGGTGCCTAACACGGCGTTCCCCCATCCAGAGTCCAACCACCGTGCAACATACTGGCTTAAGCGTCCGGGTGCCATCCTTGGCCTGCGCCTGATCCTGGCCTCGGCACTTGGTGCCGGTCTGGCCGCTTGCCAGACTGAAGCCCCCAAAACGGAACCGGCAGCGGAGCCGGACCACCGCCAGGAAGCGCCCGCCGACCCGAAGAGCGCCCGCACGGCGGCTGCCCTTGAGCAACTGAGGGCCGCGGAGGCGTCGGTAGCCGCCTTGCAGTGGGCATCCGCCGAGCGGCTCCTCACCAAAGTCGATGCCGACTCGCTCAGCAACTCGGCCCGCAACCGATATCATCAAGCGGAACTGGCCAGCGCCTTGGGACTCGACGATTTGCAGCGCGCCGATGCCGCGTGGCTTTCGCTGGCGAATGGTTTGGCGGGTCAGCAGCGCGACGAGTCGGTCCTGGCGCTGCTGAGCGAACTCCGGAAACGCCAAGGACGGCTCGCGGACGCCGTGGCCGCATTGGTCAGCGTAGCCGCGCCCGAACACCGCCGCCAAGCGCTCAACGATCGGCTGTGGCGGCTGACTGCCGCAGCGTCCCAGGAACAGGCCGCGGCATTGGCCAAGCAGGGGCCGGCGGCGGAGATTTGGGCGCTTCGAACAGCCATCGGGCAAAGTTTCTCAACAGCCCAAAAGGCCGAGCGGCTTGAAGACTGGCTCATCCGCCATCCCCGTCACCGCTTCGCCGCGGCCCTGCCCGAACCGCTCGCCCGATTGCGGCATCGCCCGCCACCGGTTCGGCGGGCAGGCTTGTTCATTCCCTTGAACGGCCCGCTGGCGGCGGCGGGCAAGGCGGTTCGAGACGGCTTCATTAGCGCCTACCTGCAGGATTCCACCGCGGTCAAGCCCGAAGTGCGGATCTACGACACCACCGCCGATCCCATGACGGCCCTCCTCCAAGCCAGCCGTTCGGCGGGCATCCAATTCATCGTCGGGCCCCTGAGCAAACCGGCGCTGAAACGGCTTATCGAATTGAATCCACGGATCCCCGTGCTGGCGCTCAACTATCCGAAGACGCCGACGGACGGCGAGGCCTGCGCCAACAAGACGCAGGCGCGCCTCAACGCCGAGGTCGGCTTTGCGGCGTTGGGCTTGGCAATCGAAGACGAAGCGGCACTGATCGCCGAGCGCCTGCAGGCCGATGGTCGAGAGCGGGTGTTGGTGATCCGCAACGCCCGCAACTGGGCGACCCGTGGCGCGTCTGAACTGGCAAGATCCTGGCCTCATCACTTGGAGCAGCATGCGTTTGGGGACATCAAGACAATGACTGAGTCGGTGGGCGAAGCTCTGCAGGTCGCCGCCAGCCAAGCGCGGCACGACCAGTTGGCGGAGGCTCTGGGCACCCCCCTTGAGTTTCTGCCCCGAGCCCGGCAGGACATCGATGGCATCGTCGCCTTCGTGGACCATCTGCAAGCACTCGCCTTGGCACCCGCGCTCAAGTTCCACTTCGGCGACCAACCTCCGGTGTACGCCAGTTCGCAAAGCGTCCGCGGCGCCCGGCAGCTCGACGACCTGGAGGGCTTTCGGGTCGCCGAATTGCCTTTCCGGCTTCGTCCTGGACCGCTGCATCACGCGTTCGCCAAGGCCTTCGACCACCCCGATGCGAATTTGACCGCCCTGTTCGCGCTCGGCATCGACGCCTATCGACTGCTCGATCATTGGAGCCTGCTCAGCCCCAGCGACCCGTTGCCGGGCGCCACTGGCACGCTGAAGCTCGGCGATGACGGCTGCATCCGCCGCACCCTGGGCTGGGCCGTGGTGCAGGACGGCAACCTCAACACCAGCCAGCGCTGATGGAGACGCAGGCCAAGGGCCGTTGGGCGGAGCGCCAGGCAACATGGCATCTGCGCGGGCGCGGGCTGAAGCTGATCACCCGCAACTACAGGTGCCGATTCGGCGAAGTCGATCTCATCATGAGCGATGGCGGGGTAATCGTATTCGTTGAAGTGAAGCGCCGCCGGTCCGCTTCGTTCATGGACCCGGCGGAAAGCGTCGATGCCCACAAGCAGGGCCGCTTGGCAATGGCCGCCGGCAGGTTCCTCGCCGCCTACCCCCACTACGGGCGCCGGCCGGCTCGATTTGACGTGGTGACGATAACCGGGCCAAACTATCGGCCCCGGTTCGATTGGATCCGAGACGCTTTCCAGCTCGATGACCACGTCGGCTACTGAATCGCTAAGGCTCGCCCGGCTTCTGGCTTGGGCGCTTTGCTTCGCGCTGCCCGCCTGCGGCACCTTTTCCAGCGACCCGCGGGTGAGAACGCCAGGTGCCATGATGGACGATGAGGCGCTTGAGAAAATCGTGGAGCGGCAAATCCGCCGATCGGATCCGGACTTCGACTCCGCCCACTTGGTGATCGTAAGCTACAACGGCATTGTCCTGCTGCTAGGCCAAGTGGAGTCGGAGGCGCTCAAGGCGAGAGCCTTGGAAGTCACCCAGAACATCGCCAAGGTGCGGCGGGTGCACAACGAACTCGGTGTCGGCGGCCCCATTTCCTATGTGGCACGGCTCAACGACGGCAACCTCACCACGAAAGTCAAGGCCAAGCTGATCGCCGCGAAGAACGCGCCGGGACGCAAGATCAAGGTGCAGACCGAAAACGGCGTGGTCTATCTGATGGGCATCGTAACCCGCGAGGAGGCGGATCAATCCGTCGAAATCGCCAAGACCGCTTACGGCGTGCAGAAAATCGTCCGCGTGTTCGAATATCTCGACTAAGCCCTAGCCCGCAAACCGGCGGTCATTCAGGCGACACCTTCACGCTGATCCGCTCAACGCCAATAAAGTGCGGCAAAGCCCGCAGTTCAGCAACGAGCCCGGGCGCCATGAGACGCAGCCGGGTCGCGGCGGCGCTGTCAAGGCAGACGACGATTAGCGCATCGCCCCGCAGCGCCCGCACTTGACAGGTCGGCTGGAGCGCCTTCGGCAGAATGGAGCGCAGCTCGGCGGTCCAGGCCCGCTGCTCGGCCGCCCGGCCCAGCAGCCGCTGCAGCGGCGTAAACCGGCGGTGGCGCTCATCGAGCAATTGGTCTATCTTTGCTAAGCTCACGAATGCGCAGAATCAGCCCGGGGCTTGCCACAATAGCCGTTCGGCTTGGTGGGCGCCAGATTTGGGAGGAGGTTTTGGAACCGCTGATCCCGTGAAGATCGTTGTGCTGACCAAGCCCGGCGGATTGAAGATGCTGCGGCTGACGCCTTGGACGCTGTTCGCCGTGCTCGGCCTTGCTGTCGCTGCCATTGCGGCAACAGCGATCCAACTGCATGAGCGCTATTCGCACCACCGTCAAGTCGCCCAAGCGATCGCTGACTGGCGCACCAGCATCGTCGACCAGCAGGCCGCGATCACCAGCCTGCAACGACGGCAGTCGGCGGAAAACGAAGCCATCAGCAAGCAGTTGGCCAACATGCAGGGACGGCTGTGGCGCATGGAGGCGCTCGGCCAATGGGTCGCGGAAACGGCTGGCCCGGACGCTGGGGAGTTCGACTTCACAGCACCACCGGCTCAGGGCGGACCTGAGCGCGAAGCGCCTTCCGCATGCGCTTCGACGGAACCGCCTGGGCAAGGGACGCAGGACCCGTCCATCGCTGCGCTGCCGGCCCCTGCTCCAGCCAACGAAGCGGTGTTGCCGCGCCCCGGCCTGCAGGTCCGCCTTAACGAACTCGCCAACCAAATTCGCCAGCGCGAAGGCGAATTCGAGCTGTTCGAAGCCCTGCTCAAGGCACCTGGCGACCCGGTCAGGCAAAACGCCAGGATGCGTCCAATCAAGTGGGGTTGGGTGTCTTCGCCCTACGGGCAGCGGATCGACCCGATCAGCGGCAAAGTGGCTTGGCATACCGGGGTCGATTTCGCAGGCCGCAGGAACTCCGACGTCATCGCCGTTGAGCGAGGCATCGTCGTTTTCGCCGGCCACCGCAAAGGCTACGGCAACTTGGTGGAACTCGCCCATCTCGATGGCCACGTCACCCGCTACGGCCATCAAGACAGCATCGCCGTCAGCCGCGGCGACATTGTCCGCCAAGGCCAGGTCATCGGCCTGATGGGCGATACCGGCCGTTCCACCGGTCCCCACGTCCACTTTGAAGTGCTCAAGAACGGACGCCACCTCAACCCGATGACATACCTGAAGGACCAACGCGGCTGAGGAACCTCTGATCAAGTCCCATTCGCTCAGCGCTTCACGGGTTGCGGAACTTGATCACAGGCTCCCAAGGCGGCCAAGGTGGGGCGCGTATCGTTGTAAAATTGGCGTCACCGCGGTGCGCCGCTTGGTCAATCCCTCATGATCGTTAAGCTGTTCCAATCTGTTTTCGGCACCAAGAACAGCCGCGAGCTCAAGCGCATGGGCAAGATCGTCGATGCGATCAACGCCTTGGAGCCGAGGTTCGAGGCCCTTTCCGACGCCGCGCTCAAGGAGTGCTTAAGCGAGCTGCGCCAGCGCCACGCCAGTGGCGCTGCGGTCGGCGAACTGCTGCCGGAGGCCTTCGCGGCGGTTCGCGAAGCGGCCAAGCGCACCAAGGGAATGCGCCATTTCGACGTCCAGTTGGTAGGCGGCATCGCCCTGCACGAAGGCCGCATCGCCGAGATGCGCACCGGAGAAGGCAAGACCCTGGTGGCCACCCTGCCAGCCACCCTCAACGCCATCACCGGCCGCGGCGTCCACATCGTCACCGTCAACAACTATCTGGCGCGCCGGGACGCCAACTGGATGGGACCCATCTACGAAGCCTTGGGATTGACCGTCGGCGTCATTCAATCGGGTCAGGAGCCGGACGAGAAGCGCAGCGCCTACCAAGCCGACATCATCTACGGAACGAACAACGAATTCGGCTTCGACTACCTGCGCGACAACATGGCCTTCGCGCTGGATGACAAGTTCCAGCGCGACCTGCACTACGCCATCGTCGATGAGGTGGACTCGATACTGATCGATGAGGCGCGCACCCCGCTGATCATCTCCGGCCCGGCCGAACAGACCACGGAGCTCTACCAGCGCATCAACCGCCTCGCCCCGAAACTGAAGCGTGAGGTGCCCGGCGAGGGCATCGAGGCGCCGCCCAAGGTCGCCGGCGACTTCACCGTGGATGAGAAGAACCGACAAGTGGAACTCACTGAGCGGGGTCACGCCAAGGTGGAGGAGCAGTTGGTCAGGATGGGACTGCTCGACGAGCACGACAGCCTCTACGCAGCCAGCAACCTCAATCTGCTGCACCACGTTCATGCCGCGCTCAAGGCCCATGCGCTGTTCAAGCGCGACGTCCACTACATGGCGGCCGACGGCGAGGTGGTCATCGTCGATGAGCACACCGGGCGGGCCATGCCCGGACGGCGTTGGTCGGAAGGCATCCATCAGGCCATCGAGGCCAAGGAGGGCCTGCCCATCCAGAACGAGAGCCAGACGCTGGCCTCCACCACGTTCCAGAACTACTTCCGCCTCTATGAAAAACTGGCCGGCATGACCGGCACCGCCGACACCGAGGCCTTCGAATTCCGGCAGATCTACAGCCTGGATGTGGTCGTGATCCCCACCCACATGCCGATGATTCGCGCAGACCACAACGACCTCGTGTACTTCACCATTGACGAGAAGTACGACGCGATCGTCGAGGACATCACCGACTGCATGGAACGCCGGCAGCCAGTGCTGGTCGGCACCGCATCCATCGAGTCCTCCGAGCGCCTGTCGGCGGAGTTGAACAAGCGCGGGATCACCCACAACGTGCTCAACGCCAAGCAGCACGAACGGGAGGCGGACATCGTTGCCCAAGCGGGCGCCGCCGGCGCCGTCACCATCGCCACCAACATGGCAGGGCGCGGCACCGACATCGTGCTTGGCGGCAACTTGGAAGCGGAACTCGCCAAGCTCGAAGCGGCGGCTTCGGCCGCCGACACCACCGTGGCCACAGCCGACGTCGAGCGCATCCAGAGCGAATGGCAAGTGCGCCACGATCAAGTGATCGAGGCGGGCGGCCTGCACATCATCGGCACTGAGCGCCACGAGAGCCGGCGCATCGACAACCAGCTCCGGGGCCGCTCCGGACGCCAAGGCGACCCGGGGTCGTCACGCTTCTTCCTGTCCATGGAGGACAACCTGATGCGCATCTTCGCCTCCAATCGGATGCGCGGCATCATGCAGTCCATCGGCTTGGAGAAGGGCGAGGCCATCGAGCACCGCATGGTCAACAACGCCATCGAGAAGGCGCAGCGCAAGGTGGAGGGGCACAACTTCGACATTCGTAAAAACCTGCTCGAATTCGACGACGTCTCCAACGACCAGCGCCAGGTCATCTACCAGCAGCGCCGCGACCTGATGGGCGAGGACGACATCTCCGACACCATCGCCGACATCCGCGAGGAAATCGTCGCCGACGTGATCAGCGAATACATCCCGCCCCAGAGCCTTGAGGAGCAGTGGGACGTGGAAGGCCTGGAGCAGGCCCTGCAGACCGAGTTCGCCAGCACCCAGCCCGTGCGCAAGTGGCTGGGCGAGGACGATGCCCTGGCCGAGGAGGGCTTGCGGGCGAAAATCCTCAAACAGGTGGAGGCGGAGTATCAGGCCAAGGAGCAAGTCTGGCAGGGACAAGGCGTCAACATGCGCGTGATCGAGAAACAGATCATGCTGCAAATCCTCGATCAGCGCTGGAAGGAGCACTTGGCCAGCATGGACTACCTGCGCCAAAGCATCCACCTGCGCGCCTATGCCCAGAAGCAGCCCAAGCAGGAGTACAAGCGCGAGTCCTTCGAGCTGTTTCAGGAACTGCTCTACAACATCAAGCTCGATGTCGTGAAGCTGCTCTCCCGCGTTCAGATCGAGGCGCCAAGCGCGGTGGAACAGGCCGAGCGCCGCCGCCGGGAGGAGGCGGAAAAGCGGATGCGATTTTCGCACCAAGCCACCTCCGCCCTTGAGGCGCCCGCCAAGCCCAAGGCGGACGGCGAAGCAGCGTCTTCGGCCCAGACGACGGCGCCAACCAAGGCCGCGCCCTTCGTACGCGGCGAGCGCAAAGTGGGGCGCAATGAACCCTGCCCCTGCGGTTCCGGCCGCAAGTACAAGCAATGCCACGGCAAAGTGGCCTAACGTGGCGGTAAACCTGCCGCCCTTGGGCACCCTGCTGCCCGTGCCGGGAGTTCGCATCGGCACCGCCTGCGCCGGCATCAAGCAGCGTGCGCGCGACGACCTCGCGCTGATCGAACTCGCCGAAGGGGCCACCGCCGCTGCGGTCTTCACCCAAAACCGCTTTCGGGCGCCGCCCGTGGAACTCGCCGAGGCACACCTTGGACGCCATGCGCCGAGGCTGTTGCTGATCAACAGCGGCAACGCCAACGCCGCCACTGGCCAAGCCGGTCTCAAAGATGCCGAAACCTTAAGCCAGCACGCCGCCCAAAGCAGCGGCAGGGGCATCGAACCCCATCAGGTGCTGCCGTTCTCCACCGGCGTCATCGGCGAGCGGCTGCCCCTGGCAGCCATGCGCCGCGCCATCGAGGAAGCCGCGCAAGCGCGGACGGCGGACGGCTGGGCCAACGCCGCCCAAGCCATCCTAACCACCGACACCGGCCCCAAGGGGCTCAGCAAGCAAATTCAGGTAGCGGACAAGACCGTCACCCTGACCGGGATCGCCAAGGGCGCAGGCATGATCAAGCCCGACATGGCTACCATGCTGGCGTTCATCTGCTGCGATGCGCGAGTCACCCAAGGCGTCCTGCAGAGCATCGTCCGCAGCGCCGCCGAGCGATCCTTCAACCGCATCACGGTCGATGGCGACACCTCCACCAACGACGCCTTCCTGATCGGCGCCACGGCGGTGGCCGACCATCCGCTGATCAACGGGCCTGGAGCGCATTTTGATGCCTTGCTCGATGGGGTGACAGAAATCGCCGCCGGGCTTGCCGAGCGCATCGTGCGCGACGCCGAAGGCGCCACCAAATTCGTGACCGTCCATGTGGCCGGCGGGGCTACGCAGGCCGAGTGCCTGCAAGTGGCCTACGCGGTGGCGGAGTCCCCCTTGGTCAAGACTGCCCTGTTCGCCGGCGACCCCAATTGGGGCCGCTTTTGCATGGCCATCGGCCGTGCCGGCATCACCGATCTCGACCCGGCGAAGGTATCGCTCACCCTCGACGACGTGACCGTGGCCGAAGCCGGGCTGCTGGCCGAGGACTACGATGAGGCGGCGGCGGCGGCCGTGATGGCCCAACCCGAGTTCACCATTGGCATCGACCTCCACCGCGGCTCCTGCCAACAAAGCGTTTGGACCAGCGACCTGTCCTACGAGTACGTCCGAATCAATGCGGAATACCGGACTTGAGTCGGTAGGGATAACATCGCAAGCCTTGTGGGCTGTCGGTGCTTCCGTTGACTTTACAGTGAATTTAACGGAAGCACGGACAAAATGTATCCACGTCTGATTAGGGCCTGTTAACACGACTTGGGTTAGCCCTGTTACGCCCCAGGCCGCGTCAATCAAGGCGCGAGAAGCGGCGGCACGGGAACCCGGTTCGTGGATCGTCATCGACGAAGTGCAAAAGCTGCCCGAACTGCTCGATGAAGTCCACGCGCTACTGTTCGTCAACCGCCGACCGGGTTGAGTTTCCGGACACCTATGTCGAGACCTATCTGACAGAGGAGATCTGGCAGGAAGCGCTGGTCAGGAGCCTCGACCGCTTCCGTCGGTTCCGGTCCGTGGCGGCCCTGGTCAACGGGCAAGTCCTCAACCTCAGCAACGTCGCCAGGGACGTCGGCGCCGCCCGCTCCAGGGTCCAAGGCTGTTTCAGCATCTTGGAGGACACGCTGCTCGGCTGGCAATTGCCGGCATGGCGCAAGCGAGCCAAGGTCAAGGAGATCGCCCACCCCAAGTTCTACCTGTTCGACTGCGGGGTGCAACGCGCCTTGGCGGGCCTGCACCGGGACAAGCCTTCAAGCGCCGAACGGGGCACCCGGTTCGAAACTTGGCTGCTCAACGAATTTCGCGCCCTCAACGCCTGGAGTTCCCAAGGCGCCGAGTTCTTCCATGGAGCAAATGGAGACAGCCCAGCGGCTGGCGGGTTGTTCCTTCGGCGTCGGCGGCGTGCCGTTCTGGGGCAAGCTAAGGGCTT
>JAQAJJ010000064.1:13999-25194 GCA_028278675.1 Candidatus Azophilus lithoversatilis
CATGGAACAAATGGAGACAGCCCAGCGGCTGGCGGGTTGTTCCTTCGGCGTCGGCGGCGTGCCGTTCTGGGGCAAGCTATTGGAATGGCGCCCAACAGCGCTTGGTCGCCCATCACCAAGGCACCCACAAAACAGCTTCGTTCGCCGAAACGGACCCGAATCGGCCCAGCATAGGACACGTCGATGCGACGGCCATCGGCGACCGTGACCGTGCGCACGGATTCGGTTTCAAGCTCAAGTTCACGGGCGACCGCCTGCGGCAGGCACATCATGAGCGAACCGCTGTCCGCCAACGCCCGCAATCGAATCGCAGGCAGTTCGGCACGTCTTGGATTGCTTAGCTCGATGTCCGTCTATGTGGCTCCCAATTCCCGACTCCTGATGCTATCTGGCTTGTCGGCGATCAAAGCCCCAGCACGACAACGGTTTCGTCGCGGAAGATAAGCGCCAAGCTGCCAGCAGCAGCCAAAAAGGGGCCAAAACGAATCGGCGCGTTGCGGTCGCGGCGGCCCACCAGGATGGGCGGCAAGGCATACAGGATGCCGGCAACGGCAGCCAGCAGCGCCACTGCGGGCAGCGCCTGCCAGCCCAGCCAAGCGCCGATGGCCGCGTAGAGCTTGAAGTCCCCGTAGCCCATGCCCTCCTTGCCGGTGACCAGCTTGAAGACCCAGTAGGTGGCCCAAAGAAAGAGGTACCCCGCCGCTGCGCCAAGCACCGCCGAGGCCAAGGGCGCAAAGGCGCCCAGCACGTTGGCCAGCAGGCCGCACCAAAGCAGCGGCAGGGTGAGCTGGTCGGGGAGCAGACCGCTTTCGAGGTCGATGCAGGCCAAGGCGATCAGCACCCACAGATAGGCCGCCGTCGCCAAGGCGGTCCCCGACAAGCCGAAGGCCAACACCGCGGCCAGCGCCGCAAGCGCTCCAAGGACTTCCACGAGCGGATAACGCAGGCTGATGGGCGCGGCGCAGCCCGCGCACCGGCCCCGCAAACGCATCCAGCTCACAATGGGAATGTTGTCGCAGGCCCTGACCGGCTCGCCGCAAGCCGGGCAATGGGAGCGCGGCACGGCGAGGTTGAAGCGCTCCTCCGCCGGGTCATCGCCGGCAGCGCCGAGTTCGGCCGCCGCCGCCCGCCGCCAACTGCGCGCCAACATAATCGGCAGCCGGTGGATCACGACGTTCAGGAAACTGCCGACGCACAGGCCCAGCAGGAGCGCCCCGCCCAGTGCAGCGAAGCTGAGCGTCGTGTCGAGCGCCGCCAACTCAGCCTCCAACCACTGCGCCGAGTTGAAAGATCGGCAAGTACATGGCGATCACCAGGCCACCGATCAGCACGCCAAGCACCGACATGATCAACGGCTCCATCAGGGCAGTCAGATTATCCACTCGGTTGTCCACTTGCTCCTCGTAGTAACCAGCGGCGCGGGCGAGCAGTTCGTCCACCGCGCCCGCCTCCTCGCCGATCATCACCATTTGCACCATCATGGCGGGGAACAGGCCGCTTGAATCCATGGCCCGATGGAGTTGCTGCCCGGTCGATACCTCGTTGCGGATGTTCACGACGGCTTCCTCAAAGAGCCGATTGCCCGCGGCGCCGGCCACCGAATCGAGCGCCTCGATCAAGGGGACGCCAGCCGCAAAGGTGGTGGAAAGCGTTCTGGCGCAGCGGGCGGCCACCGCCATCTTGATGATGCCCCCGGCCACCGGCGCCTTCAACACGCAAGCGTCAAAGGCGCGGCGCACCGCGCGGCTGCGGCGCACGGCCAACCATAAGCCAGCCGCGGCGGCGACTGCAACGGCCACCATGGGCAGCCATGCGTTCCCAGCCCATTCGGAAAGCGCAATGACCCAACGGGTGAAGGCGGGCAACTCCGCGCCAAATCCAGTGAAGACCTCTTCAAAGCGCGGCACCACCTCTATCAGCAGGATGCCGGAGACGACCAACGCGACCGCAACGACGGCCAGGGGATAGGTCATGGCCTTCTTCACCTTGCCCTTGAGGGACTGCGCCTTCTCCTGGTAGCCGGCGATCTGCTCGAGCATGGCATCAAGCGCGCCGGCCCGCTCGCCCGCGTCAACCAGGCTGCAAAACAGCGCATCAAAGTGCTGCGGATGGGCGCGCAAGGCCGCCGCAAAGCTCTCGCCGCCAGCCACTTGGTCGCGAACGGCAAGCACGAGATCCCGCATCCGCGGCTTGCCGAAACCGTCGGCGACGACGCCGAACGCACGCACCAAGGGCGCCCCTGCGCGCAGCATGGTTGCGACTTGGCGGGTGAACAGGGCAATGTCCCCGGCGTTGGGCCGACCGCCGCCACCGCTGAACGGGCTGGCGCGCTGAGACCGCTTGATCCGCACCTGGATCGAGCTGATCCCCTGGCGACGCAAAATGGCCTTGGCAACGGCTGCGCTTCGGCATTTGAGTTCGCCTTGGCTGCGTTGACCGCCCGGTCCCTGGCCCGCCCAAACGTAGGTGGTCTCAGCCGCCACGGCCGGTGATCCGGTTGGCTTCGACCAAGCTCGTCCGCCCTTCGGCCACCTTGGCCAAGCAAGCCGTTCGCAGGTCCATGAAACCTTGACGGCGGGCCTCGTCGGCCAGCTGCAGGCTGCTGCCCCCTTCCATGACGAGGCCGGCGATCGACGGCGTGATTTTGACCACCTCGTAGATGCCGATACGACCCTTGTAGCCCCGGCGGCACTCCGGGCAGCCCTCCGCCCGAGCCCGGAACAGTGGCCCGCCGCGGTCGATCAACTCGGCGCTGAAACCTTGCCGCAGCAAGGTATCCGGCGTGGTGGCCAATGGCATTTTGCAGTTCTCGCACAGCCGCCGCGCCAAGCGCTGGGCGATGATGAGACCCACCGAGGTGGCCAGGTTGAAGGCGGCAATGCCAATGTTGCGCAGTCGGGTAAGGGTTTCAGCGGCCGAGTTGGTGTGCAGGGTGGAGAGCACCAAGTGTCCCGTCTGAGCCGCCTTGACGGCGATTTCCGCCGTGGTGAGATCGCGGATTTCCCCCACCATCAACACGTCGGGGTCTTGGCGCAGAAAGGCGCGCAGGGCGGCCGCGAAATCGAGACCCACCTTGGGGTTGACGTTGACCTGATTGATGCCTGTCAGGTTGATCTCCACCGGATCCTCGGCCGTGGCGATGTTGCGCTCCGGGGTATTGAGCCGGTTCAACGCGGCGTAAAGGGTCACCGTCTTGCCGCTGCCGGTCGGTCCCGTAACCAGGATCATGCCTTCGGTCCGCTCCAAGGCTTCGGTGAACAGCGCCTTCTGGCCCGCTTCAAAGCCGAGTGCATCCAGACCCAAGCTGGCGCTGGCCGGATCCAGGATGCGCAGCACCACCTTTTCGCCCCAGAGGGTGGGCAGGGTGTTCACCCGCAGGTCCAGGGCGCGCGACTTCGACAGCCTGATCTTGATGCGTCCGTCCTGGGGCACGCGCCGTTCGGCGATGTCGAGATCAGCCATGACCTTCAGACGGGCAGCCAAACGCCGGCCAAGGCCGTGCGGTGGCTTGGCTACTTCGGCGAGCAGGCCATCGGTGCGGAAGCGAATCCGGTAGGCGGCTTCAAAGGGCTCAAAGTGAATGTCGGAGACCCCACCGTCGGCGGCATCAAGCAGCACTTGGTTGACGAAGCGCACGATGGGAGCGTCGTTGGCGCCGGACGCATCGAGTGCGTCGTCAGCCTCATCGGCCTCAGGCTCCACGGTCACAACGCCGCTGCCGAGACTGTCCAAGCTGCCGCCCAAGACCACGTCCCGGCCCTCGGCGCGGGCGGCTTGGCGCAGTTTTTCGACAACCGTCTTGAGCTTGTCCGCCTCGACCAGCACCGGCTCGACGACCAGACCCGAGGATCGTTGGAGATCGTCCAATGCCTTGAGGTCTTCGGGATCCGCTACCGCGGCAAACAGCCGGTTGCCCCGCTGCCGCAACGGCAGGGCCGCCCGCCGCCGCAGGATGCCTTCATCAATGAGCGGTTCCGGCAGGCTGTCGAGGTCGAAGGCGTCGAGGTCCATCAGGGGCAGGCGCCAAGCCGCCATGGCGCAGGACGCAACAGCGGACGCCGCAATGCGCCCGCTGGCGACAAGGCCATCGGTCCAGGACAGGTTCCGTTCCCGAGCATCAGCGGCGATGCGCTCCAAGGCCGCCGCATCGAGAAGCCCCCGCTCAAGAACCCGGCGCACCAGCGGATTCGCGGCATGGCGTTGATTGATGGTGTCCATGACCGCCCAGTGTCCAGCCTTCAACGCCCGCCGGGAAGTGGAGATCGTCCCGTCCGCATACCGGAAATCGGCGCTTGGAAATGTAAGCCTGATCCCATCGGCGTTCGGCAAAGGCAGCCATTGCGATGGGCATGGGCGCACAAAACCAAACGCCAAAAACTGCGGCGCAAACGGACAATTGACTATTCCCGTGAAGCCAAGTTGGAGGTTAAGGTTCGGTCCCCATAGCATTGCGCCCTGGCCCGCAACAATCCACAACGACGCCACGGAGGCTCATCGAAATGAAAATCAAGCCGCAACGGGGATTTACCCTGATCGAATTGATGATCGTCATCGCCATCATCGGCATCTTGGGCGCCGTCGCGGTGCCTGCCTACCAGGACTACATCGAGAACGCGAACATGTCCAAAATCGCCCACCACTTTGCCGAGGGCGCCCGCTTCGCGGAAAACGAGATGCGCAAGATCCAAGCGGATGCCGCCGTCGGGCGCATAGCCAACCTGGCCGAAGCCGACGGCAGTGGGAATTACACCCAAGCTGGGCTGGTCAGGTTGCTCAACGCCGAGGGCGGCGCCGCGCCGGACGGAGGACCCGCCTACGTCGAAGGTGCCGGCAGCACCGTCACCGGCGCCATCGGCGTCACCGTGACCGGCGCCTTTGCCAGCGGCGACTGGATCGCCACCTTCGAACGGCCGTCGATTTACGGGTTCGGCCAAGCCGCCACTAAGGAAGCGAATTGGAAAGACATCTAGGCCAAGGACTCAGCCTCCTGGAAATGTTGGTGGCCTTGGCGATCATGGCCGGCTTGGCGGCGCTTGCCCTGCCGCTCTATCGAGGCTACGTGGAGACCGCCAAGGAAGGTGCGCTGGTCAGCAACATCGCCACGTTGGCGCTGTTTCAGGAGGACCATCGACTGCGCCGCGGCACCTATCTGCGAGAAGCAGCCTCCACCGCCGAAATCACCGCCGCCATTGGCTGGCGTCCCGGCGCGTCCGACCAAGCCGCCTACCGCATCGCCGATGCCGGCAACGGCGCCTATCAAGTCACCGCGACGGACGCTGACGGCACGAGGGTGTGCCTGCAGATGCCGCAGCGGGTTCGCTGCTAGGCTAGGTCGCCCAGCTCATTCCGTGAAAGCCCTCAAGCTCTTTTGGTCGCGCGGACACGAGCGCAATGCGGGGGACTGGTTTTCGCCGCTGATATGCGAATGCTTGAGCGGCCGTCCCGTCACCTACGCAGATCCTCGACGCTGCGATCTGGTCGCCGCGGGCAGCCTGCTGGGCCGTTTGAACAAATCCCATCGGTTGCACCGTCTCGGCTGGCGCCGCTCGCTCGACCTCTGGGGCACGGGCTCCCTGCGCAGCGGGGACCGCTTGCAGGGCGACCATCGCTTGCACGCCGTTCGCGGCCGCTTGACGCTGGCCCTCTGCGAGAGTCGGGCAGGCGCGGACAGCCTCGGCGATCCCGGTCTGCTTGCCGAAGCGCTGCTTCAGGGTTCCGTTGAGAAACGCTACGGCATCGGCGTGATTGCGCACCTCGCGGATCTCGACCACCCTGAAGTCGCCGCCTTCCTGGAGACCGCAAGCCATGCCCGCTTGCTCGATGTCACCTCCCCAGCCAAGCAGTTCATCAAGGAAATCGCGCGTTGCGAGCGCATTCTGTCCTCCGGCCTGCACGGCCTCGTGTTTGCCGACGCGCTCGGCATTCCGAATCGCTGGTTCACGGCTTCCGGCGCATTGGTTGGTGGACAGCACAAATTCGATGACTACTACAGCGCTTTCGGCATTGAAGCGCATTCGCTGCGCCTGGCGGATGCGGGTTCGGATGCGGTCTTTGAAGGCTACCACCGCCCTGGCCTCCAAAGGCTCAAGCGGGATCTGCTCGCCAGCTTTCCTTTCCGGTGACGGTGCGCGTTGCCGTGGCGCTGGCCGCCAGCACCATCACCGGGAGCCAGAAGTAGCACCAAAACAGAGTGGCGCGCACGAGAACATGATCACCGCTGGTGGCGCTGGCCAACAGGGCGTAGGCCAGCATCCAGGCCCAATCCCGACCCAATCCAACGCCTGCGCTGCCTGCCTGGGCCAATCCGCGATGGAGCAGCCAGCCGCTGACGGCCATCAACGTCACCAAGCCGAGCAGCCCTTGATGGTAAAGCGCCGCTAAGTACAGGCTGTGAGCGCGGTCGGCGATGGCCCCGGGCGCGTATTCGATCTTCAGTGGCGAGAAAATCCCGCAGCCAACCAACGGATTGCAGGCTTGATACGCCGCCCAGGTTTCAGCCCAGATGACCGGTCGGAACGACAGGCCCCGGTCGAGCCAGATGGCGCCCAGCGCTTCGCCGCCAACCAACGCGGCCAGCCCGGCCAACGCGCTCGCGGAAATGACGGCCCCAAGGCGCCACCGTGCAAGGGCCAGCAGGGCGACAACGACCAAGTAGGCGACCAGCGCCATGCGCGCACCAGCAAATAGCGCAAAGGCGCAAGGCGCGAGGCAGGCGAGCAGCCAGCGGCGCCGCAATTGGCGACGAGCGACGCGGTCCCAAATCGGCAAGGTTGCCGCCAGAACCAGTATCGAAGCGTGTACCGGGTTGTCCAGCCCCAGCCACCCCATCAGCCGCGGCGCGGCAGGATCATAGTTGAGGGCCCAGTGCCCGATGGACAGCAGCGCACCGAGATTGGCAGCCAGCAGCAACGCATGGCGCAATTGGTCGAAGACCCGCGGACGACGCTCCGCCAAACCGACCATGCCGACGTAAATCGCCAGAATGCAGTAGGCCGCAAGCAGCAGGTCGACAGCCTCCTCGGCGGCCAGCGAATCACTCCAAGCCAAAGACAGCGCCGGCAGCGCGACCAGCGCCGCAACCGCCCATCCGCCACGCCTCGCGTAGGCCCTGCCGAGCGCCGCCCGGTCAAACAGAAACCCGTGCGCAGCCAACGCCGCCAAATACAGCAGCCAATTGCGCTGATGTTGCTCCGGCACGAAAAAGAAACTCACCAACAGCAGCATCAGCACCGTGGCGAATGCCCGTGGCATCACCAATTTCACCGGAATGCCAAATTCACCGGAATGCCAAACTCTTCATGCGCCGCGCGAACACCCCAGCGTTGTTCGATTCCCGAACGGTCGAGTACACTAGCGCCCTGCCCCATGGGACAGAGCACCAAGGCATCATAGCCTCCCCAGCCCATGCCGGAATAGCTCAGTCGGTAGAGCGACTGATTCGTAATCAGTAGGTCCGCGGTTCGATTCCGCGTTCCGGCACCAAGCTGCGGCTCCTTGAAGCCGCAATGTAAAATGCGCACCTGATTCGAATCCCGGCGCCGACAGGCGTTCAGGCAACTTTCGGAGACCCACTCATGCCTGAGTCCAACCCCCCGCTCACGCTGTACGGCGTACCATTTTCGCAGCCCGTCCGAGCGGTCATGTGGCTGGCGTTCTTCAAGCGCCTGCCGTTCGAAATGGCCTTGACCAATCCAGGCTCCAAGGGCGACTCAGGCAGCCGCAACCCCGACTACCTGGCCTTCAATCCCGGCGGCACGATTCCGACGATTCGGGAACCGGACTCGGGCTTCGCGCTGGGCGAGGCGCACGCCATCCTCTGCTACCTCTGCAACAAGCACGGCTGGAGCGACCTCTACCCCACGAGCCCAAAGCAACGCGCCAAGGTGGACTGGCACCTGCACTTCCACCACCGCAATGTGCGCGAAGCGTCCGGCTTGGTAGCCCCGAAAATTCGCAAGGACCTCAACATTCCGCTGGCAGCGCAGCAAGCCGCGCACCACACGTTCACCGCCGCGCTCCGCGCCATTGACGGCGGCTGGCTGGCCAACGCACGCTACCTGGCCGGCGACGGCGTCACCATCGCGGACTTTGCCGCCTATGTGGAAATCGGGCAGCTGCAGCCGTGCTTCACCAATCTCTACGACTTCTCGCCCTTCCCCAACGTCCAGCGCTGGCTTGACGACATGCGCCAAGTCGAGGGCCACGACGCCGTTCATGTGGTGCTCGCCGAACTGGGCGACATCAGCCAGGCTTCGCCGGACATGGAAACCATCCGCAGCGCGAACAAGGCAGCGCTCAGAGCACTGCGCGCCAGACTGGAGCAAATCTAGCCGTCACCTTCCCGGAATCCAGCGCCGCATCCGGCCAACTCGACTGGCAGCCACGCATCTTCCAGGTGGTGGACGTCTCCCCCAGCACGTGGTTCGACGACGACCACGTCACCGTGCGCAGCGGACGGCCGATGAACGGGAAGCCCTGCCGGCACGACGTGGCCACCTTCACCCCTGGCTGCTCGTCGCGGGTCATCAACTGGGCGAAGCCCAGAAGCCCACGCCCGCCCCCGTGCAGCTTCGCCTCCGCGCAGTGGTGGCTCACCGCGCTCTCCGCCACTGTCCGGCGACTTGCGCCAAGGTCGTCCTCCAAGGTGTAGCGCGTCAATCAGGATGACACGGAGTCTCATCTTGATTGTCGCGCAACATCCAAGGCCTTCCGGCCTTGCGAGAAATCACTTACAACCCGTGAGCCCGGAATCGTGTGTGCCCTCAATCGCTTGAAGTTGCCGCCAACACAGGGACCGTGGCGACCGGAGACCGGCGGACTGGGCTGGTCGGTGCCCCAGGCCAACCCCTGGCAGGAGGCTTTGCTGCTTCGATGCCACTGGTGATATCAAGGTGATGGCAGTTGTGAGTCGGAAATTGTGTGTGTCCCTGTTCTTTGCGCGTCTCGAAACCAGGCGGGCTGCGCTGGTTGCCGGCACCCCTGGCGAACCCATGGCCGGAGGCTTTGTTGCTTCGATGCCGCTGGTGACATCAGCGTGATGGCAGTCGTGGGACGGAATTTGTGTGTGTCCGTGTTTGTCTTGTTTGTCTATGTTTTTTAAGCTTGCGGTCGGACGCCGACGGGCCGTAGGTGTCCACCGTGCGCGTCTCGAAACCCGGCGGGCTGCACTGGTTGTCGGCGGCGAACCCATGGCCGGAGGCTTTGTTGCCTCGATGCCGCTGGTGACATCAGCCTGATGGCAGTCGTGGGACGGAATTTGTGTGTGTCCGTGTTTGTCCTTCCGTGTTTGTCCTTGTCCGTGTTTGTCCTCGCCAATCTCAGATGGCATCGAATATAACGACGAAGCCGTTCCTCTCGACCGTGAACGGCAGCCTCTCCTCCCCGAGGATATTGCCTTCGGCATCCACCACCTTGAAGGCGATTGCGAATCGCTCGGCGCCGACTTCACCCGGCGCCAGGCACTTCGACCTTCCCATGACGGTCCACATGAAAACGTTGTTCTCTCTGACTTTCAGTTGATTACTGAGTCCAAATCGCCAACCCACACAAGAGCGCTCATCATCCCTCGTCTGTATCAGGAGTGCGTTTCCTGAAGTGCTTGCGGCGCTGACCCGAAGCGCAGGTTGGAAGTCCGACTTCTCCAACTCAAGTTCAACGAAGTAGGAAGCCCGCGACAGTCGGTAGTGGATCGGCACGGGCTTCTGAAAGAAGGCTTGGAGAGGCGTTCCATACTCAACCACCTCCAAGCCTTCCACTTCGGCGAGGGACATGTGGTAGTACTTGTAGGGGACTGGCACGCATCCGCCCAGAAGCACTACGGCGGCCAAGGCTGATGCCATCCTCATTGATCTGGTCCCCTCTCCGCCGACGCCGGAGGGGGCCGGAACTGTTCGGCCGGAACCGGCTTGGCACCGCCGACGAAGCCGCCGAACTCCACTGATGTGGAACCGCCGGTCGCCTCCAGAATGCCGCGCACGTAGCTGTTGGAGTTGTGGCCTTCCTCTTCGCCCGGGAACAGGTCGTAGTCCAAGCAGTTGCAGTAGTCGCCCTGAGCCTCAAGCAATTGATCGAAGTAGGCCTCGGGGGTCAAGTCGCCGGGCGGGTCAATCTCGCCAATCGTGAAGTTTCCGCCCGGCTCAAAATCGCCGTCCCGATCTTGTTCGCCCTTCAATTTCCAGAATAGTCCTTCCGGCCCCGCGCTGAGGGTTGTCGGATCCTCGCCATCCTTGCGGAGTTCGATCGCCACGTGAATTGGCCCGATCACCCCGACGCGGTGACCAGTCACGTACAGGCCCGGCCCGCGCTCGTACATTGCCCGCCGCGCCGTCCTCCTATGGTATCGGCCGCCCCCGCCCTGCCTCTGCCCCTTGAACGCCGCCGTAGCCGCCGCGTTGGCGAACTTGCCGCCCGTCTCGCTCGAGAACGTCCCGCCCAGCGCGCTCCGAACCGACACCCACCCGGGCCGCGGCGGGGCCACCGGGCGGCCCAGCACGTCCCCCGCCGATCCCGGCATGCAGTCCTGCAGGGACGACGCCACCGGCGAGTGGCCGAACCGGCCGCCCTGCAGTGCCGACGGCAAGCCGCCCCGCGCGCTCCAGCCCGCCCCGCGCCGCGTCCAGCCGCCAAGGCCCTCCCGTGGAAAACCAAAGCCCCCGGCGCCGAACGCCCAGTCCGAGGCGCCCGACGGCAGCCCGTCCCGGAACGCCTCCGGACCCAGGCCCCCGCCGCCAACGGCCCAGGCGTCAATCCACGCCTTCACGATCGCCACGAACTCCAATATCTCCCAGAAGCTGATCCCCTCAATGAAGTGCCCCGTCGGATCCACGTTCGCCAGCGGGTTGCCGTGCGCGTAGGCGTAGCGGTTCAGGCTCAGCATGTCCGACGGGTCCCCCACATACGGGTCCGCCTGCAGGAACCGCCCCAGCCGCGGGTCGTACACCCGGCCGTTCATGTGCACCAGCCCCACCGGGTCCAGCGCCGCGTCGCCCCCTCCGGCAGGGCCCCCAGCTGCGCGTCCGTCAGGTCCGCCCAGGTCGCCGCGTCCCGCCGCAGGCCCCAGGGGCCGTGGCTGCGCTCCCCTTCCGCCGACCCCGCGTCGTCCGCGGCGTCCGAGTCCGCAATCACCGACACGCTGCCCAGGTGGTCCCGCAGCAGGTAGTGCGTCGTCCGCGACGTCTCCGTCCCCGACGACGACA
>JAQAJJ010000065.1 GCA_028278675.1 Candidatus Azophilus lithoversatilis
GGGTGGGTGGCGGGCCAGGACGGCCAAGAGGGTGGGCTTGTTGGGAAAAATCAAAGATCGGTGAAGGTGAGCTACGCGACGGGTCACATCGGTGAGGGTCAGAGCCGCGGCGGTTTGCTCGGGATGCATCTGGACATCAACGACGGAGGTGAGGTTGTTGCCAGCTACGCCGCCGCCCGCGTGGCGGGAGGGAGCGCGTTGGCGGGCGGGCTGATTGGGGTGCCCGGCATCGACGTTGACTTTTCCCAGGGCCGGGTCTTGGCGAGCTATTGGGACACTGCGGTCTCCGGCCGAGAGACGGGCGGAATCGGCGAAGGGCAGGCCATGAAGGCGTTGCAGGCGCCTACGCGCTACACCGGCATCTATGGCAACTGGAACTTGGATCTGGATGGCGACGGCGCGGCCGACGATCCCTGGGATTTCGGGACCGCAAGTCAGTACCCGGCGCTGAAGGCGGATGTCGACGGCGACGGAACAGCCACTTGGCAGGAGTTCGGCTACCAGCTCCGGGAGGGGCCGGCGTTGGTCGCCATGGGCGGCGAGGAGCAGGCGGCGTTGCGCTGGACGGCGGTGGATGCGAGCCACTGGCTGCCCGCCCCTTCGGTTACCTATCGGGTGACCCGCGCCGGCGGTGCGGAAGTCGAAGTGGTGGCTGACCACCTTGATGCCACGGAGCACACCGACGCCAACGTCCCCCCAGGCACCTACGGGTACCAGGTCGTGGCCCTCGTGGAGGGTCAGGAAGCGACGCGAAGCGCACTCGTCGGCAACGTCGTGGTGCGGCGGCTGGGCGAACCGGACAGGGTGCCTTCGGTAGCGGACCCGGACAACGTGTTCCGGAATCACGTCGCCTACCCGGGTGTGCCTTTCAGCCTGACGCTGCCCGAGGCGAGCGGCGGCGACAACCCAGCGGGCACCTCGTACGGCTACGTGCTCTGGCATCGGAACCAAGGTGCGCAGTTCAACAACACCATCAACGGCCTGACGTTCACGCCGGCCACGCGCGTGCTCTCCGGTACGCCAACTGTCCCGGGCACTTGGGAGTTCCATTACGAGGTGCACGACGGCGACGCGAACCGGACCGCCGGCGACCGCTTCCTGCAGGGTGCGCCCTTCCAGCTCACAGTGGTGGAAGATGACGGGGGTGGTGGCGGCGGCGGTCAGCTCGGCGAGCTGCGTGTGCATGGAGGCATGGCGGCGGAAGGTGACCCGGTGCGCTTCCTGGTGACGCTGCGCGAGCCGATGGGGAGGCGGGTTGACCTGCTTGCGGACACCACCGAGTTGACGGCCGAGGACGGCTTCGACTACCACGGCCTGATCGGCCATGTGTTCAGCATTCCGGCGGGGGAGTCGCTGGTGGCGCTGGAGGTGGAGACCATCCGTGACTTGGATGACGGGGAGGGGGAGGAGGCGTTCGAAGTCGAGCTGTCGCTGGCGGACACGGGGGCGCGGGTGTCGCTGGTGCGGCCGCGGGCCCGGGGGACGATAGCGGACGGCCCGCTGCCGTCGGCGGAGGTGCCTTTGTTCCTGGGCTCCGAGTGGGAGGGTGGCGAGAGTTTCCTGCGGGTGGTCCGGCAAGGCGCGGGCGGCGGTGAGTCGGTCGCGGTGGAGGCCAGGGACGACGCGGGGACAGTCCGCGGCCCGGTGCTTTTGGCGCTGGCGCCGGGTGCGGCGGCGCACTTCAACACCGGGGATCTGGAGCGGGGCAACGCGGCTAAGGGCTTAGGTCCAGGCACTGGCCCCGGCGAGGGTGGCTGGCGGCTGCGGCTTGAGGGGGCGGGGCTGGAGGCGCTGTCCTACGTGCGCTCGCGGTCGGGCTTCGTGACGGGGCTGAACGGGCTCGCGCCGCGGGGCGCGGACGATCGCCGCTTCGTGCCGATTCTCAACCCGGCGAGCAACTGGCGACAGGTCGGTTTGCTGTGGCTGTCGAATCCGGGTCCCGGTGCGGCGGCAGTGGCGGTCGAGGGGATCGACGATGCGGGGGCGTCGCCGGGCGGGCCAGTGCGTCTGTCGCTGGCCGCGGGGACATCACGGACGCTGACCGCCGCGGAGTTGGAGTCGGGCGGTGCGCCGGGTCTTGTGGGGGCGCTGGGCGATGGGTCCGGCAAGTGGCGCCTGCTGGTATCGTCGGATGCGCCCGTGGAGGCGATGGGTCTGATGCGGATGGAACTGCCCTCGGGACGCTTTCTCGGCAACCTGTCGGTCGTCCCCGAAGGCGAGATGCTGCCTGAGGGTGCGGTCCGTTTCCGGGTGCCGTTGCTGCCGTCGGCATCAGACCCGAAGGGGCGCCGGGGCTTCCTGCGGGTCGTCAACCGGGGCACCGCCCCGGCGGAGGCACTGCTGCGCGGTTGGGACGATACGCCCTACGGGCGCGCCCCCGTGCCGTTGTCGGTACCGGCCAGCGCGGCGGTCCATCTGAATGCGTACGACTTGGAGTCCGGCAACGCCGACAAAGGCCTGCCGGAGGGCCTCGGGCCGGCTGAGGGGCCGTGGCGCATCGAGGTGGAGGGACCCCCGGCGCTCTTGGTCCTCGCCTACGTCCGCGACCCGGACGGGTTCGTGGGCGAACTGAACACCCGAGCGCCATTGGACGCCCAGGGTGCCCACTTGGTGGCTTTCCTCAACCCGGGCAGCAACTGGCGCCAGGCGAGTCGCCTGCGGCTAGCCAACTTCGGCGATGGACCGGCCCGGATCCGGATCCAAGGCATCGACGACGCCGGCGCCTCACCAGCCTCGGAGGTGGCGCTGACCTTGCCCGCGCACTCGGCTCGGGAACTGGCGGCGGCGGAGTTGGAGGCCGGCGGCGTGGGCTTCGAGGGATCGCTCGGCGACGGGTCCGGCAAGTGGCGCCTGCGCGTCCGCTCCGACGTTCCCGTGGAGGTGATGAGCCTTCTGGAAAGCCCCACCGGACACCTCTCCAACCTCTCCGCGCAGTTCCCGGCACCGCCGGAGGCCCCGCCGGCCGAGGACGGCTGACCTCCGGTGCTGGCGGTGCCGGCAAAATGGGCGAAGCGCGCGGCGAACGGGCGCCGATGGGCCGCACGTTGGTTTCGGAACTGCCATGACGGCAGCCGAGTCCCGCATTTCCCGACCCCGCACATTCATTGACGCTCCCTAAGCCCGGCAGTATCATCCGCCCGCCATTTCGGTTCGGGCGGTTCACGGGGTATGGCGCAGTCTGGTAGCGCGCCTGCTTTGGGAGCAGGATGTCGGGAGTTCAAATCTCTCTACCCCGACCATTGCCGCATTGCTTCGTTGCGCTCGTAGCTCAACTGGATAGAGCATCTGCCTTCTAAGCAGGCGGTTGAAGGTTCGAGTCCTTCCGGGCGCGCCATACGTTAAGTCCCTGCCGCAACTCGGCGGACGTGACCGGGCGGTTGCCGAGCGGTTACGAGCGGATAATGGTGGGCGTAGCTCAGTTGGTAGAGCTCCGGGTTGTGATCCCGGCGGTCGTGGGTTCGAATCCCATCGTCCACCCCATGCGATTTGCGGGAACGACTTAGGCGGCTATGCAGGTATCAGTGGAAATTCTCTCCGGCGTGGAGCGTCGGCTGACCATTGTCGTTCCCTCCGAAGAGTTCGAGGACAGGGTTGCCGGCAAGCTGCTCGACCTGAAAAACAACGTACGCCTGCCAGGCTTCCGTCCTGGCAAGGTGCCTATGAAGGAGGTGCGGCGCCGGTTTGGATCCACCGTTCGGGCCGATGCCGCCGACGAAACCATGCGCTCCAGCTATCAGAAGGCCGTGCTGCAGGAATCGCTGACGCCCGTGAGCGTTCCCCGCTTGGAGGCATTGACGTTGGAGTCGGGCCTCGATCTTGAATTCACGGCCAGCTTTGAAGTGCTGCCGGAGGTCGAGCTTGCCGATCTGGCGGATGTCGAAGTGCGTCGGCCGGAGGCCGAAATCACCGATGTCGACATCGATCTAATGTTTGAGAGCCTGCGCGAGCAACAGCGCACTTGGCATTCAGTGGAGCGGGCGGCCACCGAGGGAGATCGGGTGGGGGTGGACTTCGAGGGTCGCCTCGACGGTGAGTCCTTCGACGGCGGCAGCGGTGAGAACGTGCAGTTGGTGTTGGGCACCGGCGAGATGGGGGAGGATTTCGACAAGGCCGTGGCCGGCCTCGAAGCGGGCGGGGCGAAGTCGTTTGATGCCGCCTTTGCGGACGATCATCCGAACGAGGCGCTGCGCGGGCGGACCGTCCGTTTCGATGCAACCGTCAGTGTTGTGGAGGAGCCCCGGTTGCCGGAGCTCGATGAGGCTTTTTTCGCGTCCATGGGCATAAACGAAGGTGGCCTGCCGGCGTTCCGCGAGGAAGTGACGGGCAACATGCGGCGGGAAATGGAGGATCGGATTCAGCGGCTGCTCGTCACGCAGGTGATGGACGAACTCAATCGCCTGCACAGCGTTCAGTTGCCGCCGGCCTTGGTGGACCGGGAAATTCAAGCCCGCAAGGAGACGATGTTGAACCAGTTCGCACCCCAGGGGCGTCGCCGCATGGATCCGTCGTCGCTGCCGGACGAACTGTTCCGGGCCCAAGTGGAAAAGGAGGTCGCGGTTGGCTTGGTGACCCGCCAGATCAGATTCGCCCATGGCCTCGAAGTTGATGCCGAAGCCGTCCGTGCCGAGGTTGAGCGCATCACGGAGTCCTATGCCGAGCCGGAAGCGGTAGCCCGCTCCATCTATCAGGACGAGAGCTACTTGAGTCGCATTGAGGAGCGGGTGGCTGAGAATCAGGTGGTCGCCTTCATCTTGGAACAGGCCAAGGTAAATGTGCTAAAAAGCACTTATCAGGATATCGTGACCGGCCGGGCACTGCCGCCGTTGGAGGACGAGGCGCCTGAAGCGTCTGAAGAGGAGCCGGCAGGCGGCGGCCTATCAGAAGACGAAGCCTCCGCCTGAATATCGACTGGAGAACGCAATGACCCAACAAGGCAGCGTCCCGGAGACCAGCAGCCTCGGATTGATTCCCATGGTGGTGGAGCAATCATCCCGCGGCGAGCGATCCTATGACATCTACTCGCGCCTGCTTAAGGACCGCATCATTTTCATGGTTGGGCCGGTGGAGGACCAGGTGGCCAACTTGGTCATCGCCCAGATTCTGTTCCTGGAGTCGGAGAATCCGGACAAGGACATCCACCTCTACATCAATTCCCCGGGCGGTGCTGTGACCTCCGGCATGGCGATCTACGACACCATGCAATTCGTGCGCTGCGACGTCAGTACCCTGTGCATCGGCCAGGCGGCCAGCATGGGCGCCTTTCTGCTCGCTGCGGGTGAACCGGGCAAGCGCTTCGCCCTGCCCAATTCGCGGATGATGCTGCATCAGCCCGCGGTTGGCGGCATGCGCGGGGTGGCAGCGGACATCGAAATACAGGCCAAGGAGATATTGGCGATGCGCGAACGGCTGAACGGACTGCTCGCCGAGCATACCGGACAGCCAATCGAACGCATCCGCGCCGACTCCGATCGGGATTTTTGGATGAACGCCAGCGACGCGGAGGCCTATGGGCTGGTTGATCTCGTGCAGCAGCCGCGTCGGCAATTGGCCAAGGCGGTAGGGCAGTGAGGCTTGTGAGGAGTGGCCACGGGCGGCGACTTGCAAAGCCAGCGCTCATGAAACATAGTGGCGGCATTCTCTAGTGTTCCTTCTGATTGACAAGTGGGTTCCAGGCGCTACGCCACTTTGTTCCCGGACAAGTGAGCGGCACCACAACGCGGTGTGCCAAGCCAGTTGGCAAGCCCTGCGCAGTGTTCTGCTAGGCGCAAGCCCCTCCCGCTCCCTGGCTGAGGGCTCCGCGGAGCAAAGCGGCCGGGGGGCGAATGGGTTGGCCGTAGTCACACTTGTCCATAGGATGGGGCAGTGGATGGCATTGATGACAAGTTGCCGCCTTGATCGGTGCCGCACTCGGCTTGTTGGATCCAGCCGGGCGGCAGGCAATCCGGGCGGCAGCGGGTTGCTGGCGAAGGAGATGAATTAGCCATGTCAGACAAAAGCGGCCGGGGCGATGAGGCCGGTAAGCTTCTGTACTGCTCCTTCTGTGGCAAAAGCCAACACGAAGTGCGCAAACTCATAGCGGGCCCCTCCGTGTTCATCTGCGATGAATGCGTGGAGCTGTGCAACGATATCATTCGCGAGGAAGCCTCGGACGCCGGCCAGAGCGGCGACAGCGACAAGCTGCCAATTCCGGCGGAGATCAATGAAATCCTCGATCAGTACGTCATCGGCCAGGACTACGCCAAGAAGGTTCTTGCGGTCTCGGTATACAACCACTACAAGCGGCTGAACTACACGGGCAAGAAGGACGATGTTGAGTTGTCCAAATCCAACATCCTGCTGATCGGCCCCACGGGTTGCGGCAAGACGCTGCTCGCGGAAACCTTGGCCCGGCTGCTTGACGTTCCCTTCACCATCGCCGATGCGACCACCCTCACCGAGGCGGGCTACGTGGGCGAGGACGTCGAGAACATCATTCAAAAGTTGCTGCAGAAGTGCGACTACGAGGTGGAGCGGGCGCAAGTCGGGATCGTTTACATTGACGAGATCGACAAGATCTCGCGCAAGTCCGACAACCCGTCCATCACTCGGGACGTTTCCGGGGAAGGTGTGCAGCAGGCACTGTTGAAGCTCATAGAGGGAACGGTCGCCTCAGTGCCGCCGCAAGGCGGGCGCAAGCACCCGCAGCAGGAGTTTCTGCAGGTCGATACCAGCAACATCCTGTTTATCTGCGGAGGCGCGTTCTCGGGCCTTGACAAGATCATTCTCGACCGTTCGGACAAGTCCGGCATTGGCTTCAGCGCCGAGGTGAAGGGCGAGGAATCGCGCAGGCAGATCGGGAAAACCCTGCGCCAAGTGGAGCCGGAAGACCTGATCCGCTACGGCCTTATCCCCGAATTCGTCGGCAGGCTGCCAGTGGTGGCCACGATCGATGAACTCGACGCGGACGCCTTGGTGCGCATCCTCACCGAACCCCGCAATTCACTGACCAAGCAGTATGGGAAGCTGTTCGAGATGGAGAACGTCGAGGTGGACTTCCGCGAGGATGCCCTGCGGGCCATCGCCGAGAAGGCCATGGAGCGCAAGACCGGGGCCCGAGGCCTGCGCTCCATCCTGGAGTCGGTGCTGCTCCACACCATGTACGATCTGCCGTCGTCGGACTCCGTTGCCAAGGTCATCATCGATGAGAGCGTGATCAACGGCGAGAGCGAGCCGATGCTCATGTATGAGAACAAGGAGCAGGCCAAGGCCGCCCAGGAGGACTGAACGCCCGCCCGCCGGAGTCCCCGCGCCGCTTCCCCCGCCGCCCGTGAAGGTCGTCAAAACCATCCCCGTTCTGCCGTTGCGCGCCATGGTCGTTTACCCCCATGGCGTACAGCCGCTCCTGGTCGGCACGGAACGCTCGATTAAAGCCATTGAGACCGCCATGAGCGGCGATCAGCAAGTCCTGCTGCTAGCCAAGCGGGAGGACGGGAGCGACCCCGCGCAAGCCGCGGATCTTTTTCCCGTCGGTACGCTCGCGACAGTTCTGCAGTCGCTCAAGTCGCCGCCCGGCAGCACCGTGAAAATTCTCGTCGAGGGCAAGGTGCGAGCTCGGGTAGAACAACTTGACTTCACTGGCAACCACATCACCGCGGCGGTCACCCCGCTGGCGGATGCGGGATTGGACGAGGAGCGGGCCGAGACCCTGCGCCGCACGGCGTTGTCGCAGTTCGAGCGCTACGCGGAAAACAGCCGCAAAGTGCCCCAAGAGGTTCTGGCTTCCTTGTCCAGCCTGACCGACGCCGGGCGGTTGCTCGATGCCGTCGCGGCGCAAATCGAAGTCCCCGCCGAGCGCAAGCAGGCGGTGCTTGAGGAGCTTGATCTCAACAAGCGAGGGGAACTGCTGATGGGCCTCATGGCGGGTCAACTCGGTCAAAGCGAGATGGACAAGGCGATCCGCGGGCGCGTCAACAAGCAGATGGAGAAGAGCCAGCGCGAGTACTACCTCAACGAACAGATGAAGGCGATTCAGAAGGAACTGGGCAAAGTCCAGGAGTCGCCGGACGAAATCGAGGCCTTGGCCAAGTCGGTCGAAGAGGCCCGCATGCCCAAGGAGGCGAAGGAAAAGGCCCTTGCCGAGCTCGGCAAGCTCAAGCAGATGCCGCAGATGTCGGCGGAGAGCACGGTGGTGCGGACCTACATCGACTGGATGGTGCGGCTTCCCTGGAAAAAGCGCAGCCGCCTAGCCCGCGACATGGTCCGCGCCGAGCGCGTTTTGAATGAAGATCACTATGGGCTTGATGAGGTCAAGGAGCGCGTTCTTGAATGCCTCGCCGTGCAGATCCGCACCAAGCGGACGGCCGGGCCGATCCTCTGCCTGGTCGGCCCGCCCGGCGTCGGCAAGACCTCGCTCGGCGAGAGCATCGCCCGAGCCACCGGACGCCGCTTCGCTCGCATGGCTTTGGGCGGTGTGCGGGACGAAGCCGAGATTCGCGGCCACCGCCGGACCTACATCGGCTCCCTACCGGGCAAGGTGCTGCAGAAGATGGCCAAGGTGGGGGTGAGCAATCCGCTGTTCCTGCTCGATGAAGTGGATAAGTTGGGGATGGACTATCGAGGCGACCCGGCCAGTGCGCTGCTCGAAGTGCTCGATCCGGAGCAAAACAGCCGCTTCAACGATCACTATCTGGAAGTGGATTACGACCTCTCCGACGTTTTCTTCATCTGCACGTCCAACTCCCTGGACATTCCGGCAGCGTTGCTGGATCGCATGGAGGTGATCCGCCTCCCCGGCTACATGGAGGATGAGAAGCTCAACATCGCCCGGCGCTTCCTGCTGCCCAAGCAGATGGCGGCGGCAGGGCTTTCGCCCGGCGAGCTTGAAGTTGACGACGATGCCTTGATTCACCTGATACGCCACTACACCCATGAAGCCGGGGTGCGAGGTCTCGAGCGCGAACTGGCCAAGCTGGCTCGCAAGGTGATCCGGCACAAGGTGGTGAGCAGCGATGGTCAAGGCGCCGCGGTCGGGGCGGCGGACTTGGAGCGCTACAACGGGGTACGCAAATTCACTTTCGGGCTGGCCGAGGAGCAAAGCCGGGTGGGCGTCGCCACCGGCCTGGCTTGGACGGAAGCGGGCGGCGAACTGCTCAACATCGAAGCGGTGGCCGTGCCCGGCAAGGGACGCCAGACTCGAACCGGCTCCTTGGGCGATGTCATGCAGGAGAGTATTCAGGCGGCGCTGACCTTCGTCCGCAGCCGCGGCGAGTCCTTGGGCGCGTCAGGGGAGTTGCATGGGACAAGTGGAGACAACCCGGCAGCGGACGCGTTGTTGCTTCGTGGCCAGTGGCTCACCGCGCTCGGTCAAGCCAAGGGCTTCCACACCAAATGCGATCTGCACGTGCATGTGCCCGAAGGCGCGACGCCCAAGGACGGCCCCAGCGCCGGCATCGGCATGTGCGCCGCCTTGGTGTCGGCGGTGACCGGTGTGCCGGTCAAGGCCAGCGTCGCCATGACGGGCGAGATCACATTGCGCGGACGGTTGCTCAGAATTGGCGGACTCAAGGAGAAGCTCTTGGCGGCTCACCGCGGCGGCATCCTGGAGGTTGTCATCCCGGCGGAAAACCAACGCGATTTGAAGGAAATGCCGGACCACGTCAAGGCGGGGTTGAAGATACATCCCGTTGAGTGGATGGACGAAGTGCTCGACTTGGTCCTTGAGCCGCATTCGGCATACGCCCTGCCGCCGCTGTCCAACGAGGTCAGTCAGCCTGCGCAGGCTCAGGTGGACTCGGATCCGCCCATCAGTCCGCATTGAAATCTTCCTTGTCGGGTTCTTTTGTGCAAGGTGGTTCTTGCAGGGATAAGGTGGCGCTGGTATAAGTTCGATTGACCTGTTGGTTGGGGGCGCAACTGGCGCAAGCCGGCGCTTAAGCGATGAATGCGGCTGTGTTCCGGCAACTGCCGGTTGTGCGGCTGCGCTGATAAACTCAAGGGAGCATAAGCACAGTGAATAAGTCTGAACTCATTGATCAGGTTGCCGACGCCGCGGATCTTTCCAAGGCCGCTGCCGGGCGCGCGGTTGACGCAGCGCTTGACGCCGTAACCGAGGCACTCAAGCAATCTGAGCCGGTGTCCTTGGTTGGCTTTGGCACTTTCCAAGTGCGGGAGCGAGCGGCTCGCAAGGGGCGCAATCCCCAAACCGGCGAGAACATCGACATCGCTGCCTCCAGGGCTGCCGCCTTCAAGCCGGGCAAGGCGCTGAAAGACGCCCTGAACTGAAGTCGTCGGCTGCCCCCTCGTTAGCGAGGCGTTGCTCTAGAACCGACTAGCTGGGCAATGCCCCAGATCGACGAGTGGGTGCGCCGCATTGCGGCGGCGCACGGAGCCGGGCGCAAAAAGTTGACTCATGTGACAACCTTGTCCCGCGACTAGGAGATCTAGGGCGCCTTGCGCCCATCGTTTCGCTCGCCATGCTGCAGAGACTTCGCGACCAAACCCAGAGCACCGGCTTCAAGATCATTGTCGCCGTGCTGGTCTTTGCGCTGGCTTTTTTTGGCTTTGGCGCCTTCAATGTCTTCGCACCCGGCGACCCGGCGGTGGCCAGCGTCAATGGGGAAGACATCACCCAAGGGGAACTGCTGACGGAGGCGGAGCGGGAAAAGCGCCTTCTGCTGGCCGAGGGCGGCGAATCCGCCAACCTAGATCCGCTTGAGATGCAGTCCAGGGCTTTGCAACGGCTAATCAACCGCACCTTGCTGGAACAGATCATCGCGGACCTGGACTTGACCGCTGCCCCGTCCAGGGTCAATGCCGCAGTGGTTGCCGATCCCGGTTTTCAGATCGATGGGCAGTTCAACCGCGACCTCTACCGCCGCGGCCTCTCCAGCATGGGGTTCACGCCAAAAGAGTACATGGCCGCGCTGTCCAAGCAGATGAGCAGCGATCAGCTGCAGCGCGCTGTCGCCGATTCGGTGTTCGTGACGGACTGGGAAACGCGCTTGTTCGTGCGCCTGATGGCCCAAAAGCGGGATCTCGCCTGGCTGCCTTTCACCGTCTCCCACTTCGGCGAGGGCGTGGCGGTGGACGCCGATGAGGTGGAGACCTACTACCACGAGCACCAAGCGGAGTTGATGACCGAGGAGACGGTGGACGCCGCCTATGTTGAGTTGGCCTGGGATCAACTGTTGGACGATCCTTCGATCGAAATCTCGGAGGCCGATCTTAAACGGGAGCACGAGGCGGACAAGGCGGCGGCGGAAGCCGATGAACAGCGCCGCAGTTCTCACATTCTGCTGCGGACGGGCGACGAGCGCACCGAGGCTGAGGCCATTGCCCTGCTTGAGGACATTGGCGCACGCATCGCCGCCGGTGCATCCTTTGCGGAGTTGGCGGAAACCTATTCCGAGGATCCTGGCTCCGCCCAGCTTGGCGGTGACCTCGGCGCAGTGGGCCGAGGCATTTTTGATCCCGATTTTGAAGCGGCGTTGTGGGCTTTGGAGGTGGGGCAGCTCTCGCCGCCTGTCAAATCCGCCTTCGGCTACCACCTGATCCGGCTTGATGGCATTGAAACCGTCGAATTTCCGGCTTTTTCGGAGCAAAGGGCGACCATCCAGGAACGCCTGCAGCGTGCCGCGGCGGAGGAGTTGTTCACCGAACGGATGCGTGAACTTGACAGCCTTGCTTTCGAGAACAACGATTCCCTAGTGGCCCTGGCGGAGGCCTTTGGTCTCGAAGTCCAGCAGGTGGAGGGCGTCAGCCGCAGCGCCGGGGATGCCGTTTTTTCCGACGCGGACATCCGCGAGGCGGTCTTTGCCGCCGATGTGCTGCTTGACGGCAACAACACCGCAGCCCTTGAGTACGGTGCCAACCGCGCCGTCGTCGCCCGCGTAAACGAGCACCATGCGCCGGTGCTGAAGGCCTTGGACGAGGTGCGGCAGGAAATCGAGGCGCTGTTGGTCGAGCGGGCGGCGCTGGTGGCGCTGGCGGAGGCGCATGAAGCGGCGTTGGCTCGGGTGCGGGGGGGCGACAGCGTGGCTGCGGTGGCTGATGAGCATGGCTTGGTTTGGGAGACGCTGGAGGCGGCGACCCGAACAGACTCGCGTCCGCCTCCGGGGGTGCTGGAGGCCGCCTTTGCCCTAAGCCGGCCCCAAGACGGCGTTAAGAGCGTTGGCTCTGCCGCTTTGGGCTCCGGCGGGAAGGCCATTGTCACGGTCACCCGAGTGGTCGATGGCGATGTCTCGACTTTGGCGGACTCGGAAATGGACGGTTTGCGCCAGTTGTTTGTTGCCCTAAGCGAAACCCTGGACTACGAGGCCCTCTATCAGGACTATTTGGCTGATGCCGACATTTCGCGGCGCATGTTGCAATCCGACTGATTGCAAGCGGGCGGATTGAAGTCGGACGGGTGGTTGAAGCGGAACTGATCGTTGGTCATGGATTGGTCTCGCACCAAGTTTGGGGAGCGTCTGCTGGCGGAGGAGCAACCGCGGCTTGATGAATTGGTGCGGCGGCTGCACGGTGATGTCCTGGTTTGGTCCGGCCCGTTTTCGGAGTCGGCCAGCGGTGTCAAGCGCTGCATGGCGCGCCGCTGCCTCTACGTTTCCAACGGTCAATCGAAAGTTCGCGACGAGCTCGGCATGGCGACCATTGCCAGCCGCCTGGAGACGCTGCCGTTGCCGAACAACAGCGTGGACGGATTCGTTCTGCACCACAGTTTGGAGTGCGCGGGCGACCCGCGGCGGGCGTTGCGCGAAGTGGTCCGGGTGGTCGCCCCGGGTGGCCGCATCGGCATTTGCGCGTTCAACAGCTTCAGCGCTTGGGGCCTGCGCCGTCTCTATGGTCGGGTCCGCGATGATGTGTTTTCCGATGTGAAGTTCGTCAATCCGATTCGGCTTTTTGATTGGTTGGCGCTGCTCGGTTTGGAACTTGATGGGCCTGCGGAGTACGTGGGTTTTGGTGCGCCTGTGAATTTTGCCCAGCGTTTCCGGGCTGGAACCGGGAGGTTTGGAAAGCGGCTGCCGGCTGGCTGGCTTGGCGGTGCTCGGCCGCCGCTGGGCGCGGTGCTTTTCGCCTCGGCGGTGAAGCAGACGCAAGGCGCGAGTTTCGTCGAGCCTCGGGGGCCCTTGCGCGGCCGCAAGCTGGCCGCCGCCAGTTATCCCCAAGCCTCGGCACCCAGCCTGCGTCGCCGTGGTTGAGATCTACACCGAC
>JAQAJJ010000066.1 GCA_028278675.1 Candidatus Azophilus lithoversatilis
CAACGAGATCAGGGCGGCATTCGACGCCGGCGACATCAATCGGGCGCACTTCGAACTGCTCGCGGTGGCCATCAACACGGGCACCAACATCCCCAGCATCGCCACACCAAACGGCCAAGCCGCCTTCCTGTTCCTGCTGACCTCGTCGGTGGCGCCGCTGATCCGGCTGTCGTACCTGCGCATGGTGCTGATGGCGCTGCCTTACACCGCGGTCCTAGGCGTGACCGGTTGGGTGGCGGTTCACTTCTTCCTCGTTTGATGCGGACGGTTCGCGAGAACTTTCCGAGGTTCGAGACCAGGGCAAGATGCCCGGTCCAGGGCACCACGCCGGCCCTGGCGTCCTCCCCCGAACCGGGCGTCCCGCCCTCGATTGGGCCATTGGAAGGCGCTCTCCATCCGGAGGTTGCCCATTTGTTCCATGGAAGCCCTTAGCTTGCCCCAGAACGGCACGCCGCTGACACCGAAGGAACAACCCGCCAGCCGCTGGGCTGTCTCTATTTGTTCCATGGAAGAGTCGCACCGTATCTGAACAAGTTGAGCGCTCAATAGCCCAACTACTTGTCGATGACGCCTTCAAGGGGCTCGCCGCACCGGGAAGGAACCTGGCTTTCTGGGATGGCGGATTTGGAGAACCAACCCCTGCCGGAGGCGAACATTCGCAAGATCTTCTGGAACAACGGGGCGGACGCGTTTGGACTGACCTGAGGTTCGATGTTCCGAAAATAGATCTCCGCTTGCGGTTGGAGTTTTGCCGGATCAACGTAAAATACCGACTCTTCCCGAAACCCATTGGAGTCTCATGAAGAACGGCGCCGCCGGAAGCGAGCGCGGCAACGCCCAACAGCGCATAGGCACCGTCTCCGAGTGGCTCACCGGGCGCATCATCGGTCAGGAGGCGCTCATCGAGCGGCTGCTCATGGCCCTGCTGTGCGGTGGCCACTTGCTCGTGGAAGGTGCGCCGGGCTTGGCCAAGACCCGTGCCATCAAGGAACTGGCCAGCGTCGTCGCCGGAGACTTTCACCGCATTCAGTTCACGCCGGACCTCTTGCCCAGCGACGTGACAGGCACCGAGGTGTACCGCCCCGAGGACGGCTCGTTCAGCTTTCAAAGGGGCCCCGTATTCCACAACCTGCTGCTCGCCGATGAAATCAACCGGGCGCCGGCCAAAGTCCAATCCGCCCTCCTTGAGGCAATGGCCGAGCACCAAGTGAGCTTTGGCCGCGAGACCTTCCCGCTGCCGGACCTGTTCCTGGTCATGGCCACCCAGAACCCGATCGAGCAGGAAGGCACCTACCCGCTGCCGGAAGCCCAACTCGACCGCTTCCTGATGCACGTCAAGGTCGATTATCCCGACGCTGCGGCGGAAGCGGAGATCCTCAAGCTGGTGCGCACCGAGGCGGCGTCGGCAGCGCCAGTGTCCGAGCCGCTGGCCTTGGTGGATGAGGCTGCGTTGTTAAGCGCCCGCCAAGCGCTGCTCGCCCTGCACATGGCGGAGCCGGTCGAACGCTACATCATCGCCTTGACCACCGGCTCCCGAAATCCGGCGGGCGAATTGGGCGCTTGGCTGGAGTACGGCGCAAGCCCGCGGGGCACCATCGCCTTGGATCAATGCAGTCGGGCGCTGGCATGGCTGGACGGGCGCGACTTCGTCACCCCAGACGACGTCCAAGCCGTGGCGCACGACGTCCTGCGCCATCGCCTCATCCTTTCCTTCGAGGCCGAGGCTCGGGGAGTCAGCACCGACGATGCGGTGGACGCCCTGCTCAAGCAAGTCGCGGTGCCTTGATTCCAATTGTTCCGCCGCCGTGAATGCCCCGGTCCTAACAGGCGCCTACGTTGAACTGAGCGACCTGCTCGCCCTGCGCCACCGCCGCGCCCCAAGCCGGCAGCGAACCAACCTGCGCCGCGGCCTCCAAGCCGGTTCCCGGCTGTCGAAGTTGCGCGGACGCGGCGTGGACTTCAGCGAGGTGCGCCTGTACCAGCCGGGCGACGACGTGCGCAGCATCGAATGGCGGGTTACCGCCCGCAAGAACAAGCCCCATACCAAGGTCTTCCGCGAGGAGCGGGAGCGGCCCACCTTGGTGGTGATCGATCAATCGCAAAGCTTGTTTTTCGGCAGCCGGGTGCGGCTCAAATCCGTGGCCGCCGCTGAGTTTGGCGCCAACGCCGCCTGGCGGGCGCTCGCCCACAACGACCGAGTGGGAGGCTTGGTTCTCGGCAACGAACGCACTCCAGTGCACAAGCCGTTGCGCAGCGTCAGGGGCGTGGCTCGGCTGCTGGCCGACCTGGCCAAGCAAAACCAAGCCTTGAGCCGCCACACACGGCTGCTGAATCCAGCCGGCTACCGCGACAGCCTGCAGCGCATCCGCCGCCTGGCGCCAAACAGCTTCCGCATCGTGCTGATTTCCGACTTCCTCACCGGTGCGCAAGCTTGGCGCGATGTGGTCCCCAATCTGGCCCGTCACAACGAGCTGACCCTGGTGCGCATCGCCGACCCCCTGGAGCGGGCGTTGCCCAAGGCGGAGCGCTACAGCATCACCGACGGCTCCGAACGCTGGCAGTTCCACAGCGGCAACCGCCGGCTGCGCACCGCCTACGCTGACCAGTTCGAGCAGCGCGACGAGGCGCTCAAGAGCCTGTGCGCCAATCACGCCGCCCGCTACATCGCCGTGATGACCGACGATGACGCCGCTCGGGAGTTCCTGTGATGGAACCCGAACTGCTGAATCAACTGCGCGACATCCACCTGCCCGATGCGCCGCTGTGGTGGCCGCCGGCCCCCGGGTGGTGGGTTTTGGCGACGCTGGCGCTTGGCCTGCCGGCGTGGGGAGCGGCCCGGCTGTGGCGGCGTTGGCGGCGCTTCAGCCCGGCCCGCACGGCGAGACAACTGCATCGCCGCCTGACTGTTGAACTGCACGCCGAATCGATCGCGCCTGCGGCTTGGCTGCACCGGACCAATGAAGTGCTCAAGCGCTTGGCTGTCCATGGCCTGGGCCACCGCGAGATGATCCCGGCCTGGGGCGATGATTGGCTGCGCTATCTGGACGGACGCTACGGCGAGCCCGCCTTTTCAAAAGGCGCGGGTCGCAGCCTGGGTCAAGCCCGATTCCGCCGCGATGCCGCGGTGGATGTCCAAGCGCTCGACGGTTTGGTCAGCCGCCTGCTGAACCGGGAATGCCGCCGCTTTTGGCGCTTTTCCCTCACCCCGCCATCCCGAGCCGAGGACGCTGCCACCGATCCCGTGGGGTTGCTGCCGTGATCGAGTGGGTCTGGCCTTACGTACTGCTGTTGGCACCGCTGCCTGCCCTGCTGCGTTGGCTCTGGCGTCCGCTGGCGAACCGGCAAGCGGCCCTGACGGTGCCCGATGTCGGCGCGTTCCGCCTCCAGCCGGAGAGCGCCTTGACTGGGCGGACCCGGCGCTTGAGCTGGCGTCCCGCGCTGCTGTGGCTGGCTTGGCTGGCGCTGTTGGCCGCGGCCGCCCGGCCCCAATGGACGGGCGAGCCGGTGACCTTGCCGACCACCGGGCGGGACTTGATGCTGGCGGTGGACATTTCCGGCAGCATGGGCACCGAGGACATGCAGCTCACCGATCAGTTGGCGGACCGTCTCACGGTGGTCAAGCAGGTGGTGGCGGACTTTGTCGAGGCCCGCCAAGGCGATCGGGTGGGACTGATCCTGTTCGGCACCAACGCCTACCTGCAGGCGCCCCTAACCTTCGACCTGGCCAGCGTCAAGCGGCTGCTGAACGAGGCGCCGGTGGGCATCGCCGGCGGCAAGACCGCCATCGGCGATGCCATTGGCTTGGGCGTAAAGCGCCTGCGCACTCGCCAGGAGGGCGACCGGGTGCTGATTCTGCTGACCGATGGAGCTAACAACGTCGGGGAAGTGGCGCCCACCAAGGCCGCCGAACTCGCCGCTGCCGAAGCGATTCGCATCTACACCATCGGCGTCGGCGCCGACCAAATGCGCATGCCGGGCATTTTCGGCGCCCTCGGCTCCAGGCTGATCAATCCATCCGCGGAGTTGGACGAAGACACACTGACACGAATCGCCGACGTCACGGGAGGCCGCTACTTCCGTGCCCGCAACACCGCCAAGCTGTTGGAAATCTACGACATCATTGACGCGCTTGAAGCCATTGAGCAGGACCCGGCAACCTACCGTCCCATCTCAGTGCTGTACTTCTGGCCCTTGGCCTTGGCGTGGGTGCTGATCTGTGCGCTGCTGCTGCCCACTCCGAAACGTCTGAACCATGATTGAAGCCTGGCAGGACTTCCACCTTCTGCGGCCTTGGTGGCTGCTCGGCGCCCTGCCCGCCCTGGCGCTGGCGGTACTTTGGGCGCGCAAGCACCTCGCTGGCTCCCATTGGCAGGAGGCCGTGGAACCCCACCTGCTCGATGCGCTGCTGGAGAGCGGCCAGGACGGCCACCACCGGTGGACCGTCTGGGTAGCGGCGTTGGCGCTGCTAGTCGGCGCGGCAGCACTGGCCGGGCCCACATGGCAGCGCCTGGCGCAGCCGGTTGAGCAGAAGGAGGATGGGCAGGTCCTGCTGGTCGATCTGTCATTGTCCCTGTACGCGCAGGACCTAAGTACCGCAAGGGTGCTCCGCCAGCGCGACGAAGGCTTCACCGCGCTGGTGGCCTATGCCGGGGATGGCCACATTGTCGCCCCCCTGACCGACGATGTGCGAACCATCGAGAACCTGCTGACGGCGCTGAGCCCAGCCATGATGCCGGTCTTCGGCAGCAACCCGGCAAGCGCCTTGGACTTGGCGCTCAAACTCTTTGCAAACGCCCGCATGGAACAGGGCCGCATTCTCTTGGTGACAGACGGCATCGATCGGGTCAGCGAGGTCGCGGCACACTGCAGCCGCCGCTTTCCGCTGTCCATCCTGGGCGTCGGCACCGCTGCGGGGGCAACGATTCCGCTGGAGTTTGCCAATCAGCCAGGACAGCAACTGCGCAACAGCCAAGGCCAAGTCGTTCGAGCGCCCTTGGACAGCGACCGGCTCGCCACCGTGGCCGACCTCTGCCATGGACGTTACCGCAGCATCGGGGTGGGCGATGCGGACATCAGCCACCTGCTGGCGACCCCCCTGCCCGGCGAGGACGCAAGCCAAGAAGTGGACCGGGAATTCGACGCCTGGGCGGACTTGGGCTATTGGGGCGCGGTGTTCCTGCTGCCAGTCCTGCTGCTTGGCTTTCGCCGTGGCGTCCTGGCCTGCGCCCTGGTCTGCCTGCTGCCCTTTCCGGTGAGCGCCGGCGTCTGGGACGACCTGTGGCAGCGCCGCGACCAACAGGGCTGGCAAGCGCTGCAGGACGGCAGCGCGGGAGCAGCCGCCGAGCTTTTCGAGGACATGGACTGGCGCAATGCGGCCCGCTACCGCAGCCGGGACTATCAAGGCGCTGCCCAGGGCTGGAGCGAAGCCAAAACCCCCACTGATCACTACAACCTCGGCAACGCCCGGGCTCAGCTTGGCGACTACCAAGGCGCGATCTCCGCCTACGAGCATGCCCTGTCGAGTGCGCCGGACCACGAGGACGCGGCCTTCAACAAGGCGCTCATTGAGCAGCTTCTTGAACAACAAGCGAGCGAAGAGGCGCAGTCCGGCAGTCAGCCCAGCCTAGGCGAAAACGACAACCAGCCACCCCAACAAGACGGCCAGAGCGCCGACGGGCAGCAGCAAAGCGAGGCGGGCTCGGATCCATCCGAAGCCGACATCAACCAAGGAACGGGCCAACAGGAGGAAACCAACGAGAGCGCTCCGCTGTCAAACGCCGAAACCGCGGACGCCGAGGACGGCCGCGACGAGCAGCAGGAGGCTTTGGAGCAATGGCTGCGCCGAGTTCCCGACGACCCCGGCGGCCTGCTAAGGCGCAAGTTCCAATACGAAACCAACCAACGGCTTCGCCAAGGCGACTACCGCAACCGCGAGCAGGACAAGATCTGGTGACACGAGCACTCGGACTGTTGGCCGTCGTCTTCGCCATCAACGCCAACGCCGCCATCACGGCCACTTTGGACCGCCAAGCCATCGATGAGCTGAACACCGTGCAACTGACGCTGCGGGCGGAAGGCGCCAGCCAAACCGAGGAACTCGACGTCAGCCCATTGGAGAGCGCCTTCGAGGTCCTCGGCACCAACACCACCACTCAATTCCGCAGCATCAACGGCCAAATCAGCCAATGGGTCGAGGTCCAGCTCAACCTGCGCCCCAAGCGAAGCGGCTGGCTGGACATCCCGCCGCTCACCCTTCGCGGCGAGCAAAGCCCGCCCTTGCGCCTGCGGGTCATTCCCTTGGCTGCCGGCGTACGCGATGCCATTGAAGCCATGATTTTTTTCGAGGCCGAAGCCGCTCCCAACCCGGTGCGCGTTCAAGCGCAAACCATGCTGACCCGCAGCCTGTTCTACGCCAACGGCGTCCAGGTCTACAGCGACCTGCCCGCGGCGCCGGAAATTCCCGGCGCCTTGGTCGTCCCCTTGAGCGAGAACCGCTCCGCCACCGCCATCCGCCAAGGCCGACCCTACGGGGTGCTTGAGCAGCGCTACGCCATCTTCCCGGAGAAGAAGGGTCGCCTGCGCATCCCGGAAGTCTCGGTGATGAGCTCGGTGCGCCTGCCTGGGCCGACCGGCGGGCGGCGTTCCGGCATCCGCGTCAGCACCCCCGAAATCATGATTGACGTCCTGCCCATCCCCGCTGGCTACCCCGCCGACCAGCCTTGGCTGCCCGCTGAGAACGTCTCCATCACCGAGGCGTGGCAGCCCGCCGACCCGCGCTTCCAAGTCGGCCAGCCGGTGCAGCGGACCATCACGGTCAACGTGGTGGGCAACACCGGCTCCTCGGTGCCGCCTCTGAACCTGAACCTGCCCGAACGCTACTTCAAGCAGTACCCGGAGCCGGTGCGCCTCGACGATGGCAATTCCGGCCTCGACGCCCAAGGCAGCCGCCGTGAAACCCACTCCGTCATCCCCGTTCATCCCGGCGAAACGACGCTTGCGCCACTCAAGCTCACTTGGTGGGACAGCGTCAACGAGCGGGTGCAGGAGGCCGTTCTGCCGGGGCGAAGCCTGCGCATCACGGGCGAGGCGCCCGCACCGGAGCCAACCCGCAGCGAGCCCGCCAATGCGGTAAACGCCGAGCCCGCCGCACAACCAGCTGCCAACCCGCCGGCGTCCGCCGAACCCGCCTATCCGACTTGGCTGTTGGCTCTCACCGCCGCCGGATTCCTCGGCTGGACGGCAACCTGGCTGCTAACGCGCCACCGCCGCAAACCAGCTGCGGCGCCGGCACAACCCAATGCCGCCGCAACCACGTGGAAGGCATTGCACCAAGCCTGCAAGGGCGACCGAATGGACGCCATGCGCAACGCTTGGCTCGACGCCTTGAGCGCCCAGTGGCAGCTCTCGGCCGCCAACACCCTGACTCGCATCCGCCAAACGCCGCAGGCCCGCGAACTGCTCGAACGCCTCAACCGCGCTCTCTACGCCAGCGACCCGAGCGGGGAAATCAGCGGCGAGGAACTCCTAAGCGCTACCCGCGCGCTGTTGAAGGAGGAGGAAGAAGGAGGTCGGGCCACGGCTCCGCTGCCCGCCCTGCACGGATAGTCGCGTCGCTTGAGCGGCGAAGCCTAAGTGAACGACTTGCCAAGGGTGAGGAAGGTGGGCGACGGCGCGCGCCCGCCGAACATTCGCGTCGTGTAGTGCAGTATCTCCTGCTGACCAGCAGTTCGTTCCAGACAAAGCGGCAGGCGCCCGCAAGCCGGTTCAGGCGCCGCGACACTGACATGCAGGAAACATAGGGCGTACCCCGCATCACGCTATGTTAAGTTTTGCCAATAACAAATTGATTTAATTGAATTTTATAATCTATTTCATGCGAGTTTCCAACCCGGCGCGCCGGGACGCTGACAGGCTGGAAACAGCCGCTTTGCCGCGAGCCATGCATCGCGTCAAGGAACGGCGCTTCGCGCCGCCGAGGACGGGACGCTATCGAGCCGAAGGAATGGCCTCGAACGAAGGGCTCCGGAAGAGGCCTTTGGCCGCCCTGTTGGTCTGTCGCACCTGACGTCCAGCCATGCTCAGGGCGAAGCCGCTACGGCGGCGCTTCGAGTATCCGCGTCCGGTAGAGGGTCCACTGGAAGCAGCCGAGCAGCAGCGCGATGTACCCGACCACAAACGAATCCAACAACAGCAGCGCTACCGCCAGAACGGGGGGCGCGCCGAAGGCGGATGCGTTCAGGGCGAAATGCGGAACCGCCGCCGGGACGAAGCAGCACAGGAAAACCATGACCGCACCCACCTTCGCATACCCGGCAATCCAGAATCCGGGCGACTCCATAGCTGATTCAAAGTTGCCATCGGGCGCGAAGATGCCCAAGTTCCATTCAACCCCATGCTGCAGGAACTCAAGGGCGGCCGCTCCAATCCAAAGCCCAACAGCACCCCTGAACAGGATTAAGGACGTGCCGTAGCTGGCACGGATGCCGGTGCCCAACCCTTTGATCACGAAACCTCCACTCAAAGCCGGACCTCCAGCCAAAGGGCACTCCACCTTCGGCTTTGGTCGCAGAAGTTCAAGAGCGTTGCGAAGGTTTCCTATCCCGCACCAAGCTCTTGGTCACCACTTCAAACACGTCCTTTGACAACCCTTCCTTGGCTTCCAAGCGTTCCAAGCCGGCCTTCATGAGGCGTTGGCGATCTGCGTCGAACTTCTTCCATTGGGTCAATGGGGTCAGCAGTCGGGCAGCTATCTGCGGGTTCTTGGAATCGAGGTCGGCAATGACCTCGGCTAGGAAGTCGTAGCCGGTTCCGTCAACAGCGTGGAAGTTGCGGTTGTTTTGCCGGGCAAATGCGCCGTAGAGCGAGCGCAGCTTGTTGGGGTTGCTGGGGTCGAAGCCGGGATGCGCCGCCAGCTTCCGCACCGCCGCCACGTCCGTGCAGCGGGCGCTGGCCTGAATGGCAAACCATTGATTGATGACCAGGCTCTCCTGATGCCAACGTTGATGGAACTCCTCCAGCACCTGCGCCCGGTTGGGATAGGCGGCACGGTCGGCGATCTGCCGCAGCGCGGCCAGGCGATCGGTCAGATTGTCGGCGGCGTTCAGATGGGCCTTCAACAGGCCGTTGACGTCATCGGCTCCCGAGTGGACCAGATAGCCCAAGGCGAGATTGTTCAGGCCCCGGCTCGCCATGCCCAAGGCATCCGGCTGGTAGGGACCTGGGGGCGCGGTGCGTTCGTAGAGGTCGCGCCAGCCCGCCTCCAGTTCCCCGGCCAAGGTCTCCAGCAAGCGGTCCCGGGCGCTGATGATTGACTCCACATCGATCGACTCGACCTGTTCAAACACATAGCTCTCGCTTGGCAGCAGCAGCATTTCCCGGAGCATGGAGCCAGTCTCGGCATCCTGGGCTTGGGCTGCGTCGCCAATCAGGGTGCGGAACAGGTCCAGCACCCCTTCGCTGACCGCGGCACCCCGGCCGAGGCGATCCAGCTCATCGAGCAGCAGGCTCTGCATGGCGTCCCAGCGGGCGAAGCCGTCGCTGTCGTGGCGGGCCAAGAGGGCCAGGACCTCCGGGGGGCGGGGATAGCGCACCCGCACCGGGGCGGAAAAGCCGCGCAGGAAGCTGACTTTCGGTTCCGCCGGCAAGCCGTCCACCCGCAGCTTGGTCCGTGGCTCGCGCAGGTGTGCCAGCAAGCTCGGGTCGCGCACTTCGATGGCGGCGTCATCGCTGGTGATGCTGAGCTCCGATAGCGGCAGTTCCTCGCCCTGCGCGCCCAGCAATCCCATCAGGACCGGGATGTGGAAGGGCGCCTTCTCCGGCTGCCCGGGGGTCGCCGGGCAACTCTGTTCGATCTCGATGCGGAAGCTGCCGCCCTGCCACTCGGTGCCCACCGTTAGGACGGGGGTGCCGGCTTGGCCGTACCAGCGCCGAAACTGGCCCAAATCGATGCTGTTGGCGTCCTCCATCGCCACCACGAAGTCCTCGGTGGTCACGGCTTGGCCGTCGTGGCGGTCGAAGTACAGGTCCGTGCCCTTGCGGAAGCCTTCATGCCCCACCAAGCGCTTGGCCATGCCCACCACTTCGGCGCCCTTCTCATAGACGGTGGGGGTGTAGAAGTTGGATATCTCGATGTAGGAGTCCGGGCGCACGGAGTGGGCCATGGGGCCGCTGTCCTCGGCGAACTGCACCGCCCGCAGGGCCGAAACGTCCTCGATGCGCTTCACGGTTCTGGAGTGCATGTCGGCGGTGAACTCCGCATCCCGGAACACCGTGAAGCCCTCCTTGAGGCTCAGTTGGAACCAGTCCCGGCAGGTGACCCGGTTGCCGGACCAGTTGTGGAAGTACTCGTGGGCGATGATTGCCTCCACCCGCTCGTAGGTGGCGTCGGTGGCGGTGTCCGGGGAAGCCAGAACGCAGGAGGTGTTGAAGATGTTCAGGCCCTTGTTCTCCATGGCCCCGGCGTTGAAGTCCTCCACCGCCACGATCATGAAGATGTCCAGGTCGTACTCGCGCCCGAAGGTCTCCTCATCCCAGCGCATGGCGCGCTTGAGCGCCCCCAAGGCGTACTCGCACTGGCCGATGTTGTGCGGCTCGGAGTAGATGCGCAGTTCCACGCGCCGCCCACTCATCGTGGTGAAGTAATCGATCCTGCTGGCCAGATCACCAGCCACCAAGGCAAACAGATAGGAGGGTTTCGGGAATGGGTCCCGCCAAGTGACGGTGCGCCGGTCCGCGCCCTTGTCGTCCGCCACCAGATTGCCGTTGGACAGCAGCACCGGAAAGCGCTCGGCATCGGCGGTGATGGTGGTGGTGAACTTCGCCAGCACGTCGGGGCGGTCCTGGTAGTAGGTGATCTTGCGGAAGCCCTGGGCTTCGCATTGGGTGCAGTACATTGCTTGCGACTTGTACAAGCCCAGCAGGGAACTGTTGGCCTCCGGCTTGATGCGGGTCTCGACCTCCAGCTCGAACGCCGCCGGTGGCGCGTGAATGGTCAGGCACTCATCATCGACACTGTATTCATTGCCGCTCAAGGCCTCGTCGTCCAAGCGGACGGCCAGCAGCTCCAATTCCTTACCGTCGAGCACGAGCGGCGCATCGGCGACCGCTTCCGGCGTGCGTCGAACGCGCAGCTTGGAGCGCACCGTGGTTTCGCCGTCGCGAATGTCGAAGGCGAGCGCCGCCTGCTCGGTGCGGTAGGCGGGCGGTTGGTAGTCCTTGAGAAAAGTGGGTGCAGGCATGGCTTGGGATGGCAAAGGCGGACTCCTTAGCAAGTTCGGAAAGTGGATGAACGTTCGGGCAGTAATAGGTCCCGTGCTAGAATTTTGGATTGCGTCGAACAACCGTCCGGCTATTCTATCCATGCAGGCCGTCGATAACGAAGTCCTGAACCAAGTCGCCGCTTGGCTGCACAGCGGCCAGCCTTGCTGGCTGGCCACGGTGGTGCAGACTTGGGGCTCCTCGCCCCGGCCCGTCGGCTCCCTGTTCGCCTGCAACCCCCAAGGCCAGGTCTCAGGCTCCCTGTCCGGGGGCTGCGTCGAGGACGACCTCTTGGAAAAGCTCACCCGAGGCGAGCTCGCCGCCGAGAAAGCGCAGTTCTTTCAGTACGGCGTCACCGCCGAGGAAACCGAAAAGCTGGGCCTGCCTTGTGGTGGCCACCTCTACATCGTGGTCGAGCCACTTCAGGCGGTGGAGCCTTGGCTGTCCCACTTCCAGCATCTGAAGGAGCGCTTGGCGAGACGCCATCCGGTAAGACGGCGGGTGGACCTGCGCCACGGCGATTTCAGCCATCGGGATGTGGACGCCCACGAACCCCTCGAGTGGGATCCCGTCAGCGAAGTGCTTGAGCACACCTACGGCCCCCGTCGTCAGCTCTTCATCATCGGTGCGGGCATGGTCTCCAAGTATCTGGCCGACATGGCGCAGGCCCTGAACTACGAAGTCACGGTCTGCGACCCGCGCAACCACCTGCTGCAGGACTTCAACGTCCCCGGCGTGCGGCTGACCAACGACATGCCCGACGACGCGGTCCGGGCACACGCCAAAGATCCCTCCTCCGCCATCGTCGCCCTCACCCACGATCCCCGCATCGACGACATGGGCCTGATGGAGGCGCTGACCACCGAAGCCTTCTACGTCGGCGCCATGGGTTCCAGCCGTACCTCGGCCAGCCGTCGCGAGCGCCTGCGGGCGCTGGATTTGGGCGAGGCCGAACTCCAACGCCTGCACGCCCCGATCGGCCTGCCCATCGGCAGCAAGACCCCGCCGGAAATCGCAGTCGCCGTGATGGCGGAAATCATCGCCGTGCAGAATGGACGGGTAGCCGAGAGCCGCCAAGCGCTTGAACGCGCCACAGCTTGAATCGACGTTGAATTGCGCCGCCGTCATTCTAGCGGGCGGCTTTGCCAGGCGTTTCGGCAGCGACAAGCGGCAATGGCCGATGCCGGACGGGCACACCCTGCTGGAAAGCACTCTCGCTCGCTATCAAACCGGTTTTGAGTCGGTCTTTCTGGTGCTGCGTCCCGAAGACAGCGATTGGGCGCAGCGGCTCGATGGTTGCACACCGGTCTTCGCCGCCGACGCACGCTTGGGCATGGCCCATTCGTTGGCGGCCGGCATCGTTGCCGCAAAGGGTTTCGACGGCGCATTCATTGCCCTGGGCGACATGGCTTGGGTGGAGACGGCCACCCTTGAGACCCTGCGCCGGAGCCTGAACGATCGCAGCGCCATCGTCCGTCCCGTTCACAACGGCACGCCTGGCCATCCCGTGGGGTTCGGTCAGGCCCACTTCAAAGCGTTGAGCGAGCTAAGCGGCGACGAAGGCGCCAAGGCGGTGCTGGACGAAAATCGACAGCGCGTCATCGCCATCGATGTCACCGACGCGGGGGTGATTCGGGATCTCGACGTTCCGCCTTAGTTTTGGGGCCTGCTCGGCCTTCAGGAAGTGCCTTGGGGCTATTGCTGCCCACCCAGTCGCGTTGCCCAATCGAGCTTGCTGCGGCAGGATTCGTAGAAGCTGTGCCCGTAGGCGTACACCAAACGCAAGGGCGCCGCGTACTTTTGAATGGCAATTTGATCGCCGCTTTCCAAGTCGAAGGTGACTTGGGAGTCGCAGCTCACCTGCGCCCGTTCCACGGCGCCCAAGGTCACCATGATGGTTGAATCGCCCCGCACCACCAAGGGCCGGGAGGTGAGCGTGTGGGGATACATGGGCACGATGACGATGGCGTCCAGGGACGGGTGCATGATCGGCCCGCCTGCGGACAGCGCATAGGCCGTGGAGCCGGTGGGTGACGCCACGATTAAGCCGTCGGAGCGCTGGTCGTAAACAAACTCGCCATTGACTGCCAGAGAGAACTCCATCATGCGAGCCATGCTGCCGGGACTGACCACCACATCGTTGAGCGCTGCGGAAGCGGTTAGCTCACGGGAATCCCGCAGCACCTTGGCCTCCAGCAGAAAATGGTCCTCCACCCGGTACTCACCAGCCAGCACCGCGCCGAGCTGCTCATTGATGCGCTTGGGCGCGATGTCGGCCAAAAAGCCCAAGCCACCGCGATTGATGCCGACCACTGGCACACCGGCATGGGCCAAGTCCCGGCCGACGCTGAGCAGGCTGCCGTCGCCACCGACCACGACAATCAGGCCGCAGCGCTCGCCAAGCGCCTGCCGTGAACACACGCCGTAGCCTTCGCCCTCCAGCAGGGCAGCGGTTTGATCCTCCACCAAGATGCGAACCCCATGCCCGGCCAGGCACTTGATCACCGCCCTCAAGCTGTCGGCCACATGGGCGCTGTCCCGCCGCCCAATCAGGCCAACGGTGTTGAATCCCGGATTCTCGCTGCTGCCCATGCCCGCACCCTACACGACCGGCTTAGCTCTAGCCAAACGGAATTGTAAGTGTGCGGTCTGCGTTAAACTGCCGCGCAACGCAGCACCCGAACGGCAGGCAGGATGCAACCACGCCAATTGCCCCCAATCGGCGCATTACTCAACACGCCGGAAATCCAAACGCTCGCCGCCCGGCACGGCAACGCGGCAGTGAAGGAACGGCTGCGGACACTGCAGCAGGCGGCCCGGACCAGCGCCGAGATTCCCGCCTGGGCCGACAAACCGCATGAGTACGCCAAGCGCATCGATGCGGCGCTGGCCGGGCGCGGCTACCAAGCTGTACACAACTTCACAGGCACCATCATCCACACCAACCTCGGCCGGTCGCCGTTGGACGAAGCGGCTTGGGATGCGGTCAAGCCCTTGGTCACCGGGTCGATGAACCTGGAGTACGACCTGGACTCGGGTCAACGCGGCAATCGGGAAGGCATCGTTGCGGAGCGTCTGGCGGCGTTGACCGCCGGTGAAGCCGCCACCGTAGTCAACAACAACGCCGCCGCCTTGCTGCTGGTGCTCAACACCTTGGCGCTGAACCGGTCGGTGACCGTTTCCCGAGGCGAGCTGATCGAGATCGGCGGCAGCTTCCGCCTGCCCGAACTCATGGCGCGCTCCGGCTGTCGCCTTAAGGAGGTAGGCACCACCAATCGCACGCACCTGCGCGACTACGCCGCCACCGCCAAGGAAGCGGCGCTGTTTCTCAAGGTGCATCCGAGCAACTACGCCATCTCCGGATTCACCAGCGAAGTGGACACGGCGCAACTGGCCGAGCTGGCGCGCACCGAGGGCTTGCCCTTCTGCGTGGACCTAGGCAGTGGCGCATTGGTGGACCTGACCCGCTTTGGGCAGCCCTACGAACTCATGCCCGGCAAGGTGCTCGACCAGGGCGCCGATCTGGTGACGTTCAGTGGCGACAAGCTCATGGGCGGCGTGCAGGCGGGCTTGATCGTCGGCCGTGCCGACCTGATCGCGCAACTCAACACCAACCCCTTGAAGCGGGCGCTGCGGGCGGACAAGATCACGCTGACCCTGCTCAACGAGGTGCTCAAGCTCCACGAGGATCCCGAACGGCTGGCCAGCGCCCTGCCCGTCCTGAAAATGCTCACCCGTCCCATCGAAGCCCTGGCGAAGCGGGCTGAACGATTGCGCAAAGCCCTCGCCGGAAAGCTGCCCGGATACGACCTTCAATGCGCGGCCAGCGAAGGGCAGATCGGCAGCGGCGCCCTGCCGGACACACGCATCGAAAGCCGTGCGCTGCTCATTCGCCATAACGACGCAGGGCAAGTGCGCCGGCTTGAGCAACGCCTGCGGCGTTCAGCGCAAGTCATTGGGAGGATGCGGCACGATGCCCTCTGGCTCGATCTGCGCTCCGTAGCGGACTTCGACGGCGCTCTGGCACTACTGGCGCAGTTGCCTCCCGAATGATCGTCACCTTGGCCGGCCATGTGGACCACGGCAAGACCAGCTTGGTGAAGGCCTTGACCGGAGTGGACACCGACGTGTTGGCCGATGAGCGCCGCCGCGGCCTCACCATCGATCTCGGGTTTGCCTACCAACAGCGCAACGGCCGGGCGGACCAGCGCCGAGACGGGGACGTGCTGGGCTTTATCGACGTGCCCGGCCACCATCGCTTCATCCACAACATGGTGGCCGGGGTGGCGGCCATGCAGTTCGCCCTGCTGGTGGTCAGCGCCGATGACGGTCCGATGCCCCAGACCCAGGAGCACCTGCAAATCCTTTCGCTCATCGGCGTGGCGCGGGGCTTGGTGGCGCTGACCAAGTGCGACCGCGCCGCGGCCGAGCGCATCGCCCAGGCCGAAGTGGAACTGCGCGCCTTTCTGGCGGGCAGCTTTCTGGAAACCGCTCCGATTATCCGCACCTCCGCCAGCACCGGCGCCGGCGTTCCCGAACTGAAGGAAAGGCTATGGGCGGCGGCGGACGCCTCGCCGTCCGCCCGGACCGACGGCCAGTTCCGCCTGGCGGTCGACCGCGCCTTCAACATCCAGGGCGCTGGCTTGGTGGCCACCGGCACCGTTCATGCCGGCACCGTCCGCCAAGGCGACGAGGTCCACGTCTTCCCCACCAACCAAACCGCCCGGGTGCGCGGCTTAAGGGTGCAGGAGGCGGCATCCGACCGCGCTGCCACAGGCGACCGGGCAGCCATCAATCTGGCGGGCGTCGGCCTCGGCGACGTCCGGCGCGGCTGTTGGCTCACCGCCGCTGCGGTGCCCGCCTGTCGCAACTTTGCGGTGGACTTGCGCATCCTCGACGACTTTGCGCGCCCAGTGAGGCATTGGCTGCCCGTTCACGTCTACCACGCCACCTCCCACAGCACCGGGCGCCTGGCGCTGCTGGACCCCGGCAAGGCGCTGCCCGGAGAGCGCCGCACCGTGGAAATCGTCACCGACGAGCCCTTAAGCGCCCGCCACGGCGATCATCTGGTGCTGCGCGACCACAGCCTGGACCGCACCTTGGGCGGCGGACGGGTGCTCACTGACTTGAACCCATCCACACGGCGGCGCGACCCCGCCCGCCTCGGCTTGATCGAGGCGTTCAAGGCCGACGACCGAGCCCGCATCGTCGCCGGCCTGCTCGCCCAGGGCCCACTGGCCGTGGGCCGATTGCAAAACACCCTCGGACTCACCGCCGATGAGCTTGATGACGTGCTGGCCCGCTTCGAGCTCAAAATGCAAAGCGGGGAAGCGCTACCGCGAGCCCTATGGTCAGACTGGCGCCGCACCGCCCTTGAATTCGCCGCCCGGCATCAACGGGAGCATCCATCAGACCCCGGCTTTGCGCCCAACCGCCTGCCGAGCGCGGTCCCGGACCGCTTCCAAGTCCCGCTGCTCAACGAACTGCTCTCCGAAAAGCGCCTGCAGCTCACCGCCGGCGCCTACCACCTGCCCGCCCATGTGGCCGAACTGCCGCCGCAGCAAAAGGCGCTGTTCAACCGGGTGCGTCCCCGCCTGGACCAAGACCAAGCCCCCAGCCTCGGCGACTTGGCCAAAACCCTGCAAACCCCCTTGACACCGCTCGAAACCGGCCTCAAGGGCCTCGCCCAACGCGGCCTGCTGGTGCAGATCTCACCCAAACGCTTCTACCTGCCCAACCGGCTGACCGCCATCGCCGCCACGGTAGCCACCCTCGCCCACCAGGAGCCGCTGACCGTGCGCCGCTTCCGGGACCAAACCGGCATCGGCCGCAACATCGCCATCGAACTGCTGGAGTACTTCGACCGCCGCGGCTACACCCGCCGCCACGGCGATGCACGAACGGTGGTGGGGGAACTCAGGTTGCGTTAGGGTTATGAGGCACGGTTCGGCACCACAAGCGGAAGAGCATCGTCTCCGGTGGGGCGCGCGGCCTTCAAAGCCGTTGAGGCGCGAAATCGCGCCTGGTGGGTTCGACTCCTACCTCTTCCGCCAGGTCCATGCAGCATCATGAGGTTTCATGAAGGCTTTTGACGACTCAAATTTGGCGCAAAAACAATCCCCTATGAGAATCCCGGGCTACTTTGCGGAGTTGCATGATCCTTTCCGAATCGCTACGAGACGAAGGTGCATTGTGGGGTCAAGTGCGGGGTCAAGGTCGACATCTGTAACTCGCCTCGAATCCTTCACAGTTCGACGCGAGGTTGCAGCAGCGAACGGCGCGCGCCATGTGCTTCCCGCCCCACGGCGCTATAGCAGGAGACCTATCCCGTGGCGCTCCAGCACACCCGGCAA
>JAQAJJ010000067.1 GCA_028278675.1 Candidatus Azophilus lithoversatilis
ACAGTCTGCAACCGGACAGTTCACGTGTTACAGGACCGGACAATTTATTTGTTCTCAACAGGACTGGACCGCATGCCTTCCCGAAAGCATTCAAGGCACCGACCGCCGGGTTGCCGTCCGCCCAGTGAAAACAGTATCTTGCGAGACTTGTTGAGTGGAGGCATGAAAGCCATGAGACTTACGAGTGATCGGTCTTGGCTCTTGGCGGCAACCACCTGCTTCGGACTGGCAGCCTGCGCGGAAGCCCCGGACGAGGCGCCCGAAGCCGAACCTGCTGCTGGCGATGCGACCGCGTTGGCGGCCCCGGTCTCCGTGCCGAATCCGCTGCGCAACGCCTATTTCGGCGATCTGCACGTCCATACGCGGTATTCCTTTGATGCCTTTCTGTTCGGGACGGTGGCCACGCCCGCTTTGCCCAGGGTCAGAGCCTCGCTCATCCGGCCGGCTTCGACATGCAACTGCCGCAGCCACTCGACTTCTATGCGGTCACCGACCATGCCATGTTCCTCGGCATGCTGCCGGCCATGTCCGACCCGTCCACGGAAATTTCAAAGACCGAGTTCGCCGCACCCTTCGTGGCTGCGCGGACGGTGGAGGAGAGAACCGAAGCCTTCCGCGGCATTCGCGATTACATGACCCCGGAGTCCCACGCGCAAGTGCTCGACAAGGACATCGTGCGCTCAGCTTGGGCGGAGATCGTGGCGTCAGCCAACCGCAACTATCAGCCGGGCCGCTTCACAACCTTCGTCGGTTATGAATACACCGCCGCCCCTGACGCGCAGAACCTGCACCGCAACGTCATCTTTCGGGGCGACAAGGCTCCGGAAATCCCGTTCTCCCGCCTCGACTCCCAAAATCCGGAGGACCTGTGGCAGTGGATGGACCAGATGCGCGCCGAGGGCTACGAGGCATTCGCCATCCCGCACAACAGCAACGGCTCCAACGGCCAGATGTTCAAGCCTGCCACCTACAGCGACGCGCCGCTCGATGCAGCCTATGCGGAACTGCGCATGCGCAACGAACCGCTGGTGGAGGTGACCCAAGTCAAGGGCACGTCCGACACCCACCCCCTGCTGTCGCCAAATGACGAGTGGGCGGATTTCGAGATCATGCCGTTCCGCATCGCCACCCAAGTGATCAGCAACGTCTCCGGCAGCTACGCCCGGGAGGCGCTCCTGCGCGGCATCGCCATGGAACAGGAGCAGGGATTCAATCCCTTCAAGTTTGGATTGGCCGGCGCCAGCGACACCCACAACGCCTCCTACGCGGGGGACGAATCGAACTATTACAGCAAGGTGAGCCTGCTCGACGGCACCCCGGCGCTGCGCGGCGCAGTCCCTGAGGACGCGCAGCCCGGTGAAGGCCCGTTGGACGTGCATCCGTGCCCGGAAGCGGTGCCCGACGCCGTTGCGGGCGAGACCAGCGAACCGGCGCCAAGAATCTGGTGCGGGGCGGACGCTGACCGATTCCGGGAGACCTACTACACGTTCTGGAGCGCTTCCGGGCTGACTGGCGCCTGGGCGGAGGAGAACACGCGCGAATCCATCTACGACGCCTTTCGCCGCAAGGAGACCTTCGCCACCAGCGGCCCACGCATCCGCGTGCGCTTCTTCGGCGGCTACGGCCTCGACGGCGTGGCACCCGGCACCCAGGACATGTTGGCGCAGGCGGACGCCGCCGGCGTGGCCATGGGCGGTGACATCGCCGGCCGCACGGAGGGCGCGCCGACCTTCCTCGTATGGGCCGCCCGGGACGCCCGCAGCGCACCCCTGCAACGGGCGCAAATCATCAAGGGCTGGACCGAGGATGGCGCCGCCCGGGAACAGGTGTTTGACGTGGCCTGCTCCGACGGCCTCAAGGTCGATCCTCAAACCCACCGCTGCCCGGACAACGGCGCCACGGTCAACCCGGCCAATTGCGCCATCTCGGAGAATACGGGCGCCGCCGAGCTCGCCGCCGCTTGGCAAGACCCGACATTCGACGCCGCCGAGCGGGCGGTTTACTACTTACGGGTGCTGGAGAACCCCACCTGCCGCTGGTCAACTTGGGATGCGCTGCAAAGCGGCGTCGCACCCCGCCCCGACCTGCACACCAGGATTCAGGAACGCGCCTGGAGCTCACCGATCTGGTATGCGCCGGCGATGAAGGGCGCCGCAAAATCCCAGGCACAGAGCAACTAGTGTGCTGTCCCGTAAATAAGTGGGTTTTAGGCGCTAGGCCGTTTGGGTTCCCGTGCAAGGGCCTTCCCGTTACCGGAAAGGGCGACAACGCGGTGTGGCAGGCCCCACACAAGGCGGAGCAACGCGGCCGGGGGCCGAAACGGCCAGCGGGACAGCACACTAACACTACCATTGACCAGCAGCACACAAGTACCGCCACTGCTTAAAGTGCCCAACCCACCAATCGGGAAGTGGGTGCCGGGAACAAGCTGTGAACTGTCCGGTGCCACCGCCTGTTCCCAGCCGCGCAAAGCCCCTGTCGTGCAGGCGGCCTACTGTGATCCGGACTCTAGCGATACATCAAGGCGCACCCGGTCGTAGGGGACGCGCGGCACCACCGTGCGGCGCTGTCCCCGCTTTAGTTCCACCAACCCGTAGCCCGACATCGTCTTCAGTGTCCGAGAGAGGTTCGACTTGCTGCGCCCAGCAAGCTCCGCAAGCTCCGTTAGGGAATCCGGCTTCTCGCGTGCAATCGTCTCCAGAAGCTCCCGATTGCGCCCGGAAAGCACCCTCGCGAAACTCTCTATGGAGGTGAACCAGACCGTCGGCTCTTCCTTGACGGGCTTGTGTTCGCCGCGGGCAATTGCCATCGTCCGAGTCTTCATGCGGTCGTAGTCGGCGATGCCGATCTTCAGTGTCTTCATGGCGCGATTCCCTTGCTCTTGAAAAAGTCATCCACTTCCGTCCAGAAGTCCCCAAGCAACATCGCTGCGTCCTTGTAGTCGTACGGCCCGATGGACCGCAACCGGTGCCAATGGTCGCTTTCGCTGCGCCTGCGCGTTCCGGGACCTCGGCGCTCCCTCGCCGGGTGCGCGTTGTCAAATCCCACCAACCTTGTGCCGTCGGGCGCGTGCAGCGTCAGCGAGTACCTCAGCCCGTGCGGACGTTCCGAAGTTACCACGCACCTCACCACATTGAACTTCACCCAATGTCCGGCCTCGTCCACGAACAGCGTCTGTTCGTGGAGGTCGAGCAGCGTGTCGAGCCCAGGGTCCCGGTCAGTCGTTGTCATCACCATAGGTTATCAGTATCTCATAACAAGAAAAAGCCCGACGACAGAAGGCTGACGCCCTCGCGCCAAACATGAATCCCATTCAGGTTGGCGATTTGAAATCCGGCTCGCCTCCCAGCGGCACCCGCCTATACTCGGTTAGCAATCTGGCCTGATGGCTGCAAGACGGACCTGCCTTCCGTCCCACTGCTCATGTCCCAATTGTCACTGCAAACGCTGCTGCGCGAGCGCATCCTGGTGCTCGACGGCGCCTATGGCACCCTGCTGCAGGCCCAAGGCTTGGGCGAGGACGACTATCGGGGCGAACGGCTGCGCGGCCACAGCCAGGACATCAAGGGCAACTACGATGCGCTCTGCCTGACCCAGCCCCACTTGATCGCCGAGGCCCACCGGAGCTATCTGGAGGCCGGGGCGGACATCATCAAGACCAACTCCTTCACCGCCACGGCCATCTCCCAAGCCGACTACGGGCTGGCCGAAGAAGCGGTGGCCATGAATCGGGCCGCCGCTGAAATCGCCCGCGAGGCGGCGCGCGCCTACGCTACCAAGCGCCAGCCCCGCTTCGTTGCGGGTGTGCTCGGTCCCACCAACGTCACCGCCAGCCTGTCGCCGAACGTCAATGATCCGGGGCAGCGCGATGCCACGTTCGAACAACTGTTCACCGCCTATGAGGCGGCTGCGAGCGCCTTGATCGCGGGCAGCGTTGACCTGATCCTGATCGAGACCATCTTCGACACCCTGAACGCCAAGGCCGCCATAGCGGCGGCGCGCGCTGCCATGGCGGGACAGCGGCGCGAATTGCCGCTCATCGTCTCGGGCACCATCACCGACGCCAGCGGACGCACCCTGTCCGGCCAGACGGCGGAGGCGTTCTGGTATTCGCTGGCCCATGCCCGGCCAGCGGCCGTCGGCTTCAACTGCGCCTTGGGCGCTGAGCAACTGCGGCCCTACGTCGAACGCTTGGGGCGGGTGGCGGATGCGCCGATCAGCGTCCATCCGAACGCGGGGCTGCCAAACGCCTTCGGCGGCTACGACCAAACCCCGGACGACATGGCTGCGGCGCTTGGCGAATTCGCCCGCAGCGGCTTCGTCAACCTGGTCGGCGGCTGCTGCGGCACCACCCCAGACCACATCACAGCCATCCGCGACGCCGTCACCTCCCAGGCGCCGCGGGCGATTCCAGCGATGAAATCAGGGCTTAAGGCATCGGGATTGGAGCCGCTGATCGTCGATGAGGAGTCGCTGTTCGTCAACGTCGGCGAACGCACCAACGTCACCGGCTCCGCCCGCTTCGCCCGCCTGATTCGCGACGACGACTTTGAAGCCGCGGTCGAAGTGGCCCGCCAGCAAGTCGAGGCCGGCGCGCAGATGATCGACGTCAACATGGACGAAGGCATGCTCGACTCCAAGGCCGCCATGGTCCGCTTCCTGAACCTGATCGCGGCTGAACCGGATATCGCCCGGGTGCCGGTGATGATCGATTCGAGCCGTTGGGAAGTCATCGAAGCCGGCCTTGAGTGCGTTCAGGGCAAGTCCGTCGTCAACTCCATCAGCCTCAAGGAGGGCGAGCAGGCCTTCCTTGAGGCGGCCCGCCGCTGCCAGATGCACGGCGCGGCCGTCATCGTCATGGCGTTCGACGAATCCGGCCAAGCCGACAGCTTGGAGCGCAAGATCGAAGTCTGCACCCGCAGCTACCGAGTCCTTGTCGAGCAGGCCGGCTTCAACCCCGAAGACATCATCTTCGACCCCAACATCTTCGCCATCGGCACCGGGATCGACGAGCACCGCAACTACGCTGTGGACTTCATCGAAGCCTGCCGCTGGATTCGCGCCAACCTGCCGGGCGCCAAGACTTCGGGCGGAGTCAGCAACGTCTCGTTCGCCTTTCGCGGCAACAATCCGCTGCGTGAAGCGATCCACAGCGTATTCCTCTACCACGCCATTGAAGCCGGCCTGACCATGGGCATCGTCAACGCCGGCCAACTCGGCATCTACGCCGATCTCCCCACCGAACTGCGGGAGCGGGTTGAGGATTTGGTCCTGAACCGCCGCCCGGACGCCACCGAGCGGCTGCTGGAGATCGCCGAACGCTACGGCGGACGGGCCAAAACGGTGACCGCCGAGGACTTGCAATGGCGGACCTTGCCCGTCGGGCAGCGATTGCAGCACGCCTTGGTCAACGGCATCACCAAGCACATCATCGAAGACACCGAAGAAGCCCGGCTTGACGCGCAAAAGCCCATAGAGGTCATTGAAGGCCCGCTGATGGACGGCATGAACCGGGTCGGCGACCTGTTCGGCTCCGGCAAGATGTTTCTGCCGCAGGTGGTGAAGAGCGCCCGGGTGATGAAGCAGGCAGTCGCCCATCTGACCCCCTTCATTGAAGCGGAAAAGGATGCACGGGCGAGTGCCAAGGGCGTCATCGTCATGGCCACCGTAAAGGGTGACGTCCACGACATCGGCAAGAACATCGTCGGCGTGGTCCTGCAGTGCAACAACTTCAAGGTGTTCGATCTGGGGGTGATGGCACCCGCCGAGAAGATACTCGCCAAGGCGAAGGAAGTGAACGCGGATCTGATCGGCCTGTCGGGACTGATCACCCCGTCCCTGGACGAAATGGCCCATGTTTCCGGGGAAATGCAGCGCCTCGGATTTGAAATCCCGCTGCTGATCGGCGGTGCCACAACGTCCAAGGCACACACCGCGGTGAAGATCGAGCCGCAGTACGGCAACAGCGTGGTCGCCTACGTGCCGGACGCTTCCCGGGCGGTGCAGGTGGCCGCGCAGTTGGCTTCCAGGGGGGCGCAAAGCGAGTTGGCTGCCGGTCTGCGCCGCGAATACACGGCCATTCGCAAGCGCAATGCCTTGCGGCAGCGCAAGGTCGAACTGCTAAGTCTCGATGCGGCGCGCGGCAACAAGCTGCAACTGGACTGGACCACCTTCACCCCGCCGACGCCCGTGGGCCTCGGCGTCAGCGTCACCGGCTTCAGCATTGAAGCGCTGGTTCCCTACATCGACTGGACCCCCTTCTTCATGACCTGGGAATTGGCTGGCAAGTACCCGGACATACTGGATGACGACAAGGTGGGCGAAAGCGCCCGCAGCTTGTTCGCGGACGCCCAGGAGATGCTGACCGCGCTGATCGAACGCGAAGCGCTCCGCATCCGCGCCGTCACCGGCGTCTGGCCCTGCCGCCGGGAAGGCGAAGACGACATCCGCCTGTTCACCGACGAGTCGCACAACCAGACCCTGGCCGTTGCGCATCACTTGCGCCAACAGAGGCTGCTGCCCGAAGGCAAGCCGAATCTCTGCCTGGCGGACTTCGTCTCGCCAGAACGGGACCACCTCGGCGGCTTCGCCGTGACGGCCGGCCTCGGCATCGACGAAGCGCTCAAGGCTCATGTCGACGACGACTACTCCTCCATCATGATCAAGGCCCTGGCGGACCGCCTGGCCGAAGCGGCCGCGGAACGCCTGCACGAGCGGGTGCGCCGCGACATCTGGGGCTACGCCGCCGAAGAGCAGCTCGACAACGCGCAACTGATCGCGGAACGCTACCAGGGCATCCGCCCCGCCCCGGGCTACCCGGCGTGCCCGGACCACACCGAAAAGGAGTTGCTGTTCGAACTGCTCGGCGCCGAGGAGGCCGCCGGCATCGAGCTGACCGAGAGCTACGCCATGCACCCCGCGGCATCGGTGTCCGGCTGGTACTTCGCCCATCCCGAAAGCCGCTACTTCGGCCTCGGCAAGATTGGCGACGACCAAGTGCGGGATTATGCGCAGCGCAAGGGGTTCAGCATCCAGGACACCCGCCGCTGGCTGGGGCCCAACCTGGCGAGCTCCTGATCAAACCCACTTCCCCGGCGCTTCCCCTTTGCTGGCTGTGCACGTCAAGTTGTGCAAAAGGGGTGGCCTGGCGCGCGGATGATCATGCGGCCTCTAGCCGCTGCTCCTTGCAGTGTTCCCTGAGCAGACCCATAGCAACCGCTGCCAACAAGCTCGACAACCGGTCAACGCTCCTCTGCAGTCCGGGCAAGCGCATCCACGGCGCGTTGGCGAATTAGGTTGGCCGTTATCTGACTGATGCCGCGTGCGGCCAGTGCACCGGAGTCCTGAGACAACGCCGTTACCGTTTGAATCAGATCCTGTTCGTCAAGCGCAATGGCAATGTCGATCGCACTGAGGATTGCGTTTCTTCGTTGACTACGGAGGCCATCGCCGGCGACGCGAACGATGTCGTCGCGAGCCGACGCTGAAAGACCATTCGCCCCGCCGTTTTCAACCATCATGGCGATGGCAAGCAGATTAGTGTCGACGGCAAAGTTCGTCATTTCGGGCGTGTCGATCGTTTCCAGAATCGCGGGCAACGCCTGTTCACCGAACGAAGCCAGCCCGCGGGCGACATGCTTGCTAGAACCGTAGTTGCCGAATCGGGCAAGCGCCGGAATGGCGCGAGGGTCGTTGAGGGCAGCAACAACATCACCAACCTGCAGGAAGAACTCTCCTTTCACAACGTTGTTGAGCGCAACGCCCTCAGCCGAGGCCGCATCCAACTTGTCGTTGGATTGTTCCAATAGGGTGATGAGGGCGACACGGACATCTTCACTCATTCTCGAAGGACCTAACGCCGCCGCCACCAAAACAGCCCGCTGATGCTGGTCTTCATCGGCACTCAGGATGTCCTCGGCGAGCGCCGCCTGCTGCGGTTGTGCCCAGGCGGCCTCTTGGGCTTGTCCAGCCGCGCCGTACGAAACCGTCAGCACCAAGGCGAGTGCGCAGGCCATTGCTGCCGCCGCGGGATCGTTCTTTTTCATCGGCATTCCCTCCGCTCAGAACACGGCATGCATGTGATGATCGGGATAGGCCGAATAAGATACATTCACGGACCCACCAGCACTTTCCACAACGTCCGTAACGGCGTCAAATTCGGCCTGTGTCCATCCGGGCCGCAACAGATCAGCGGCTATTCCATGCACATGGGCACTGTTCGAGACACCGCCGACCAAGGCATTGCCGTGCGGACAACGATACCCGGAGGTCAAGGAAATGCCCGCGAAGTTGGCATAGTTCGACGCGACGTAGTCCAACCCATTCTTGAGGCGTTGGGTGACCAAGCCCCATGGTGAATGCTGACTGCCGGTGGAAAAACCGCCATTAAGCTGCGACCAGGTGAAATGCGTCGAAGCTCCGCTGCTTGCAAACGTATCGCAATTTGGCATGAGGTTGACCCCGTATTGAGGATACTCCCGCATGAGCTCGTCCAGCTCTGAATCGCCACAAACAAGCTCCGAGTCTTCCGATTCGCCCAGCTGATATACGTCAGTTCCTATGTGATTCGCGGAACAACCAAATACACAAGTCACCAAGAAGTAATCAACCTCGGCATAGTGATCACCTTGCGCAGTCCAGGTATCGCCCGCAGGGTTGGCGATCGCGTGATTGACCGTGTCGTAGGCCGACACGCGCTCTGATGCAATGAACGCGGCAAGGAAAACAGCCCCCATCAGAAAGATACGAATACTCACAACATCATCTCGGCGCTAGCCGATCCTTGGGAATCGGGTACGGTGCCGGTACCCGCCTCGCGCGCGTAGCCACGTGCACGTTCGGGGCCACCTCCTGCTCAATGAGCCGCTCGAGCGCGACAAGCTTGAACAAGCCGATCGACTCCGCAAGCGATTCCCAATGTGCTCGAAAGGCCGAGTTCCGCCTTGCTTCGAAGCGAGCGATGAAGCCCTCCGCAGCAAGTACCTCTTTGATCGGTCTCCCATCTGGCGTTCGAGCCGGGATTAGATCCGATCGAGCGAATCCAAACCTAACGAGGCTACGCCTCAGACCGACGAGAGGGCGGTCGCCGGGCGCAAAAGTTGACTCGTGTGGCAACGTCATCCCGCGATCAAGGAATCTAGAGGTCAACAATGGGACATCCGAGGAAAAGCGACTGCTTATCTCTGCCCGAGCCTGATCGTCGATGTGCGTAAGCTCCTTGAGATACGCAGATCCTTCGCTACGGGCAACGCTTGCTTCGGCAGCCTCAAGGCCCACGCGATTGAGAAGCAATCCATGCACCGCGGTCGGCGACCCCCGCTCGTAATGATCGAGGCTGCGATAGAACGACCGCCAAATCATCCAGTCGGGCGCCGGCGCGGCCTTCGGTGCCCCTAGTGGCAGCGGTGGCACCACCAACGCCCGAAGATCCGACAGATCTTTAGGGACGTCTGGCGCCAGCTGAATTGGTTGCGCCTGCGCCGATGCCAGCAGTGTCAGTGAGGCTGCGCCTACGCATAACGCAAACAGCCGCCTTACCGTTCGCTCAAAGACGGTTGAAATGCGATCCACGAAAGCATGAAGGAACCGCTGCCTAGCAGTATCGTTTACAGTTATCTCTGAGTGTCGGTTCATCCGCCTCCACCGATACAATGGCCATATTCCCGCAAAGAACTGTATCACTGGCCGCAAAAAGATAATCAACAGTCTGGGTGGGTTCGGAGTATCTGGTTGCCGCGCCTTTTTTTCTTTTTTTTGTTCTATCCATAGGCGCAATCGTGTTTTCAGTCCTGACGCCTGCGGTGCTAGTTTTACGGGTTGATTCGCATCTCGCAGGAACCCATGTACCGCTACGACAGCTTCGACCAGCAGTTCGTTGATGAACGGGTGGCTCACTTCCGCAGCCAAACCGAGCGCTACTTGGCGGGCGAACTCAGCGAGGATGAATTCCTGCAGTTGCGCCTGCGAAATGGCCTGTACATTCAGCGCTTGGCGCCGATGCTGCGGGTGGCGGTGCCCTACGGCACCCTGTCAAGCCGTCAACTGCGGATGCTCGCGCACATCGCCCGGCACTACGACCGCGGCTACGGCCATCTCAGCACCCGCCAAAACATGCAGTTCAATTGGCCGGAGCTAGCCGAAGTGCCGGACATTCTGGCTGATCTTGCCACCGTGCAGATGCATGCCATCCAAACCAGCGGCAACTGCATCCGCAACGTCACCGCCGACGAATTCGCCGGGGTGGCGGCGGATGAGGCGGTGGACCCCCGCCCCTACTGCGAGCTGATCCGCCAATGGTCCACCTCGCATCCGGAATTCGACTGGCTGCCGCGCAAATTCAAGATCGCCATCAGCGGTGCGGCCAACGACCGGGCCGCCGTCAACGTCCACGACATCGGCCTGCTGGCGCGACGCCAAGACGGCGAGACCGTCTTTGACATCCTGGCTGGCGGCGGGCTCGGCCGCACCCCGGTCATCGGCTCGCTCATTCGGGAGGCACTGCCGGTCCATCATCTGCTCACCTACCTCGAAGCCATCATGCGGGTGTACAACCGCTACGGCCGCCGCGACAACAAGTACAAGGCGCGCATCAAGATTCTGGTTCGGGCCATGACCGCCGAAGGGTTCAAGGCCCAAGTCGATGAGGAATGGTCGCATCTGCAGGATTCGCCCAGCACCCTAGCGGACGACGAAGTGGCGCGGATGGTGGCCCACTTCGAGCCACCGGCCTACGCCGAACGGCCCGATGCCGCGGCCACCTTAGCAGCCGATCGGCTCAGGACTGCGGACTTCGCCCGTTGGGTGCGGCACAACGTCTCGCCGCACAAGCAGACCGGCTACGCGATCGTCACCCTCTCCACGAAAGAAACCGGAACGCCGCCCGGCGACGTATCGGACCGGCAGATGGAAGCGGTCGCCGATTGGGCGCAGGCTTACGGCTTCGGCGAGATTCGCATTTCCCACCAGCAGAACTTTGTGCTGCCGGATGTCGGCCAGGATCAGCTTTACGCGCTCTGGCAAGCAGCGCGGGCCGAGCGCCTCGCCACGTCCAACCAGGATTTGGCCACTGACATCATCTGCTGCCCTGGGGGCGACTACTGCTCGCTGGCCAACGCCAAGTCCATTCCGGTGGCGGAGGCCATTCAGGCGCAGCTTGAGGACACCGACTACCTGCACGACCTCGGCGAGCTCGACATCAACATCTCCGGCTGCATGAACGCCTGCGGCCATCACCACGTCGGCCACATCGGCATTCTCGGCGTGGACAAGAAAGGGCGCGAGTACTATCAAGTCTCCATCGGCGGCCATGCGGGCAACGAAGCCTCCATTGGCCAGATCATCGGGCCATCCTTCTTTCGCGACGACGTGCCAACGGTCATTCGCCGCATTTTCGATGTTTACCTAACCCGACGCCTCGAGAACGAGAGCTTCCTGCACTGCTTTCGCCGCATCGGCGTCGAACCCTTCAAGGTGGAGGTTTATGCCAAAGCTGCTTAGATTGGACCGCAACGCCAACGGGAGTGCTGATGGGGTCGCCACCTTGGCCGCCACCGTGGCGCCGCCGCTGCAACTTGAACCCGCAGACCATTGGACCCCGGAATCCGGCAAGGGCGTCGAACTCAGCGTGGACCGGGAGATTGAGGAGCGGTTTCTGGCCGCCCCGCTGATCGCCATCGATTTTCCGGCGTTCAATGACGGCAGGGGCCTCTCCCAAGCCGTGCTGCTGCGCAACCGTTGCGGCTACCAGGGCGACTTGATCGCCACCGGCGCGGTGCAGCCTGACATCCTGCACTACATGCGCCGCTGCGGCTTCACCGCCGCGGTGCTGCCCAATGGCGGCGTCCCCGACCCACAAACCCTTGAACCCTATTCGGATTACTATCAGGCTAGCGCGACGGAGCCCGAGCCTGCGAGCCGCCGAATAGGGAAAAGCGCATCGAACATTCCGAAATAGTCGTATCTTTCTTCCTGATCTTCGCCGGGGCGGCGGTGCTGGCCACCTTCGCCCTGTACAGCCGTCAGCCGCTGCTGGTCGCCTACATCGCCATCGGCTGCCTGCTCGGCCCGCATGGCCTGGCCGTGGTGAGCGATGCCCAGTTGCTCGCCGAAATCGCCGAATTCGGCATCATCTTCCTGCTCTTCCTGATTGGGCTGGACATGCAGCCATCCACGCTCAAGACCATGTTGGGCAAATCCCTGGTGACCGCGCTGGGCACCTCGGCCGCGTTCTTCGCAGTCGGCTTTGGGCTGATGCTGGCCTTCGGCTACGGGCTCGCTGCGGCGCTGGTAGGGGGAGTGGCAGTGACCTTTTCAAGCACCATCCTGGGGGTGAAGCTGCTGCCCACCACGGTGCTGCACCACCGGCATATTGGCGAGATGGTGGTGGGCCTGCTGCTGATACAGGATATGCTTGCGATCGTCGCCCTGGTGCTGGTGGCGGGCTACGGGGGAAGCGTTGAAGCGACATTGACGAGCCTAGGCGCCATCGTCATCGCCTTTCCGGCGCTGGCCTGGGCCGCCTACCTTGCGGTGCGCTTCGTATTGCTGCCGCTGATTGCCCGCTTCGACGCGTTCCATGAGTTCATCTTCCTGCTGGCGATCGGCTGGTGCTTCAGCGTCGCCTTTGCCGCCACCACCGCCGGGCTCTCCTTGGAAATCGGCGCCTTCATCGCCGGCGTCACGCTGGCGATTCACCCCATCTCCCAGTACATCGCCGAGAGCCTGCGGCCGATCCGCGACTTCTTCCTGGTGTTGTTCTTCTTTTCGGTCGGCGCCGAACTCGACATGGATGCGGCGCTGCAAATGGCGATTCCGATACTGCTGCTGGCTGGGCTGCTGGTCGTATTGAAACCCGTGGTGTTCGCCTACCTGCTGCGTTGGCAGGGCGAATCCCGGGCCAACTCCTGGGAGACGGGCTTTCGGCTGGGGCAGGCCTCGGAATTCTCCCTGCTGCTCAGCTACGTCGCCCTCAGCGCTGGCCTGATCGGCACCGATGCCGCCTACCTCCTGCAGGGCGCCACCATCCTGACCCTGATCGCCTCAAGCTACCTGGTCGTCTTCCGCTACCCCAGCCCCATCGCCATGAGCGCTGCCCTGCGGCGCGACTAGGGCCTGGGCCAGACTCAATCCAGGACGACGACGCCGCGGCCGACCATGCGGCCAGCCAAGATGCGTTCGATGGCTTCCGGCAGGCCGTCAAGCGCCAGCCTCTCCTCCAGCTCAGCCAAGTCCATTTTCCACGACCCGGCCAGCTTCTCCCAGATCGCTCGCTTGTGCTCAATGGGCAACTGCACCGAATCGATGCCGAGCAGGTTGACATGGCGCAGCAGGAAGGGCAGCACGGTGGCCGGAATGGCGGGTGAATCCACCAGGCCGCAGGCGGCCAGGCTGCATCCGTACTTCAGGCTCTTGACCGCATTGAACAGAATTTCGCCCCCCGCGGCGTCGATGGCGCCCGCGTAGGTCTCGCGGAGCAAGGGTTTCTCCGCGCCCTCCCGGGCCTGCTCGCGGGTTAGAACACGGGCCGCGCCCAACCCCTGAAGCCAGTCGTGCCGCTCCGCCTTGCCCGACACAGCAACGATCTCGTAGCCAAGCTGAGCGAGCAGCTTCACCGCCACGGAGCCGACGCCGCCGGTCGCACCGGTGACCAGCACCGGGCCTTGCTCGGGGGCCATCCCGTGGGCTTCGAGCTTGTGAACCGCCAAGGCGGCGGTGAAGCCGGCGGTGCCCAGCCGCATGCTTTCCCGCAGGGACAGCCCGGCCGGCAGGCCAACCACCCAGCCAGCGGGGATGCGGATGCGCTGCCCGAAACCGCCGGGCGTGTTCATGCCCAGATCAAAGCCGATGACCACCACCGGATCGCCAGGCGCGAAATCCGGGCCAGTGCCTTCCAGCACGATCCCGGCGGCATCAATGCCCGGTGTGTGGGGAAAGCGCCGCGTGACACCCCGGTTGCCGCTGGCCGAGAGAGCGTCCTTGTAATTGAGCGACGAGTAGTGGACCTCAATCAGCACATCGCCATCGGGAAGATCGCCAAGCGCCCGCTCGACGATGCGCCCGCGATAGCCGCCGTCGCGCTCCTCGACCCAATAGGCCTTGAAAGTCACCGCCAACTCCCCTTGCCCGGCAACCACTGGACGAGTTGCTTCAGGCCGCCCTCGATCTCCCCAAGCACCCGTTCCAAGGGCTTTTTGTGCTCCACCCAGCGCACCTCGAAGACATCCGCCGCGGCGCAGCGCTGCATGAGGTATTCGTCGCTGGTGATGATCTCGTCAATCAGGTTCAACTCGATGGCCCGCCGCCCATACCAGGCCTCGCCGGTGGCCACCTTCTCCAACTCCACGCCAGGGCGCTGCTCATTGACGAATTCCTGAAACAGCGCATGCAGGTCCTCAAGCTCCTCGGTGAACTTGCGCCGCCCTTCGTCGGTATTCTCGCCGAGCACGGTCAGGGTACGCTTGTAGCGGCCAGCCGTGATGACCTCCACGTCCACATCATTCTTCTTCAGCAGGCGATGGACGTTGGGAATTTCCGCCACCACGCCGATGGAGCCCACCACGGCGAAGGGCGCCGCGATGACCTTGTTGGCCACCGCCGCCATCAGGTAGCCGCCGCTGGCTGCGACCTGATCCACCGCCACCACCAGATTCAGGCCGTGCTGGCGCACCCGCTGCAACTGCGACGCAGCCAGCCCGTAGCCATGCACCCGGCCGCCGAAGCTCTTGACTCGCACCACTACCTCATCGCCGCCGCTGGCCTTGGTGAGAACCGCGTTGATCTCGTGACGAAGATGGGAAACCTTGGTGGCGTCCATGTCACCCTCGAAGGTGAGGGCGTAAACCCGGCTCTTGCCAGCCGCCGCCGCGCCTTGCGCCTTGGCTTCATCGCCTTCATCGGCCGCCGCGGGGACATCCGGGATGCGGCCTTCATTCTCGCCAGATCCGGATTCCTCAACGGAGCCGTCCTGGGCAACCGAATCCGCTGCCCGCGCTTCACCGCCGCCACCCCGTTTGGCCGCTCGCTGCAACTGCTTGGCCTCCCGGCGCGCCTGCTTAGCCTCACGGCGCGCCGCCTTGCGGTATTGCCCCCGGGTGAGCATCGCCTGCTCAAGGCCGTGCCGCAGATCGTCAAGGTAGTCGTTGAGCCGAATCACCTCCAAGGCGCCCCTGGGCGCATGGCGGCGGCGGGCGCTGAACGTCGCCATGGCGCTGAGCACCACCAAAATGGCGATAACGACAGTGGCGGCCTGAGCCACGAAAACCAAGTAGTCGTATAGATAGGTCATGTGGGTCTGATTGTGGAAAAGCGGCTTACTTTACTGGTTGAGCGCAATTCAAGCCACCACCCATTTGCCTGGCCTTTTCGCAACAAGCGCTTGCCCAGCATCGGCAAGTCCACCA
>JAQAJJ010000068.1 GCA_028278675.1 Candidatus Azophilus lithoversatilis
TTCTCCCCATTGACCCCGAATATCCTGTCCTGAGCGCCTTTCAGTCAAGATCATGATGCCTGGCCGTCGTATCACCCGCACCGGCAGGGCACTTTCCAGAGCGGCCAAAATCGACTCCGCGCTATCGATGTCGAACACCCCACCCGCAGTTAGGTCTGTAATCCCCTTGTCGGCGATCACGATTCTGTCGGGGATGTAAAACTGGATTTCATCAACGATAGCGGCCAGGGACTGGCCGTCAAAAATCAGCTTGTCGTCACGCCAGGAGGTGGCGCGGTCGAGCACGGGCATTTCGAGTTTCGCCACCCGCAATCCCTTGCCGCCGTAACGTATCTGCTCTCCCTCCGATAAGATGTGCTCGGCGACAACGGATTTCTCCTCGTTCAGGCTGCCATTCCCTGATCCTGGCGTTGCTTCCCCGACTATGCCTGGTTGAACCTTGACCTCGCCCTTGTAAACGGTAACAAAGACCTGCTCCTCCCGGTACCTGATGTTAAAAGCCGTGCCGATAGCTTGAACAATGCCGTTTCCCGCGGCAACGGAAAAAGGCCGTTGCGAATCTCTTGCCACATCGAAGTAGGCTTCTCCCTGATTTAGTTGCAAGCGTCGATCCGTTGCGGTCACGACGACCGATAAAACAGTATCCGTGTTTAACGTAACGACCGAACCATCAGCAAGCATTACGGTCTGTCTTTCCCCCACTGCGGTCCGGTAGCTTACCGGTACGGTTCCGTTCCCGGATGAACCGGAATCATGCCGCAGTTGCCAGAATAGGGTCGCGCCCAGCGCCACGACCAAGCTCGCGGCCAAAGCCGTCAGCCGCCGGTACACTTTTAGGCGAGGATCGGTTTTGCTTTTTGCATCGATAAAGTCACGGCATTTTTCAAGCGCTGCCATAAACGCCGGACTAAGGGCTTCGGGACGCTTGCGTACCATACCGCTAAGAAAGTCGATATTGCCAGACAGCGCCTGCAGTTCCTCGAAGGTTTGCCGGTGGGACGGATCCTGCACCAGCCACTCCTGAAACTCCTGACGTTCGTCCCTGCTGACATCCGTCGCGTCCAGACGGGCTAGCCAGACCGCTGCTTCCTCGATCAAATGTTCATGTGCCTTTGTCTGGTTTGGCATGGCCTTTATCTACCGGGACCTATCCTTTGCCGCAAATGGAACTACCCTATCCGCGGTGTGCCGGTTGGCATGTCTCAGCATATGGCGTTGACACTCTGCCACACCTTTGGCGATGAGTTTCTCAACCGTGCGCGGAGAGATGCCCATGACGCGACCGGTTTCCTCATAGGTATGACCGAAAAATTTGTTCAGTATCAATGCCCGTTGCGCCTTCGGAGGGAGGCGTGTTATGGCCGCGCAAAGGCCGCTGAATTCCTGGTCGATTTGCAGTGCTTCCTCGGGCGTGGGCGCCGGGCTCTCCGTTTTCGAAATGTCCAAGTCGCGCCCACTGCAAACAATATTGCGTTGCTGTTTGCGCATGTGGTCGCGAAACAGATTTTTCACGATTTGAAAGAGGTAGTTTCTAGGATTGTCCACCTGTTGCCAGTTCTTGATGCGATTGACCCGCACAAAAGCCTCCTGGGTCAGATCCTCAACGTCCTCAACGGATGGCAGCCGCTGTCGCAAAAATGACCGAATATCCTTGTTGTACCGGAGGAATACTTCGGTTACTGACTGAGTACGGTCGTTATGCATCGTCCCGAGTCACGCGCGTTTCATATGAAGATCGACGTTTGCCATGGTGATTGTGCCTGACCCGCATGTTCCACCGGCCTGCCCTGCTGGTTGACCATCCTGGGTCGCTGCCCATTGTACTCGCTCTCCCATGGCGCCTACCTGGATTCGATTGAGCGCGCAGCCCGTTCCGCTCGTTGGGTCAAGCGCTTTCTAATAGTCGCCTGCCGTCTTGGCGTAATGGGAAAGCGAATGTACATCACGGTGCCGAGCGTCATAAATATGGCAGGCAAGATCAAATGCACTAATTTCAAGCCAAGGATGGCCGTCGGAGTGTTGCTGTCACTGGATGGGTCGTATCCGAACAAACCCACTAGCAAGAATGCGAGACCGGCGGCGGTCGAGCGTTCCAGCTTGAACAGAACCGACCACACCGAAGTGTAGGTGGCAGCGGAAACGTGCTTCAGCCGCCAAGTGCCATAATCGATGACATCTCCGAAAATGGAGGGATTGGCGATGCCAATGCCGCCCGCGGCGAGCACGGCGAACGATGTAAGCGCCAGATAGATTGCGAAGGTGTATTCTCCGGGATTCAGGAAAGCGAGAGGAATGTTGATAGACATCGCCAAAAACCCGCACACTGCCATGAGCCGCCGTTTGTCGCCAAGCCTCTGAGCGACCTTCAGCCAGAACGGTGCGGCTAGAATCGCCAATACTGACAGAGAAAGCCCGATGGCCGAGACCTTGTCACCAATGCGTAGGTAGGTGTCGTAGTAGAGAAAGGCGTGTGCGCTATACATACCGACGCCCAGGCCGATAAATGTTTGGCACACGAGGTAGTAGAGAAAGGGCGGATTCTTGCGAACCAGGTCGAGCACAAGTGAAATTGTTAGTTTTTCCTGATCCGGGCTTTGTGCGTCGTTCGCATCCGTGGATTCCGGCACTCGACTTACCAGGAAGAAGATGGAAACGGGAAAGATCACCAAACCAATGAAAAAGGCGACTTCGAATACTTCTGGTGTCATGGCGGTGCTGGACATGAAGGGCAGCAGGGGAATGAGCAGGAAGCCCATGCGCCCCAAGCCCGCTGCCACGTTTCTGAACGTAAAAACCCGGGTAGGTTGATAGTAGTCACGAGTGAGTTCGACGGCCCCAGCCTGTTTGGGATCGAATTAGGAGGACTGCCTGAGTTGAAGAAGAATTGACAAGGGAGGTGTAAACAGAAAGTAGCAACAAACCAACGAAGAAAACGCTCCCAGGACGATCCAAGGTTTGCGCCGGCCAAAGCGGGTTCTTACATTGTCTGACAAAACGCCGATGGCCGGGTCGGTGATGGTATCGAATATACCAATGGCGGTCAGGAAGCCGCCGAGAACAACCAAGTCCAATTCATAGTGTTTGGCGAAAACGGTGGTCAAATACCCCTCCGAGCCAAACACTATCGTCTGCGTGAAAAATGGGGCCGAGAAAAAGACAAGCATACTGGCAGGCAAAATCTGCGTGTTATCTTTTCGGTTCATGATCAGATTGGCGCTACCGGTTCTTTCCGATTGGCTGCACGACGTGCAAATGGTTTTTTCATGTTACCGATATAGACGCAGATTCTCGGTTGCATACCTATTCGGATATTTCATGCGCGATGCCCAACGAGTGCCGCTGAGTAGTCTTCCGTGAGGAGCAGGCTGCACTGAGCGGCTTTCAGGAGATGGGGGGCGATTGGCGGAGTGCGCCCAGTCGGCTCGCTGGTCGGGCCGGCGTTCGCCCCCTATCGGTATCTGGCGAGGCCGCAGTCGTACCCGGCCAATCACCATGGAGGCGCTGGCGCAAGCTCCGGAACAAGGCCTCAGCCTTGGCTGCCTGTTCGAAATCCGGTTCCGCGGGAGTCGGCTGGGTCCCGACAAACCGTCATCCCGGCATAGCATCCCTGAGCGCCACAGTAGTCAACCGGTCTGGGTTCAACAAACCCACCTGATGGTGCAGCTCGACCGGAGCCGGTCCATTTCCTCAAGGACTTTGAGAACAGTATCTCATCGGCGAGAACCCAACTCACGCGGCGTATCCGTGCCGCCGATGAGCATCGTCAACCGCGTTCTTGCAGGGACGTTTTCCAGTCTGATGCCGGCTTGCTTCGCAACGGCCGAAAACTTGATTCTTGGCGCAGGACGGTCGTCGGAAAAGAAGGGACGCTTGGAATTCCGCCCTCCCGCTGCTCAACCCCGCCGCGATTCAACCTCGCGGTGGTTGTGGATTAGCCGTGTCGACCAGGGAATCGGATTGCGCAGGGCATGGTGCGCCATACAAGCCCCTTGCGCCTCATCAAGCAGGCTTTTGATTTTTTCTTCCGGCTCCGGGCTATCGACAATCACGTGGGTTTCCACATGTTCGCAGGCGCCTTCGGTTCTATGGCCTAGATCGCGCATGGTTCCAAGATTGGTCATGAAACGCACTCTTTGCTCGAGCCGCAGGCATGTCACGTCGATTTTCCGTGCGGTGAGAATGTCGGTCAGATGGGTCATCAAGCAGAACCCGATACCGGCGGCAAAAAAGGCGAGCGGAGGCGGAGCGCTGTCGTCACCGACCGGCGGCTGCTCGTCACAATACAGCCTTACGGGGCTGAAACCCGGAATACTGACTTGGACGACACCGGTTTTCCGCTGCCGATCGAGGGCATCGGCGACTAGGTTCACATCGAACCGCAGTGGCTCCGGCGGTCTCGACTTTTTGAATGGACCGGGTTCGAACTCCCGGGGCGCCGGCAACGCTTGCGAACGCTCGCCGACTTGAAAGTGCTTGGCCATTGTCTGCTCCAGGTTATCGGCATATGTTCATCTTTTAAACTAGGGATGCGGTTTTGAACAGGGAAAAGTCCCCCTATGGGGCCCGTCGCCGCAGAACTGGAATATTGCCACGCCTGCCTAAATAAGGCGGATGCCATAACTGTTTGCAGGGGCAACGCGGCCAGCATCGGCATCAATGCCAAGCTGACGACCGCATTCCGGTCCTGCCCATCTTCATTGCCATCACGCCCGCCAGGCCGCTCTGAGCTTCCGGGACTTGATCAGAGGCTCCCTAGCCAATATGCGCTGAGCGGGGCGTGCTACCGGGGAGGTTTGGTCGCAGTGGGGCTGCCAGCGTGGTCCGCGGCTTCGCGGCCGCCCATTTCCCGTGGCCAGGCATTGACGATGGCCTTCACCAGCGTGGCCAGCGGGATGGCGAAGAACACGCCCCAAACGCCCCACAGGCCGCCGAAGGCCAGGACGGCAACGATGATGGTGATCGGGTGCAGATCCACGGCTTCGGAAAAGAGCAGCGGCACCAGCACGTTGCCGTCCAAGGCCTGGATGATGCCGTAGGCGGCCATGACGTAGGCCAATTCCCAAGACCAGCCGAACTGGATGATGCCCACCAAGGCCACCGGAATGGTGACCACCGCCGCGCCGACGAAGGGGATCAGCACCGAGACGCCCACCAGCAAACCTAAGAGGGCGGCGTAGTTCAGGCCCAACAGGGTGAAGGTGACGAAGGTGACGAAACCGACGATGAGGATTTCGATGAACTTGCCGCGCACGTAGTTGGCGAGCTGCTGGTTCATCTCTTCGCCGACGCGCTGGATCAGGGAGCGCTTCCTGGGCAGCGCCGAGAGCAGCCAACCCATGATCCGGCGGCGGTCCTTGAGGAAGAAGAACACCGAGATGGGCACCAGCACCAAGTAGATCACGATGCCGACCATGGACGGCAGGTTGGTGACCAGGGCCTCAAGGGCCGATGCGCCGAAGTTGCCGACTTGGCCGGTAGCCGCTTCCAGCCAAGCCGTGACCTGGGCTTCGGTGAGGAGTTCGGGGAACGCGTTCGCCAAGTCGTCGGCGGCTTCCCGCCAGCGGCCGACGAGGCCGGGCAGCGCCTCCACCAAGGCCCGGAGCTGCTGCCAGACCAAGGGTGCGACGAACAGCGCCAACGCTGTCAGGGCACCGATGAACAGCAGGAAGGCGAACCACACCGCTCCCCGTTCCGGCACCCGCCAATCGACGAGCTGCTTGACCAGCCCCTGCAGCAGGAAGGCCAGCACCAAGCCGGTGAGCACGGGGGCCAGCACGCCGCCCAAGGTGAACAGCACGAGAAATCCGGCCACCAGCAGGGCGACCAAGTAAATGGCCTCCTCGTTGGAGAAGTAGCGGTTGACCCAGCCGCTGATGATCTCAAGAAACCGCAATTCGCTGTCCTAGTGCGCCAGCCGTATTCGGAGTTGTCCCGCGGCGTTGCGGCGAAGGGTTGCCGATTGGCCGAGCCGTTGCAAGTTCCCGCGAACCTCGGCCCTTTGGGGGGCAAGGTGCGTTTGGAGTTTCGCTACCGCGAAACTCGCCGTTCAGCCCACGCCAATGCGCAAGCAAGGTACTGGGTCCGGGCTCCGTTCGGGACCATCCCCCGATCCAGGGCGTCCCGCCCTCGTCCTGAATCCGCACGATTGCGCGGAAGTTCCCGCCGCCGTTTCGAGGGCAAGACACCCGGTCCGGGGATCTCCGCTCGGTCTTGGCGTCATCCTTCGGCTGAGGGCGTCCCGTCCTCGTCCTGAATCGGAGTTGTTCCATGCGAGCCTTCAGCTTGCCCCAGAACGGCACGCCGTTGACAGCGAAGGAACAACGCGCCAGCCGCTGGGCTGTCTCCATTTGTTTCATGGAAGCCCTTAGCTTGCCCCAGAACGGCACGCCGTTGACGCCGAAGGAACAACCCGTCAGCTGCGGGGCTGTCTCCATTTGTTCCATGAAAGCGGCGGGTTAGCCCGTCAGAGCGGCATAGATCTTTGTGAGGGCCTCGGGCAGATCCCCCACTTCCTCGATCACCGCGTAGCGGGCGTCTGGGCACATGCGCTTGAGGTAGTCGTGGCCGGAGCGGTCCACCGTCACGCAAAAGGTCTCGATGCCCTTGCTGCGGGCTTCGGCGAGCGCCTTGGCGGTGTCGTGCAGGCCGTATTCGTGGTCGCCGCGCACCGGGCCGTAGTCGCAGTCCTGGGGGAAGCCGTCGCTGATGATGAGCAGCACCTTCAGGGCGTTGCCGGAGCCGCAGAGCTTGCGCACGCTGTGGCGGATGGCCGGCCCCATGCGGGTGCTGCGCTTGGGCTGCATGGCGGCGATGGCGGCCAGGGTGCGGAGGTTGAGCGTTTGGCGCAGGTCCTTGGCGACGTAGAACTCAACGCAGTCGCGCCCGTAGCCGGAGAAGCCGTAGATGCCGCAGCTGTCGCCCAAGCGCTCGAGGGCCGCGGCGAGGATGGCGGCGGCTTCCTTCTGCACGTCGATGATGCGCCGCTTGGGCGGTGCGGGCGACTCGCTGATGCCGGACCAGAGGGTGCTGTCGTCCTCGTACGGGTCGCGCAGGTTGGGTGTCGGACTGGCCGAGTCGAGCGGCGGCGCGGGCGCGGGTGGATCCTCCTCCACCGGATCGTCGGTGGAGGCGGAGAGGTCCACCAGCAGGGCGGCGCACACGTCGCGATGCACCTTCTCCCGGCGGCTGTAGAGCCGTTCGCTCGGCGAGCGGCCCGCGGCTAAGTCCTGGCGGGCGGCGACGACGGCGTTCAAGTCGATTTCATCGCCGTCGGGCAAGGCCCAGCAGCGGCGGTAGCCTTGTGGCTTGATCTGCTCCAAGGGCTGCTGGGCCTGGCGGCGCCAAGCGCTGATGGCTTGGCGGATGGCATCCACGTCCGCATCATCCTCGGGGCCTAAGGCCTGCTCGAACAAGCGGCACCAGTTGCGGCGGTAGCCTTGGCGGTGGCAGTCCCACTCGTCGTAACGGTAGCTGCGGGCACCGGCGTTCTGGTCGCCCAACGCATCACGCACCGCCGAGCGCTCCAGGCCGATGCGGCGCGCCAGTTGGTCCCGTTCGGATTTGATGCGCTTGATGTCCAACTCATCGACGCGAATTTCACCGCCGCCGCCCTCGGTGCGAGTGGCTTGGTGCTGCTCGCTTTCGAGCATCTCAACGGCCAGCAGGTGGCCGTCCGCCTGGCGCAACTGCTCCTCCCAATCCTCCAGGCGAGCTTCCCGCTCGGTCCACTCGGCGGCGCTGGCTTCCAGTTCCAGCGCGTCATCCAACGCCTCGCCGGGTTCGGCGCCTAGCAGCAGGAAGGCGTTCTGGGTGGCGGCCGCGGCGTCGTAAATGTCCGCGGTTGGCACCAGCAGGCCCTCGGCCAAGGGATACAGGATTTGTCCCAAGGCATCGGCGGCGGGCTGGTCGAGCTGAAAGCGCAGCAGCGACCGGGCTACCGGGCTGGCGGCTGCGGTTGAGCGTTGCAGGAAGCGGTGGCAGGCGATCAGGTGGGGCCTGATGCCGGGATAGGCGCGGACCATGGCGGCGTCGATGCGAATCAGTTCGAAGGCTTCAAACAGCGCCGCGGCCAGGCGCGGATTGGGGAAGTGATGGTAGAACAGCCAACGGTCGCTGGGCCGCACCGCCGCTTCGGGTTTCGGCTGCCGATCCAGCGTTGGCAGCCGCGCGTAGGTGGTGCCGAGGTCGAAGCCGATGCCGCCGAATTCCCGCCGGGTGATCTGCCGCAGGGCGAGCGCCCGGTAGATGCCCGGTTCAGTGGCGTCGATGGCCTCGGGCAATTGGAGGGTGTCCCGCGTCCCCGCGGCGTCGGTGGGGACGGCATTCCAGCCATCGCTGGCCTTGATGTGCAGATAGGCGCCGTTCATGCCTTCCGCGAACAGCGTCAGCGGCTGTTCGACATCGGCAAGCGCGATCATGCGTCGGTAGTTGGCAGCACCGTGTCCACGATGTCGGCCAAGGCGGCTTGCACCGTGCGGTCGTCGGACACGGCGGCGACCAAGGCGATGTCGGCGGCGCGGCGGGCTTCGATGCCGTTGCGGATGAGCTGGGCGGCGTAGATCAGGAGTCGGGTGCTCACCCCCTCCTCGAAGCCGTGCTCGCCGAGGTTGCGCACCTTTTCGCCGATCACGGCCAGGCGTTCGGCCAGGGCCTCATCCACATGCGCCTCCCGGGCGATGATCTCGGCCTCCCGCTCCCGTTCGGGGTAGTCGAAGTCGAGGCTCACGAAGCGCTGCCGGGTGCTGTGCTTGAGGTCCTTGAGGATGCTTTGGTAGCCCGGGTTGTAGGAGATGACCAGCAGGAAGTCGCTGTGCGCGGAGACCAGTTCGCTGGTCTTGTCGATCGGCAGGATGCGCCGATGGTCGGTCAGCGAATGGATGAGCACGGTGGTGTCCTTGCGCGCCTCGACGATCTCATCGAGATAGCAGATCGCACCGGTGCGCACGGCGCGGGTCAGCGGGCCATCGCTCCACAACGTCTCATCGCCCTTGAGCAGATAGCGCCCCACCAGATCGGTGGCGGTCAAGTCCTCGTGGCAGGAAATGGTGACCAACGGCACGTCAAGGGCCTTGCGTCGCCGCCGGTAGAGTCGCCAGGCCATGTGCTCGATGAAGCGCGTTTTCCCGCAGCCGGTCGGCCCTTTAAGCAGCACTGGCAGTCGGGCCGCGTAGGCGGCCTCGAACAAGGCCACTTCGTCGGCGATGGGCAAGTAAAAGGGCTCCGCCTCAAGCGTCGCGAAGTTGATGGTGTCCATGGCCCCATTCATAGGGCGGGCTTCCTTAGGTTGCGAGCGAGCCACCATACTCAAAGCGGCGGCGGATTAACAAACCCTTTGTCGTCAGTGAGCGATTCTCGACAGCAGCATGAAGAGCGCCGCGCCCAGGACCAAGCGGTAATAGACGTAGGGCATCAGGCCGATGCGCTCGATCAGGGCGATGAAGAAGTGGATGCAGGCGTAGGCGCTGAGTCCGGCGATGACGGCGCCGAGCGCAAGGTCCGGAAGTTGGGCGCCCTGGGCGTCAGGAGGAAGGTCGATCCAAGCCATCAGGGCGGCGCCGCCTATGGCGGGTATGGCGAGCAGGAAGGCCACGCGGGCGGCTGCCGGGCGCGATAGGCCGAGCAGCAGGGCGGCGCTGATGGTGATGCCCGAACGGGAAACGCCGGGAATGATGGCGAGAGCTTGCGCCAGGCCGATGAGCAGCGCGTCGCGCCAGCCGAGCAGGTCCCGTGCGCCGCGCTGGCTGTTGGCCCACCAAAGAGCAAGGGCGAAGGTCACGGTGGCCGTGGCGATGACCCAGCCGTCGCGCAGTCCGCCCGCCACCAAGTCGCGCAGGGCGAGCCCGCACAGCGCCAACGGCAGGGTGGCGACCGCAATTTTGAGCAGCAGATCGAGTTGCGCATCGCTGCGCCGGTGGCGCAAGCCGCGCCAGGCGCTGACGGTGAAGGCGGCGCAATCGCGGCGGTAGTAGGCGAACACAGCGGCCAATGAGCCCAAGTGTGCAGCGATGTCGAAAGTAAGGCCCTGATCCGGCCAATCCGTCAGCTCAGATGCGAGTATGAGGTGGGCGGCACTCGAAATGGGCAGGAATTCGGTGATGCCCTGCAATAGCGCCAAGGTGATTGTCTGCAGGCGATCCAAGGGCTGGGTTCATCGGGAAAGGGATTGGATTATGGCTTAGTGGAGATGCGCGACCAAGGGGGCGCGACCGCCGGCAAAGCGTCAAGCACGGTATCTACATCGGTTTCTACGGACTGTGACAATGGAAGCTCGCATAAGCAATTGGCTTAGCGCTGCTTTGCCCAATCGCTTCGCGAGTGAAGGGCTACCCCTTCGAGGTGGCTATCCCAGATGGTCTTGCCATATCGGGCGTTGTGTTGGCCGATCAGCTGAAGAGCTTGGACTGGCGCCAACGCAGCGCGTCAGTGGCAGCGCGAATGCCGAGCCGGGCGGTCAGCGAGGTGCAGTCCAAAGTGGGGGTGCTGCTGGACCTGAGTCCAACCGATCCGAATTGAGGACCTGATTGACGCCGCTTGAGTCCCGCACCACTGCCATTGTCGATTGGGTGCCAAAAGCCCCTTCCGGCGAGCAGGAAGTCCATGAATGGATTCAATGCTAAAGTCCCCCGATGGCTGAATTGCGCGAAATTCCGCTGTTTCCGCTAGGCGTGGTGCTCTTCCAGGGCGGGCGGCTGCCGTTGCGGATTTTCGAACCTCGTTATCTCGACATGATCAGCGAGCGGATGCGGGAAAACGGCCCGTTCGGCATCGTGCTGATTCGCAGCGGTGCCGATGCGCGGGTGGCTGATGATGCGCCGCAGCCGGAGATTTTCGAGGTGGGCACCGAGGCCCGGGTGGTGGATTTCAATGCGCTGGACGGCGGGTTGCTAGGCATCGTCGTCGAAGGGAGCTGCAAATTCCGAGTCCACAAGACTTGGGAACAGGATGATCATTTGCTCCGCGGGTTGGTCGAGACCCTGCCGGCGGAGCTTGGCGGGGCGTTGAGCGACGCTGACCAACCCCTGATCGATATCCTCAAGGCGCTGCTCAAGCATCCGATGGTGGAGAAGCTCGGGCTGGAAGTCGATTTCGGGGACGCCGGCGCAGTCAGCCGGCATCTCGCGGAGCTGCTGCCGGTGGAGCCGGAAATCAAGCAGTCGCTGCTGCAGCTGAGCTCGCCCAAGGAGCGGCTCAACGAGCTGCGCCGTCTGGTCACCCGGTTGCGGGGCTCATTCTCCTGATCGCGGGACAAGGCTGTCACATCAATCAACTTTCGCGCCCGGCGGCCGCCCCAGAGGGGACGTTTCCAAACCTGAGGGAAGGGGACATTTCTGCTTTGCGTTGATGCGTTAGTCTGAGGCATTGCCTCGTTAGGGGCTGGCCGATTAAGCTTCCCCGTCGTCGCAACCCGATCACACAGCAGATTGAAATGAGCGATTCGGCAGCAGGAAACGGGCGATCCGCGGTGCAGGCGGAGATGCTGGAGATGGGCATCGCCGCGCGCCGGGCGTCGCGGGCCATGGCGGCGGCGGAGTCCGCGGCCAAAGCTCGGGCGCTGGCGGCGACGGCCCGCCGTCTCGACGAGGCAAGGGCCGCGCTCAAGGCCGCCAACGCCAAGGACATGGCGGCGGCTGAGCAGCGTGGCATCGACGCCGCCCTGCTCGACCGCCTGCTGCTCGATGACCGCGCCATCGACCGCATGATCGCGGGTGTTGGGGAGGTGCGGCAGTTACCGGATCCGGTCGGCGAGGTGACCGATCTGCGCTACCAACCCACCGGCATCCAGGTCGGCCGCATGCGCGTGCCGCTCGGCGTCATCGGCATCATCTACGAATCCCGTCCCAACGTCACGCTGGATGCGGCGAGCCTGTGCTTGAAGAGCGGCAATGCCTGCATATTGCGGGGCGGCTCCGAGGCGATTGAATCAAATCGCGCCATCGCTGCCTGCATCGCCGATGCCCTTGAGGAGGCCGGGCTGCCAGCGGCGGCGGTGCAACTGGTGCGCACCGTGGACCGGGCTGCGGTCGGCGCACTGCTGCAGCTTGAGGACTGCGTCGATGTGATCGTGCCGCGCGGGGGCAAGGGCCTGATCGAGCGCATATCGCGGGAATCGCGCATTCCGGTCATCAAGCACCTCGATGGCATCTGCCACGTTTACATAGACGATGCGGCGGATGCGGAGATGGCCATGTCCATCGCCTACAACTCGAAGACGGAAAAGTACGCGGTCTGCAATGCCCTGGAGACGCTGCTGGTGGCCCAGGACATCGCCCCATCGGTGTTGCCCGGCTTGGGCCGGCGCTTTGGTCAGGCCGGGGTGGAACTGCGCGGCTGCGAGCGGTCGCGGGGCTGGTTGCCGGAAGCCGCGGCGGCGTCGGAAGCGGACTGGAGCGCCGAATATCTGGCCCCGGTGCTGGCGGTGCGCGTCGTCGATGGCATCGACCAAGCCATCGAGCACATCAACCAGTACGGCTCGCAGCACACCGATGTCATCATCAGCAACGACTACGGCAAGACCCGCCGTTTTCTGAAGGAGGTGGACTCGGCATCGGTCGTGGTCAACGCCAGCACCCAGTTCGCCGACGGCATGGAGTACGGCTTGGGCGCCGAAATCGGCATCTCCACCGACAAGCTGCATGCCCGCGGCCCGGTGGGCCTTGAGGGCCTGACCACGGAAAAGTACGTCGTCTTCGGCAACGGCGAGATCCGGCACCGTTGATCGCGTTTCTGGGCGGCACTTTCGATCCCGTCCACAACGGCCACCTGCACGCCGCTGGGGTGGCTGCCGAAGCCCTCTCCTGCCCGGTGCGCCTAGTGCTGTCGGCCCATCCGCCGCACCGTGCCCCGCCCGAGGCGAGTGCCGAGCAGCGTTGGGCGCTGCTTGAACTTGCCTGCGCTGCTGAAGCCGGCGTGGATGCGGATGACGTTGAAATGCGGCGCGTCGGGCCGAGCTACACCGTCGATACGCTCAGGGCGCTCCGGCTTCGCCACGGCGGTGAACCGCTGTGCTGGATCGTTGGCACCGACGCCTTCAACGACATTCACGCTTGGCGGCGGTGGCGGGAGGTGCTGGAATTCGGACATCTGCTGGTGCTGCCGAGGCCCGGCGCGGTGCTCGAGGGCGCGGCGCTCAAGTTCTATCGCGAACATCGTTGCCCGGACCTTGAACGGTGCCCCGCGGGCGGCATCCGCCTGCTGGACGAGGCCATGCTGCCGGTTTCAGCCTCGGCGGTTCGCGCCTTGATCGCCGGTGGGGGCGATGCGGGGCATTTGCTCCCGCAAGGGGTGACCGCCTATATTAGGCGGCATGGGTTGTATGCGCGAAGCGACTAGCCTGTCCGCCTCGGCGCTTCGTGAGCGGCTTGCCAACGGCGCTTTCCTTGGAACAGTTGGAGACGGCCCAGCGGCTGGCTGGTTGCTTCTTCGACGCCGGCGGCGAGACCCACGGGGATGAGTTGCGGGCTCACGGGGGAAGGCTTGACGCCGCAGGGGCTGCGCGATGCCGTCGTTGGGGCGCTGGACGATCTCAAGGGCCGCGAGATCGTGGCGCTCGACGTGACCCGCCTGACCGATTTGACCGACTTTATGGTGATCGCCACCGGCGGCTCCAATCGCCATGTGAAGGCGCTCGTGGATCAGGTGGTCGAAGCCGCCAAGACCAGCGGCGCATCGCTCTTGGGGCTAGAGGGTCGGGAAAGCCACGAGTGGGTGCTGGTCGATCTCGGCGATGTGGTGGTGCATGTGATGCAGGCGGCGGCTCGGGAGTTCTACGACATGGAGCGCCTTTGGCGGCCCCTGCCCATCGACTCCAACACCACCCTGTGAGGCGCTTCGATGGCGTCCGGCATGTTGATCAAGGACGGTTCCTCGGAACTGCGGATGTTCATGCGCCGTGCGCGCTCCCTCTTTGTCGCGGCGCTGGTGTTGACGCTCATTCTGGTGGCCAGGATGCTCCATCTGCAGGTGCTGGAACACGAACACTACCAGACCCGCTCCGAGGAAAACCGCATGCAAATGGTGCCGGTGCCGCCGGTCAGGGGCCTCATCCTCGACCGCCGGGGCAAGCTGCTGGCGGGAAACCGCCCCATTTTCAACTTGGCGCTGATACGCGAACGCATTGAGGACCTCGACGCCCTCATTGATGCGCTGGCCACCGTCACCCTCATCAGTGCCGACGAGATCAAGGGCTTTCACGGCCGCCTTGAGCGTGCGCGACGGCCGTTTGAACCGGTGGTCCTCAAGTTCGCCTTGACCGATGAGGAAGTCGCCGCATTGGCAGTCGATCGGCACCGTTTCGTGGGCGCGGAGATCAATGTGGATATCGTGCGCCACTACCCCTATGGCGCACTCGCGGCCCATGTCGTCGGTTCGGTGCGCCGCATCGCCAGGGAGGACCTGGACGCCTTGGACCGGGCCCGCTACAGCGGCACCAACTTCATCGGCAAGCGTGGCATTGAGCGCTTCTATGAGCACTCGCTGCATGGCGAGGTCGGCACACGGTGGGTGGAGACCGACGCCTTTGGACGGGTCCGCGGCACCTTGGACGTCAGCCCCACCGTCGTTGGCGGGAATTTGAGGCTGCAGCTGGACATCGGCTTGCAGGCGGTCGCCGACCAGGCCCTGGGCGACCGGCGCGGCGCGGTGGTCGCCATCGACCCGAACTCGGGCGGCGTTCTCGCTCTGGTCAGCAAGCCGAGCTACGACCCGAACGTCTTTGTCTCTGGCATCGACGCCAAGCACTACCGTGCCTTGGTGGGTTCCCGGGACAGACCCCTAGTGAACCGTGCCATTGACGGCCAGTACGCCCCAGGCTCCACCATCAAGCCCGTTCTCGGCTTGGCCGGCCTGACTCAGGGGGTGGTGGATTGGGAGGAGCAGATCGTCGATCGCGGTTGGTTCCGGCTGCCGGGGCACAGTCGCCTCTACCGCGACTGGAACTGGACCCCCAACAATCCAGGGGGCCAGGGCTTGGTCGATCTCAGCCGCGCCATCTATCGTTCATCGAACATCTTCTTCTACACCCTGGGCACCCGCTTGGAGGCCAATCAACTCGCCGGCTTCATCCGCCAATTCGGCTACGGCGAGCTCACTTCGGTGGATATCGATGGCGCTGCCAAGGGACTGGTGCCGGACCCGGTATGGAAACGGGACGCCAAGGGCGAGCCTTGGTATCCCGGCGACAACGTCAACATGAGCATCGGCCAAGGCGACTTGCTGGTCACCCCGCTGCAGGCTGCGGCAGCTGCTGCCGTCCTGGCCAACCGGGGCAAGCGGGTGCGGCCGCGCCTGCTGCTTGCCAGCGACCAGCCCCTGCTCAAGGACGACCTGCCGCCCTTGCCGCCCGTGGTCGGGCCTTCCGCTGACGATTGGGAGCGGATGGTGGATGCGATGGAGGATGTGGTGCATCGCGGCAACATGGGCTACCAGCAAAACGGCACGGCTTGGAACTACATTGGGCAGGATGTCGACTACCGGATGGCGGGCAAGTCCGGCACCGTCCAAGTGGTGGAGATCGAGCAAGGGCAGGCTTACGATGAGGATGAACTTGATGAGTTCAGCCGCAAGCACGCTTGGTTCATCGCCTTCGCCCCGGCGGATGCCCCCACCATCGCGGTCAGTGTGCTGGTCGAGAATGGCGGCGGCGGCAGCGCGGTGGCCGCGCCGGTGGCCCGCAAGGTGCTCGATGCCTACCTGTCCGAAGCGCTGCCCGCGCCGGACGAACAGTTGTCCGGCCTAGGCCGTGTGCAGGCGGACGCCGAGCACAGGCGCCAAATTCCCGGCCGGCAGCCGCCCCTATCGCTTGGTGGCGGGATACCGTTGTCACAGGAGTCAACTTTTGCGCCCCGCTCCGCGCGCCGCCCCAAGGCGGCGCGGAGGTTGCCTCGTTGGGCCTTGGCCCGAGGCCGCCTCCTTCAGCCGATGAGCGAGCCGCAGTTCGTCCGCAGCCTGCCGAAGCACAGCGGCTTGGTCGCCCGGGCGGGGCTGCGCCGGCTGCATCTGGATCCCATTCTCTGGGTGTTGCTGATCACGGTCATCCTGTACGGCCTCATCGTGCTATACAGCGCCGTTGAGCGGGACATGGGCATCGTCGGCGGGCAGATGGCGCGCGTGGGCTTGGCGCTGGTGTTGATGGCAATTGCGGCGCAGCTGCATCCGGCGCAGTATTTGCGCTGGGCGCCGGGCCTCTACGCGGTGGGCGTGATGCTGTTGGTCGCGGTGCTTCTGGCGGGCGTCACGGTGAAGGGCTCCCAACGTTGGCTTGAACTGCCCGGCGTCGCCCGCTTTCAACCGTCGGAGTTGATGAAGATTGCCCTGCCGCTGATGATCGCGTGGTACTTCCATGACCGGCCGCTGCCGCCGACCTTCAAGGATCTGCTGACGGTGGCCGCCCTCATTGGGCTGCCGGTGGCGTTGATCATCCTGCAGCCGGATCTCGGCACCGGCTTGTTGGCGTTGGCGGGCGGGTTGACCGTGATCTTTTTGGCGGGCCTTTCCTGGCGCTGGATTCTCTATGGCTTGCTGGCCGTGGTGGCGATGGCGCCGGCGTTCTGGTTCACCCTGCAGCCGTACCAGCAGCAGCGCATTCTGACTCTGTTCGATCCGGAGAAAGATCCCTTGGGCGCCGGCTGGAACATCATTCAGTCCACCACAGCCTTGGGCTCCGGCGGGCTGTTCGGCAAGGGGCTGCACAACGGCACCCAGAGCCACTTGAAATTCCTGCCGGAAAGCCACACCGACTTCATCGTGGCGGTGATCGGCGAGGAACTGGGCTTTGCCGGAGTGGCCGCATTGCTGATACTGTATGTGCTGATCGTGGCGCGTGGACTGGTTATCGCCGCTCAGTCCAAGGATACTTTCGGCCGTTTGGCGGCGAGTTCCTTGATGATGGTGTTTTTCGTTTACCTGTTCGCCAACATCGCCATGGTGGCGGGCCTTTTGCCGGTGGTCGGCCTGCCTCTGCCGCTCGTGAGCTACGGCGGCACTTCGGCCATAACCCTGCTGTTGGGCTTTGGCATCATCATGTCCATTCATGGCCACCGGTCATGATGAGCCGGGCGCGAGCCGCGTCCCGGCACCCGCCTCCATGAAGGGAGGCTTTGGCTTGAGGGAAATCATGCGAGCAGCCATAGTGCTTGGCGTTGCCGCCCTGCTGCTGTACGGTCCTGCTGGCGCCGACTACAGCGAGCGGGACGATGTGCGCGTCTACTTGGATGGGCTGGTGTCCGACCATGGGTTCGACAAGGCGGAACTGGAGGCGACCTTCCGGGACGCCCGCCATCAACCGCGCATCGTGGAAGCGATTTCGAGGCCGGCGGAACGGGCGCTCAAGTGGTTCGAGTATCGGCGCATCTTCATCCAGGACACCCGCATCGACCAGGGCGTCGCATTCTGGAACGAAAACGAGGCGTCGCTGGACTCCGCCGAGGAGAACTTTGCGGTGGCGCCCGAATATGTCGTGGCCATCATTGGCGTCGAAACCCGCTTTGGCCGCATCATGGGTTCCCATCGGGTGCTCGACGCCCTTTCGACCTTGGCCTTCGACTACCCGCCCCGAGCCGACTTCTTCCGCAACGAACTGACCGAATTCCTGCTCCTGGCCCGCGAGGAAGGGCGCTCAGTGGGCGCGATGAAGGGCTCTTACGCCGGTGCCATGGGTTACGGCCAGTTCATTCCGTCGAGCTACCGCAACTATGCGGTGGACTTCGACGACGACGGCCTGCGCGACATCTGGACCAACACCGCTGATGCCATCGGCAGCGTCGCCAACTACTTCGCCGAGCACGGTTGGCGGGCCGCGCAGGGCGTGGCGCTGCGGGTGGATGTTGCCGATTCGGAACAGGCGGACGCCGCGGTACTGCGCGGCCTCGACCTGAACAAGACCGTCGGCGAACTGCGTGCGCTGGGCGTTGATGCGCCGGGCGTGGACGCCGCCGAAGCGGCGGCGCTGCTGCGCATGGAGTTGGAGGATGGTGCCGAATACTGGATGGCGCTGCACAACTTCCATGTCATCACCCGCTACAACCGCAGCCAGATGTACGCCTTGGCGGTCCACCAACTCAGCCAAGCGATCAAGGCGCGCCGCCAAGCCGGGCTCAGCGCCACGGCCGGGCGCTTGCTGAATCCGGCAGCTCCAGCAGCAGGATGACTGCCGGCAATCCCGAAAGGCGAACGCTGATGCGCCATAGGACCCGTGACGCGACACCAATCCTGGCGCTCTGCTCAGCGAGCCTCATCAGTGGCTGCATGGCACTCGGGCCAAGCGTCGGCCAAAAACCGGCGGAATACGAGATCGGAGACGGTCCGCCGGCCCGATCCGAACTGCCCTATGACTTGGGCCGCCTGCCGGATCCGGTTCCCAGTGCTGAGCCACCCAGCCGCTACGGCAATCCGCCTTCCTACGAAGTTCGGGGCACCACCTACTATCCGGTGAAGTCGGCGGCAGGCTACCGGGCGGAGGGGGTTGCCTCCTGGTATGGCAAGAAGTTCCATGGCCGGCGCACCTCCAGTGGTGAGATTTACGACATGTACAAGCTCACCGCCGCCCACCGCACCCTGCCGATTCCCACCTATGTGCGGGTGACGAATCTCGAAAACGGCCGTCGGACGGTGGTGAGGGTCAACGACCGCGGCCCGTTTCACGACGACCGCATTCTGGACCTTTCCTATGCCGCGGCGGTGAAGCTTGGCTTTTCCGACAAGGGCACGGCGCGAGTGCGGGTGGAGGCCCTCGATGGGGGCAAGACGCGGGTGGGGGTGGAGGTCCTTGATGGGGACGAGACGCTCTACCTTCAAGCGGGCGCCTTTCGCGGCAGGGCTCTGGCCGAGCAATTGCAGCGCAACCTGGCTACCCTGACCGGCGAGCGGGCGGAGGTGGTGCAGCGGCCGAATGACGCTTTGTATCGGGTGCTCATCGGTCCTCTGGTGGGTGAGCAGCGCGCCCGGCAACTGCAGGCGCTGATCGTCGCCGCCAACCACGCCATGCCGGTCATTCTGCGCATCGGCAGCGACTAGGAGAGATATTCATGGGCTTCCATAGAACAAATGGAGACAGCCCAGCGGCTGGCTGGTTGCTCCTTCGGCGTCGGCGGCGTGCCGTTCTGGGGCAAGCTAAGGGCTTCGGACGGCGCGAAGCGCCGTTCCTCCACGCGATTGACGTCCCGCGGAGAATGCGTTTGTTGCCCGCCATTTTCGCCGCATTGCTGATCGCCGCGCCTGCCGCGCATTGCGCGTCGGTTGTGCCGGCGCCGCCGAACCTCTCCTCGGTCTCCTACCTGCTCATTGACGCGGACACCGGCAAGGTGATTGCCGAGCGCAACAGCGACAAGCCGGTGCCGCCGGCCAGCCTCACCAAAGTGATGACCGGCTATGTCGCCGCCGGGGAGATCGAAAGCAGGCGCATCGCCCTGACCGACATGGTGCCCGTCAGCGTCAACGCTTGGCGCACGCCGGGTTCGCGCATGTTCATTCAGGAGGGCACCGAGGTCAGCGTCGAAGACCTGCTGCGGGGGATCATCATTCAATCCGGCAACGACTCCAGCGTTGCCTTGGCCGAGTACATCGCTGGCAGTGAAGCGGCCTTCGCGGGCATGATGAACCAACGTGCGGTCGAATTGGGCATGGTGAATTCCAGCTTTCGCAACGCCACGGGGCTGCCCGCTGAGGACCACTACACCTCGGCTTGGGACTTGGCCCTGCTGACCCGGGCCTACATCCGCCAGTTCCCGGAAAACTACGCGCTCAACTCGGAAAAATCCTTCACATACAACAATATAGAACAACCCAACCGCAACCGTCTGCTGTGGCGGGACCGGAGCGTCGATGGCGTCAAGACCGGCTACACCAAGGCGGCCGGGTACTGCTTGCTGGCCTCGGCGGTGCGCGACGGGATGCGGCTCATCTCCGTCGTCATGGGGGCGGACAACGACGCCCACCGGGTGCAGGAAAGCCAAATGCTGCTCTCCTACGGCTTTCGCTTTTTCGAGACCAAGCGCCTGTACGAGGTCGATGCGCCGCTCGAATCCGCTGCAGTTTGGTACGGCCAGGCGGATACGGTTGAACTTGGCGTCGCCGCGCCGGTGACGATCACCTTTCCCCGGGGCCACTACGACCAAGTAGCGGTGGAGATGACGCTGCCTGAAGTGATCGAGGCGCCGATTGAAGCGGGCGACGAACTGGGCGAACTGCGGGTTTCGCTGAACGAGGAAACGCTGTACAGCGGTCCGCTGATCGCCCTGTCGAACGTTGGCGAGGCAGGTATCTTGGCTCGCCTAGGCGACTTCCTCACGCTGTTGTTCCGCCGGATGTTTGGGTGAGCTCCTCCATGGAACAAACGGCGACACCCCCGTCACGACCCGGTTGTTCCTTCGGCGTCGGTGGTGCGCCGCATCGGGGCAAGCTAAGGGCTGCCCGGTTTGAGGCCATCATTCGGAATTTAGGCGGCACCCGATACAACGACGCGCTGGCCGCCATGCAAGCCTTCACCGCCGAACGCAGCAGCGAAACCTCGGATGAAGTCTGGTTCACCGAGCATGAGCCGGTGTTCACTCAAGGCCAAGCCGGACGGGCGGAGCACCTGCTGGCCCCCGGCGGCATCGAAGTGGTGCAGTCCGACCGCGGCGGGCAGGTCACCTACCACGGCCCCGGCCAGATCGTCGGCTACCTGCTGTTCGACATCCGCCGCATGGGGCTCACCGTGCGTGGCTTGGTGTCCGGCATTGAAAACGCCATCATCAACGTGCTCGACGAATACGGCATCGCCGCCAGCGCCCGCTGTGACGCCCCGGGCGTCTATGTGGAAGGGACAAAGATCGCCGCCTTGGGCTTGCGGGTGCGGCGCGGTTGCACCTACCACGGCTTTGCCTTCAATATCGACATGGATCTTTCGCCCTTTGCCCGCATCAATCCCTGCGGCATGGCGGGCTTGGCGGTCACCCAATTGAAGGATCTGTGCGGGGAGTCGGACCTCGTCGCCGTGCAGTCGCGCTTGGTGCGCCAGTTGGAGCAGGTCTATCCCATCTTTACTCAGCGCAGGTCGGGCATTGCGGACGCTTTGCCAGCTTGAAGGCCCGCCATTCGGCGCGTTTGGCGTCGTAGTAAAGCACCCGCCCGGTTAGCGGGTCGCCGACACCGGTGATCAGCTTGACCGCCTCCATCGCCTGCATGGCACCCACCACCCCGACCAAGGGCGCGATGACGCCGTTTTCGGCGCAGTTCAAGGCTTCCCCCCCGCCGTCCGCGTACAGGCATCGATAACATGGCGAAGTCGCGTCACGGGGATCAAAGACCGCCACCTGTCCTTCCCAGCGAATGGCGGCCCCGGACACCAAGGGCGTGTCGCTGCTCCAGCAAGCGTCGTTGAGCGCAAAGCGGGTGGTGAAGTTGTCGGTGGCGTCGATCACGAGGTCGACCCGGTTCAATAGGGACTTAAGCCCCGAACCGCCGATGCGCTCCGCAACGGCCTCGATCTCGACGCCGGGATTAATCGCCGCAACGGTCGCCTTGGCGGATGACGCCTTGGCCTGCCCCAACGCCGCGTTGGCATGAACGATCTGCCGCTGCAAATTGGACAGCTCCACGACATCATCGTCGGCCAGAATCAGCTTGCCGACCCCGGCCGCGGCCAAGTAGAGCGCGACCGGCGAGCCCAATCCGCCCAGCCCGACCACCAGCGCCTTGGCGTCGCGCAGCTTCTCCTGCCCCGCCACGTCCACCTCAGGCAGCATGATCTGACGGCTGTAGCGCAGCAGTTCATTGTCATCCATCCCATAAGAATAGCCGACGCCCCCCACTGCTTGCATGCATGCAACTTCCCAGATTCCAAACGAGGGCAAGATGCCCTCCGGCCAAAGAAACAGTTTCGAACGAAGGTCGGCCCCAGGGCATCCCGCCTTCGAACTTTAGCTTCGAATGGGCAGTTCCGTCTTCTTGATCACCGTACGCAGGGCGAAGCTGGAATGCACCCGGTCCACGCCGGGCAGGCGGGTGAGGAAGCGGCTGTGAATGCGCTCGTAGTCCCGAGCGTCGCTGACCACCACCCGCAGGAGGTAGTCCGCCTCCCCCGACATCAGGTAGCACTCCATCACTTCAGGCAGCTTTTTCACCTCGGTCTCGAAAGCCGAAAGATCACCCTGCTGCTGGCTTTCCAAGGTGATGTTGACGAACACGTTGTCCGGGTAGCCCGCCTTCGACTGATCGACCAAGGCGACGTAGCCGCGCAGCATCCCGCTCTCCTCCAGCCGTCGCACCCGGCGCAGGCAGGCGGATTCGGAAAGGCTGACCCGCTCCGACAACGCGCTGTTGGTGAGCTTGCCGTCGAGCTGAAGCTCGTGAAGAATTCGGCGGTCCAGCCGATCCAGCGCCTCATAATTTTGCATGTTTTGAATATTTGTAGAATTTTCTTGCGTGTTATCGACTAAATTACGCAAAAAAGCAATACCTTGTCTTGGTCCGAAGAGTACCTTGGCCAAGGAATCTGGGCGGTTGGACATTGGAGGATCAAAAACATGCGCATTGGAGTGCCGAAGGAAACCAAAATCCATGAATACCGGGTCGGTTTGACGCCGGATTCAATCGCCGAATTGACCACGCTCGGTGCCAGCGCCGTGGTCGAAGCGAATGCCGGGGCGGGCATCGGCTTCGCCGATGAGGACTACCGCCAGGCCGGCGCGGTGATTGGCACGGCTGAGGATGCCTTCAGTGCCGACCTCGTGGTGAAGGTCAAGGAGCCCTTGGCCGATGAGTGTCGTCGGCTCAAGCCGGAGCAGGTGCTGTTCACCTATTTGCATTTGGCGGCTGATGCGCCCCAGGCACGAGCGCTGATGCGCTCCGGGGCCACGGCAATCGCCTATGAAACCGTCACCGACGCCCGGGGCCGTCTGCCGTTGCTGCGGCCCATGAGCGAGGTGGCGGGTCGCATGTCGGTGCAGGTGGGCGCCTATGCGCTGCAGAAGGCGTCAGGCGGGCGCGGGACCCTGCTTGGCGGTGTGCCGGGCGTGGCGCCGGGCAAGGTCGTCATCCTCGGCGGCGGCGTGGCGGGCACCGAAGCCGCCGCCATGGCCGTTGGCCTGTCGGCCGAGGTCAGCATTCTGGACAAATCGATTGATCGGCTGCGTGAGTTGGGCCAGCAGTTCGCGGGCCGCGTCCGCTTGCTGATGGCATCGCGCCAGAATGTCGTGGACGAGGTGCGCGCCGCGGACTTGGTGGTTGGCGCGGTCTTGGTGCCCGGCGCGGCCGCGCCCAAGCTGGTCACGCGGTCCATGGTGCGGCAAATGAGGAAAGGCTCGGCCTTGGTGGACATCTCCATCGACCAAGGCGGCTGCTTCGAGACCAGCCGTCCCACCACCCACGACGCTCCCACCTACATCGAGCACGGGGTGGTGCACTACTGCGTCACCAACATGCCCGGTGCCGTGGCCAGAACCTCGACCTTGGCGCTCAACAACGTCACCCTGCCCTACGTCAAGGCGTTGGTGGAAAAGGGCTGGCGCGATGCCTTCAAGTGCGATGCGGGGTTCGCTTCAGGGCTTAACGTGCACAAGGGCGTCATCCGGCACTCACAAGTGGCCGACGCGCTCGGCTTGCATCCGGCGGTTTGCGCGGCATAGGCTTGCGCTTCGCCCGAAGGCCGTTGGCCTTCGGTTTTTTTCGCGGGGCCTGATGCCTCGCCAAGTAAACGGGGCGGTGCCCCACTGGACAGTGAACACAATCATGGCCGATCCGCTGCACAATGAATTTCCGCCCGACTCGCTTGAGGCGCGCGATCTTGAGCACTTGCTGCACCCCACCACCAATTTGAAGCTGCTGCACGCGCAGGGGCCGAAGGTCCACGCCAGCGCCAAGGGCGTTTACCTCTGGGACAACCAAGGCAAGCAGTACCTCGAAGGCTTGGCGGGGCTTTGGTGTACCGCCCTCGGCTACGGCGAGGAGGAGCTGGCCAAGGCCGCCGAGGCCCAGTTGCGCACGCTCAGCTACTCGCAGCTGTTTGCCGGCAGGACCCATGAACCGAGCATTCTGCTGGCCGAGAAGCTGAAGGCGATGATGCCCTTCGAGGCGGGCCGGGTGTTCTACGGCCTGTCCGGCAGCGACGCCAACGACACCCAAATAAAGCTGATGTGGTACTACCACAACGCCATCGGCAAGCCGGAGAAGAAGAAGATCATCTCCCGCATGGGCGGCTACCACGGCGTCACCATCGGCTCCGGATCGCTCACCGGCCTGCCGCCGTTCCACAAGCACTTCGACCTGCCGATCAAGGAGGTCCTGCACACCGACCGCCCCCACTATTACCGCGACGGCTTGGCAGGGGAAACTGAAGCCCAGTTCCGCGACCGCATCGTCGCCAACCTGGAAGATCTGATCCTGCGCGAAGGCCCGGAAACCATCGCCGCCTTCATCGCCGAGCCCATCCTCGGCGCGGGCGGGGTCATGGTGCCGCCCGCCGGCTACTACGAGAAGGTGCAGGAAGTGCTCGACCGGCACGGCATCTTCTTCATCGATGACGAGGTCATTTGCGGCTTCGGGCGCACCGGCAAGCCGTTCGGCGCCGAAACCATGGGCATCAAGCCCACCACAATGAGCGTGGCCAAGGCGGTCAGCTCCGCCTACCTGCCGCTGTCGGCGGTGCTGATTCCGGAGTTCATGTACGAACCCTTCATCGAGGTCAGCGGCCAAACCGGCATCTTTGGCCACGGCTTCACCTACTCCGGGCATCCGGTCTGCGCTGCGGTGGCGCTGCGCAACCTGGAGCTGATGGAGGAGCGCGACATCTTCGGCCACGCGGCCAAGGTGGGTGTGGCCTTCCAGGAACGCTTGGCGGCGCTGGAGGAGCATCCGCTGGTCGGCAACACCCGGGGCCGCGGCCTGATCGGCGCGGCGGAACTCATGGCCGACAAGGACACCCGCACCCCCTACCCGCCATCAGCCGGCGTCGGCGCCCATTGCAACGCCCGTTGCGAAGCCCACGGCCTGATCCTGCGCAACTTGGGTGACATCATGGCGATGTGCCCGCCGTTGATCATTACCGAGGCGCAGGTGGATGAACTGTTCACCAAGTTGACCAAGGCGCTCGATGAGACTTGGCAATGGGCCACCGCCCAGGGGCTGGCGGCATAGGGCGGTAAGCCAAGCAGGAATCGTTCCCGGAGGCTGAAACCGCCCTAGCTGCGTTCCCCGAGCACACCACAATCCACCACGATGGGCGGCGAGGCTCGGTAGGTGTTGCGCGGTTCGGCGACGATGAGTTGGCTCATCTGGCGTCGCGCTCCCGGCGAATGATGTCAACGGCAAGGGGACCGGTGGCGATGGGCTGCGGGTGGGCGGCCCTGCGCTCAGCGCGAATCTGCTCGACGGTCAACCACCCGGACTCGACTTGCGCTGGTGCCCAGGGATCAACTTGGGATTGCGCGTCTTCTTCGTCCGAGGGGCCTGCGACGCCTATCTTGGCGGCTCGGCACACGAGGGCCATCAATTCGCCCTGCAGCGAGCGATGGTTGGCAGCAGCGCACTGGCGCAGCTTTTCGACCACGGGTTCTGGCACGTTCTTGATCGAAAGGTTGGGCATGGTTCCATACTCAGTTCAAAACGAATCCATTATGGTTCCATTGGTGCTTTCCTGGAACCCCCTGATTCAAGACGAGGGCGGGATGCGAGCCGGCGGATGCTTACGGTCGACGCCCGGCTTGAAGGCATCCCGCCCTTGGTCACCCTGAGCCGGAGTGAGCCAGCCGGGCTCCTAGACCGCTAGGGGTGCGAGGGGATAGTGGCAGGACAGGCCAGGAAACTGCCTGAAGTCGTGGTCGGCGGTATGCACTTCGGCTCGATGCGCGAGCGCGAGCGCCGCGATCTGTGCATCCGTGACAAGATTGCCTCCCGAAGCGCCCGCGGCGGTGAGCAACTCGACAACTTTGCGTACATGGTCTTCGCCCGGCAGCAGCAGGCGCGTTACCGGGTGGGTGGTCCACTCTGCCACCAGGTCGCCGGCAACTTCGAGTGGGAGCGGTTCGAGAAAAACGCGCCGATTCGTGGAGATCCGCAGAAAGGCGAACAGGACCGGCTGGCAAAGTCCCACCGGAACCTGGCCGGCCAAGCAGCCCGCCCACCATTGGGCCGCGGCTTCGTGAAATGGGCTGGCAGAGTCAACCGAATAAAGCAGGAGGTTGGCGTCGGGGACACTCACATCACTGGAGACAACCAGAGTTGGTGGATTGACTTTGCGTTCGTCGCAATTCTGCTCGCCCCGCTATTGCTGATCCTCCTGTTGCACGACCTGCGCTCGGCCGAACGCGCCGCCGGACGCTATGAATTGCTCTGCGCCACCGCGGCAAGCCGGAGAAGTCCTTGGCTTGCGCGGGCGGCCTTGCGCGTCGGCGCCCTGGCGCTTTGCCTGATCGGGCCGCTCTTGGCCGGCGGATTGCTTGCCGGAACCGACGCTGCGTCCTTGGCTCTGGCGAGCCTGGTCGTTGTCCTGCATATCGGGTTCTGGTGGGCAGTGTGCGCCCTGATGGAGCGCTTTGGCTGGAGCAGCCCGGTTAACCTGACCGCGCTGGTCGGCACCTGGCTGGCGCTCGCCGTGATCTTTCCGGCGGCAATCAAGGTTTCGGTCGAGTCAATTGTGCCGTTGCCGGATGGCGGCGAAATCCTGTTTACCCAAAGAGAGGCGGTTAACGACGCTTGGGACCTGCCCAAAGCCGCAACGATGGAACCGTTCATCGCACGTCACCCGGAATGGGCAGATTACACGGAAGTTGGCCAGCCTTTCGAGTGGAAGTGGTATTACGCCTTTCAACAGGTGGGCGACCAGACCGTCGAACCATTGTCGCTTGCCTTTCGCGAAGGCCGCATCAGAAGGGACAGACTCGCCGGTTCGCTTGCCTGGCTATCGCCGCCGGCGCTGGCCGAGCGCGCTCTGCAGGCTCTGGCCGGCACCGATGTGGCGGCAACCTTGGCCTATGAACAGCAAGTGCGCGAGTTCCACAAGGCCCTGAGAGAATACTACTATCCTCGCCTGTTTCGCGATGAGCCTGTCTCTAACGCCAGTCTCGAACAGCGGCCGCTATTTCGCGGAACCGGCGAATGATCCGCCGGGCGGAGCGTGACGGCTCCACCCGCGGTCGGTTGTCGGCGCCCAGCGATTCCCGCTGAAAGTCAGATATCAATGAATTCAAGGGGTTGCGACTGCCGGAAAAAAGTTCTCGTAGACTTTTCCTGATGGATTCGGATAAGCAGTCATGAGGTCTCCGTGTTGGAGAGAGTTGTCATGGCCAAGGTTGCGTTGCGCGGCTCTTTTGAGCGCGCCGGGTTGGTTGTGCGAAGTTCGGAAGTGTTTCGAGCGGATTCCGGATCCGGTGCGAGGCCCAGTTCTCCAGACACTTCCCGGCCCCGGAGCCGACAGCACGTTGGCAACATAAGGGTTCAACGAGTAGAGGTCTAGTTCCTGGTTGCCCATGGATTCAACTACTGCGACAAAAGCTTGAAGGTCCTGTCCTTTAGGCGGGATTGAGCCCACGAGTTGGTCCAAACGCTTCTTCAACAGCCTTTTGTACCTATATCGCAGGTGACTTGCAGTTCCAAACTGACTCCAGTTTTGCTGGTCAAGAAAACTCGATGGTTGCGCGCTCATTGTTCATAAGCGCCGGATGTAGCTTGCTCGACACGGTATTCCCGGCGTCGATTGTATTGATCCACAGGCAGCGGCAGCAGTAGATCCAGTGGAGATTTGCCATCAACCAAATCACCTGACGAATCCGTTGTGCGAGATACTGGAAGTTGGAAGTCGACTATTGGTC
>JAQAJJ010000069.1 GCA_028278675.1 Candidatus Azophilus lithoversatilis
GCCCATCCGGCCATCTACACCACCGGCCACCGCAACGCCCAAGGCTTGGCGGTCGCCCACGACGGCACGGTTTACCTCAACGAACACGGCCCGCGCGGCGGCGACGAGACCAATCAACTCACCGCTGGAGCCAACTACGGCTGGCCCGCCGTCACCTATGGCATCGACTACAACGGCGCCTACGTGTCGCCGTTTCAAGAGGCGCCGGGCATGGCCGCGCCCCTGGACCACTGGACCCCGTCCATAGCCCCCTCCGGTCTGGCGGTCTATGCCGGCGAACGCTTCCCCGAGTGGCGGGGCGACCTCTTCACCGGCGCCTTGGTGGATGAGGAAGTCCGTCGCCTGGACATCGAAAACGGTGCGGTGGTGGGCGAGGAGGCCCTGTTCAGCGAACTCGGTCGCCGCATTCGTGACGTGCGTGCCCACGACGGCTACCTGTACGTCGTCGAGGACGGCGAGAATGCCCGGATATGGCGGGTTGAGCCCTCTAGGGAAATCCAATCGGCGACACTTGCCGTCAACAAGCAAGCCGCTACCGGGCCTGCGACCCTGGAATCTGGACCGAATGTCGGGGCCAGTCGCTGAGCAGTTCGTCGATCACCGCTCCGCCGACGACGTACAGCGCCTCCAAGGACGCTTCCATCCCCGAATAGCCCTCGTTCTCGCGCAGCAGGTTTTCGGCGGCGGTGATGCCGGGGGGCGGCATGGTGTGGTTGCTGCCGGTGCGCAGGACCATGAAGCGGTTCTGGTCCACCCGGCCCGCCTCGTGCAGGTAGGTGATGGCTTGATAGGTGCCGGTGTCCTCCATGGCGGAGGTGACGAAGTCGGTCTCGCCGCCCGACCAGTAGCGGACGTAGGCATTGGCCCACTCGTTCATCAGCGCCCCGTGCCAGAAGGTCATGGCGGCGATGTGGCCGCCGCGGGTGACGAAGGGCGGCCGCATGGCGTTGGGGTGCTCGACGTAGAGGCTGCGGTGCGCTGCCAGTTCGGGAGAGTCCGGCAACGCCAAGTCCTTGGTCAGGTTGTAGGCCCAGTCACGAAGGCCTTCGTTGATCAGGAACATCTCGCCCTGGGGTTGCGGACGGTTTGGGTCGAAGGGAAAGCGGGTGCGGCGGGCGAAGAAGCCAAAATCCCAATCCTCGGGAATTTCCCGGGCGTCTATTTCGTAGCCCAGGTCGCCGTCCACCAAGTAGGCGGACCAGACTGCGGAGCCGACGGAAGCGTCCTCCGGGTCGATGCCGGCGATGCCCGCCACCAGCCAGTACGCTTGGCGGAGGTCGAAGCGCGGGTCCAGGCCCAGCGCCATGGTCGCCGTGGCCGACTTGGCGGTGCCGACGCCGGTCACCATGCCGAGAATTTGCGAGTCGGCGTTGTAGTGAAGATCATGGTGGGACTGGGGGAACGCAAAGCGTTGATCGAGGTTTCGGCGTTCCTTCCAGAACTGAAACTCGCCCGGCTCGTCGCCTTCGTCCGCGCCCCGCTCGAACATGGTGACGACCACCACGCGCACCGGCACCGGGCTGGGGTCGGCTGCGTCCACCGCCTCCGCGGGCGAGGATGACCCATTCTCCGGTGCCGCGCATCCCGCCAGCGCCAAAAGCGCGGCGAAGACGGCCAGCGGTCCCCGCCAATCGGTAATCGACATGATCCGTCGGCCCTTGGCTCTCAACCTATATTTTCCTTGATCGCGGGATAAGGTTGCCACACGAGTCAACTTTTGCGCCCGGCGACCGCCTTCTCGTTGGTCTGAAGCATCGCCTCGTTAGAACTTGTACGCCACACTCGCCTGGTAGTGCCGGGGCAATTCCGGCAGGACGATGGCGGCGCCAAAGAGGTTCGGGAAGTTGGCGCGGAAGTAGCGTTCGTCGGTGAGGTTCTTGGCCGTGATGGTGAATGACCACTGGCCGAGGTCGTACTTCGCTCCGGCGTTGACCAGCGTGTAGGCGGGCAGCTTGACCGATCGGGAGAAGCTCGAGTAAGCGCTGTCCACGTCGATCACGCTGCCGAACAACTGCAGGCCGTTGTGGAAGTTGTAGATGGCGCTTAGGCTGATGATGTTCTCCGGCACCCCGGTGCGCAAGGCCTTGGGGTTGGTGGTGAGCGTCACGAAGCCGGCCGCGGTGCCGCCGTAGAAGTGGGTGGGGTCGGTGTCGGGCAGGTCTTCGGCGCCAAGGAAGCTGAACCGCCCGCCGCCGTCCAAGGTGCTTAAGTTGGTGACTTCGATGTTGGTGTAGGCGGCGGTGAGGGTCAGGTTGCGGCTGGCCAACCAGCGCAGTTCAAACTCAAAGCCTTCGGTGTCGGAAACCTGGTTGGTGACGATGGCCTGGGCGCTGAAGTCGGTGCGCTCCTGTTCGTAGTAGATGGCCTGCATGAACAGCTGGCCGTCGAGGAACGAGCCCTTCACGCCCAGCTCGAGCAGTTCCGAACTGGCCACCGTTTGGCCGTCGCGAACGGTTTCGGCCTGCATGTTGGCACCTTGGCCGACCACCACCGTGGTCTGCTTTGAGGCGGTGACGTAAGGCACTAGCCCGAAAGGCGTGGTGTAGGACAGGCTGGCGGTCCAGGAGAAGGGGTCTTCCTTGGCGCTGGCATCGATGTCGCTGCCGAACAGGGTCTTGTCGCCGGGTTGGCTGCTGTCCATGTCGATGGCGTCGTAACGGGCGCCGAGCAGGATGTTCAGGCCCATGTCGAAGTCGAGGTCGGCGAGCAGCGCCAACCCAAAAATCGTGTAGTCGCCAGTCGAGAATTCCGTGTAGTCGTCGTCGATGCGCGTGGCGAGCAGTCGCAGGTCACGGGCGGTGGAAGGCCCTGTGAGGTCGCGGCGGTCGAAGTTCTCGTTGACGAAGTCGTTGGCGTGCTCGAAGTCCGTGTAGCGAACGGACGGCGAGAAGAGCACATCGAGCTGCATGGCTTCAAACTCGTCGGAAAACTGAATGATCAATTGATCCTCGATCACCCAGGAGTCGGCGAACTGGGAAAACCCGTAGGCGTTTTCGTTGAGGTTTTCGTAGGACTCGTAGTAGAGCTTGTTGGTCACCGTCCACTTCTCGTTGACGGCCATGATGACGTCGGCGTACAGGATAAGGTCCTCGTTCTCCAGCGTGTCGTCCGGTGCCACAAGCACTTGGTCGCCATCGAGGCGGGCGACGCCGACGGTGGCCGGATCCAAGGCGAAGTCCGGTCCGAAACTGACCGGCCCTTCCACCCCGGCCGGGTCGAAGACGAAGGCGAACATGCCGTCGCCGCCGTTGGCGGCGTTGTACTCCTGATGGGAGATGGCCCCGTCGCCATCGGCATCAAGCGGCATCGCCAGGCCGGTGGTGTAGGTGCCGTCGTCAATCAGCGCCTGGGTCAGCCGGTTCCAGCCCGCCACCTGATTGCTCTTGAAGTCGTGGTACATGCCGCCGAAGGCGATGCGTGCCCGTTCGGACAGATCCATGTTGAAGGTGCCCTGCAGGATGGTGTTCTCGGTGTCGGTGTTGTCATAGAAGCTGTCCGAATCCTCGACTTCCCCGAAGAGGTAGTAGCCGAAGGGACGCTCCCCGAGTTGGCCGGGCCCGCCGACTTCGGCGGTGAGGATTGACTTGCTCCAACTGCCGCCGGTGAAGGCGACCGCACCGGTGGGGCTCGGCAGAAACTGCCCGGTTTCGGCGCGGGCGGATTTGGGGATGAAGTTCATGTAGCCGCCGATCTTGCTCGGCCCGTAGATCACCGAGGCCGGTCCGCGCACGATGTCCACCCGGTCGGCGGCGCCGATGGGCGTGGCGTAGTTGCCGGGATTGTCCAGGCGCCGCACGCCGTTGAAGTAGTTCTCCCCGGAGGTGCCGCGCAGGTCGAGGGAGCCGGACACGCCGAAGAAGGACTGGGTGAAGCTGCCCGGCGAGAGCACCACGAAATCGTCGATTTCCGTGATGCCGTACTGCTCGATGGTCTCAATGGTGATGCTGGTCGCCGAGCGCGGCGTCTCGAGCAGCGTCTTGTCGAAGCCGAACACCGCATCCATCGGCTCCGTCGGCAGGATGCCAATGTCGTCCTCCGCCCGGTCTTCGGCGACGAAGGTTTCGAGTTCGACCACCTCGTCGCTGGCCGGTTCATCCGGCCGCGTTGCGTCCTCCGCGCCCCAAGCCGGAAAGCCTAGCGTCAGCGCGGCAATCAACACGCCCAGTGCCGTCCTCGGCACGCGTGCGCCGGACTGATTGCAAAATCCCCATGCCATTCGATGTGCTTCCATCATCCTCACTCGTTTGTGTGCGGCCCATCCACTCGGCCATCGGGTGCCCGCAGCGTTCACCTTCCCTTTCCCCTTGCCCTTTCCCACAACAAGCCGCTTCGGTCGCCGAAGCTGTGCCTGCCGTGCGTCGTGAACTGGAAACCTCGCATTGTAGTGCGCTCTCCGATCAATGCCAGAAATTTTGCGGCGGGAGGTGGTGCGGATTGCGCGGTAACATGGCGTGGAACCATGACGGCACAGGGGAAGCAACCGTTGGGCTCGGATTTTCTGGAACGACGCTTTGATCTCAGCGGCCATGGCACCTCGGTGCGGCGCGAGGTGGTGGCTGGCCTGACCACCTTTCTGGCCATGGCCTACATTACCGTGGTCAACCCGTCGATTCTCTCCGAAGCGGGCATGGACTTCGGCGCGGTTTTCGTGGCCACCTGCCTGGCTGCCGCCGTCGGTTCGCTCATCATGGGCCTGGCCGCCAACTATCCGGTCGCCTTGGCGCCGGGGATGGGGCAAAACGCCTTTTTCACCTATGGCATCGTCCTCGGCAGCGGGCATCCGTGGCAGACGGCCTTGGGCGCGGTGTTCGTATCCGGCTTGATCTTCGTCGGCTTAAGCCTGCTGCCCATCCGAGAGTGGCTGATCAACTCCATTCCCCGTAACCTGAAGTACGGCATGTCGGCCGGCATCGGCCTGTTTCTGGCCTTCATCGCCCTGCAGAATGCCGGCGTCGCCATCGCCAACCCAGCCACTCTGGTTTCGTTCGGCCACTTGGCGGCCTTTGCGCCGGCCGCCGCGCTGGTTGGCTTCTTCGTCATCACCGCCTTGGCCAGCCGTGGCCAGAGCGGCGCCATCATCATTGGCATTCTCGGAGTCTCCGCCGTCGCTTGGCTGGCTGGCCAAGCGGAATTCCACGGCATCGCCGCCCCTCCGCCTTCATTGGCCCCTGTGCTGGCCCAATTCGACTTGGTGGGCGTCTTCGACCTCACCATGCTGAGCGTGATCTTCACGCTGCTGCTGGTCGATGTGTTCGACACCGCCGGCACCTTGGTCGGCGTCGCCACCCGAGGCAAGCTGCTCGACGCCGACGGCCGGCTGCCCCGTTTGCGCGGCGCCCTGTTGGCCGACTCCAGCGCCACCGTCATCGGCGCCGTGGCCGGCACTTCGCCCACCACCAGTTACGTCGAAAGCGCCGCCGGCGTGGAAAGCGGCGGCCGCACCGGTCTCACCGCGGTGGTGGTGGCAGGGCTCTTCCTGCTCTGCTTGGTGTTCGCGCCGTTGGCGCAAAGCGTCCCGCCCTACGCCTCCGCCGCCGCCCTGCTATTTGTCGCCGTGGCCATGGCCCGCTCCCTGTCCGACATCGATTGGCAAGACCTCACCGAATCGGCCCCGGCAGCCCTCACCGCCCTCGCCATGCCGCTAAGCTTCTCCATCGCCGACGGCATTGGTGCCGGCTTCATCAGCTACGCCGCAATCAAGCTGCTTAGCGGCCGGGCCGGGGAATGCCCAGTGGCGGTGTACCTGGTGGCGGCGGTGTTCTTGTTGAAGTTTGTGGCACTCTAGCCGAAGGAGCAGCTTCGAACGAAGATCGGCTCGAGGGCGTCCCGCCCTCGGAGGGCGCGAAGCGCCGTTGCTCAACGCGAGTCAGGCGCTCGCCGCCGAGCGGACGCGTTCGTTGCGGGCCGCTTCCTCGCCGGGCAGGTAGCGCATTCCCAGCAGCAGCAAGGCGGTGCTGGCGCCGAACAGGGAGATCGACCACATCATGGCGTTGCGCAGCGCCAAACCGTCGCCCAGCCCCGAGGCGATGTAGGCGTCGCTGATCTGGCCGATCATGAACGGTCCCAAGGCCAGGCCGATGAAGGTGATCATCAGGATGTAGTAAGCGGAGGCGGTGGCCCGCATGTGCGGCATGACCAGATCGTTCACGGTGCTCGCGCCGCCGCCCACCCACATGGGCGAGGTGATGCTGAACACGAAGACGGCCAAGTAGGCGACCCACGCGCTGTCGGCCAGCAGAAAGACGAACCCGCTCGGCAGCGACAAGACCGCCGCCATGACGCCCACCCAGAGCCGCGCATTGGCCGTTCGCGCTTTCAGGCGGTCGGAAAGGATGCCGCCCGCGGTCACGCCCAGCCAACCGCCGACGGCGGCGGCCAGCCCCATGACGATGCCGGCTTCGGCGAGCTCCACGTCGTGGACGCGCAGCATGAAGGGCGGACCCCAAAAGCCCATGCCATAAGTCACGAAGGAGAGGCAGGGGAAACCGGTCGCGGCCAGCAGAAACGCCTTGGAGCGGAACATCATGGCGAAGGTGGCGGCCTCGCGGAGCCGGAGCGCCTGCACCCAGGAGGTCGCTGCATAGACGCCCAGCCCCAAGGCGATCCACTGGATGGCGCTGGGCATGACGACGTTGGCGCCGTAGGCGGCGGCAGCGATCGCCAGAGCCGCGGCGAGGTTCTGTCCGACGGCGCGCAGGCCGCCCAGGCGCAGCAGGTTGTGCACCGTGAAAGGTGGCAGCACCGATTGGAGCGAGCGAAGCGTCTCGCGGAACGGATGCGGCTCCGTTTCGACGACCAGGCCTTCGCTGACGCCGCGCACCGGTTCGCGCAAGGTCCACATCCAGACGGCGACCAGCAGGCCAGGCAGCCCCACCGCGAAAAACGCCGCCTGCCAGCCTTTGAGGCCGAAGGGCGCCAGCGCTGGATCGGGAAATGCGTCCTTCCAGGCATCGACGATCACGCCGCCGAGGAACAGGCCGATGCCGGCGCCGATGTAAACGCCGCTCGAGTAGATCGCCAGCACCGTTGCCCGAACCTTGGGCGAGAAGTAGTCGGACAGCATCGAGAACGCGGCCGGCGAAGCGCTGGCCTCGCCAACGCCGACGCCGAAGCGGTAGGCCGCCAGCGCCGAAAAGCTGCGGGCGGTCCCCGACAGCGCCGTCATCAGGCTCCAGAAGGAGAGCCCGATTGAGATCAGGCTCTTGCGCGTCCAGACATCGGCGAGCTTGCCGAGCGGAATGCCGAAGACGGCGTAGAAGACGGCGAAGGCGGTGCCGTATAGAAAGCCAATTTCGGCGTCGGAGATGCCGAGATCCGCCTTGATCTCCTCGGCGAGTATGGAAATGATCTGCCGGTCGATGAAGTTGAATATGTAAACGACCAGCAGCACGCCCAAGGCGTACTTGGAATAGCGCCCGCCGATCTGTTGGTCGTTGGCATTCATGTTGCGGACTCCGGTTCAGATCCTAAGGTCGCCCAGCACGCTCGCCAAATGGGCCAGAAATCGGCCGGCTTCGGCGCCGTTGATGGCGCGGTGGTCGAAACTGAGTGAAAGGGGCAGCATCTTGCGCGGCGCGAAGCCCTCGCCGTCCCAGACCGGTCGGGTGGTGAGCCGTCCCACGCCGAGAATCGCCACTTCCGGAGCGTTGATGATTGGCGTGAAGCCGGTGCCGCCGATGGCGCCGAGGCTGGAGATGCTGAAGGAGCCGCCCTGCAGATCGTGCATGGCCAGCCGTTGGCTGCGGGCCTTGGCAGCCAAGTCGGCGGTGGCTTCGGCCAGTTCCCAAACGTCCTTGGCGTCGGCGTTCTTGATGACGGGCACGAGCAGCCCCTGTTCGGTGTCCACGGCAATGCCGATGTGATAGTAGCGCTTGAGGATGAAGTGGGTGCCACTGGCATCGAGTGAGGCGTTGAAGTTGGGAAACTCCTGAAGCGTCAGGCAGCAGGCCTTGATCAGAAAGGGCAGCGGCGAGAGGGCGATGCCGCGCTCCGCCGCCTCGGCCTTTTTCGCCGCGCGGTGTGCTTCGAGTTCAGTCAGGTCCACCTCATCGTGTTGGGTGACGTGGGGCAGGTTCAGCCAGCTTCGGTGCAGGTTTTGGGCGCCGGCGGCGCGAATGCGCGTCATTGGCATCGTCTCGACCTCGCCGAAGCGGCTGAAGTCGATGGCCGGCAGGCGGGGCAGGGCGCCGTCGCCGCTGGTCAGCCGCTGCTTGACGTAGGCCTTCACGTCGTCCTTGACGATTCGCCCCCGCGCACCGCTGGCCGTCACTGCTGACAGATCGACCCCAAGCTCCCGGGCCAGACGGCGGGTGGCGGGTCCGGCGTACACCGGCGCGCCTGGAGCCCGCGGCGGCGCCGGACGCTCGGCAGCTTGCGCCACTGGCGGCTGTGCCGAGACCGGCTGGGGTCGTTTCGGAGGCGGCGCTTCGGGCTTTGTTCGCTCGGTGACGGGCTTTGCCGGACTGGCAGCGGCTGCGCCCGCCTCCGCCTCGATGCGGGCGATGGACTGTCCTTCCACCACCGTATCGTCAATCGTTACGAGCAGTGCCTCGACCACGCCGCCGACGCCGGCGGGCACCTCCATGGAGGCCTTGTCGGACTCGATGACGATCAGCGCATCGTCCGGCCCCACGCGGTCGCCCGGCGCCACGCACAGCTCGATGACGACCACGTCCTCGGCGTCGCCGATGTCCGGAATGCGGATCTCCTGAGTGGCTTCGGACACGGAATCAGGCCAGCCTGGGGTTGGGCTTGTCGGGATCGATGCCGAAGGCGTCCCGGGCGCGGCGCACGGCATCGACGGGAATCTGTTGGGCGCGGGAGAGGGCGGAAAGCGCCGACAAGGCGATGAAGCGCCGATCCACTTCGAAGAAGTCCCGCAATTCAACGCGGGTATCGCTGCGGCCGAAACCGTCGGTGCCGAGCACCGTGTAGGGCGCCGACAACGCACCGCGAATCTGCTCCGGCAAGGACTTCTGGTAGTCGCTGGCGGCAACGACGGGCGCATCGCCGGAGAGCAGTTCCGCCACGTGGCTGCGTCGTGGGGGCGCTTCCGGATGGAGTAGATTCCAACGCTCGACGTCACGCATCTGCCGGGCGAGCTCATTGTAACTGGTGACGCTGAACACCTCCGCGGCGACGCCCCGTTCCTGCAGCAGTTCCGCCGCCGCCTCGACCTCGCGGAGAATGGTGCCGCTGCCCAGCAGGCGGACTCTTGGTCCGTTGACCGTCGATCCCGTGCCGTCCGCCGGGCGCAGGCGGTAGGCGCCCTTGATGATGCCGTCCACCACCCCCTCCGGCATGGGCGGTTGCGGATAGTTCTCGTTCATCAGGGTGATGTAGTAGAACACCCGCTCCCGGTTGGTGAACATGCGCTCGAGGCCGTTCTGCAGGATGACGGCCAGCTCGTAGGCATAGCAGGGATCGTAGGAGACGCAGTTGGGGATGGTCGAGGCCAGCACGTGGCTGTGGCCATCCTGATGCTGCAGCCCCTCGCCGTTGAGGGTGGTGCGTCCAGCGGTGGCGCCGAGCAGGAAGCCGCGCGCCTGCATGTCGCCGGCGGCCCACGCCAGGTCGCCGATCCGCTGGAAGCCGAACATCGAGTAGAAGATGTAGAACGGAATCAACGTGAAGCGGTTGGTGCTGTAGGACGTGGCGGCGGCCAGCCAAGCCGAGAACGCTCCCGCCTCGTTGATGCCCTCCTCCAGCACTTGGCCGTCCTCGGACTCCTTGTAGGCCGCCAGCTCGCCCACATCCTCCGGCTCATAGAGCTGCCCGGATGAGGAGTAGATGCCGAGTTGGCGGAACATGCCCTCCATGCCGAAGGTGCGCGCCTCGTCGGGGACGATGGGCACGACGCGGCGGCCGATGCGCTTATCGCGCACCAGTGCGCCGAGTAGGCGGACGAACTGCATGGTGGTCGAGTTGGCACGCCCGCCAGTGCCCTTGAGTTGCGCGGAAAACTCATCGAGTCCGGGCACCGCCAAGGATTCCTCGGCCTCCGTGCGCTTGGGCATGAAGCCGCCCAAGCTCTCCCTCCGCTTCTTCAGATAGAGCGTCTCGGGCGCGTCGGCTGTGGGACGGTAGTAGGGCACGCTCTCCAGTTCGGCATCGGTGAGCGGAATGTTGAAGCGGTCGCGGAAGTGCTTCAAACCGTCGAGATCGAGCTTCTTCACCTGGTGGGTGGTGTTTTCCGACTCGCCCGCATCGCCCATGCCGTAGCCTTTGATGGTCTTGGCTAGGATCACCGTCGGCTCGCCCTTGTGATGGGTCGCGGCGTGATAGGCGGCATAGACCTTGTAGGGATCGTGGCCGCCTCGATTCAGCCGGTAGATGTCGTTGTCGGATAGGTTCTCCACCATTTTCAGCAGCGCCTCGTGGCGCCCGAAGAAGCGCTCCCGAACGTAGGCGCCGCCCTTGGCTTTGAAGTTCTGGTACTCGCCGTCCACCGTCTCGTCCATGCGCTGCTGCATGATCCCCAAGTCGTCCTTGGCGAACAGCGGATCCCACAACCGCCCCCAGACCACCTTGATGACGTTCCAGCCCGCGCCCCGAAAATAGCCCTCCAACTCCTGAATGATCTTGCCGTTGCCGCGCACCGGGCCATCGAGCCGCTGCAAATTGCAGTTGACCACGAAGATCAGGTTGTCGAGCCGCTCCCGGCCCGCTAGGGACAGGGCGCCGAGGGACTCCGGCTCATCGCACTCGCCGTCGCCGACGAAGGCCCAGACCTTGCGGTTGCCCATCGGCACGAGGCCGCGGCTGTCCAGGTACTTCATGATGTGGGCTTGATAGATGGCCTGCAGCGGCCCGAGCCCCATGCTGACTGTGGGGAATTGCCAATAGTCGGGCATCAGCCAAGGGTGGGGATAGGAGGAAAGGCCCTTGCCCCCGACTTCCCGGCGGAACTCGTCGAGCTGCGCTTCGCTCAGACGGCCCTCCAGGAACGACCGTGCGTAGATGCCGGGCGAGGCGTGGCCTTGAAAGTAAACCAGGTCACCGGCGGGCTGGCCGTCGTGGTCGTCGTCAGCGCCGCGAAAAAAATAGTTGAAGCCCACGTCGTAGAGGGTGGCGGAGGACGCGAAACTGGATATGTGGCCGCCGAGGTCGCCTTCGCGCCGATTGGTGCGCACCACCATCGCCAAGGCGTTCCAGCGGATCAGCGAGCGGATGCGCCGCTCCATGAACAGATCCCCCGGCATGAAGGCTTCCTGGCTGGAGGGAATGGTGTTCCGGTAGGGCGTGGTGATGGTGTAGGGCAGCCGGGCGCCGGTCTTTGTCATCCGGGCTGACAGCCGCTCAAGCAGGAAGTTGGCCCGCTCTACGCCTTCGTTGTTCAGCACGAATTCCAGGGAATCCAGCCACTCCCGAGTTTCTTCCTGATCGCGATCGGTTGTGTCCAAAGGGGGTGCGCACCTCTTGCCAATCAACAAAATCCATCCGACAACGCCGCCTCAAGCCGCCAGCGATTGGGCCGTTGCGATTCTATCCTATGCGGTGGTGGGTTTCGTTGCTAGCATCGCCGGAACGTTGCGCGAATCGAGGGTTGACTCATGAAGTCGAAGTCCCCGCCCACATCCGGCGGCACCCATCGGCTGCTGTCCGGGCCCGCGCAACGATCGCCGGTTCGGTTCACCGAAGCCCTTAGCTTGCCCCAGAACGGCACGCCGCCGAGGCCGAAGGAACAACCCGCCAGCTGCTGGGCTGTCTCCATTTGTTTTATGAAAGAGCCTTCAGCTTGCCCCAGAGCGGTACGCCGCCGACGCCGAAGGAACAACCCGCCAGCTGCTGGGCTGTCTCCATTTGTTTTATGAAAGAGCACTTTCCCGGCTGCGTGTCCAAGCGCATTCCCCGCCGGCGCATCCGCGACTACGACGGTCGCTTCGAGTTTTTGGATGCCGACACGGAAGTGGCCATGGTCTGCGGACCCATCAGCTACTACCACGAAATCCCCTCGCAACGCCTCGCCCGGCTGGGCTGATGGTGCATCGCCTAGGTCCGGACGGCTGCTGTCGGGAAGCGTTGGTGAGCGAGACCTTTCCCGGCGGGACGGCGACGGAGATTCATGTAGCGCTGAACGAGCCCTCCCTCTCGCCGGAGACGCTCAAGGTGCTGGATCGGGTCGGTCGACGCTTGGGCGAGCGGTAAGGCACCATGCCGAACGACGACCCGCAAATTGGCGCAGAACGCCGGGACGCGCACGCGCAAGGTCACGCCGAAGGCTACACGGAAGGCTTGAACAGCCTGCACACCTTCGTGGCGGGCTACTTGGGCCAGCAGGGAATCAAGGTGCCCCTGAATTCAACGCTGAGTTCAAGGCAATCGATCCGCTCACCGGCGAGGCCCTCCTAGTCGCGGCCCAGTACTGCGTGAGAGAGCAGGATTTCTTAACCCGATTGCATCAGTAACTAGACGCGAGATCAAAGCGGCCTGCGTTCTATCCGGTGTTGCGCAGGCCGCTGGCGATGCCGGCCATGGTGACCTTGAGCGCCCGCTCGACTGCGTCGAGCTGCATGGACTTGTCGCGCCAGCGCGCCAAAAGCTCCGCTTGCAGAAGGTGCAGGGGGTCTAGGTAGGTGTTGCGCACGTGCAGCGATTCCGCAAGTTCGGGATCGTTGGCCAGCAGGTGCGGTTGTCCGGTCAAAACCAACAAGTTGGTGGCGAGGCCACGAAGTTCCTCGCCCAAGGCATCGACGGTGCGCTGCTGTGCCGCATTCGTGAGACGCTGAGCGTAGTATCGCGTCAGCGCGATGTCCGCCTTGGCCACGACCATCTCGAGCATCTGGGTCTGCATCCGATAGAACGGCCAAGCCAGCATTTCCTTGAGCGGCTTGGGCTGGGCATCCATCGCCTCACGCAAGGCGGTGTTGGTGCCGAGCCATGCGGGCAACATTAGACGCACTTGCGTCCAAGCGAACACCCACGGAATTGCCCTTAGGGCCTCTATGCCCGCGGTTGGCTGGCGTCGCGCCGGACGGCTGCCTAGCGCTAGCCCATCTTTACCAACAACCCCGTGATTTTGGCCCGATCTTGCCGCGATCGACGGTTTTTGGTGCGGCAACTCGTT
>JAQAJJ010000007.1 GCA_028278675.1 Candidatus Azophilus lithoversatilis
GCCATACGCGCGATTCGGTCAACCTAAGTTGTTGAGATACAACAGTTTATTTTTTTCGTTGGTAAACTCGGGCTAGGGGCGGCCGACCGCTCCGCATCGCTACCGGCCGCCAATTCGATGTGGTCGCTGTCGATGATGGTGTTGTTCTCGATCAGCACATCCTCGACTTGGTGGTAGCGGTTGATGGGCGAGTCCGGTACGCCTCTTGATCGGCGACGAGATGCTCCGCCGCTTGGGCTACGGCGGCCGCCAGCAATGTCCAGGAGAATAGCAGGGCCTGGGCAACGCCTGTGCCAACGGGCGCGTAGGGCATCAGCCCGCACCCGCAACTGTGGAGGGCACGAATCGGGTGACATCGACCGTCGGTGCGCAGATGCATGGATCGGTGTGGCTGAACAGATCCCATCAATGGCAACCCCCGCACTTGGCTATCTTTCAAGGAACAAATGGAGACAGCCCAGCGGCTGGCTGGTTGTCCCTTCGGCGTCGGCGGCGTACCGTTCTGGGGTAAGCTGAAGGCTCGCATGGTAAGGCCAATTTTGCCATATTGGCAATGCCAATTGAGGCGGGCTTTTGTCGGATATCGACTAGACCAATTTCACAGCAAATGCTTCCACAACCGTTCAGGAATTGTCGGAGTTGATCAATGCCATAAGCAGTTGCCGCCAGTCGAAGCGGGGACCGGGATCGGTTTTGCGTTCCGGCGCCACCTCCAGATGGCCGACGATGGCTTCGGGGGAAAGCGCCGGATAGCGCGCCAGCAGGTCCCTGACGATGGGAATCAGCCGCCGGTACTGCGCCTGGGCATAGGGCTGCTCGTCCGTCCCCTCCAGTTCAATGCCGATGGCGTAGTCGTTGCAGCCGGGCCGCCCGCCCCATGCGGAGCGCCCGGCGTGCCATGCGCGTTGGTCAAAGGGCACGAATTGGGTGCAAAGCCCTTGGCGGTCGATCAGCAGATGGCTGGACACGCGAAGCCCTTCGAGGTCCGCCATCGGCCCCGCCCGGTCCACTACAAGCCGGTTGGTGAACAATTGCTCCACCAACCCACCGCCAAACTCGCCAGGCGGCAGGGAAATGCCGTGCAGAATGATCAGGCTGATGTCGTCCGGATCCGGGCGGTCGTCGCAGTTTGGGGACGCAACGCGCCGGACGCCGTTCAGCCAGTGGTCGGATGCGATGCTCACGGTAGAATCATCCCGGCATCGGCGGCAATCATCAAGCGATCATGGACATTTCAAATTCACTGCGGGCCCGCATCGAGGCCAGTGTGGCTGACGCGCTCGCCGAGGACATCGGCGGCGGCGACGTCAGCGCCGAGTTGATTTCACCAGCCGCCGAGGTCCAAGGCGTGGTCATTGCCCGGCAGGACGGTGTGTTCTGCGGGCGGCCGTGGGTGGAGGAGGTGGCCCGCCAGATGAACAGCGCTTTTCAAGTAGGTTGGCGCGTCGAAGATGGCGCGGACCTCAAGGCGGGGCACACACTGTTCGAACTGCGTGGCCAAGCCCGAGCCCTGCTCACGGCGGAGCGGACGATTCTGAACTTCATCCAGCTGCTCTCCGGCACAGCCACCCGCACGAGGCACTTCGTCCGGTTGCTTGAGGGCACGGGTTGCCAGTTGCTCGACACCCGCAAAACCCTGCCTGGCCTGCGCTTGGCGCAGAAGTACGCGGTGCGCTGCGGCGGCGGCGCCAATCACCGCCTAGGCCTGCACGACGCCTATCTCATCAAGGAAAACCACATCGCCGCCGCCGGCTCAATCAGCGCGGCTGTTGCCCAAGCCCGCAAGCGCCGGCCCGGCCTGCCGGTGGAAGTGGAGGTGGAGTCCTTGGCCGAACTCGGCGAGGCGCTGGCGGCGGCGGCGGACATCATCATGCTCGACAACTTCTCCCTCGCCGATACCCGGCGGGCGGTGGCGGTCGCCCAAGGCCGCGCCCGCCTCGAAGCCTCCGGGGGCATCGACGATTCCCGCATCCGCGCCATCGCCGAGACGGGTGTGGACTGCATTTCGGTAGGCAGCCTCACCAAGGACGTGCATCCCTTGGACCTCTCGATGCGCTTCTCCCGGTGAACGCCTTAGATCCGTTCCATCCTTCGATCAAGACCTGGTTCGGCCAACGCTTCGCCTCGCCGACGCCGGTGCAGGCCAAGGCTTGGCCGCAAATCGCTGCAGGCGCGCACGTCCTTGCCACCGCGCCCACCGGCAGCGGCAAGACGCTGACCGCCTTTCTGTGGTCCCTGAATCAATTCGCGGCGGGCGCATGGCGTCCGGGCGCGACCCGGGTGCTCTACGTATCGCCCTTGAAGGCGCTCAACAGTGACATCCAACGCAATCTTCTCGCCCCGCTTGATGAGTTGCAGGGCGGCGCCGGCTTCCCGCAGATCAGCGTGCGGACCCGCTCCGGAGACACGCCAGGCGGTGAGCGCCAGCGAATGCTGCGCCATCCCCCGGACATCCTCATCACCACGCCGGAAAGTCTCATGCTGCTGCTCACCACAGTCCGGGGCCGTCAGGCCCTGGCCACGGTGGAGACCCTCATCCTCGATGAAATCCATGCCGTCGCGGACAATCGGCGGGGCGCGCAACTCATGGTGTCGGTGGAGCGGCTGGCCCGCTTGGCGGGCGAGTTCCAGCGCATCGCCCTGTCGGCGACCGTGCGCCCGCTCGATGCGGTTGCCGCCTACGTCGGCGGCTACCTGCCGTCCGGGGCGGGACGGCAGGTAGCCGTCATCGACGCGGGGAGCGATGCGGCCAACCGCAAGGAGGTCGCCCTGCGGGTGCGCTATCCCGAAGCGGTTCGTGATGCCGGGGCCAATGACATCAAGATCTGGGAGCCGCTGGCGGAGAACTTCCGCGAACTCATCGACGGCAACCGCTCCACGCTGTTCTTCACCAACAGCCGCAGGCTGGCGGAGCAGATCACCCTCAAGGTCAACGAGCACCAGACCGCGCCGCTCGCCTACGCCCACCACGGCTCCTTGGCGCGCGACATCCGCACTGAAGTTGAGCGGCGTTTGAAGGCCGGTGAGCTAAAGGCCATCGTCGCCACCAGCTCGTTGGAGATGGGCATCGACATCGGCCATCTCGACGAGGTGGTGCTGGTGCAGACGCCGCCGTCCATCGCCGCCGCCCTGCAGCGCATCGGCCGGGCCGGCCACGGGGTCGGCGAAGTCAGCTCGGGCACCCTGTACGCCACCCACACCCATGACCTGCTGGAGGCGGCGGTGCTGGCGGACGCTGTCGCCGAGCGCGACATCGAGCCGCTCAAGCCCCTGGAGAACCCGCTTGATGCGCTGTGCCAATCCATCGTCTCCATGTGCGCCCATGAGGCTTGGCCAGTTGATGAGTTGTTCGCCGCCATTCGAGCCAGCACACCCTACCGGCGGCTGCCTCGGGAACAGTTCGATCTGGTCCTGGACATGCTGGCGGGGCGCTACGCCGGCTCCCGGGTGCGGGAACTCAAGCCCCGGGTCGCGCTCGACCGGATCAAGGGCACCGTGCAGGCGCACAAGAGCGCGGTCTTCGCGCTCTACAACGCCGGCGGATCGATTCCCGACCGGGGCTACTACCAATTGCGCCATGCGGACAGCGGCGCTGCCATCGGTGAGCTCGACGAGGAGTTCGTTTGGGAGGTCACCACCGGCCAGACCTTCACCCTCGGCACCCAGAACTGGCAAATCCTGCGCGTCACCCACAACGATGTCATCGTCCGGCCCGCCCGGCCCGGAGCCACCGCCCTGCCATTCTGGCGCAATGAGACCTTCAATCGCAGTTTCCACTTCGCTGAGCGTATTGGCGGCTTTCTGGAAGCGGCGGAGACGCACTTCGCCAATGGCCGGCGGGAGTTGTTCAAGTCCATGCTTGTCGAACAGGCGAATTTCGAGGAATCGGCGGCGGAGGAGCTGTGCGCTTACTTGGAGCGCCAGCGAACGCACACCGAAGCGGCCCTGCCGCACCGCCGCCATCTGTTGCTGGAGTGGGTGCGTTCAGGCCCCGACGGGTACGACGGCCCCGACGCCCCCCAGCAGTTGGTCATCCACAGCTTCTGGGGCGGACGCCTGAATCGCCCCTGGGCGTTGGCCATTGAGGCCGCTTGGCGGGAGCGCTTTGATGCGGTGCCCGAGATTCACGCCGACAACAACGCCATCGTGGTGCAGGTCAAGGATGTGCTGGCGCCGGAGGAGCTCCTGGGCTGGGTCACCCCGGAGAACCTGGACGGCCACCTGCGCGCCTCGCTTGAGCGTTCCGGATTTTTCGGCGCCCGCTTTCGCGAGTGCGCGGGCCGGGCGCTGCTGTTGACCAAGCGCCGCTTCAATCAACGCCTGCCGCTCTGGATGAGCCGCCTGCAGGCCAAGAAGTTGATGACCGCCACCGCCAGGTACCCGGACTTCCCGGTGCTGCTGGAGACGTGGCGCACCTGCCTCAGCGACGAGTTTGACCTGCCGGCGCTGCGGGGGCTGCTTGGTGAACTGGCGGACGGCAGCCTGCCGTGGACGTTGGCCCGCACCGCCACGCCCAGCCCCTTTGCCAGAAACCTCACCTTCAATCAGGTGAGCCGCTACATGTACGCCGACGACACCCCGGAGCGGGGTGAAGCCAGTGGGCTCGCCGACGACCTCATCGCCCAGGCGGTGGGCGATGAGCGACTGCGGCCGCGCCTCAAGGCCGAAGTCATAGAGGCATTTGAAGCCAAACGCCAACGGCGCGCTGAAGGCTATGAGCCGCGCAGCCTCGAAGACTGGCTGGAATGGGCCAAGGAGCGGGTGCTGACGCCTGCCTCGGAGTGGCCCGACGAAGTGGCGCACCCGCGGCTGGTGCGCTTCGCCGCCGGTGAACGCGCTTGGGTTGCCCATCTTGAAGTAGCCCACGCGCTGGTCCAATGCGACCTGTGTGCCGGGCTGGCCCATCAAGGCGAACTGCCGGCCATTGACGATGCGCGAACCTTGGAGGACTTTGTTGGCGAGATTCTGTCCTTCTACGGTCCACGCACCTTCGCGGCGTTGGAGGCGCTGCTGCCGCCGGGCGTCCCCGACCTCGAACGGCTGCTCACCGACAGCGGCGCCTACATCACCGGCCCCTTGCTTGAAGGCAACGACGAGCGCCATTTCTGCGATGCCGACAACCTTGATGCCCTGCTGCGCTTTCAACGCGCCCAAAGTCGCGCGCAAGTGGTTGCCAGGCCCGTCACGCAACTGCCCGGGTTCCTCGCCGCTTGGCAAGGCTTCGGGCAGGCTTGGTCGCCGGCCGCCGGTTTGCGGGCCGTTGAGCGCTTGAGCGGCTATGCAGCGCCGGTGGCCGCTTGGCTCGGGGACTTCCTGGCCGCCCGTTTCAGGGACTTCGCCGACCATCAGCTTGACGAGCTCATCGCCCAGGAGCAGATCGTTTGGATCGGCTGCGGCAAGCAACAGATTACCCTGTGCTACCCGGAGGAAGCCCAGATGCACGCGTCGGCGGACCCTGCGGAACTCGGTTCGTTGTTCGCCGATCCCGAGGCCCGCTACGGCTATCATCAAATCAGCGATCGGGCCGAGGACGTAACCGACGCGGCGGCCTTCAACGACCGCTGGTGGCAAGCCGTTTGGGCGGGTGCGCTGCTGGCCGACAGCCTGACCCCGCTGCGCTTGGGCGAGCAGAGAAAATACCGATTGTCCGAAGCGTCCGCGCCAGTCCGTCGTCGTGCCCGCATGGTCGCCCAAGGTTGGCCCGGCAACTGGCGTTTGAACGCCGCTCCGCCACTGTCGGATGATCCCTTCGAACGAATGGAGGAGGACAAGGAGCGGGTCCGGCTCCTGCTCGACCGCTATGGCTTCCTGTGCCGGGAAATCGCCAACCGGGAGACGCGCTGGGCGTCCCTTTTCAAGGCGCTGCGCATCATGGAACTGGCCGGCGAGGTCACCGCGGGCTACTTCTTCGAGGGCCTGTCCGGTCCGCAGTTCATGGCGCCTGCGGCCCTGCATCGGTTTCGCGCCCACCAAGCGCCGCAGAGCTTCTGGATGAATGCCGGCGATCCCGTCTCCCCGTGCGGGTTGTCCTTGGATTGGGCGGCGCTGCCGTCCCGGCGAGCCGGCAACTACCTAAGCTTCCTGGACGGCGAGTTGGCCCTGGTCATCGAGAGCCACGGCCAGCGCCTCAACTTCCTCATCGCCCCGGACCATCCGAACATCGATGCGGCCACCGAGCCGGTCCAGCACCTAGTCCGGCAGCGCAAACGCATCAAGGTAACTGCCATCAACGGCCAACCGGCCCGCGGCAGTCCCTACCTCCCGGCCTTGGACCGCACCCTGACGCGCACCGCTGACCACCGCCACGTTTACTACGAGCGTTGAGAGGAGCCCGAATGAGACTTTGCTTGAGTGCTCACAAGGCGGCAGCGCGCCCATAAGAGGCCAAAGGTCGCCACTTCAAGGGCAAATGGCCAATGACCTACAGCAACTTCCGCTTTTTCCTACAGAAACAGCCAGTTTTCAACGCCACACTGGGCATCTGATTGGCCCCGGACGGGGTTAGACGGAGAAGTCGGAGCCCGCGCCACTTAAGGCGCGGGCTCCCCAGGCCGCAGTGGCGGAACTGGTAGACGCAGGGGACTGGCACTCCCCGGGAACGTTGCAGACAACCTCTGCATGCCGTGCGGGTTCGACTCCCGCCTGAGGCACCTCCAGCTCGCCGGTGCGCGACAAGGGTGGGGCAGGCCAACCCCGCCCTCCAAACGCTCGTGGAAAGAACCATGCCAGCTATGAAGGAATCGGTCAATAGGGGCGACGAAATCGGGGCGACGAAATCGCTTCACTGCTGGGCGTCAGGCCGTGTCAGCCACGCCACCAGCAGCCGAACTTGCGTGTCGTCAAGCCGCTCGCCGAAGGCGGGCATCTCGCCGTTGCGGCCTTGGCCGATGGAGTGGCGGATGGCGGCGGGGGATTGGCCGTAAAGGCTGGCGTCGTCGGTGAGATCCGGTGCGCCGAGCAGCGGGTTGCCGCTGCCGTCCGGGCCGTGGCAAGCGGCGCAGTACTGCAGGTACGCAGTCTCGCCCGGGTGGTCCTGGGCGGTGCCGTCGCGCAGCGTCAACGTGTAGTCGGTCAGTTGGTCGATGGCCTGCTCGCCAAGTGCCGCCTCCCAGCCAACCATGACGGCCAAGCGGCCGTGGCGGATGGACTGCTCGATTTGCGCCGCCTCGCCACCCCATTGCCAAGCCGCGTCGGTGAGGCTGGGGAAGAGGTCGGCTTGGCCCGCGGCATCGTAGCCGTGGCAAACCGCGCAGTTGCGGTCATAGATTCGTTGCGCGGAGGCCATGAGCCGTGCGTCTTCCTGCAGGGTGGCGAGTTGGGCCTGCGCCACCAGCCGCCGCGTGGGTCCGAATTCGGTTTGGTAGCGGTTCAGGCGCCGGTCCACCTCGCCGCCTTGGGACCAGTTGAGGGCGCCGCCGAACGCTCCGAGGCCTGGGTACAGCATCAGGTAGATCACGGAGATGACCAAGGAGGCGAAGATCAGCCAAAACCACCACAGCGGGGCCGGGTGTTCGCCTTCCTGCAGGTTGCCGTCCCAGACCGGGCTGGGTTCGTCCGCTGCCTTGCCGCCCTTGGCGAAATAGACGCTGTAGATCAGCCAAAAGACACCGATCAAGCTGGCCAGGGTGACGACCGCCACCCAGCCGCTCCAGAATGTGCTGGGCAGCTCAGCCATCGACGGGATCATCCTTCATGGCGTCCGACTCGTCCTGCAAGGGGATTCGCGCGACCTCATCGACGGAGTCGCTTTCGCCGCCCCACAACACCCAGACGGCGAGCGCCGCCATTAAGGCCATCACCAGCATGTCGCCCGCGAAAATGAACCAGGTCATGGCGATGCCTCCCTATCGGGCGCGCGCAACGCCTGCAGGTAGGCGACCAAGGCATCGACCTCTCTAAGCCCGGCCAAGGCGGCGGGCGCCGCTTCGATGTCGGCATCGGTGTAGGGATGGCCGAGACGGCGCAGCGCCCGCATCTTGGACTGAATGCTGCCGTCGGCGTCCGCCGCCCGCTCGGCGAGCCAAGGATAGCCGGGCATGATGGAGTCGGGCACCAAGCTGCGCGGGTCGAGCAGATGCATCCGCTGCCAGAGGTCGGTGTACTTGCCGCCGATGCGGTGCAGGTCCGGCCCGGTGCGCTTGGAGCCCCACAGAAAGGGCCGGTCATAGGCGGATTCCCCCGCCTTGGAATAAGGTCCGTAGCGTTTTACCTCCGCCAGCAGGGGCCGCACCTGCTGCGAATGGCAGGTGCTGCAGCCCTCCCGGATGTAGAGGTCGCGTCCAGTCAACTCCACCGGTCCGTATGGCGCGGTGCTTGGCCCGGGCGTGACCAGATCATCCTGCAGCACGCTCGGCAGCACCTGCACAAGGCCGCCGATGGCGGAAACGAGCAGGATGCCAAAGATCAGCAAGCCGCTGTTGCGCTCCAGCTTCCGGTGCAGATCGACGGCGTTCATGACCGGCTCGATTCCGCAGCAGGGGGCGATGCGGCTACCGTGCGTCGCCCCTTGCCGGTCATGGCGAGGTTGAACGCCATCAGCAGAGCGCCGCTCAGGAAGATCAGCCCCGCCACGAAGCGCAGGGCGTAGTAGGGTGCCATGCTTGCCATGATGTCCTTGAAGCTGAAGCTGAGTTCGCCGATTTCATCCAGGCTCAGCCACAGCAGCCCTTGGGAAACGCCCGCGCCCCACATCGCCAGGACGTAGAGCATGGTGCCCGCCAGCGCCAGCCAGAAGTGGATGTTGGCGAGCCTGACGCTGTAAAGGCTCGCCCCGACCAGCCGGGGCACGAGGAAGTAGAACGCGCCGAAGGTGATCATGGCGTTCCAACCGAGCGCCCCGGAATGCACATGGCCGATGGTCCAGTCGGTGAAGTGGCTGACGACGTTGACGCTCTTGATCGACATCATCGGTCCTTCGAAGGTGGCCAAGCCGTAGAATGCCAAGGACAGCACGATGAACTTCAGCGCCGGGTCCGTGCGCAGCTTCTCCCAGGCGCCGGCCACCGTCATCACGCCGTTGACCAGGGTGGCCCATGAGGGTGCCAGCAGCACCAGGCTCATCACCATGCCCAAGGACTGCACCCACTCCGGCACCGCGTTGTAGTGCAGGTGGTGGGGTCCGGCCCAGATGTAGCTGTAGGTGAAGGCCCAGAAGGCGACGATGGACAGCCGGTAGCTCCAGATCGGCCGCCCGGCGTGCTTGGGCAGAAAGTAGTAGAGCATGCCCAGAAAGCCGCCGGTCAGCAGAAAGCCGACGGCGTTGTGGCCGTACCACCATTGGACGATGGCGTCCTGCGCGCCGGCAAACAGCGAGTACGACTTCGACAGCGTCACCGGCATCGCCAGGCTGTTGACGATGTGCAGCATGGCGATGACGATGATCAGCCCGCCGTAGAACCAGTTCGAGACGTAGATCGGCTTGATGCGGCGCTTGCCGATGGTGCCGAAGAACACGATCGCAAAGCAGACCCAGACCACGGCGATGGCAATGTCGAAGGGCCACTCCAGTTCGGCGTACTCCTTGCCGCCGTTCCACCCCGCCAGGAGCGAGATGCCGCCGGCCAGCACCCCCACCTGCCAAGCCAGCGCGCAGAACCAGGCCAGGCGGGGCGCAAACAGCGGCACGTGGCAGGTGCGCTGGACGCTGTAGAAGGCCGTGCCCATCAGGGCGGAGACGCCAAAGCCGAAGATCACGCCGTTGGTGTGCAGGGTCCGCAGCCGCCCGTAGGAGAGCCACTCGCGGCCGAAGTCGATGGTCGGCCAAACCAGTTCGGCGGCGACGTAAACGCCGGCCAGCATGCCGAGGATGGACCAGGCCACCGCAAACGCGGTCAGCCAAGCCACCACCCGGTCATGGTAGCGCTCGCCGGCCACCTCAGACCCCGATGGCGGGCCCGATGCCGCCGCTCCAGAGCACCACCGTGATGCCGAGCAAGCTGACCAGGGCGACGAGCAGATAACCCACCAAGGCCGACGCCATCAGCATGCCGCGCTCCGGGGGAATGCCGAGCGCTTCGGGCAGGCCCCGGTAGAGCAGGTACAGGCTCCAAATCAGGGCCGGTATGAGGATTAGCATGTTGATGAACACATGGGGCGCGAGATGGGCGGCGCTGGCCAGAATCACTGGCGCGGCCACCATGCCCGCGAGCGCCAGATGGGTGCCGAACGCCCGTTTGGCGCCATAAGTGATGGCCATCCAAGAGCTCACTGCGGCACTGCTGACCAATCCAAAGATCAACGCAAAGAAGTAGGCGAGGCTGATGAGCGTGAGACTGCGGGCGGGCATCATCAACGGCTCCCCGCCGCCCAGCCGCCAACCGAAAGTGGCGCCGCCGACGTAGGCCAAGACGGGGGGAATGAGGCATAGGGGAAGGATGAGTTGGAAGAAGACCCGATGTCCCTCCGGTGCGTTCTTGGACAGCGCCCTGAAGACGGCCATCGGCTGCGTGATCAGCCCGGGGAACACCGAAAAACTCAACGCGTCAGGCATAGGGGGAGTATAGCGTCCTGGGAACCAGGGAACAGCGCAACCCGCAGATTGGTCTTGCCGGTGACGTCCCCAGTAGCCGGTGCCGGAGAAGCCGCGAATGCGAAGATTCGATATCGACGGGCGGATGCTGAGATTGTTTAGTGGCCCTGGCGCGTCTCGGAGAAAATGCTGTCAAGGCTCACGTCGAGTTCCTGCGCACCGATTTGGGCGAAGGCGGCTAGGTGTTCCGTCACCCCTTCCGGGCCCTTTGCGCCGGCCAACTGTTCGGCATCCAAGGCTTCCGGCAACTGGCGGTGCAGATCCCATAGCGTGATGGTTTTCAAGCTCCGTCCCAGCGCGAAGCGGCCGTGTTCGGTGGTTTGCAGCAGTCCCTGCCGGGTCAGCAGATCGAAAATCCGCTGCCGTTCCCCGCTGTCGAGCGGCGCCGCCGCCTCGATTTCATCGACGCTCAAGGACTCGCCCTTCAGGTGAGCCTCGTTCAAGGTCGCGATTACCCTGACGCACTGCAGCAGCTTGGGCGCGCGTCTATCGCCGTTGCCGGTCCCCGCGGGCAGCGACAGCGTGCGCACGAAAACGGCGCCTGCAAGCACCATGATCCAGACCAGGTAGAGCCAGGCAAGAAAGAAGGGCACTGCCGCGAAGGTGCCGTAAACGAGGGTGGTGAAGGATCGGGCGACGAATTCGGCGAATAGCCAACGCGCCGCCTCGAACAGCAGCATGGTCAGCAGCCCACCGGCCAAGGCGTGCGCGAACCGCACAGGCACATTGGGAACGGCGAAGTACAGGATCGTGAAGGTGGCCGTGATGGCCAGTGTCGGCAGCATGGAGAGGATCAATTCGCGTACGCCAAAGGCGTCGATGTCCGAGATCAGCGGCAAGGCGTAGATGTAGGATGTGGCGAGCAACGACCCGATCAGCAAGGGCGGACCGAAACTCAGCACGCCCCAATAGACCAACAGCCGCTGCCAGCCACTGCGTGGCGCCGGCGCCCGCCAGATGACGTTGAAAACCTCCTCGATGTTAATCAGCGCGAGAATCGCGGTCAGCACGACCATCGCGAAGCTGAGCGCCCCGAGCTGTCCGGCCTGGGCCGAAAACTCGGACAGCCTCCCGGACAGAGCGGCGCTCGCGTCGGGCACGAAGGTCTCCAACACGAAGGCCTCCACCGTCTTGCCCAGCGCGGAAAGCTCCGGTACCGCGGCAAGGAACACGTAGGTCACCATCATGATCGGCACCAGCGCCAGCAGCGTCGTGAAGGTCAGCGCCGCGGCGCTGTTCAGGCATTGGTGTTCGACGAACTGGCGCACCAGGGCCCGCGCAAACCAGCGACCGTAATCGAACCATCGTTGCGGCATGCTCGTGCCTCGGTGTGCGGACCCGTGAATCATAGTTGCGGCAACTTGATGGCGCACCCAAGGGGCTGACGCGGCGGAAGATTGCCGCACTGCCGTTCCAACCCTCGATGGCGCACCGCCCGCTCGTCAGTCTGAGGCACCGCCACTTTGGTTTTCTTGATCGCGGGACAAGGCTGTCACAAGAACCAACTTTTGCGCCCGGCGCCCGTCCATTCGTTAGTCTGAGGCATCGCCTCGTTACAAATTGAACTGCCGCGCCGCCGTCTCGACGAAGCGCACTGCATCGTCACCCTTCCGAAGGCGGCCGGGCAGCAGCGCTAGGCGCGATACGCCCAGGTCTTCGTAGCGTTTGACCGTGCCCCTATCCACTGGCCCCGGCGGCGTCACGGTGATTTCGAGGTCGCCCAAGCCCTCCGAGCGCACTTCGACCTCCGCCGCCTCCCTGAGCCCGGCGATGGAACCGGCAGCCGCGTCCACGGTCTGGGCGAAGCCGTACCAGCCGTTGCCCTGGCGCACGGCGCGACGGTAGGCCGCCGGAGACATGCCGCCGATGGTGATCGGCGGATGGGGCTTTTGAACCGGCATGGGCTGCTGCCGCACACCGGAGATTTGCGTGAAGCGGCCGCTGAATTCCGGCTGTTCCTGGGTCCACAGGGTACGGATGGCCTCGATGTGTTCGCTGACCCGTGCGCCCCGTTCCCCGTAGGGCACGCCGATCACTTCGAACTCGCGGGGCACGTAGCCGACGCCCACGCCGAAGATCAGCCGTCCCTTGGAAAGCCGGTCGATGCCTGACAGCTCCTTCGCCAGCACCACCGGATTGCGCTGTGCCAGCAGAATGATGCCTGACGCCAGTCGGATGCGCTGGGTGACGCCGGAAGCGAAGGCCAGCGCGGCGACCGTGTCCAGCATGGGAAAGTCGGGCGGCGCCGGCGATGGCGGTTCCTGAGGGTCGATCAGCACCACGTGCTCGCCGGTCCAGGCGGACTCAAAGCCCGCGTCATCCATGGCCCGAAGAGTCCGTGCCATGGCCTCGGGTTCGGCCAGCACACCGTTGTTGAAACCGAAAAATCCAATCTTCATGGCGGCGGATGATACGTCCGAACGCGGCCTTGAAACAGCCCATGCCCCGCAACGAGTCAATCGACGCCGCTGCGTTGGCAGTCGACGCCCGCACGGCATAGTATCGCAGGCTCGCCACGTTGGAGCCCTGCCGATGCAAACCTACGACATCAGCCGTTCCCAAGCCCTGTACGCCCGCGCCCAGGAGGTGATCCCCGGTGGCATCTTCGGCCACTACGGCTATTCGGTGCGCGCGGATGGCCCAAAGTTCTTCTCAAGAGCCGAGGGTGCCCGCTTTTGGGACGTGGACGGCAACGAGTACATTGACTACATGTGCGCCTATGGGCCGATGATCCTCGGCTACCGGCACCCGGCCGTCGAATCGGCGGTCGAAGCCGAGCAACGGCGCGGCAACACCGTGAGCCTGGCGGCGCCCATCATGGTCGAGTTGGCCGAAACCTTGGTGGAGACGGTGGCCGCCGCCGACTGGGCGCTGTTCGGCAAGAACGGTGGCGACGCCACGGGGCTGGCCGTCATGGTGGCGCGCGCCGCCACCGGCCGCACCAAGATTGTCAAGGTCGATGGCGGCTACCACGGCGTGGCGCCTTGGATGCGCGAGGGCTTCACCGGCGCCATCCCAGAGGATTTGGAGCAGGTGCTCAAGGTGCCGTGGAACGACGCCGACGCCTTCGAGCAGCTCATCAGCGCCCACCCCGGGGAGATCGCCTGCTTCATCTCATCGCCCTACCATCATCCGGTGTTCGCCGACAACGAACTTCCCGCCCCCGGCTATTGGACGGGCATGGAGGCCCTGTGCCGCGCCAACGGCATCGTGCTGATCGTCGATGACGTGCGCTCCGGGTTCCGCCTGCACCCGGCCGGCTCCAACGTGGCCTACGGCTTCACGCCCGACCTCATCTGCTTCGGCAAGGCCATTGGCAACGGCCAGCCCTTGGCGGCCTTGGTGGGGTCCGATGCGCTCAAGGAGGCGGCCAAGGATGTCTATTTCACGGGCACCCAATTCTTCAATGCCGCGCCCATGGCGGCGGCCAGGGCAACCCTGGAGGAATTGCGCAAGACCGATGCCACCCGCCGCGTAGCGGACATCGGCACCAAGTTGAGCGACGGCTTGGTGAAGGTGGCGGGCCAACGCGGCTATGAACTCGTCGCCTCCGGGATACCGGCCATGCCCTACTACCGCTTGGCCAATGTCAGCCAACGCACCCACTTCGCCTGGATCGACGAGTGCGTGAAGCGTGGTGTGTACCTCCTGGGCTACCACAACCACTTTCTCTCCATCGCCCACACCGAGACCGACCTGCAGCGCACTTGGGAAGTGGCCGATGAGGCCTTCGAGGCGCTCGGCGAGCCGGAACTGGCCGAGGCGGCGGCGGGCTGACCATGGCCGCGCCGGCGCTTACCCTCGTCATTGCCAACAAGAACTACTCCTCCTGGTCGTTGCGCCCTTGGCTGGCCATGACCGAGTTGGGCATCGCCTTCAACGAACGCATGGTGAAGTTCGATTCGCAGGACTGGGAGCGCAACATCGACGCGCTCTCGCCCACCCGCCTGGTGCCGGTGCTCTGGGAGGGTGAGCCAGGGGCGGGCTTCGCCACCTTTGACAGCCTCGCCATTGTCGAGCGCCTGCACGAGTTGCACCCCGATGCCGGCATCTGGCCGGCGGACCCGCGCGCTCGGGCGCGGGCGCGCTCCCTAGTGGCCGACTTTCACGCCGGCTACTCAGCCCTGCGCACCGCCATGCCGATGAACATCCGCAGCCGCCACCCCGGCAAGGGCATGAGCCCCGAGGTCGCCCGCGACATCGACCGCCTCTGCGCCCAATGGACCCGAACCCGTGCGGAATTTGGTGCGGGCAGCGCCTTTCATGAGTCTCGTGGAGACAGCTCAACGGCTGATCGGCCGTCCCTTCGGCAACAGCGCCAAGATAGGGGCTTTCTGTTCGGCGCCTTTTCGGCAACGGACGCCTTCTACACCCCGGTGGCATCCCGCTTCGTCACCTACGGCGTCAGCATCAGCGGCGAAGCGAAGGCTTACCAGGAGGCGCTGCTCAACACCCGCGCCATGAAGGCTTGGACCGAAGCGGCCCTCAATGAAACCGAGTTTGTGGCCATGGATGAGCCATACGCCTGAGCCAAGGGTCTCCATGAATCTTCCATGGAACAAATGGAGACCGCCCAGCGGCTGACGGGTTGTTCCTTCGGCGTCAGCGGCGTGCCGTTCTGGGGCAAGCTAAGGGCTTCCCGGATTCAGTCGCCCCGCTCAACCCTTACCGATACACTTCTCTGCGGTGACCGACGCGAACGACCAAGACCGTTAGTTCTTCGTGGACCGCCTCGTAGATGATTCGATAGGCTCCGACCCGCAATCGCCGCAGCCCGCCAAACTCTCCCTTGAGGGCTGAGCCGGCAGATCGCTCATGCGCGAGCCGGTCTATCGCCGCGATCAGGCGGCTTCGGTCGCGAGCATCAATCTTCCGAAGCGCCTTAGCGGCGCTCGCCTTGATCTTGATCGAGTAGGTCGCGCCTGACATCTTGCCAATCCAGCACCGGATCTGCGGGATCATTGAGACGATCAAGCGCTAAGCGCAGATCCTCAAAGTCCTCGAGATAGTACTCTAGCGCCTGCTTAAGCAGCTGGGCCCGAGAGCGATTTAGTCGGCTGGCAGCTTGGTCGGCCTTCGCGACGAGGTCGTCGGGGAGCCGTGCCGTTACCTGCATCATCACCAATGCACCTCCGAAGCTAAACCATGTCATTGACTTCTAATGAAGTCAACCACATTGCACATAGGCTGCAAGTTCATGAGCCTACATCTAACTGAAAGTCGTGCCGTTCCCCTAGTGCGCCATGCGGTCCATAGCTTTGTTCCGCCAAGGCGATGCCGCCGTCCTCGGAATGGATGACGGCCGTGCTGGCCCGGGTGCCGTAGGCGTCGCCGCGGATGAAGCAGGGCGTGGCGCGCGATTCCGCTGTTTCCGCCCCGGAGGACCGAACGTCGCCAGCCAGCAGTTGGTCGTGGCGCAGCAGGTCGATCAATCCGCCCAAGTCCGTTCCCGCCCGCACGGCTTGGCGCAGCCGCGCGACGCCGTCCACCGCTTTCGGCCAGCGGGCGCCGAATTCGGCGTTGGTCAGCGCGTAGCATCCGGGTTGGAGCACTTGGATCGCGCCCCGATTGGAGGCGCAGGCCAGCGTCCGGCCATCCCAAAGCAGCAGGTTAAAGCCTTGGTACCGCTCCCCTTGAATAGTGGCCGCGTAGTCCGCGCTGGTTTGCGCGCTGCGCAGGAAGTTCGTCACCAGTGCGCCGCGGGAGCGGGGCGGCGGTGGCCGGTCGGGGTCGGTGAAGTTGGTGACCGCGGCGAAGCGGCCATTCGCCTGCACGCCCAACCAAGTTCCGCCCGCTTGCAGATCGCGTCCCGCCAGCAAACCGGGCGCGTCGTCCCACCAGTGTGCAGCCGCGCTCGGACGGGCGTAGAATTCATCCCGGTTGGCGGCCACGATCAGCGGTTGCCCCGGCGTTAGGCGATAGGCGAAGAGAATCAGGCACATCCTGCAAAATCCATCGAACAGCCAAACTGGTCTGCTGAGCCAATCCGCGAACGATCGGCCCAGTCCATCAGCCAAACGGGTCTGCTGAGCCAATCCGCGAACGATCGGCCCAGTCCATCAGCCAAAAAGGAAGCTATTATTGCACTATCCCGAAATTGATCCCGTCATCGTGGCCTTGGGGCCGCTGGCGGTGCGCTGGTATGGCCTCGCCTATCTGGCCGCCTTCGCCACCTGCTGGCAACTTGGCAAATGGCGTGTGCGCCGTTCGGCGGACTGGACCCGCGAGCAGCTTTCCGACCTGGTGTTCTACGGCGCTTTGGGCGCAGTGCTCGGCGGTCGGGTGGGCTATGTCCTGTTCTATGGATTCGACGCCTTGGCGCGGGATCCAATGATCATAGTGCGCATCTGGGACGGCGGCATGTCGTTTCACGGTGGTCTGCTCGGCGTGGTTGCCGCCATGGCGTGGTTCGCCCGTCGCCGTGGGCGGAGCTTCTGGCGGGTCACGGACTTCGTGACCCCTCTGGTGCCCATCGGCCTCGGTCTCGGACGCTTGGGCAACTTCGCCAACACCGAGTTGCCGGGGCGGATGACCGATGTGGCCTGGGCCTTCATCTACCCCTGCAACGCCGACGCCATTCGCGGCATCAATCCGTTCTGCACGGGTGTCTGGGAACCATTTGCCCGGCACCCTTCGCCGCTTTACCAGGCGTTTGCCGAAGGTGTGGCGCTGTTTGCCCTGGTCTGGTGGGCGGCTGCCCGTCCGCGGCCCGCCGGCTTCGTTTCCGGCGTCTTTCTGGCTGGCTACGGGGGCTTGCGGCTCGTCACGGAGCGCTTTCGAGAGCCGGATGGGCACTTGGGTTACATGGCCATGGACTGGGTGACGATGGGCGATCTGCTGTCGCTGCCGATGGCGATCATTGGTATCCTGCTCATGGTTTGGGCCACGTTGCGCCCGCAAGACCACTCAAAGATCGCCCGATGAAGCCCTATCTCGACCTACTGCGCCTAGTGCGCACCGGCGGCGCCCATCGCGGCGACCGCACGGGCACTGGCACCCGCAGCATTTTCGGCCATCAACTGCGCTTTGACTTGAGCGCCGGCTTTCCACTGGTCACCACCAAACGGGTGGCCTTCCGCCTCATCGCCCATGAGCTGCTTTGGTTTCTGTCTGGCAGCACCAACATCAGATACCTGACCGACCACAACGTTCACATTTGGGATGAGTGGGCGGACGAAAGCGGTGAGCTCGGTCCCGTTTACGGCTCCCAGTGGCGCTCTTGGCCGGCTCCCGGCGGCGGCTCCATCGATCAGGTCAGCCAGGTGGTGCGGCGCATCAAGGACGATCCCAACTCCCGCCGGCACATCGTCAGCGCCTGGAACGTGGCCCAAGTGGACCGCATGGCCCTGCCGCCGTGCCACGCCCTGTTTCAATTCTACGTGGCCGATGGGCGGCTTTCCTGCCAGCTTTATCAGCGCAGCGCCGATCTTTTCCTGGGGGTGCCCTTCAACATCGCCTCCTACGCGCTTCTCACCCTGATGGTGGCCCAGGTCTGCGGCTTGGCGCCGGGGGATTTCGTGCACACCTTTGGCGACGCCCATCTCTACGACAACCATGTGGCCCAAGCCGACCAGCAGTTGGCCCGCGAGCCGCTGCCGCCGCCCCAGGTGCGGCTCAACCCGGACGTCAGCTCTCTCTTCGCCTTCACCATTGACGACATTGAATTGGTCGACTACGCCTGCCACGGCACCATCAAGGCCCCCATTTCGGTGTAGGCGGCGTTTGCTGATCCATGAATCTGGCGCTCATCACCGCCATGAGCCGCGAGGCGGTCATTGGCCGCGACAATGGCCTGCCGTGGCGGCTGCCCAAGGACATGCGCCACTTCATGCGCACCACCTTGGGCAAGCCGGTCATCATGGGTCGGCGAACGCTTGAGTCCATGCCCGGGCCACTGCCGCGCCGGACCAACATCGTTTTAACCCGTCAACTGGACTATGCGGCAGCGGGCATCGAAGTGGCGGCCGATTTTGATGCGGCGCTCAGGATCGCCGAGCGGCAATGCCGCCGCGATGGGGTGGATACCGCCTTCGTCATCGGCGGAGCGCCGGTTTACGCCGCAGGCCTGCCGCTCGCCGACCGTCTCCATGTCACTTGGGTGGAGGGCGAGGTCGAGGGCGACACCTGGTTTCCCGAAGTGGACTGGCGGCAGTGGGAGGAGACTGCCTCGACGCCGCACCCGGCTGATGCCGACCACGATCACGCCTTCCGCATTGCGGTCTACGACCGCATCGGGCCCAGCGACCGTTGAACGCCCCCATCGGCATTTGCGTCAACCCGATGTCGGGGCGCGATGTGCGCCGTTTGGCGGCACGGGCCACCAACATGACCCACGAGGCCAAGCGGGACTTGGTGGCGCGGGCCGCAGCCGGCGCGGATGCCGCGGGCGCCACGGATCTGTTCGTACTCGAGGAGCCCTTCCGCATCGCTTCCCTGGCCCTGGCGCACATGCCGCTTCGCGCGCGGGTCCATCTGTTACCGCACAAGGCGCACAATGACGCTCGGGATACGGAGGTGGCGGTGGCCCGGTTTCTGGAGGCGGGCTGCACAACCCTGATCTCACTCGGCGGCGATGGCTCCAATCGGGCCATCGTGCGCGCCCTGCATGAACGCAAATGCCACGACGTGCATCTTCTTCCCTTGTCCACCGGCACCAACAATGTCTTTCCGGTCTTGGCGGAACCCACTATTGCGGGCTTGGTCGCCGCCTTGCAGGCGCGCGGGCTGCTGGCGGAAAACTTGGCCCAAAGAGCCAAGGTGGCGCATGTGCGTTTAGGCCGGAAAGGCGATGTCCAACACGACTTGGCGCTCATCGACGCCGTGCTGCTGAAGAACGATCATGTCGGCAATCTGCTGCCCTTTGACGCCAATCGCCTCACCCGGCTGTTCCTGGCCCGTGCCGAGCCGGACGCCATCGGCACCTCGCCGATTGGGGGCTTGATCGATCCCGTCGGCGCTGGCGACGATGTGGGTCTGTTGGTGGAAATGGGGCCGGGCAAGCGCTTCTCCGCACCCTTGTCGCCGGGATTCTTCAAGGAAGTGGCGGTGCGCAGCGCCACCCGCATCGCCTTCGGCGTGCCGGTTCCGTTTCGCGGCCCCGGTGTGCTTGCCTTGGACGGCGACCGGGATCATCGGCTCCGGGCGGGCGACCATGCCACCATCACCTTGCGGCGCGACGGGCCTTGGGTGCTCGACATCGGGCGCGCCATGCGCTGGGCGGTGGCGGAAGGTATCATGCCGCCCGGTCCCACTCAGGCGCCGTCAGCATGATTGTCAAACCCCGCATTCGCGGCTTCATCTGCACCACCGCGCATCCCCTCGGATGCGCCGCCAGCGTGCAGCGGCAGATCGACGCCGTGAATGCCGCTGGGCCCATCGACGCGGGCGTGGGCAACGCCTTGGTGCTGGGTTGCTCCGGAGGCTACGGCCTGGCCTCCCGCATCGTCGCCGGCGCCGGCTGCGGGGCCAACACCTTGGGCGTTTCCTTGGAAAAGCCGCCGAGCGAAAAGCGCACCGCTTCAGCGGGCTGGTACAACAACGCTGCCTTCGATGCCGCCCCCTTGGGTCCGCGCGCCGCCACCATCGATGCAGACGCCTTCGCGGACGCCACCAAGGCGGCGGTTGTGGATGCCCTCAAGGCCGGCTTCGGGCCGATCGATCTATTGGTCTACAGCCTCGCCTCGCCGGTGCGCCTGCATCCCCGCACCGGCGTGCTGCACCGCTCCGCCATCAAGCCCTTGGGCGAGACGCTGGCCATGAAGTCGCTCAACGTCAACAAGGGGAAGGTCACGCAAGTGGCCCTTGAGCCGGGCAGTGCGGAGGACATCGCCAACACGGTCGCCGTGATGGGTGGCGAGGATTGGGAATTCTGGATCGACGCCCTCAATGACGCCAACCTGTTGGCGTCAGGCTTCCGCACACTGGCGTTCACCTATCTGGGCAGCGAACTGACTTGGCCGATATACTGGGACGGCACTTTGGGCCGGGCCAAAGCCGATCTGGACCGCGCCGCAGCGGCGATCACCGAGCGTCTCGCCCCGCTTGGCGGCTCTGCCCGGGTGGCTTCGTTGAAGGGCGTCGTGACCCAGGCCAGCAGCGCCATCCCGGTGGTCTCGCTGTACATGTCCCTGCTGTTCAAGGTGATGAAGGAGCAGGGGGTGCATGAAGGCCCCATCGAACACGTCCATCGGCTATTCGCCACCCAGTTGGCGAACGGCGTGGTGCCGCGTCTTGATGAGGCGGGCCGCATTCGCATGGACGATGTGGAGCTTTCGGCGCCGGTTCAGGATGAAGTGAAGCGGCGCTGGCCCATCGTAACCACCGAAAACCTCAAGGAATTCGGTGACTTAGAAGGGTACAACGCCGATTTCCTAAGAATTTTCGGCTTCGGCTTCGAGGGTGTGGACTACGATGCCGAAGTCGATCCTACATTAGGAATGGACATCGACTGACAGCCTTGTGCGAGATCGCCCATAGCGGAAGGGCATCCCGCTGTGGCGCAATGTCGCCATGCTTCGCGCCGCCAAACTCGTCGCCAACGCCAGGCCGTTCCGCACCCTGTGCTATCCGGTCATTGGCTTCGGCTTCCTGCTGCTCGAGCAGCCGCCGCTGCCGAGTGCCGCCGCAGTGCTCGGTTGGTGCCTGTTGTGGCCGCTGGCGGCTGACCTTGGCCAACGCAAGGCGTCCGTCAAGACCATCCTGAACGTTCACTTGGCGGAAGCCGCCTTCACCAGCGGACTGTTCGCTTGGGCTAGCCTACCGCCAAGTCTGCTCTTTGCCGTGGGCATCATCCTGGTGGCCAGCAACGCCCTGCAGGGCGGCATTCGCCAAGCGCTGCTGGCGGTCCTGTGCACGATGGCGGGATTGGCGGCGGGCGATCTCGCCTCGCCCGCCCCCAGCGTCTTCGCCGTACCGGCAGCGGCTGCGTTCTCGAGCCTCTTGGTGCTGGCCTATTGCGCCTTGCTCGGCCATTGGGCTCACCGCCAAGCCTTGGGCATGGCGGGCCAGCGGGCGCAGATGCGCGTGATGAACGCCCGTCTGCAGCAGTACCTGCCCCACACCTTGGCGGACCGCCTCAAGGAGGCTGGCCAGCCCCGGCTGGAGCGGCGCTGGCTGGTGGTGGCCTTCGCCGACCTGGCCGGCTTCACGCCGTTGGTGGAGCGCCTTGCGGTGGAGGAGTTGACGCCGATTCTGGACAGCTACCTGCAAACGGTCGCCGACGTGACCCAGAGGTGCGGCGGCACCTTGAGCAAGGTGCTTGGCGACGGCGCCATGCTGGTGTTCGGCGAGGCGGGTGCCGAAGAACGCGCCAAGCTGGTCGCCGATGCCTTGAAGTGCTGCCGCCTGCTGGACATTGAACTCACCAAACTGGCCGATCGCTGGCGAGCCCAAGGACTGCCGGAATCGGTGCGCCTCAAGATCGGCGTGGCCAGCGGCTACTGTTCGTTGGGTGACTGGGGCGGCGGCGGTCGCTTGGAGTACACCGTCATCGGCCATCCGGTGAATCTCGCCAGCCGCCTGGAGGGCCAGGCGGGCGCGGGCGAGGTGCTGGTCTGCGAACGCACCGGGCTGCTGGCGGACGTCCCGCTCACGCCAGTGATGGAACGCCCCGTGAAAGGCTTGGGGCCAGTGCGCCTTCAAAGAGTGGAGCCTTCAGCTTGCCCCAGAGCGGCACGCCGCTGACGCCGAAGGAACAATCAGCCAGCTGCCGAGCTGTCTCCATTTGTTCCATGGAAGTCATTTGTCGACTGAACGGCGGCTTGCGCCATTGCGCTATCATGCGCAGGGAGATACACAACAATGGCATTGGACTACGCCATGGAGACCCGCAACCCAGCCCACTGCGAAGGGGCGCTGATTGTCACGGAAGATGGCCACGAGCTGGCGAGCTTGGACCGGCTGCAGGGTCTGTGGACCGAGGAGCAGTACCTCAAGTTGGTGGCGGGCTGCAAACGCCTGGTCGAGTTCACGGACGGCTGGATTGAGATTCTGCCGATGCCCACTCGAAAGCATCAAGCCATTTTGCGATTCCTCTTCCGGGCTTTGGATCCGCTCATCGACAAAATGGGCGGCGAACTGTTTTTTTCCGGGCTGGACATGCGCGCGCGCCCCGGCAAATTCCGGGAGCCGGACTTGCTAGCCTTGCTAGACGCCAAGGATCCTAGGAACCAGAACGAGTACTGGCACGGCGCGGACTGGGTTCTGGAAGTGGTCAGCCCCGGCGGCCCTCACCGCGACTTGGTGCAAAAGCGCTTGGACTACGCCGAGGCCGGCATTCCGGAATACTGGATCGTCAATCCGCTCAACGACTCCATCACCGTGTTGACGCTGGCGGACGGCCAATACGTGGAACACGGCGTGTTTCGGCCCGGAGACCGTGCGGATTCCCCCACCTTGCCCGGCTTCACGGTGGATGTGGCGGCAGTGTTTGCGGCGGACGAACCAACAAAGCACGCGGGGGCGTAAGCCCTTAGCCGTGAAAAAACCCTTCCTCCAGGCTTGCCGCGGCGAGCCCGCCGGGTTCACGCCCATCTGGCTCAACCGGCAGGCAGGCCGCTATATGCCGGAGTACCATCGGGTCAAGGGCGACCTGCCGAGCTTGGCGTTCTTCAAACATCCCGAGCGAGCGGCCAAGGCCACCTTGGATGCGCAGCGCATTCTCGGCGTGGACGCGGCCATCCTCTTTGCCGACTTACTGCCGATCCTGGAGCCGATGGGGCTGCGGTTGGACTACAAGCCCGGCCTTGGCCCGGTGTTCGACAATCCGGTGCGCACTGAGGCGGACGTTGCGGCATTGGCGGTGGCGCCAGCCTCCGAAGCCACTCCGTACATCGCCGCCACCGTTGGCAACGTACTCGCTGAATTGCCGCCGGACGTGGCGCTGATCGGCTTCGCGGGCGCCCCCTTCACGCTGGCGTCCTACGCGGTGGAGGGGGCCGGCTCACGGAACTACCGCTTCATAAAGACCATGATGCACGAAGCGCCGGCCTTGTGGGAACGCTTGCTCGGCAAGCTGGTGGAGCAGTTGGCCAGCTACCTTGATTTGCAAATCCGCGCCGGTGTGGACGCCGTTCAACTGTTCGACACTTGGGTGGGCTGCCTGTCGGTGGGCGACTTCCGCCGCCATGTCCTGCCGCACACCGAGCGCCTGATCAAGCGGATTCGCGCCTGGCATCCCAGGGTGCCGATCATCTACTTCGGCACCGGCAACGCTCATCTGCTGCCCGATGTGGCGGGCCTCGAACCGGATGTCATCGCCTTGGATTGGCGCCAGCCCCTAGGCGTCGCTTGGCAGGACCTTGGCTGCCGGGCGGTGCAGGGCAATCTGGATCCCCTGGTGCTCTGCGCCGACCGCGCCGCGATTGCCCGGGAGGCCCAAGCGGTGCTCGACTCGGCCGCCGGACGGCCAGGGCACATCTTCAACCTCGGCCATGGCATCGTACCGGAAACGCCGGTGGATCACGTGAAGTACCTTGTGGACTACGTCCACGAACACGGCTAACCAGGACGCGCTCCCGGCCAAGGCTCCAGTGGGCGGTCCGGCAACTCCTCTTCCACCACCTCGGTCTTGCGCACCCTGAACCCCCGCGCCAAGTAGTTCGGCAGTGCGGCCGGATGGTCCAGGGAGCAGGTGTGCAGCCAAATGCGCCCATCGCCAAAGGCGCCGGCCTTGGCGATGGCGTCACCGAGCAGACGCTTGCCGAGGCCGCGCCCGACGTAGTGGGGCAGCAGCCCGAAGTAGGCGATTTCCACCGCGCCTTCGGGCTCCCGGCGCAATTCAAAGTAGCCGATGGGATTGCCGCCCTCGTAGCCGATCCAAGTGGCGACCGCCGGGTTTTCGAGGTAGTCAAGCCATTGCCTGTAGGTCCATGGCAGGCGGGTGTGCCAGCACCAAGGGGCTCCGACGCTCGCGTACAGAAAGCGATTGAGTTCCGGGCAGGCAACAGTCGCCTCGCGCAGGTTGTAGGGCCGGTCTGCCGGGCCTTCAGTCTCCCTAGGTCGGAGGTAGTCGAGTGTGGTGACGGTGACGGCTTGACGCATGCGCGGCTCGTCGATCAGGCGTGGGACTCGAGGTCAACTTGATCGAGATAGAAGCTGTTGCCGTCCGCGTCGAGGAACATGGCCATGAAGCCGCCCCAAGGTTGTTTTTCCGGGGGGCTGGAGAACTCGACGCCCCTTTCGGCCAAGGCTTGATGCGCGGCGATGAGATCGTCAACCGCAAAGCCGATGCCCGTGTGGCGGCCCAGCAGGGTTTCGTCATCGGTGACGGCCACGGCCAGGCGCACCGGGCCGGTCTGGAATGAAGCGTAACCAAAATCAGCGTCCTGGAAGAGCTCCTCAAACCCCAGCGTCTCGCCGTAGAACCGCACCGCCCGGCCAAGGTCCCGGACGAAGATGTTGATGTAGGAAAGAACCATAGTGAGCCTATCCGGGTTCAAGAACAGGTGGAACCGTTCAACGTCCATTGGGTGCGCCGAGTGGCGAAGCAACTCGAACGCGTCGGCGCTGGCGGACGCGCGGGCATTGTACATGACGACGCTTTGCCGTAAGGTAGCGCACCACTGGATCCCCGCCCCATGTTCAAGTGAAGGTGAAGCCTTGGCCTCCTGTTCTATTGTTCTTTGCGGTGTCCCGGTTCGCGGTCAGCCGAGTGCTGGCCATTTCAATCACCGCTAATTTGGAACAAAGAATGAAGATATATGTGGGCAATCTGCCATGGGCCATTGACGACCCTCAGCTTGAGGAGATGTTTGCGGAGTACGGCGAAGTGCGTTCGGCCAATGTGGTCATGGACCGGGAGACCGGACGCTCCCGAGGCTTCGGCTTCGTGGAAATGGGCGACGACGACGCGCGCGCCGCCATCTCCGCGCTCAACGAAACCGAGATGAAGTCGCGCCGACTGCGCGTCAGCCAAGCCAAGGAGCGCTCCCGGGAACGCCGTTAGCCGGATTTCCCCGGCTTAGGAGTGTTTTGCCCTTGTTCTAAACAAGGGCGGGACGCCCTTGATCCAAGCGATCCCGTTTGGGTGTGCCGGAGTTTCGCCCTAGCGAAACTACAACGAAACCGTATAGGTAGCGCCGAGACCGTTAGGTGGCGCCGTCCGTCACCGCGCCTTCGCTGGCGGAGCTCACCAGTTTGGCGTACTTCGCAAGCAGGCCCTTCTGCGCATAGGGTGGCGGGGGCTGCCAGCTCGCCCGTCGGCCGGCCAGTTCGGCATCGCTGAGGTTGACGCTGATTTCCCGCCGCTCGGCATCGATGGTGATTTCATCGCCGTCCTCCAAGAGCGCGATGGGGCCGCCGTCGAACGCCTCCGGGGCGATGTGGCCGATCACGAAGCCGTGCGAGCCGCCTGAAAAACGGCCATCGGTGATGAGGGCCACGTCGCCAGACAGCCCGCGGCCGTTGATGGCGCTGGTCGGCGACAGCATCTCGCGCATCCCCGGCCCGCCCCGAGGGCCTTCGTAGCGCACGACGATCACGTCGCCCTTGCCCACCGCGCCTTCCATGATCGCGCCCATGGCCGCTTCCTCGCCGTGGAAGCAACGCGCGGTGCCCGTGAAGCGCAAGCCCTCGTGGCCGGTGATCTTCGCTACCGCGCCTTCCGGGGCCAGATTGCCGTAGAGCACCACCAGGTGGCTGTCCGGCTTGATGGGATTGTCAAACGTCCGAATGATTTCCTGATCCGGTGGGTAGGGCGCCACGTCGGCCAAGTTTTCCGCCAAGGTGCGGCCGGTGACCGTCAGGCAGCCGCCGTGCAGCAGGCCCGCATCGAGCAGCGTCTTCATCAGCGGCTGGATGCCGCCGATGTCGATGAGTTCCGTCATGGCGAATTGGCCTGCCGGCCGCATGTCGGCCAGCACCGGAACCCGCTTGCCGACGCGGGTGAAGTCGTCAAGTTCGAGCGGCACGCCAGCCGCGTTGGCGATGGCCAAGAGGTGCAGCACCGCGTTGGTGGAACCCTCCAAGGCGATGGCCAGGGTGATGGCGTTCTCGAAGGCTTCCCGGCTTAGGATGTCGCTCGGTTTGATGCCGTGTTCGATGAGCCCAAGCACGGCGGCGCCGGCGTTGTAGCTGTCGGCGCGCTTGGCTTGGGAGACCGCCTTCTGGGCGGAGCTGCCGGGCAGCGACAGTCCCAACGCCTCGATGGCGGAGGCCATGGTGTTCGCCGTGTACATGCCGCCGCAGGAGCCGGGGCCGGGGATCGCGGTGCGCTCCACTTCCGTCAACTGCTCGTCGGAGATTGTGCCCGCGGCATTTTGGCCCACTGCTTCGAACACTGAAATGACGTCCCGCCGCTGCGCGCCCAGCGCAATGGTGCCGCCGTAAACGAATACGCTGGGCCGATCGATGCGGGCCATGGCCATGGCGCAGCCGGGCATGTTCTTGTCGCAGCCGCCGATGGCGACGAAGCCGTCGAAACCCTGCGCACCGACCACCGCTTCGATGGAGTCGGCGATGACCTCCCGGGACACCAGGGAGTAGCGCATCCCCGGGGTGCCCATGGAAATGCCGTCGGAAACGGTGATGGTGTTGAACGGCACGCTCTTCGCGCCAGCCTCGTCCGCCCCCGTCGCCGCCGCTTCGGCCAGTTCGTTGATGTGCATGTTGCAGGGCGTGACCATGCTCCAGGTCGAGGCGATGCCGACTTGGGGCTTGTCGAAATCGGCCCCGGTGAAGCCGACGGCGCGCAGCATGGCTCGGCTCGGCGCTTGGGCGACGCCGTCCACGACGATTGAGGAGTACGGGCGTTTGTCGTTCATTGTTGCCACTTCCTTGGTGGTTTTTGCGTTTTGCGGGGCTGGCCGTGCCAAGCAGCCCCTCGCGGCTCAAGTCAGCGCCTTGACCAGCACCTTGGCGCCGCGCGCGTAATTGTAGAGGGTCTGCTTGGGCGCAGGCAGGTCTGCCACGGACCCATCCTGAAATCCCTGCTCAACGAACCAATCCCGGGTTTGGGTGGTCAGCGCGAACATCCGCGCAAAGCCTTGGGCCCGAGCGGCATCCTCGGCCGCCGCCAGCAGCCGTGCGCCTGCCCCGCTGCCCGCTGTGGAACGGTGCGCCGGATGCACGGCCACACAGGCCAGCTCCACGCTGTTGCCGGCGGGATAGAGGGCGCAGCAGCCCACCACGAAGCCATCGACCTCGGCGACGAGGAAGCGATCGACTTCCCGTTCCAGCCGATCTCGGGAGCGCTTCACCAGCACCCCGGCCTCCTCCAAAGGCCGTATCACCTCCACGATGTCGGCCACGTCCCGGGTTTCCGCCCGGCGCACGGTGCGGCGGTCGTCCTCGGTGATTTGGGTGCCGACGCCTTCAGCGGTGAAGAGTTCGGCGAGCAGCGCGCCGTCATCCTCGTGGCTGACGAGCTGACCGCTGGCCACCCCCCGGGCGACCGCCTGCGCCAACATGGCCAGATACCGACCAGTGATCTCGTCGATCGGGGTCGACTCCAGCGCTGCGCTGGCGCTCGCCGGCGATAGATTGCCGAGCCTGCCGCCGTCGGCGTCGGTCAGATAAGGCTGCCGGTCGAAAGCGATCAGCTTGCGGGCCTTGAGGGCCACGGCGACCTCCGCGGCCAGTTCATCCGCTGCCAGATTGAACGGTTGGCCGGAAGGGGAGTAGCCGATGGGCGACAGCAGCACGATGGCACCGGCGTCGAGCATGGCATTCAACCGGTGGGCCTGAACACGCCGTGGACGGCCCGTCAGTTGATAGTCCACGCCGTCCAGCACCCCGATGGGCCGGGCGGTGATGAAATTGCCACAGACGATCTGAATTTCGGCGTTGTGCAGCGGGCTCGATGGCACGCCGGTGGAGAACAGCGCCTCCAACTGCGTGCGCAATTGGCCGTACACCCCGGCGATGGCCTGCATGGCGTCCCGGTCGGTGATGCGGCGCACCACACCGTCCTTGGTTTCCATGTGGCTTGCCCAATGGCTGTCCGGCAGGGCGGCGTTGATCTGCGGACGGGCGCCGTGAACGATCACCAACCGCACGCCCAACACGTGCAGCAACGCCAAGTCATGCACGACGTTGACCAGATTGGGATGGGCGAGCGCCTCGCCGGGCAGCAGCACGACAAAGGTCTGCTGGCGATGGGCGCTGATGTAGGGCGTCGAGGCGCGGAACCAGCGGGCGTAATCCTGAGTGTTCATGAGGTTCGCGGGCTAGAGACAGTAGTGCGCGATGGCCTGTTCCAAGGCGTTCTGCGCCGGGCCCACCTGCTCCTGGGCCAGAAATTCGTCGGGTTGGTGCGCTTGGTCGATGCTGCCCGGGCCGAACACCACGGTCTCCAGCGCCAGACACTGGTAGAAATGGGCCTCGGTGCCGCAGCTGACGCTGCCCGGCGCATTGCCGGACAGGCCGCTCAGCAACTGCACGAGCGGTCCTTCCTGAGCGGTCGCAAAGGCGGGCACGGGCGGGTGCAGGGACGCTACGGTGGCTGGTGTGCCGGCGGCGGCCGCGACCGCCTCCACTCGGGAGCGCAAGCGCTCAAGCACCGCGTCCGAGTCCATGCCCGGCAGCAGGCGCAGGTCGATTTGCAGTTCCGCTTGGCCGCAGATGCGGTTGGGATTGTCCCCGGCGCGCAGGCAGCCCAGGTTCAGTGTGGGCACTTCAACTTCAAACAACGGGCTGCGGTGCTGGCGGCTGAGTTCCTCGCGAAAGCGGATCAACTCCGTCATTACCGAGTGCATGGCGTCCAGTGCGTTGCGGCCCAAGGCTGGATTGGATGAATGCCCGGCGGCGCCCTCAAGCTGAATCGAGATCAGCATGAAGCCCTTGTGGGCATGAATGGGCGCAAGCCCGGTGGGTTCGCCGATGATGGCGGCCTCAGCCCGGGGCTTGCCTGACTCCATCAGAAACCGGCCCCCGGCCATGGAGGATTCCTCATCGCAGGTGGCCACCAAGACCAGCGGCGCTCGCAGCTTGCGGCCAGCGAAGGCGGCGGCGGCGCTGAGCGCCACGGGAAAGAAGCCCTTCATGTCGCAAGCGCCCAAGCCGTAGAAGCGTTCATCGCGCTCCGCCATGGCGAAGGGATCCTGACTCCAGGCGGCCTCGTCAAAGGGCACGGTGTCGGTGTGCCCGGCCAGCACCAAGCCGCCCTCGCCCGCGCCCAGGGTCGCGATCAGATTGGCCTTGCCGGCGACGCCGGGCAACGGCATCATTTCGATGGACGCGCCCAAATCCTCGAGCCAGCCCGCCAAGCGCTCGATGACCCCCAGATTGCTCTGATCGACATCGGCGCAGGTGCAGCTCACCGACGGCTCGGCGATCAGCGTCCCCAGCATTTCCTGGAACGTTGGCAGCGCCACGACGTCCCTCCGACTTTTAAGACGAGGAATTTTCCTCTTTTTGCGAAGGGTTTGCTAACCTTTTCATTCACTTGGCTGCGAGCGTTCCGTTTCGCCCTAGGAACCCCGTTGGAGGCTGACCTTGGGCTTGAGGGTGCCCAGCCGCGATTTGTGCGTCCAATTCCAAGTTGGGTCAATGAGTGGAGGAAGATTGAGTGAAAGGACCCCATGTTCGGGGCATCTGCCTGATCGCACTGGCTTGGCCGGCACAACCCGGTTTGGCTGGTGTTTAGTGACATGATGGGTCCGAAGGCGGGATTTCGTGCTCCATCAAGCTAATGGTTGCGTATCACTGGCAGCGGGAGCGTTCCGGGCAAGGCACCGTTGTTGGCCCTTGACGTATGGCGGGGTGCGCCTGTGGACCTCTGCCGCGCATCTGAACGCTTGTCGACGCGCTGATCCGTAGTTTTCAGCTTGATGGAGGACTAGTGTCTGATCAGACTCCCATCGCTCTTGATGCGCCGCTGCCGCAGACAATCGCTGAGCGGGCGGATCGCTTTGCCAGCCAAAATGGGCTGGCGCTGCCGCCCGATGCCCGTTGGGTGCTTGGCCTGAGCGACTTCGCTGCCCAGGTCGCTCGCAGCGAGCGGGACTGGTTTGTTGAAGGGCTTGCTTCGGCAGCCTTCAACCGTCCCCCCGAGGCAGCGGCCCTGAAGGCGGCGCTCAACGGCTTGGCCACCGCCACCGACATGGCCGCGCTCAAGCGCGCCCTGCGCCGCCTGCGCAATCGTTGGCAGTTCGGGATCGTCTGGCGCCACCTCCTGCGGCTCGCATCGTTTGAGCAGACCGTGGGTGCGCTCTCCGAATTGGCCGATGCCTTGATTGAAGCGGCTCTAGGCGTGTTGGAACGCTGGGAGGCCGAGCGCCATGGCGAGCCCTTGGGCGCATATTCGAACGAGCCCCAGCGGTTGGCGGTGCTCGCCTTGGGCAAGCTCGGTGGCCGGGAGCTCAACCTGTCTTCGGACGTGGACTTGGTCTTCACCTTTGCCGAGGACGGCCAAACCGCCACCGGACTGTCGAACCACAGGTTCTTCACCCGCGTTGGCCAGCGGCTGATCGAGGCGCTGCACAGCGTCACCGAGGACGGCTTCACGTTCCGCGTGGACATGCGGCTGCGTCCATACGGCGGCAGCGGCGCACTGGTCATGGATTGCGCGGCCATGACCGGCTACTTCGAGACCCAAGGCCGCGACTGGGAACGCTACGCCTTCGTAAAGGCGCGCCCCTGCGCTGGCGACCTTGCCGCTGGCGCCGCCTTCCTTGACGCCATCCAGCCCTTTGTTTATCGCCGCTACTTGGACTTCGGGGCAATCGACGAGATGCGGGCGATGAAGGCTCGGCGGATGGATGATCGCCGCCGTGCGGACGATCTCAAATTGGGCGCGGGGGGCATTCGCGACGCGGAGTTCTGCGTGCAGGTCCAGCAACTCGTGCGCGGCGGCCAACAGCCCGAGCTGCGGCAACCCGGCTTTCTGGCGGCCTTGGCCGCGCTTGAGGACGCTGGCGTTTTCGATTCGGACGCGGCCCGCGGGCTCGGCGCTGCCTATCGCTTCCTGCGCGACTCCGAGCACAGCATTCAAGCCGAGGCCGATCGGCAGAGCCAACGCCTTCCGGCATCGGACCTAAGCCGGCTTCGATTGGCGCGCAGCTTGGGCTTTGACGGCTATGAGGCCTATTCAGTCTCCTTGGCGGCGCATCGCAGCCAAGTCGAAACGGTCTTTGAGCGCCTGCTCATGGTCGATGCGCCCAGCCCCGACCGGGATCTTTGGGCGTCGCGCAGCGTTCCGCTGGCCTTGGCTCGGGCCGGTTTTGGCGACGGGGTTCAGGCCGCGGCCTTGCTTGACGAACTGGCCAAGGCCCGGGATCGGGCATCGGTTGGCGAAGCGGGCCGGCGTCGATTGAATGAACTGATGCCGCGGCTGCTGCAGGCGCTCGCTCTGGCCAAGGATCCACTGCAGGGCTTGACGCGCCTGATACCCCTGCTGCGCGCCGTTCTGCGCCGTTCAACTTATCTGGCGTTGTTGCGCGATCATCCCGAGGCGGCCGAGCGGCTGGTTCGGGTCGCCTGTCGCAGCCTTTGGTTGGCGGAGCGGATTCGGCAGCGGCCGGGACTCCTTAGCCTGCTCATCGACCGCCCTTCGGTGAAGCTGGCCCCCGATCGGCAGGCGCTGTCCGAAGCCCTTGGTCAACAGCTCGCCGAGGTGCGTGAGGAGGAGGCGCTGCTCGATGAGTTGCGCGCCTTCAAGGAGCGGCACGTCTTTCAGGTGGCGGCGGCGGAGGCGCTTGGCGGCTTGGCGCTGATGCACGTCAGCGACTACCTGACCCACTTGGCCGAAGCGGTGCTCGAGCACAGCCTCAAACTGGCTTGGGACCAGTGCGAGATCCGCCATGGCGCACCTGAGAGCTTGAGTGGCAGGCCATTCGTCGTGGTCGGCTACGGCAAGCTTGGCGGCATCGAGCTCGGGCCGGGGTCGGACCTCGACATCGTTTTCGTGCACGATCTGCCGTTGGCGCAACTCCAGTTCGCGCACCGGTTGGTGCGCAAGCTGCTCCACTACCTGACCGCACCCACCTATTTGGGGCCGCTCTACGAGGTGGACATGCGCTTGCGCCCTTCCGGCAGCGCCGGCACTTTGATGACCAGCCTGGACGCCTTTGCGGAGTACCAGCGCAGCCGCGCCTGGGTTTGGGAGCACCAGGCCTTGGTAAGGGCGCGGGCGGTGGCGGGCGACGCTGAACTTCAGCGTCGCTTTGAGCAGACCCGCATCGATTTGCTGTGCCAGCCGCGCTCCGCCGAGGCCCTGCGCGCAGAGGTCAACCAGATGCGTCGGCGCATTGCCGCCCACCAACGTGGCCAGGGTTTGAAGCGCAGCCGCGGCGCGGCCGCCCATCCCGGCGGGGAAGGACTGAAACAGGGTCGCGGCAGTATCGTTGACATCGAATTTATGGTGCAATACATCGTTTTGGCCCATGCCCATGAGGAGCCGGCCCTAGCCCATCACTCTGACAATGTCCGCATTTTGGAGGCGGCTAAGGAGACCGGCATTCTCGAAGGCGAAGACGCCGATAGCCTGACCCGCGCCTACCTAGTGCTGCGGGAGCGCCATCATCGTGAAGTGCTGGATCTGGAGGGTGATGGGGGGGACGCGGAATTGGCCGTCCATCGCCGCGCCATTCTGGACCTCTGGCACCGGCTGTTGGACCAGCCGCCAGCCTAGGACCACTGCGGCGGGTGGCCCTGCAGGAGCGCAGCGAAGGAGAACATGAGCACACCGAATTTTGCCGATCGAGACGGCTTCATCTGGTTCAACGGCGAGTTGGTTCCATGGCGCGACGCCCAGGTCCATGTGCTGACCCACACCCTGCACTACGGGCTCGGCGTGTTCGAGGGTGTGCGCGCCTACCGGACGCCCAAGGGTCCCTGCATCTTCCGGCTGCGGGAGCACACCCAGCGGCTGTTCAACTCCGCGCACATACTCGGGCTTGAGATTCCCTACTCCGCCGACGCGGTCAACGCCGCCCAAGTCGAGACCCTGCGCGCCAACGCGCTCAGCGAAGGCTACCTGAGGCCGATGGCGTTTCTCGGTTCCGAGGCCATGGGGCTGCGGGCCAAGGAGCTGACCGTCAACTTGATCATCGCCGCCTGGCCGTGGCCCAACTACATGGACGAAGACGCCCGGGAGCGGGGAATTTCGGTGCGCACCTCGTCCTACACCCGCCCCCACGTCAACATCACCATGTGCAAGGCCAAGGCCAACGGCAACTACATCAATTCAATACTGGCGCTTCACGAGGCGCTCGATTCGGGCTGTGACGAAGCGCTGCTGCTCGACAACGAAGGTTATGTGGCGGAAGGCTCGGGTGAGAACATCTTCATCGTCCGCGATCGTCGGCTGCACACCCCGGAGCTGACCAGTTGCCTGGACGGCATCACCCGCGACACCGTGTTTCACTTGGCCCGTGAAGCCGATCTTGAGATCGTCGAACGGCGCATCACCCGGGATGAGGTTTACATCTGCGACGAAGCCTTCTTCACCGGCACGGCGGCGGAAGTGCTGCCCATCCGCGAACTCGACGGACGCCGCATCGGCGACGGCCAGCGCGGGCCGATCACCGAACGGCTGCAGAGCGCCTACTTCGACCAGGTGCGCGGCCAACGCAACGTTTTTCCTGAGTGGCATACAGCCGTCTAGGCACGGCACTAAATCCATGAAAGCCTTGATCATAGCGCCAGCTTGGGTTGGCGATATGGTGATGGCCCACACCTTGGTTCAGGCGCTTGAGGCGCAGGACGCCGATGCCGAGATTCACATGGCGGCGCCGCCGCTGACGGCGCCGTTGGGGGAGCGCATGCCCGGCATTCATGAGGTGCATGAGTTGGCTGCCTCCCACGGTGCGCTCGGATGGCGGGAGCGGCGGTGCCTGGGCCTAAGGCTGCGCCGGGTCGGCTTTGATGCGGCCTATGTCCTGCCCAACAGCTTCAAGTCGGCGCTGATGCCCTGCTGGGCTGGGATTCCCCGTCGCATCGGCTGGTTGGGAGAGGTGCGCTTCGGGTTGCTCAACGACTGGCGGCGCTTGGACCGGGACCGGCACCCAAAAATGATCGAGCGTTTCATGGCGCTGGCCTACCTGCCGGGTCAATCCTTGCCGCAGCCCTATCCGTCCCCGGCGCTGACAGTTGATGCGGCCAACCGCGATGCCTTGGTCGAGCGCTTCGGCTTGGCGACCGCCGAGCCAGTGACCATCCTCTGCCCCGGCGCGGAATATGGGGCTTCGAAGCGCTGGCCGACCGAACACTTCGCGGCCCTCGCTCGGCAGCGCATGAAAGTTGGCCATGCCGTCTGGGTGATCGGCTCGCCGGGCGATCGGGAATTGGGCGCGGTGATCATGGAGGCCGCTCCCGGCGCGGTGGATCTGACCGGCCGCACCCGCTTGACCGATGCGGTGGACCTGCTCTCGCTGGCCGATGCCGTCGTCACCAATGACTCCGGGCTCATGCATGTGGCCTGCGCCCTGTCGGTGCGGGTGGTGGCCCTCTACGGCTCCACGTCGCCCGAATTCACGCCGCCCCTCGATGCCAATGCGCAAGTGCTGTCCCTCGGCTTGGACTGCCAGCCTTGCTTCCAGCGCGACTGCCCCTTAGGCCATCTCAAATGCCTGCGGGATCTCAGGCCGGGTGACGTGGCCCGGACACTGTCGTGACGTTTCCCATCGCTGAAGGCCGGGGCGCCAACGCACCGGGAACCGCCTTCCGCTCCCAGGCAAGCGAGGGCAGGATGCCCTCGGTCCGAAGGAACCGCTTCGAACGAAGGTCGGCTCGAGGGCGTCCCGAACCGAAGGTTCACGCCCTGGGGTGGCGCGAAGCGCCTTTCCTCAAAGCAATGCACGTCCGGCGGGGAAAAACTGTGTTCCCTGCCCGTCCGCGCTCCGAAGGAACCGCTTCGAACGAAGGTCGGCTCGGGGGCGTCCCGAACCGAAGGTTCGCGCCCTCGGGCGGCGCCAAGTGCCGTTCCTCGCGTCGAATCAAGGAAGTTCGTTGAAGGCGCTGCTCGTCAAGACCTCCTCCCTGGGTGACGTGGTACATGCCTTGCCGGCGCTGACTGTGGCCCATCGGCACGGGGTGCGCTTCGATTGGGTGGTGGAGGAAGCCTATCAGGCCATTGCCCAAAGGCATCCGGCGGTGGACCGGGTGATTCCCATTGCTTGGCGGCGTTGGCGGCGCAGGCTCGTGCGCTCGCGAGGGGGAATGGCGGCATTCCTGGCCGATCTTCGAGTCCGGGAGTACGATTTGGTGCTCGATGCCCAAGGCTTGCTGAAAAGCGCCTTGGTTGCCGCCGCTGCCCGCGGCATGGAGAGGGTGGGGTTCGCCCGTCGGGACGCGCGCGAGGCCGCCGCCGCGCGGTTCTACCAGCGCGGCGTTGCGGTGCCTCGGCAACAGCACGCCATCGACCGACAGCGGCAGCTCTTCGCCGGCGCTTTCGGCTACGCCCAGGATGCGGGCGAGCCTTTCGATTTCGGGTTGTCTCGGCGCGAGTCCGCAGATCAGGCTTGCCGGTCGGTGCGCGATTTGGCGTACCAGTCGGCATGCCTGCTCTTGCACGGCGGCTCCTGGCCATCCAAGCTTTGGCCGGAGGCCATGTGGGTCGAGTTGGCGCGGCAAGCGGAAGCGGCCGGATTCGAGGTGTTGCTGCCTTGGGGGAATGAAGCGGAGCGCTGCCGCGCCCAACGCATTGCCGCCCAAGGCAGCGGGCGAATCCTGCCAGCGATGGGCATCGGCGAATGGATCGAAGTCCTGCAAGGCGTGCGCTTGACGGTGGGCGTGGACTCGGGATTGGCGCATTTGGCAGCCGCTTGCGGCGTGCCCACCTTGGCCCTGTACGGCAGCACGGCGCCCGACCTGACCGGCTGCCGCGGCGAGCGGGTCGCCACTTTCGCCTCAACCTTCCCCTGTGCGCCTTGTTTATCGAGAACCTGCCGCTATCGTGGGCCCGGGCGTGTGTGGCGCGATGAGCCGGTGAATCCCCCTTGCTACGCTGAACTTCCCCCGGAGCGCGTATGGGCGGGGGCTTTGGAGCTGATGGACGCCACTGGCGTTCTGCGTCCCTAAGCGCATTTTGCCGAGGCTGAAACGACCGTGACGCTTTGGAACTGAACATGAAGCTGGCCTTCTGCATCTACAAGTACTTCCCGTTCGGCGGCATTCAACGGGACATGATGAAGATGGTCGCCGAATGCCGCCGCCGCGGGCATCAGGTGCGCATCTACGCCATCCACTGGCGTGACGACGGCCCACTGCCGGATGGCATGGATCTCAAGCTGGCGCCGGTCAAGGCCGTGACCAATCACCGGCTCTACGAACGCTTCGCCGATTGGGTGCGTGACGACTTGAAGGCCGAACCGGTTGACCTAGTGTTGGGAATGAACAAGATGCCGGGCCTGGACGCCTACTATGCCGGGGATTCCTGCTATCAGGACAAGGCCCGCACCCAACGCAGCCCATGGTATCGGCTGCTGCCCAGATACAGATCCCTGCTGCGCTCCGAACGAGCGATCTTCGATGCCGGCGCGGGCACGGAGATCCTGACCATCTCCGATGCGCAGACGCCGACCTTCAGGCGCTACTACCAGACGCCGCCGGAGCGTTTCCACGCCCTGCCGCCGGGCATCGAACGCGATCGCACGGCACCGTCGGACAAGAGTGCGATCCGCCGGCGCGTGCGGGCCAGCTTAGGTGTGGGCGAAGCCGAATGCCTGCTCCTCTTCGTCGGTTCCGGATTCGTCAAGAAGGGCCTCGACCGTTTGCTCAAGGCGCTCAAGGCGCTGCCCGGTGACGTCTTCGCCGGAACTTGGCTCTATGTGCTGGGCGACGACAATGCCGACCCGTTCCAGCGTTTGGCGGCCCGGCTCGGCATAGGCGAGCGGGTTCGCTTCATGGGCGGACGCCCTGATGTGCCCGATTTCCTCTTCGCCGCCGACGGAGTTGTGTTGCCTGCCTATGACGAGAATGCGGGCATGGTGATCCTTGAAGCCATGATCGCGGGCACCCCGGCCCTAGTCACGCAAAACTGCGGCTACGCCCGATACCTGCAGCAGGCCCGAGCTGGGCTGGTCACTCCAACACCCTACAACCAGAACACCTTCAATGCGCAGCTTGCCGAGCTGATCACCTCTGACCAACGAGCGGATTGGGGCCGCAACGGCAGGGCGCTGGCCGACGACGAACGCATCTACCAACTCGCGCCCCGCGCTGTGGACCTGCTTGAGGACTTCGCCAGGCGTCCGCGGACCATCGCCTTTTGCCTGTTCAAGTACTTCCCGTTCGGTGGCTTGCAGCGGGATTTCCTCAAGGTGGCGCTCGAATGCCAGGCGCGGGGCTATCGAGTGCGCGTCTATGTGCTGAACTGGCAGGGCGAAACGCCGGAGGGCTTTGACGTCGTCCGGGTGCCAGTGGATCGTTGGACCAATCACCGCGTCTATCGGGCATACGCCCGCTGGGTGACGGCGGATCTGGCCATCCGTCGGGTAGCGGCCGTGGTCGGCTTCAACAAGATGCCCGGCCTCGACTTCTACTACGCCGCTGATCCCTGCTTTGCGGAGAAGGTGCGCAGCCGCCGGGCCAGTCTCCTCTATCGGTGCACCAGCCGCTGCCGCCTGCTGTCGACACTCGAGCGCGCGGTGTTCGAACCGGACGCCCGCACGGTGACGCTGGCCATTACCGAAGCGCAAATCGATTCGTTCCGAACCCACTATGGAACCAGCCAGCGACGCTTTCGGCTCATGCCGCCCGGCCTCGGTGAAGATCGGCGCAGACCCGCCGCGGCGGAGGTGATTCGAAGCGGCTTTCGCCGTCAATTCGAGCTCGACGACGATGAGTCGCTGCTCCTCTTCGTGGGTTCCGGATTCGCCACCAAGGGACTTGACCGGGTGCTGAGGGCGTTGGCGGCACTGCCCCCGTCCTTGGGCAAGACTCGCCTGTTCGCCATCGGGGAAGATAATCCAAAGCCCTTTCTGCGCATGGCTCGCAAGTTGGGCGTCTTGAGTCGGGTGCGCCTGCTGCCGGGCAGCGACGATGTGGTCCGGTTTCTGCTCGGCGCGGATCTGCTCGTGCATCCGGCCTATTCCGAGAGCGGGGGCATCGTCCTGCTTGAGGCGGCCATGACCGGTCTGCCGGTCATCGCTACGGAAACCTGCGGCTTCGCCCATCACGTTGACTGCGCGGGCGCCGGTCGCATCATCGCTGAGCCCTTCGACCAAGATCGCCTTAACGAGGCGGTGGCGGCCGCGCTGCTCGACCCCTGCCAACGAGCCGAATGGGCAGCCAACGGCATTCGCTACGGAGAGCAAGAGGCGCTGTTCAACATGCCCAAGCTGGCGGTGGATTGCATCGAAGCCAAAATCGAGGGCGAAGATGGATAAAGCCTACGTGGCACCCGAGCTCGCCGAGCGGTTTCGTGGCGAAGACCTGCTCCGCTGGGCCGAATCGGCCAAGGGCGAGGTATTCCGGGAAGTGAAGGGCCGTTCCACATTGCGGGTGCAAATCGGCGGACAACCCTACTTTCTCAAGCGGCACCTTGGCGTCGGGTGGTTGGAAATCCTCAAGAACTGGCTGGTTGGCAAGCGCCCGGTATTGGGTGCGGAGAACGAGTACCGCGCTTGCCGCCATCTCGCCGTCCGGAACTTGGCCGCTCCCCACGTGGCTGCATTCGCCGCCGAGGGCGGCAATCCCGCCCGGCGCCGCTCCTTCGTGCTCTGCAAGGAACTGAGCGGCTACGACAGCTTGGAGGCGGTGACTGCGAACTGGGCTCGCCGACCGCCATCACCACTGGCTCGGCGGCGGTTGATCTTGGCTGTGGCCTGCTTTGTCCGCCGCCTGCATGAGGCGGGCGTCGTCCATCGGGACCTCTACATCTGCCATCTGCTGCTGGACCGCCGAAGTTGGGCGCGGGGCGAGGTGCGTTTGGCGGTGCTGGACCTGCACCGGGCGCGGCTGCAGCCCAAGCTCTCCGCCTACTGGAGAAAGCGGGATTTGGCGGCCCTGCTGTTCTCGACTTTGGACCTTAATCTGCCGGCCAGCTCCAGCCTGCGGTTTCTGCGCATCTACACTGGACGGCCCTTGCGAGAGTCCTTCGCCGACCACGGACGATTCTGGCGGGCTGTGGCTCGTCGGGCCGAAGCGTTGCGCCGTAAGGCCCGTGGACAGGGACTGGGCGCAGGGCGGCGCTCTTGACCCTCAAGGCGGACGACCTCGTGCGTCTCGGTAGGGATGTCGAGGTTCCGTTCAGCATCGCCTTGGATGGCGAACCCTGCCGGATCAGTCGCATCTTCCGCCTGCTGCCGGGACGCAGGCTGACGGTGCTTGGCCACTGGCGAGGCCGCGATCTGGTGGTGAAGCTGTTCATCGGGGCGGGCGCGGAACGCTACTGCGCGCGGGAACGTCGGGGAATCGAACGGCTCCTGGAGAGCGGCACGCCAACGCCTGGGTTGCTTGGTGAAGCGGAGGCAGCGGGGAGCGGGCGGGCGCTGCTGTTCGACTACCTGCCCGATGCGCGGCCCTTGGCGGCGGGGGACGCCGATGGAGCGATGATGGCGCTGCGCCTGCTCGCCCGCCTGCATGAGCTGGGGCTGGTTCATCGGGATCCGCACCTGGGCAACTTCATTCACAGCGCCGGCAAGCTGTTGGTCGTCGATGGGGACGGCGTGGGCCGCCTCTGGCGTCGCGGCGAAGCCGCCGAGCTCAAGGCGGTGGCGGAGTTTCTTGCGCAGCATCCCCCGGCATCGCCGCGCTGGGTGGAGAAGGTGCTGACGGGCTACGCCGACAGTCGCGGTTGGGCGGCGGATGCGGACCGGCTGCCGAAGGCAATGCGGCTGGTGGCGGCGGCACGGCGGCGGCGGGTGCGGCGCTATCTGGCCAAGACCGAACGCCCCTGCACCGAGTTCCACGCGAGCGCGAGTTGGCGGCGGCGATGCCTGGTCAAGCGGAATTGGCGCAGCGACGCGGTGACTTTGGCGGAGGCTTTCGCGCAGGATCCCGAAGCTGGCCTGGAGGGTGCGCAAATCATCAAGGACGGCAACTCGGCCACCGTCTTCCGGCTTAAGCTCGACGGTTCGCCCGTCGTCGTCAAGCGCTACAACATCAAGAGCCCAAGCCACCGGTTTCGCCGCTGGTTCAAGCGCCGAGCACTGATCGCTTGGCGCAACGGGCACCGGCTCGGATTGCTTATGATTCCCACGGCCGCGCCGCTGGCCCTCATCGAGCGCCGCTGGGGTCCGTTGACCGGCCGGTGCTACTTGGTCATGGAAGACAAGGGCGGTCTCGACTTGGGCACGGAGGCGCTCGCGCAAGGTTGGCCTCCGGGACGTTTGGAGCAGGTCGCCACGCTCTTTGAGCAGCTCAAGTCCGCCGAACTCGGCCACGGCGACACCAAGGCCAGCAATTTCCTAATCCATGAAGGTCGGGTCCACCTCATTGACCTCGACGCCCTGAGTCCCCGCCGCAACCCGTCTGCTGACGTCGTCCGTTTCCTTAACAACTTCGACGGCGACCTGTGCACCCAAGCAGAGGCCCTGTTCACTGCGCAGGGACTGTTGTAGAAGCTGAGGTGGCAGCTATTCTCATTTTGACGGGGCGAGGGCATAACGAACCTTCGGTTCGCGCCCTCGATTGCACCAGCGGCGGCGCGCCGCCGGTGCTGGCTGGCAGGCGGGCCGAGTCCGCCGTGCTCGAGCGAGCTGATGTTTAGGCTTCGGTCGCCTCAAAGCTGCTGATGTTGCGCCTGCCCTCGCTGAACTCGATGCCGATCAAGTGGATCGGCTGGCCGAGGTGGCGGTACTTGTCGGCGCAGCCCTTCTCCGCCAACTGCCGCAGGGCGGCACCCTCCCCAGCGCGCTCCACCACCTTGAACTCGAAGAGGTACACCCGCCCGTTGAAGCGCATCGCCAAGTCCAGCCGACCCGCCGACGAGGCGTCCTCGACGGTCAGGTCCATCCCCAGCGCTGCCAAGGCGGCGTAGAAGACGCTGGCGTAGTAGCCCTCGAACCGGGCGATGTCGTTGCGCCGGTGCCAATCCGACGGGATGCCCGTGAACATGGAGCGGAAAACCGCTTCGACCCCTGCCCAGTCATCGGCGAGAAAGTGCTGGTAGAGCCGCGCTCCCGTCAAGGCCCGATTCTCGCCGCCCCCGGCAAGGTGGCGGAGCAGCGCCTTGTTCAGGCTTTGGCGGACTTCCCGGTTCGGATAGCCGAGCCGATAGTGGGTCTCGCCAGCCAAGAAGGCCGACTCCTCGATGGTGAGGTAGCCGGTCTGGAACAGGAGCGCCTCAATGGCGATCTCCCCCACGTCGAAGCTCGACAGCATGCGCTCATCCGCCTCCAGGCCGTCCAGTTCGAACGTGTTGATCCCGCGACCTGTCAG